>CALBWF010000066.1:0-20931 GCA_937969265.1 uncultured Porphyromonadaceae bacterium
TCTTCTAAAAATTTTCCTCGGATAAATATTAAAATAATTTCGACCAGTTACTTAAACGTATTTAAACGTATAACGCCCGCGGTATCTTCGTTGTTCAGCCTGTCGTACGTTTGGATAGCCGGCCTCAGATGTTGAAGAGTTTAACGTCAGGGGTATCAGAGGAGAACGTATGGCCTTCCCAGGTGACGCTCCCGGGAGAGTAAAACACAGCTCCCGCGATTCCGAGGCGCCGGTTGACCACAATCTGACATTCCGGAGTGTTCGCAACGATGGCGATTTCCGAAGGGTCAAGATGCCCCAGCGCCATAGGAGAGGCGATACCGGGAATCACTATGTAGGCGTAGCTGCCGTTATCCGCTTTGCCGCCATGGGTGACAGCGAGGTTGAAGACCGGCGTGGCCACTGTTTCGGTGGACTGGTTGAAGTTGATTCTGGCCCAGTTGCCTGTCTGTGTCGCGTTGCGGAGGTCGATTTCGGCCTCTTCGGGGAGGTAATAGGCGACTTTCCCGTGCCACACGTATCCTTTGAACGGCCCTTTAAAACGCGATTCCGGGGAGAGCCGCATGGTTGTGCTGTCGGATACGAGGTACACGTCGGAAGTCAGATGGCACTGGTTCAAAGTCGTGGCGAGGCTGTCGCCTGTTATTCCGGCGCCGAGGCATACAACCTGGCGGTCGAACATAAACCAGGCCTTCCGGGCTTTAACGCCGTAGTCATCCATGGCGTAAGCCATAGCGCCGTTGCGGCCGTCGGATGCGCCTTTTACGAAATCGGAGCATCCGTCAACGCCCCATTCGTGGGGGTTGTTCTTTTCTCCGGCAGGGAGGGTCGTGCCAGGGACGCGGTCCCATTCCCATACGGGAAATATGTCGGTGTACTCGTCACCGGTCACGCGGATGCAGGTAGCTCCTTCGCTGAGGTACAGTCCCAACAGGTTCTCGCCGTTTCCGCTTTCCGACCGGCAGGTGTTTTTTGACACGGCGCGTACCGAGAAATCGTAACGGGGCTGGTTGTGGAGCATGTAATCCGAGGTGTGGAACATTGTGTTCCGCGGGGAGCGTCCGGCGGTGGCGTTGCCGGTAGAGAATCTTTCCGCGACCCGCGCGTACTCTTCGGCGTGAGCCGGATCGAGGGTGCGCATGCGGTCGAAGAGAGCCTCGTTTGCGCCTCCGTCAAGCATCTTCGGGCGGCTGACGGATCTGCCGCATACGCTGAAGTCCATATGGCGGCCGCGGAACACGTTGAGGTATGTCTCGCGCACGAATCTCGAAAATAGCTCGAGCTTTTCTTCCGGCATGGCGAAACGCGTGCCGGCCAGCATTGGCGCTATTTTGGAGATATTGTCTATGAAGACTGTCCCGTAGCCGCCGATATACAGTTGCCTCCTGTGCTGCTGGTAGGAGAGGTCTTCGCGTATACCCTCGAAATCGGTTATGCGCACAGGCTCGAATATCTCGCGGGCGTTGGTCGAGACAATCGAATCATTTTTCAGCACGCAGCCGCGCACGAGGTGGTGGATCGCTATGTCCTGCTTGTTCGCTCCGGTCCAGTCGCGCGGGTTGCTGGCGGCCATCATGTCCATCAGTCCCTGGGTCACGCCTTTCGCGGGCTTTTGGGGTGCGCCCTCGAGCAACGCGAGTATGTCGGCCATTACCTTTGGCGCCGCGATCTGGTTGTACCACCAGTTGAAGGATGTAGGGGAGTGCTTGTTCCAGGCTCGGATTGACGCGTCAATGGCGCGGAAAAGCACGGGGTGGCCGTAGAACGAGGATTCCGGGTTCGCGAAGGCGGTACACATCCGTTTTAAGTTGTTGAGGTGCCTCAGCGGGTCCCAGTTTGTACGGAACCGGCAGGCGTAGTCTATTTCCGGCCATATGCCCTCCGGGGTCATCATTTTCATCAGCGACGCGGCGTTGCGGTCGAGGGTCTCGGTGTCGATAGAGGCGAAAACCTGTTCGCGCACGCGCTGAAGCACCCGCTCGTAATCGTCGGCAGGAACCGGCGCCGGCGCGTTGGAGCGTTCACCCTGCGCAGGGTCGAAGAAATTGACATACGAGTGTTTCGCGAGCTCTACGCGCCCCTCGACTGTCAGCGCGACAGGTTTGCCGGCGTTGCTGAACACTTCGGACACTATCGAGAAGCTCTCGGCCTTTCGGCCTTCGGGCTGGTAGGATATGCGCACGACACCGCTCTGCCCGGGGGCGTATGCCTTGTCAGACCATTTGGCCGAGGTGCATCCGCATCCGGCGATAACGTCCTTGACAAGCAGGGGAGCGTCGCCGGTATTGGTGAACTTGAAATCGTGGCTCACCTTCCCGTCGGCCTCTGAAATCAGTCCGAAGTCATGCGACAGATGCTCGAAACTCAGTTCCTGGGCAGGGACTGATACCCGGCCCAGGAAAAGAGCGGCAAGAAGGATTATTTTTTTCATTCTTGGTAGCGGAGAAAGAAGAGAATATCGCGGGGACTTTATTCGATTTCGATGAGGGATACGTTCTTGACGCTGTGGGTCTGCTGGGTGTTTTCTTTAGCGAAGAAAATCACGCCGACACCAGTCGAGAAGTCAACATCGCCTGAGGAAATCTGCGAGAGGTCGACCTGCAGGCTCTTATGGGTATATTCAGCCTTGGTGCTTTCAACTTTGGCCGCGGTAGCGCCGCTGACGGCGAAGTACGCGTTGGCGGTGAAGGAGCCGGCCTGTTGTCCGCGCATCACGGCGACCTGAATGTCGGTTCCACCCTTGACATCGAACTCAAGCTTGTATTTATGGGCGGTTCCTTTGGCATTGGGGGCGCGGAAGTAGAGAGCGCGCTGGTACCAGTTGCCTCCGTCGGTCGCGATTACGGCCTCTTCGCCTGAAATCGAGATCGCGCTCGAATTGCCTCCCGCGATAATCGCGTTCCAGCCCTCCTTGGCGCCCTGCATGCCGGTGGCCTCGTTCAGGGCTTTGCCGGTGAAGTTGCCTTCCTCGGCGGAAATCAGCTCTACGTAGCGGCGCACGATGTCTCCGTCAACGCTCTCGGTGGTGGTGCCGTCCTCGGTCCAGTCGGAGCCGGAGACAACGCTCGATTCGATATTTACGGTCTCGTCGGCGTTGACGGTGAGCTTGAAGCGCTTGACAGTGTTTTGTTTGAACTCTATTCCGGCTGTCGGGGTGTAGGAGTACTCGCGCTCGCCGATTGCGATGACGAAAAGGGGTTCGTCGGCAGCCGTCGTCTGGGCGGGTACGAAGGCCATGAATACGGGAGTCTCGCCGACCTTGCGCATAACTACGTCGGTCGCTTCCCCTTCGGTAGCGGTCGCGTCGGTAGCGGCGGTCCATTTAAGCGAGGGCTTGATACCGCAGAGAGTCAGCGCCTTGGCGGTCTCGCCGAGGGTTCCGGCCATTTCTACGTAAACAAGCGCTGTGCGCGGGGTGAAGCTCAGGCTCGCCTTGGGATTCTCCTTTGTGACGCTTGCCTTGGCGGTCATAAAGTTGGACGCGTTGAAGTTGTCGGCCACGCTCTGGTCCGGGTTGATGCTGAAGGTCAGCCCTGCGGCGGTAGCGTCGGCAGAGTAGGGGGTATAGGCCAGGATTTCGGCTCCGGTGTTGTACTGGAACGAGATGGGGGTTCCCTCGAGCGCGGTTCCGTCAGCGGCGACGGTGTATTCGCAGTTGGAGGCGATAGCGCCGCCGGAGGCCGAAACGCCGACCTTGTCGCCGGCAACGAAGGTGGTCTTCAGGATGCCGCCGTCCTCGGCGGTTGTCGTGCGGGACAGCAGTACAGGCCCGTTGACGCTCAGGGTTATGGTATCTTCGCCGGCGGGATTCGCGGGGGCGTTTTCTTCTGAGCAGGATGCGAGAAGGAGTGCGCTAAAAGCGATAAATGTCAGCTTTTTCATGATAATTGTTGGTTTGTTTAATAGAGATGGTTAAATTAATTGTTAGAGATGGTTATTTCCATGAAATGTCGTCGAGCCAGAAGTCAATGTCCTTGGCGTTGGAGGATATGTAGAGGGTAACGAGTCCAAGCATGTCGGCATCGGGGGTGAGCCATTCGGTCTGAGCGTTGCCGTTGTGAACGGCCGATACTTTCGACAGGTCGAACTCGAGAGTGTACGTAGCGTACTCTTCGGAAGGTACCTGGTAGTATATTGCGGTGACGAGGTCATCCCCTTTGCGCATTGCAGCGAAATGGTCCTTGCCGGTGGCGTCTTTCATATATGCACCGATGCGCAGTTGGTTTCCCTTCATGTTGGCGGAGAAGGAGGAGCGGGCGGTGAACGTCAGAGTGTAGACGCGCTTCTCCGGGTTGGCGGCGGCGTAATAGTAGGCGCCGTTATGCCATTCGAGGCCGGTTTTCCCCTCCTGTAATACTCGGCGTATATGCATTACTTTGTCGCGGTCGCCGTCGGAGGTGATTTCGAGCACGTCGGTGTCGTATGCGTGGAACAGGTACCATCCGGGACCGGTGATTTCCTCTTTGTTTTTGGAAATCAGTACGGGATTGAAGTCAGAGAAATCCTGGAGCGGCATAAGGGGATCGGGCTCGACGAGCTCGCCGCTGCCGTCGACGATTTCAGAGTCTTCGGTCCAGGGCTTGACCTCAAGCTCGGAGGAGAACACGACAACCTGGTCGTCGTCGCCTACTCCGATGCGGAATTTTTTGATAGTTCCTTCGGAGAGGGTCACGGGGGATGTGGTAGTGAAGGCGTAGGCGTTGTCGCCGAAGTCGAGGGAGAGGAGGCGTGTCCCGGCTGTTACGGTCTGGGCGGGGACTGCGGCCCAGTAGGTGAGGCCGTCTTCGCCGCGGTTCCACATTTTGACATTCACGCGCTCTCCGGCGGCGTTAACCGCGTCGGAAGCCCAGTCCCAGACAGCGGTACCGAGGATTCCGCACAGCGATGCTGACTGCGGGGCGCTCCCTTTGGAAGTCACTACTTCGAGCTGCACGATTGCCAGGCGGTGCTGAAAAATCAGTTTGACGGGTGCCTCCGAGCCGGTGGCGATGCCGAGCGTCGACGCTGTCATGAAGTCGGAAGCGTTGAACAGCTCGGGAGTCGACTGGTCAGCCCCGACGGTGAAGCTGACGCTCTGGCCGTTTTGCCCCGCGGTGTAGGGATAGTAGGCGTGGAAGTCGGCGGTCGCTCCCCCGCTGGTGTTGTAGAAGATGCCACTGCCAGCCTCCGCCTGGAGCTGTCCGTCGCTGCCGACGATGAAGGGGACGTTGGTCCCGGTCGCGCCTTTCGCGCCGTAAATGCCGATTCTGTCGCCGGAGACGAACTCGGTCGTGTTGTCCGCGTTGGTGACGCTGCGGCTTGCGACAGCGCCGATTTCGAAGCGCACGGGCTTGCCGTTGTTGGACGAGGGTTGTTCCGCTGGTTCGTCGGAGCAGGAGAAGGCGAGCGCCGCGAGTCCCAGCACGAAGGGAATCTGTTTGTAGTTCATAAGGTAGTGTGATAGGTTATTGGTTGGTATTTTTGTCTTTGATTATAGTGCCGAACTCTTCGTCCGGGTCTGTGCCCCATGTGATGACGCATATGGGGGAGGAGCCGGTGAACTGCAAGTGCAGATTGGCCTGGTCGAGGGTTCCCGCGAGGTTGTAGACTGTGTTAGGCATGAACGTGCGGCCGTTTTCAAGTCCGAGCATCGCGCCGACGGCAACCTTCGGGTAGGTTCTTATTTCTCGGCCTGATTTGTCGAGGGCCGTGACAACGATTCCCGGCCCCCCTTCGGCGCTTTCGGTAGCCGCTACCACGACGTCGAGCTCAAAGGCTCCTTCGGTTGCCTTTACAGTTATTCCGAGAGGCGACGAGCAGTCAGGTGTCCCCGTGTAGCGGCCTTCCAGGATGTCGAACTCGCATTTCCCCGGAGCGCCTTCGAGGCGGGCGACGATGCGGGCTGTCGCCGGGTCGCCGTTGAGAATCCGGGCGCGGATTTGAGCCAGTTGCGACTTGAATCCTAGGGTTGCCCTGGGCTGGGTCTTGCTCAGATTCTTAGCTGTCGCCCACAGGCATGCGTCGGGCGCCATGTTGCCGCGTATGGTAATCGTCGTCCGATTGCCGTTGGAGGCGGCAGCCTCGTCGTAGGGATGGTATGCGGTCACGCTTACCTGGCTTCCGTCGGACGGGAGGTAGAGCGGCGTGCCTTCCGGCACGAGATACCCTGTCGCTCCGCGGTTGTCGGCGAGATGGCGCGCATTGGAGGAAAGGGGCGCCCCAGCGCCGTCAAGCATATATACGCCGAATGGTTCTCCGGAATGCCATACGGAGGAATTATCGGCGGCTATATCGTATATGGCGGCCGAGAGCACGAGGGCCGAGGGGCGGGCCGGGGAGGGGTCGTCGTGGCAGCAGCCTGACAGAGCCAGGGCGAGCGCCAGCGCGGCGGATATGTATATATTCTTTATCATATGGCGATATATCCTGATATGTCGTAAGTTATCTGCCCAGTCTGAGTTTGAGCTGTGCCTCGTACAGCGACCGGGGTTCAACCGGGGTGCCGAGGCTTTCAAGCGCCGACGTTTCCGAGGGATTGAACGTCGCGGTTCCGACAAAGCCGGCGATCACGGGCATTACGAAGCGGTTGTTGCGCTTCCAGAGGGGGAACTCTCCGGCAGTGCCGCTCTCCTGGGTGTAGTTCCAGAGGACGAGGCCGCGCAGATGGTTCGGGCCGAGCGCCGCGTCCCCTCCGGCATGGTCGGGGTTCAGGCCGCCGCGGCATTGGTCGAGAAGGGTGTTGCGCGGCTGGCTGCAATGAGACTCGAAGCTCGAGGATGCTCCGATTTCGCATCGCAGGAGAACGGTGTGTGAGGCGGTTTTGGAGACGCCTACGGAATGGTACTGCCCCGAGCGGTCGGCGACATCGCGTATTAGGATGTTGGTCGATGCCTGGGAGCGTATGGCGGAGTGGCCGGCGTTCCCCTCGATCGAACAGTCGTCAACGGTAATGTTGCAGGAGAGCATGACGCTAAGAGCCTCGCTGACATTGGCGAACGAGCAGCGCCGTACCCATCCGTGGGCCTGGCGGAGGAAGGTAAGTATGCGCCATCCGCTGTCGTGTAGCGCGTCTTTGTGGTGAGAGAAGGGCTCGGTGAAGGCTCCTTCGAAGCTCAGGTCCTCGACCCCGCAGCCGCGGCGGTCGAACACGGCGTGGAGCGTCCATCCTCCACGAGGGTCAATTTCGTGTCCCAGAGGCTCGTAGAGAGTCGCCCGCGTGCCGTTAACGCGCATCACGGTATGGTATTCGGCGACTTTTACCCCCTCGGCCGCGAGATTGCTGAACTCAGGGTCGACGGGATGAGGGGCGAGTTCGGCCGCGACAGTTTCCGGGCGCCGGTCTCCGGCGAGTCTGACAAGCACCCGCTGTCCGACCGACAGTCCGGATGCGGACGCTACTTCTATATCGCGGCTGCCGCAGGACGCGGGGGAGGTTATTTCCGTCAGGCGCGTCTGCTCGTCGTCGCGGGAGCGCACATAGCGGAACGACAGCAGTTCCGGGGTGTTCCACAGCGAGCCGTCAAGGGCCTCCCCGGGAGCTGACATCGCGAGCACGCTGCGCTCGCGGCCGGCGCCGCGGAGGACGATGTTGTCACAGTCGATGATAATCGGCGTGTTGGGGTCCGAGGCATCGTGTAGTTCGAAGCGTCCGGCAGGGACGTAGACTACCGCGCCGTTTCGGCTGCCGTCGATGGCGGCTTTCACCGCCGCCTCAAAGGCCCGGCGGTCTGATTTCCCGTCATCCGCCACCGCGCCGTAATCGCAAATGTTGAAAACCGGATAGTCTGCTTCCGGGAGCGTTTTCTCGCCCCACGCGTACCCGGCGTACGAAAAGTCAGGGAGCATCTCCGAGCGTCCGGCGGCGAAGTCGTTCCACAACCCGCAGCCCTTGACCGGCTCACTTGGGGCCGTAGGAGGATTCTGCTCCTCCTCCCCGGGCGTCGGGGGAAGCGGCGCCTCCGGGTGGCTGTCGGCGCAGCTCCAGGCTGCCGCGGCGAGGGCCGCGAGCAGCGGAATTACGGCGAAAGAGGTCGTTTTTCGTTTCATCGTACGGTGATTGACAACTGTTTGACACAACGTTTGCTATCCCAGAGGTTAGCGTTCGTGGCCACGAATGTGGCCGTATATTCGCCGGGCTTTTTATACGAGTGTTCGTAGAAACTCAGGCGCGCTTCCGCCGACTTTATTGCCAGGCCTCGGTCAGGAGATACTTTGCGGGGGTCGATTCGGGCCGACACCATCCATACCCGTTCGTCGGGTTCGCGCCCTGTCAGAGGGTCGGTTACGGCCTGTACCGGCTGGAAGAGCATTCCGTCGTCGGTCACGCGGAAATTGGACTCTTTGTAGGATAGTTCGTAGACGGGGCGCATGCCGAACTGCGTGGCCGCGTTGTCGAGAGTCTCGAGAGAGCCGTCGGCAAGCCGTTTCTTGAGCCGAAGGTCGGTAACGTCGACGCGCGGACGAACGATGTACCGCCCTCCGCCGTTGGCAGCCGGTATGTTCGCTCGACCCGGGGCATTGTACAGGAAGGCGAGATAGAAGGGAGCGTCACACCCGACGTACTCTCCGAGGTCCACGCTTCCCGAGCATGTGGCTGCCGCCGCGGAGAGCGCCACGGGCACAGGCAGGGAGTTCGCTCCGACGCCTGTCAGCGGAATCCATGTCGCGGCGTTGAGGCTTCCGGCGCTGTAATCGCCGTTGAAGTCGGTCGACGCATAGACATAGACAAGTTGACGGTCGAGATATTCCGTATCGTTGTACTGCTGGCGCATCCCGCATGAGAGTTCCAGTCCGGCGATGTCGGCTTCGTAGCGGTCTGACGCGGCGTAGTCGCTGCCGTCCTCCCCGGAAAAGAACGTTATGTAGTCAGGGTTGCCGCCGAAAACGAAACGTACTGTTTCCCCCGCCGCGACGTTCAATCCCGCCGGAACCCCGACAGTGAAGTCGGGAGACTCCACGGAGTCGCCGCACGAGCAGAGGGCCGCGCCGGCGGCTATGAATAGCAGAAAGGTGGATTTCATTACCAGTTGACGTTTTGGGTGCAGGCTGTGTTGACGTTCAGTTCGGCCTGCGGGATTGGGAAATATATGTGCTTGAAAGAGAAGTTAAGCGCCGGGAGGGCCTTGACTGACTCGAGGTCGTAGCCGTTCTTTTTGTTCTGCTCGTTTAGCGACTGGTCGGCCAGCAGGGCGATCTGCGACTCGAAATAGTCGGCACCGTGGCGGCGCAGCTCCATCCGGCGGGGGACCTCGAAGCAGAGCTCGCGGGTCCGTTCGTCCCTTACGATTCTGTCGAAGCTCTCGAAGTCGGAGGCGTCGGCCTGGCTGAGCTCGGAGGCACCCGCGCGGCGCCGCACGCGGTTGAGGGCCGCGAAGGCTTCGTAGGTCGGGGCGCCGTTGACATGGTTTATACATTCAGCGACCATCAGCAGCACGTCGGAGAAGCGTATTACCGGGAAGTTGATGGACGAGTTGTTGCGCGACAGAGGGCGTTCGGGGATGTATTTGGCGCGCCATTTGGCGGCGTTCCCGTCCTCCAGTGCCCGTTCGGCGGCCGTGCGGGGCTGCTCGGTAACGGTGCCGTCGGTTGTGACATATTTGTAGTCGGCGACGTTCCACCACTGACGGTCATCCCCGTCCTCGTAAAGCCGGAACAGGTATTTCGTGGCGTCGTAAAGTCCGTAGGCGTAGGCGTGGTCGTCGCTCGGCGTCTGCTGGGTAACGCCGATATATAGCCCCAGGCGCCCGGCCTCGTTGGTCTGGGTCTGTCCGTTGCCGTAGAACTCGATTTCGAACATTGACTCGTAGGATGTAAGGTCGTACAGGTTTGAACACATATTTATGAACACCTGCCGGTAGCCGCCGCTTTCGCGGGGGAGGAGGTTGTGGCGCCCGGAGTCGGCAACCTTGCGCGCCCATTTCAGAGCCTCTCCCCAGGTGTCGGCATAGAGAGGGTACCCCGCCTGCCACATGTAGGCCCGCGCCAGGAGGGCTTCGGCGGCGGTCCGCGACACGCGGCCGGGGGATTGCAGCTCCCGTATGTCGAGGCATCCTTCGGCGGCGTCGCGGAGGTCGGCGGTAATCTGGGCGTACAGCTCTGCCTGGCTCGCCTTGGCTTTAAGTTGCGACCCCAGGCCGTATGTCGGCTCGAGCCGCAGGGGGACCTCTCCCCAGAACGCCACGAGGTTCATGTAGCACAGCGCGCGCAGGGCCTTGGCCTCGCCGAGAAACATCGCTTTCGAGCGGGGGCCTCCGCATTCAACGTCAGATGCGAGACCTATGCGCCGGATGAAGTCGTTGGCCCGGTTGATTCCGTTGTACAGGGCGGTCCAGCTTTCGCGTAGGGCTTTGTCGCTGTTGTTGTAGTTGTAGTTTGAAATCTGGATGTAGCCGGTCCCGTAGTTGCGGTTGTAGACGAGGATGTCTGTGCCGGCGTCGAGGTCGCCCCAGAGATTCTGTCCGTAAGCTCCTGCCGCGGTCAGCGCGTCGTACACTCCGGCAAGCCCGGCCATGCAGGTCTCGGGGGTATGGTAGAGGTCCTCCCCCTTGATGTAGTCGATTGGCTCCGTGTCCAGGAATGAACAGGACCAGAGCGGGCAGGAGCCCGCGAGTATTATGAGGAATGCTTTCAGTTTCATAAGTCAATCTTTACTCCGAAGGTGAAGGACTGGGCCTTGGGATAGGCAGAGTAGTCGAAGCCGCGGGTCATGGCGGAGTTGCGGGTGGAGACCTCGGGGTCGTAGCCGGTATAGCGGGTCAGCGTTGCCACGTTCTGCGCCGAGAGGTATAGCCGGACTGATGCAAGACGGGTGCCTCTGAGCCATTTGGCGGGAAGGGTGTATCCGAGCTGGATGTTTTTCAGGCGCAGGAACGAGGCGTCCTCTACCTCGCGCGAGGTGTGGAGGTTGTTCAAGCCGCGGTTCGGGGCCCAGAGATAGTCCGTGGGGTTGTCGGGGCGCCAGTGGTTCGCTGCGGTCGCGAGCTGGTTGAGGTGTCTCCCCTGGAGGCTTTCCAGCAGCACGCGGTTGTAGTTTATCACGTCGTTGCCGTAGCTCCATTGCAGGAATATGCTGAGGTCGAAGCCTTTCCACTCGAAATTGTTGATAAATCCTCCGGTATGAAGCGGGAGGCCGTGTCCGATGACTGTCCGGTCTTCGGCGGTAACCTTCCCGTCGCCGTTTATGTCGCGGAGTTTGGGATCACCGGGGCGGATGTTTGCCCGGTCGTTGGTGTTGTTCGGTATTCCGTCCTTCAGCCGGTATACCCCTGGCGACACTTCGTCGAAGTCGGAGTACTGGTACACGCCGTCGTAGATGTAGCCGTACATCTCGGACAGAGGGCGCCCGACTTTGCAGATATAGAGGTCGGAAATCGCCGGATAGCGTATGCCGGCCATGCGGCTTTCCTGGCCGTCGGAAAGGGCTGTCACCTTGTTCTTGTTGAACGAGATGTTGAAGCTCGAAGTCCATTTCAGGTTGCCGCGCAATCCCGGCAGGATTGTCGCGTTGAGCGTTATCTCGAGGCCGCGGTTAGATATGCTGCCGATATTCTGCTGTACCTGGGTGAATCCGGTCGAGGGGGCACGTCGGCATACAGCAGCAGGTCGCGGGTGTCTTTGTCGTAGATGTCCACCGAGCCGTTCACCCGGTTGTTCCACAGCCCGAAGTCGATGCCGACGTTGGTCTGGTAAGTAGTCTCCCAGCGCAGGTCGCGGTTGGCGAGCTGGAGCATGTAGAGCGCGGAGTGGAGGGTGTTGTTCCAGGGATAGTTCTCGCCACCCCAGTAGAGGAGGTTCGAGGGGTACATCTCGCGGGTCGCGTTGTTGCCGGTGGCTCCCCAGCCAGCGCGGAGCTTGAGGTTGCTGAGCCAGCCGGTCGAGCGGCTCATGAACGGCTCGTCTATGACACGCCATGCCGCGGAGGCCGAGGGGAAGATGCCCCACTTGTTTTTGGTGAACCGCGACGATCCGTCGCCGCGCAGCGTGGCGGTCAGCAGGTAGCGGCCCCGGAAGTCGTAATTGACGCGGCCGAAGAACGACATCATCCTGTCGCGAACGTTGTCGGCGGTGACGCTCTGCGCCGTCCCGGTGTCGATGCCCCAGAAGCCGAGGCTGTCCCAGGGAATCCGGACGCTCTTGGCCCCGACGTTGGAAATCTGCTTGCTCGACAGCGACATGCCGGCCATGCCGTTGAACTTGTGCGCGCCCCACTGGCGGCGGTAGGTAAGGGTGTACTCGTTGCTCCAACTGTTCCATTCCTTTATGTTGAACGACCCGTTGGAGCCGTTCGGCGAGTAAGCGGGGTCGCCGAAATAGGTGTCCTTGTTGTAGAATTTCTCCGTGCGGGCCTCCCGCCAGGTGTATGCGAACGTGGCTTTGAACAGCAGGTCAGGCAATATGTCCCAGTTGATGTAGGCGTTCATCGAGAGCTGGCGGTTGCGGAGCCGTTCGTAGGTGTTGCGGATTGTCTTTACGGGGTTGTAGGGGTATGTTCCGCCGTTGTTGTCGACTATGTCCCCCAGGTCGTCGGTCGAGCGGTACTTCACGGGTCGGTAGGCGAGCACCTGGTACAGGAAATACTGTGTCGACTGTCCGTCGCCCTGCGTCGGCGCCGACCCAACCGAGGTGTTGTTGGCGAAATTGACCGCCAATCCGGCCTTCACAGTGGAGGATATGCGCTGGTCAAGGGTTGTTCTCGCCTTTATGCTCTCGTAAGATGACTTTATTATGGTGCCGTCCTGGTAGTAGTATGACAAGGCGCCGGAATAGCGAGTGTTCTTCGTTCCCCCTGTCAGAGCCAGGTGGTGGTTGGTCATCAGGGCGTCCCGGAACACCTCGTCCTGCCAGTCGGTCGACTTGCGGTAGGCGTAATCGTCAAGCGTCTGGTAGCGCCCGAGCGACTCGTCGTAGCAGTAATAGGTTTTGTTCATCTCGTCGGGGGTGAGCATTTCCGCCTGGAGGGCCACGAAGTCCCTCCCCTGGAGCAGCTTTAGCCCTCTGGGGCGCCGCTGGAAGCTGACAGAGCCTTCGTAGGAAACGCGGGGGGCAGACTCCGAGCCGCGCTTGGTAGTTATGATGATCACGCCGTTAGCGCCGCGGGCGCCGTAGATGGCCGTGGCCGACGCGTCTTTCAGCACGTCGATTGACTCTATGTCGGCCGGGTTGATTGCCCCGGCGTTCGGGTCGTCGGTCGCGAATCCGTCGATAACGTAAAGCGGAGTTCCGTCAGCCGAGTCAGAGATAGTGTTTGAACCGCGTATGACTATGTTGGCTCCCTCTCCGGGCTGGCCGTCGGACGCCACGACCTGTACTCCGGCGATACGCCCTCCGAGCGCCTGGTCGAAGGAGGAGACGTTGGCGCGGTTGAGGTCTTCCATGTCGACCTTCTCCACGGAACCGGTGAGGTCGCTTTTCTTTACGACCGCGTAGCCGATCGCGACCACCTCCTCAAGCGCCGTCGCGCTTTCCCTGAGCACGATTTCCATCCTCTTGCCTGTCTCCGCCTTGACCTGTGTAGTCTCGTAGCCGATATAGCTCACTTCCAATACGGCGTCGGGGGAGGGGAGGCGCAGCTCGAAGTTGCCGTCGAGGTCAGTGCTGACCCCGACCGGCGGCTTCGCGCCCGGAATGCTCACACTCGCGCCGATGAGCGGCAGGAAGGTGTCGTCGACAACGGTGCCTTTGACGACCGCGCCTTCGGCCGCCTCCTGTGCCGGGGAGTGTGGCGGCAGCAGAAGGGCGGCGAGAAACGTGAAGATGATTGTTATTCGATTCATACTTGGATTGACTGGGTTGAAGTGCTACTTATGGCTGGGTTCAGGGGGCAGAACCCGGAACTCAGAACAGGGTCTTGTTCCCTTCGTCAAGGCGCTTTTTCCGAAGAAGTGCCTCGAGATAGTAATAGTCGGCGTAATTGATGGGGACGTCTATTTCATGGCCGTGGGGGATGGACCCAACAGAGTGCATCAGCAGGAAATGGCTGTTTTCACCGATTTCCGCGCGGTAGGCGGGCGATGACAGCGAAGCCGTTATTTTGTCGGCGAGTTCCTTGTATCCGCGAGCCGGAAGGTATGTCGACAGCTCGTAGAGGGCGGAGGCTGTGCAGGCCGCGGCCGACGCGTCGCGCGGCTCGGCGGGGATGCCGGGAGCGTTGTAATCCCAGTAGGGGACGAGGTCGGCGGGCATGGAGGGGTCGCTGAAGATCATGTCACAGACGTTGACAGCCTGGTAGAGGTAGCTCGGATTGCCGGTGTAGCGGTAGCACATCGTGTAGCCGTAGAGCGCCCATGCCTGCCCGCGGGCCCAGGAGGATTCGTCGGCGTATCCCTGGGCAGTCTGGCGGTGGCGCACCTCGCCGGTAGCCGGATCGTAGTCGACGACATGGTAGCAACTGAAATTGGTACGGAAGTGGTGGGCCATGGTCGTGTTGGCGTGCGACACGGCGATATTATAATATGTCGAGTCGCCAGTCGCGCGGGTAGCCTCGAAGAGAATCTCGAGGTTCATCATATTGTCGATGATTACCGGGCAGGCCCATCCGCGCTCGCTCTGCCATCCTTTGTCGACGTTCCAGGACTGGATTACCCCGGCTCCCGGGCGGAAGCGGGTCGAAAGAGACTTTGCGGCGTTGACAACGGCCGACATATACTCCTTCTTGCCTCCGAGGCGGTAGCCGTTGAGATAGCTGGAGCCTATGATGAATCCGACGTCGTGGTGCCATGTAAGGTACTGCGCGGAGTCAAGGGTCTCGGTATAGTCGGCGGCGCGGCGTTTCCATCCGCCATCCCCCGTAAGTTCCCCGAGATACCACAGGGAGCCGGGAAAGAACCCCGAACACCAGTCGTCGACCGGAACGTACCAGGTACTGCCGTCGGGATTCACCGTGCGCGGGTTTACGAAAGTGCCTATGCTGTCTATTACCGCCAGGTGGCCGAGGTACTGAGATGCCGCGTGCGCTGCGTTCTCTCTGACGAAGCCGGAATCGGAAATTCCTGCCGCCGCGGCGCCCGCGGCGATGAATAACGCGCTTAGATTTAGAAGTGCCTTCATGGAAAGTTTGGTTATTTGTCGTTTTTGCTTTGCGATGCAAAATTATTCTTTTAACGGGCGCCCTGCCGACGCAAACAGTACAAATAATACACATAAAGAGGATTGTATATGCTATTTTGTACCATTTTGCACCTTTGTTTGTACTATATGTGCGTATTTTAGAAAAATAATGCCTAATTTTGTGCTGTCATGAATAAGATAGACCCTCAGAGAACCCGCCGGGCGGTAATCGCCTGCATGGCGGCGCTTTTCTGGCTCGTTGCCCCGATGCTGGCGGCGGGTTGGAAAACGCGTGCGGCCGAACCGGTATTCGACCGTCTCACGATGGCCGACGGGCTTTCGCACTATTCCGTGATGGCCACATACCAGGATGAGCGCGGGCTGCTTTGGATCGGCACCCGCGGAGGACTCGACTTGTACGACGGAACGCATATAAAGAATTACCGCCGGATTCCTGGCGACGATTCCTCCCCGATGAGCAACTATGTGCGAGCTATTACGGGCGACGGGGAGGGCCGCGTGTTCGTCCTTACAATCCGAGGCATATGCGTCTACGACATAAAGTCCGACAGGTTCACCAATATCGAGGTCAGACAGCCGTCGGCCATGGCTTTCGGCGACGGTCGGCTGTTCTATGCCTCGGGTCGCCGGATATGGTCGCTACCCCCCGACGGGCAGGGCTCCCCGAAGGATTTCGGAGGTGTCAGCTCTGAAGTCTCGGTGTTGAACGCGGCCGACTCGGTGCTGTATATCGGCACTGTCGAGAGCGGCCTTATGAAGAAGGACCTCAGGAGCGGCCGCGTGACGTCGCTGCTGCCGAAGGGGAACATAACGAGCATTTTCCCTGACTACGACGGAAGCCTGTGGGTCGGGACGCATGCCGACGGCCTCTACCACATAGACCGTTCGGGGCGTTTCACCCAGTTTTCCCACTCGGCTTCCGACCCCGGTTCCGTCAGCTCCAATTTCATCCGCGCCGTATGCCGCGACCATCTCGGGCGCCTGTGGGTCGGGACGCTGGAGGGGCTGTCGCGTTACAGCGGGGCCGGGTCGCGCTTCGTCAACTACCTGACCAGGGCTGAGGCTCCGCGGGGAGGTTCAGAAGGGCGCCTGAGCCATTCTTCCGTGTGGTCTCTGACCTGCGACCTGCAGGGCACAGTCTGGGTCGGCACCTACTTTAACGGGCTGCTTTCCTACAATCCCGAGAATGATATATTTACGACTTTCCGCGCGGGGAACGCTCCCGGGGGTGCCCTCAGCTTCCCCGTCACAGGCGAAATGGCCGAGGACAGCGACGGGATGGTCTGGATCGCGACAGAGGGTGGGGGCCTTAACCGCCTTAACCCGTCGACTGGGGTCATTGACTGGCACATGCACCCCGGCAGCGAGTTCAACAACGTTAAATCCCTCAAATTCGACTCCTTGAGACGCTGCCTGTGGGTCGGCACCCATCTTGGAGGACTCAAGCGCTTCGACCAGGCAACGGGGGAGTACAAGGTCTATCCGCTTTGTAACGACAAGGCGAACATCGTCTGCGACATAGAAATATACGACCAGAACACCCTTCTGCTGGCGACCCACGACGGTATCTATCGGTTCAATATAGCGGAAGAGGTCTTTACCCCCATGTTCCGCACAGGCGCGCAGGAGCATGTCATATCTTTGGCTCTCGACCTCGCTCTCGACCATGCCGGTGTCCTTTGGATCGGAGGTGCCGACGGGGGTCTATACAGCTATAACTTCGCGACAAAACGCCTCCGCCAGTACAGCCACTCCGACAGCTCGCCTCACTCGCTCGGCAGCAACGGCATCAATTTCCTGTATGTCTCCCCCTCCAACGACCTGTGGATAGGCACGTCGGAGGTTGGTCTCGACCGGTTTGACCGCGAACGGGAGCAATTCATCCATTATACACACGCAGGCGGAATGTTGCCCTCCGACTGCGTGTTCGGTGCGCGCCAGCTTCCTGACGGCAGGCTTCTGGTGCTGACAGACAAGGCTCTGGCGCTTCTTGACGGCGACGCTTCGACCTCGTACAGTATCGGCAGGGCTGTCCCCCTGAGCGCTTTCAACAACAAGGCAATCCACCTGTCGGCCGACGGGACCAGGGCCTATGCCGGAGGTATTGACGGCCTGGTGACTTTCAGCCCCTTCGATTTGAAGCCCCGCGAGACGCGTTACTCCGTGTTCCCGAACCGGCTCGTGGTCGATGGCCGCGAGATTACCGCCGGCGACGGTTCCGGTATACTCCCATCGGCTGTGACGGAGGCAAAATCGCTGGTTCTCGACGCGGCGCACAATTTTTTCACGCTTTACTACGCCATAACGGACTTCACCCACGACAGCAATCTTAACCCGCAGTACCGCCTCGAGGGATATTCCGACGACTGGCTCCCCCTCCGGGCTGACCACGGCGTGAGTTTCACCAACCTGGCTCCAGGAACATACCGTCTGCGGGTGCGTGGCTCTTCAGAGAGCGACGCCCCGGAGAGCGTGCTTGACCTCCGCGTGCTGCCTCCGTTCTACATGCACTGGCGCTTCATAGCGTTGTATGTAGTCGCGGCCGCCGGGCTGGGATGGTGGAGCGTGCGTATCTACCGCCGCCGCATAGCCATGCACCAGGCAATCGCCCTCGAACGCCAGCGCAGCCATGACATGGAGGAGATGAACCAGAACAAGCTGCGTTTCTTCATCAACATCTCTAACGAACTGCGCACCCCGCTGGCGCTGATTATGGGAAAGATGGAGTCCCTGATGCGTTCCCCCGAGATGCCCCACGCTCTGCAGAACAAGGTCAACGGGGCGTACACGAACTGTATACTGATGCGCGACATGATGGCCGAGATCCTTGACTTCCGCCGTTACGAGCAAGGCGCGATGAACATAAAGGTCGGCGAGCACAATGTCGTTAAGTTCCTCGCCGAGATTTACGCCCAGTTCCGCGATTACGCGGCGGACAAGGGTATCCGCTTCCGGTTCAACCGTTCCAATGAGACCCTTATGCTGTGGTACGATCCGGCCCAGCTCCGCAAGGTAGTCAGCAATCTGCTGTCCAACGCTTTCAAACATACGGAGGCCGACGGGGAGGTTACCCTCGGAGTGCGCCGTGGCGACGGCTCGGTGATAATCGAGGTGTCGGACACCGGGTGTGGCATTCCGGCTGAGGACATCGACAAGATTTTCAACCGTTTTTACCAGGGGAGCGCGGGAGTCGATGACGACTGGCAGGGTATCGGCGTGGGGCTCGCCCTGGCAAAAGGCATCGTGGAGCTGCACCACGGCAAGATCGAGGTTTTCAGCACTCCGGGCCAGTCGGCGACGTTCATGGTCACTCTGCCGCTTGGACGCGACCACTTTGCCGACAGCCAGATCGCTGGTTCCGGCGACTACCGCCAGGCTCGGGAGTACAACGTGCAGCACACGCGGCCTCTTCTGGCCGCCCCCGCCCCGGAGGACGAGCTGGTCGAAACCGCTCCGCTCCCCGAGGGAGTGATGGTGGTGGCCGAAGGGAACGAGCAGCTACGGGAGATGCTGTGCGACATATTCCGGCCCTATTTCCGGGTGCTATCAACCGGCGACGGAGCGGAGGCTCTGCGGCTGATCGAGGAGAACGCTCCCCGCCTCGTCATTACCGGCTATAATCTGCCCGGGCTCTCGGGTGTGAAGCTGTGCCGCAAGGTAAAGAGCCAGAGTACGACCGCTGACACCCCATATGTGTTCGTCAGCTCCCACAACGCCGACCATGAGATACTGGAAGCCCTTAATGCAGGCGCCGACGATTACATGACCCTGCCGTTCGACGTCAGGCAGTTGATTGCCCGCTGCCGCAACCTGCTGACCAAGCACAACAGGCTCTCCGGCGCTGCGGCCCCGGCTCCCGCCGACGGGGGCGCCGACCGGATGTTCGCTTCTAACGGGGCGGATATGGCGTTCATGCGCCGGGCGACAGAGGTGGTAGACGCCAATATCTCAGACGCCGATTTCAATATCGACCGTTTCGCCGCCGCGATGAATGTCTCGCGCACGGCGCTCTTTTCGCGCGTAAAGGCGGCAACAGGCCAGACACCCAACGACTTTATAATCTCGATAAAGATGGACAGGGCGGTAAAAATGCTTTCCGAACAGTACGAAACGAATATCACGGACATTGCTTACGCTCTCGGATTCTCCTCACCCCGGTATTTCAGCCGGTGTTTCAAGGAGCGTTTCAACCAGTCGCCGCGCGCCTACCGCAAAAGCCGGGGCGGCGTTTGACGGGGCAGAGAGTTTTCAAAGCTATGGCATCAGCAGCCAGCGGGCCGGCTCTGGTTTGCCTTATCGCGAGGTAGTGGGCGATTATCTTTCTTAAGGTAAATCATATCTCGCAGCATTACTCCTTCCTCAATAATCGGACCGGGATAATTGTCAGTGAAGAAGTCTGGGATACGGTGGGAATATGAATAGCCGCAAGACTTGTAGAATCGGAGCGTTGAAGGGGTTTCCCCTGTCCCAAGAATAATCGGGCGGCAAGGATAAAGACGCTCGATATGTTCAAGCATCCGGCGCCCATAGCCTTGCCGCCTGAATGCTGGAAGCACGGCGAGGTTCTTTACCTCGATGGTGCCTGCGTCATGGCTCAGCGCTACACAAACCGCCATAGGCTCACAATTGACTAACCCGACATAGAGGTCGCCATGATCGATATACTTGTCAATCATGGATTCTGATTCGTCCCCTATCAGGAGCAAGTGGAGATATTGTCTCTTGTCTCTATCTGCCTTGGTTATTGTGAACTGATTATCGCCTGCCATTCCGCAAAATTAGTGTTAAAAAAGTATGAATGAGCAAATCCCGGCCCAAATAAACGAATAAAAACCTCGGAGCTACGGTGGTAGTCCGAGGTTACAAGTGGAGATGGAGGAACTTGAACCTTACACTCCAAATGCAGTTATACCAATGATTTAGATAGTCGTCAATGATTAGGGGTAACGAGATGGTAACGAAAAATCCGTCAGTCTAGCCGGCTCTCTTGCCTATGCAGTAACGAGGTGTTCTTATAGTGCAAAGTTAGTGAATTTCAGCCTGAAAAGCAAGGTCAAGGGTTCGTTTTAACGATTCTTATGCCAAGTGTTAAGACTTATTCCTATTGAAATAATCGACCAGTTTCTTAATGCCCTCTTCATGTTTGGTCGGATTACTGGATTTGAGCTTTGCGATATTTTGGAGTTTCCATCTTACAGAGGGATAGTAGCTCAAATCCCCGGCGCAGCATTTACTCCAGTCGGGATTACCGTCCTCAAATGAAATGAGAAATGCTTTGTCATCATCAGTCAATCCTTGATTTACAACTTCAAGCAGATTTAATCTCGCTGTTTGATAATCATCATAATTGAATGGTTCATCGGTCATTCCCTCAAACTGATTGTCGAGAGCCTCCTGCTGGTCAATCGGATTTGGATTCAGAGATTCAATGATTGGCTTGTCGCTTCCAAGAAGGCAGAGCATAAAGCCATTCTTAACTGCTCCGAAATCGTCAGAAGTTATGCCCCTGCAATCGAACAGGTCTCGCGGATGTTGACGGCTAAGGGCAGCTGCAATCTTTCCACCATAGAGCTGGCTCCATGACACGATATTGGCAAAGCAACTCATTCCAAATTCCGCTTTAGCTTTTTCGCAAAGCTGCATCTTCTCGGTATCGCCTAAAATTCCTCTTTTTATTCCATTTACTTCAATCTTGATGGTAGTTCCATCCTTGGTACACAGCAATTTCCTGACATCAGTCTTGTGAATGACATGGATACCGGGAACAGCCTTCTCGATTGAAGCTTTAAGTGCCGACAAATGTGAATTGATGACTTTAATACTTGAATCCCTATAGTACTCCCCGTTTTTCGACAGGGGTTTAAACTTAAATAAATTTCAGAACAA
>CALBWF010000067.1:0-14448 GCA_937969265.1 uncultured Porphyromonadaceae bacterium
ACTCACAAATGTGAGTACTCACTAATGACTCACTCACAGCCTCTGTATTCTGCGCAAATCTGAAATTTTGGCAAATTAAAAAAGCACTGAAAATCAAGTGATTTCAGTGCTTTGCGGCGTTTTGCCATTTTGTTTTGTGACCCCGGAGAGGCTCGAACTCTCGACCCACTGATTAAGAGTCAGTTGCTCTACCAACTGAGCTACGGAGTCATTGATTTGCGTTTGCCTGGAGGCTGGCGGCCTGTCGGCGGGAGGTCTCTTCCTCTTTTGCGCTGCAAAGTTAGGCATAATTTTTGAAATAGCACGCGTTTTTCGTGATTTTTTTCAAAAAAATTTCACGCATAGGCAAATTCGGGGCCTCAGAAGCTAATCGATGAGTGTGTTGCTGAACAGAATCTGTGTAGGGACGCGGCGTGCCGCGTTTACGATGCTGACAAGTAATTGCTTGATTCCCAAGCCTGACGCGGCACGCCGCGTCCCTACACCGGATACAAAACGGTCAAAACTCGTAATTATGACGCGCCCTCTATTGCACCCGCGAGAGCAGGAGGTTAGCAGCGCGAAGGCCTGGCGCTGTCGCGCGGAGCGTTACTCCCTCTCCGGCGCTGTCGGGAGCAGAGCGGAGTATCACCAGCAGCTCCCCTCGGTGGAGGCGGTGGCTTGCCGTGGTCGGCGTGCGTGGAGTGTGGAGTTCCGAGGTGTACATGTCTCCGTTGTCGAGGGCGGCGATTGTAGCGGGACCTTCGAGAGAAAGCTCCACCGGGAAATCCGCCGTCGGCACGACACGCCCCTTGGAGTCTACCGCCCGGACTCTGACGTGCTTCAGGTCTCTCCCGTCGGCAAGCCAGGGGAGATCGTCATCGGCCTCTACCACGAGCCGAACGGGCCGGCCCGCGGTCTCCACGGCATGCCGGGCAAGCGGATTCCCGTCGAAATAGCCTACGGCCTCGAGCCGCCCGGGGCGGTAGGGAAAGCTGTCCCAGCGGAATTTGTTCCGCTCGGCGGGTTGCTCCACGCGGTTGGAGCGCCGCCCGAGCGAGCGACCGTTCAACCGCAGCTCTACCTCGTCGGCGTTTGAGAACACCTCTACCGAAAGGGTGTCCCCCCGCTGGAAGTTCCAGTGGTCGACGAGCGACGCCCGGCTCATCGGCTCGTCGTTCCATATATACGTCTCCCCCTTCGCGTCGTTGACCCCTATTCTGATGGCCGGCTCGGCGGAAAACATACTCTTGACGAGCCACGCCTGCGGCTTCGGCCGAAGCGATAGGTCGAAAACGCCCTGCGTCCACCCCTTCGCGGGCCACCCGGCGGACTCTCCGAGGTAGTCGATCATCCCCCAGTAGGCCAGCCCTACGACCTTGCCGCTGTCCGGCTCGAAAAAATTCTGCCCCATGGCCGCACGGCTTGCCTCGCTCTGGTAGAAGGTCATCCAGGGGAAGCGGCGCCCGTCGCCGGGGAAATACATGTAGCGGTAATTATAGGAGGCGACGTCGGTCTCCCCGACAAGCGGCGCGGGGAGCGAGTCGGTCTCTATCGAGCGATAGCGCGGATGCATGGCGACGGTAACCTTCCTCATCCTGTCGTAACGCTCCAGCAGGAGCTTCTGAAGGCGGTAGGCCGTTACCCCCCAGTCGTTGAACGGGAGGTTGGAATACCCCTGCAGCTCGTTTCCGAGGCTCCAGAGCACCACCGAGGGGTGGTTGCGGTCGCGCCTGATCCATTCCGGTATATCCTCCTGCCACTGCGCCGTCCATTCGCGCTCACCCCCGGCGTACTGCCGCAGCCATTTATCGTATAATTCGTCGACCACGATTATCCCCAGGCTGTCGCAGAGGTTCAGAAACTCCTCGCTGTAAGGGTTGTGGGAGGTGCGGACGTGGTTGAAACCGAACTCTTTAAGCATCCGAAGCCGTTTCTCGATTGCCCGCGGATATGCCGCCGCCCCGAGCGCCCCGAGGGTGTGATGGTTGGCTATTCCTTTAAGCAGCAGCTTCTTGCCGTTGAGCTTGAATCCATATTCCGGCGAAAACTCAGCCGTGCGTATTCCGAATTTCACCGCCAGGGAGTCTTCCGCCGCTGCCTTTCCCGGGCGCCTAAGAGCGACCGAAGCGGTGTATCTCGCGGGGGTTTCCACGTCCCACAGCGCGGGCCGCGGGAGCGTGATTGTGTCGAGGGCATATTCCCGGTGCTTCCATTTCCGGTTTACCCTGACCGTGTCGCGCCGGGCGAACGCCACCTCTCCCTTCGGGCCGCGCAGCTCAATGTCGGCCAGGAAGTACGGGTCCTTCGTCCGGCTGCGCGTCTCGAGGTTGACGACTATCTTCGCCTCCTCCCCGGAAACCGCGGGGGTAGTTATCCAAAGGCCGTGGCGCTCGAAATAAAGGTCGGGCGACGTCGCTATCAGTTTCACAGGGCGGTATAGTCCTCCCCCGGTGTACCACCGGGAGTTCTGCGGCTCGCCTGTGCGCGCCTCTACCGTCAGCGTGTTCGTTTCCCCGTAGCGCAGAATCTTGCTGACGTCGCTGTCAAAACCGAGGTAGCCGTAATGGGTCTCCCCCGCCGGATGGCCGTTAAGCGTCGCGTTCCCTGTCAGCATTATCCCCTCGAAATCCAGCAGCACTCGGCGCCCTTTCAGCTCCTCTCCGACAAAGAAATCGAGTCTGTACCGCCCTCCGACAGGCTTCTTGAACGCCCTGGCGCTCAAGCGGCTGCGGAAATTCGCCGCTTGGTCGCTGTTGTCTGGCATCTCCTCCTTCGAGGGCGCTACCCACGGACGACCAATCAGATAGTCGTGCGGAAGGCTTACCGTAAACGTCGAGTCGCTCCCCTCGTACTGGAAGCTCCAGCCGAAATCAAGGCCGCGGACCTCTCTCGAAGCCTCCGCGGAAAGAGCGCATAGCGCGCAGAATATGGCTGTCAGCGTGTTTCTAATCATGGCAATAAGTCTATGAGTATCGCAGAATTAAACGACATCCGATGTAGGGACGCGGCGTGTCGCGTTTGAAACCCAGAGAAAATTCAGTCAAATAAAGGGACGAGGGAAACGCTCTCCGCCCCGACCTCCAGCATCGTCCGCTGGTTAAGCAGAACCGGACGGTTGCCGTCCACATGGCCGAACGGAGCGTTGAACGCCACGGGGAACGCGTAAGGCGCGACCATGTCGCGCACCATATCCTCCATCGCCGCGTAATCGGCCGAAGGACGGTAGTCGGTAAACTGCCCCACGACAAGCCCCGCCAGCCGCGGAAGCACTCCGCTCAGTTTCAGGCGGTAAAGAATCCTTTCGACCTTGTAGATAGGCTCCGCAATGTCCTCTATAAGAAGTATCTCGCCGGGGCGGATCGCGTCCCACTGGGTGCCGGTCAGCTCGGAGACAACCGCCAGGTTACCCCCGGCCACCATCCCCTCGGCGCGCCCCTCGCGGTTGTAGGGATGCGCCTCCCATTCCGTTCCCTTGAACGACACCGGGTCGCGGAGCAGCCCCAGCAGTTCGGCGTTCAGAGCATCTTCCGCGCCTTTCGCGAGCTGTTTCGCCATCGACGCGTGGACCGACACCATTCCCCGGCTCCCCCAAAGCGCATGCAGGGCCGACACGTCGCTGAAACCGATCAGCCAGGGGAGCCGCCTCCCCCCCTCCATCTCCCTGTCGAGAGCTTCAAGCAGGTGGACGCACCCATAACCTCCGCGGGAACAGAGCACGGCCTTCACTTCCGGGTCGGCCAGCGCTCGGCGGAAATCAGCCATCCGTTCGGCAGCCGTCCCGCTGAACGAGCCGGAGCGCCCCAGCGCGTGCGGCATCACCTCCGGCCTCAGCCCGGCCTCCCGAAGCGTCCCGACCGCCCCTTCGACCAACTCCGGCTTTATAATCGACGCGGGGGATAGAATCGCTACCTTGTCCCCCTCCTTTAACGCTTCTGGAAGCATCTCTTCTACAAATTCTCGGTTTTATTTCAACAATCATATGTAGGGACGCGGCGTGCCGCGTAAAATCCGGCATCCAATTATTTAAACGGTTTCTGACGCGGCACGCCGCGTCCCTACACAAATTACCACTTAATACCTGAACGAGGAACCGCCCAAAAATTCGCGCAGCAGCGACGTCGGCGGAATCGACTTCTCGGCAATCGGCGCGAAATAGCCCAGGAAGCGCCGCAAGCGGTATGCCTCAGCGTATTCCGGGCAGTCGTTCGGCACCTCGCGCAGAATCGCCTCCCCGTAGTCCTTCATCACCCCTAACTCGAAAAGGAGCGAGGAGTTGAACATCGAATCGGCGTTCTCCTGATACGGGAAAATCCATTTCTCCTCCCCGCGGCGAACGCTCGCCCAACGCCTAAGGGTCTCTACCGCCGAGGCCCCGCGGTACTTGTGGTCGCGGATAACGCGGCGCAGCAGGCGGTTGTCGGTAGTCGGAATCCAGTTGTGGTCGTCAATCGAGAGCGTCGTCAGCGCCGAGACATAGACGCGGTATTTCATCTTCTCGGGAATCGAGGCCGTTAGTTCGGGATTAAGTCCGTGGATTCCCTCCATCAGCAGAAGCGACGAAGGCCCCAGGCGGAGCGTGTCCCCCTTGTACAGCCGCGTCCCCGTCTCGAAATTATAGGTCGGCATCCTTACCTCCTCGCCCCGCAGAAGCGCCGACAGGTCGGCGTTGAACTGCGCCAGGTCGAGAGCGTAGAGCGACTCATAGTCATAATCCCCCGTCTCGTCGCGCGGCGTCTGCTCCCGGTTGACGAAATAATTGTCAAGCGAAATCATCTCCGGCTCCAGCAGGTTGGTCATCAGATAGATGGCCAGGCGCTTGGTGAACGTCGTCTTGCCCGACGATGACGGCCCCGCGATGAGCACCACCCTCGCGCCTCCGCGGCGGTAGGCCTCCGCGATACGGTCGGCGATTGCCGCGATCTGCTTGTCGTGGAGCGCCTCCGCGACATTGATCAGCAGCGCCTGACGGTCCTCCTCGACCGCCTTGTTTAGCTGCCCGACGTTGCTGACCCCGACAATGCGGTCGAAACGCTGGTTCTCGTTGAACGCCTCGTACATCTTCTCCTGGTCGCGCACCGCCGCCGGACGCGACGGGTCAGCCCGGTCGAAGCCCATCAGCAGGAACCCTTCCTTGTACTTCACGAGGTCGAAAACGTCGAGACACCCCGTCGAGGGAGCCAACGCCCCGTAATAGCTGTCGATAACCCCGTCGAGGCGGTAATATGTCGTGTAAAGCTCATGGATGGTCTCCAGAAGTTCAACCTTGTCGTCAAGCCCCTCGGCCCGGAACTTCCCGATAATATCCTTCGTCAGCCGCTCCTTGCGCTCGAAGGGGATGTCGCGCTCTTGCAGCGAGCGCATCGCGCCCTTAAGCTCCTCAAGCCGCTCCGCTCCTACCTCCAGGCGATCGCCGCTCCCGCGGTCAAACAGGCGGCAGTAGTAGCCCCCCGCGATCGAATGTTCGATGCGGAGCACGGCATCGGGAACGACCTCGCGCATGGCCCGGTAGAGCATCATGCAGAGCGAGCGGATATAGACGCGCTCCCCCGAGCGGTCCATGCGCGTCAGGAATCTTACCTGCTTCGGGGCGAACACGCGGAACTGCAACGGCTCCGTCTTGTTGTTGACATGGGCGCAAATCGGCTCGAACCCCAGTCTCGGCCCCAGCTCGGAAGCCAGTTCCTGAAGGCTCTCGCCCCCCTCGATATCGACATATTCGCCGAAATTCTCGCAATATATCTTCATTACGTCGCTCATCGCTTGCTTATCTTAGTTTTCAACAAAATTACAAATTTTCGCGGAACCAACCGCGCCAGCGCCTTGTTTTAATGAAAGCAACCGAATATGAACCCGCTAAAACAGACAGAATATGCGACTTGTGGAAAAAATACTGGGCGTTACCGCCATCGTCCTCCTCGGAATGAGCCTCGGAGTCGGAATGTGCGCCGCCCGCGAGCGCAGCGTCGAAGCCCGCGCCAAACGACGCCGCGCCGCGAAAAAATAAAAGCTATCGTTATTTTTCGTAACTTCGGTGTGTAAAACACTCCGAACATGGAACTGATACACCCCGTTCTCCCCGAAGGAGCCGCCGCCGGAAGGCACCTCCCCTGGTTTCTCGCCATGGAAGAGCATCTGGCCCGCAACTATTCCGGCGAGTTCTTCTTCACGTGGGCCGTCGGCCCGACCGTAATCTTCGGCCGCCACCAGATTATCGAGGCCGAAGTAAACCTCCCCTTTTGCCGCGAGAAAGGCATCGAGTTCTACCGCCGAAAAAGCGGCGGCGGATGCGTCTACGCCGACTCCGACAACCTGATGCTCTGCCTGGTTGCCTCCTCGGCCGACGTCCCCGCGACCTTCGCCCGCTATTGCGGCGCGGTCGCCGAAGCCCTCCGCGGCCTCGGCGTCCCCGCCGAAGTTTCGGGCCGTAACGACATCACCATCGGAGGCCGCAAAGTCAGCGGCAACTCGTTCCTGCGCATACCCCCCTCGCGAAGCATCGTCCACGGCACCATGCTCCTCGACTCCGACCCGGAGACGATGAGCCGCGCCCTTACCCCCTCCCGCGAAAAACTCGCCGCCAAAGGAGTCGAATCTGTCCGCTCCCGCGTCACGACCCTCCGCGAATACCTCCCCGACCTCACCGGCGACGAACTCGACCGCTACCTCGTCAACCGCTTCTGCGACACCCGCGCCCTCCGCCTCACCCCCGACGACATCGCCGAAATCGACCGCATCGCAGCCCCCTACTTCGACCCCTCCTGGATCTACGGCGCCCCCGCCGTTTCCGCCTCCGCCCCCGTGGCGAGGCATACGCCGAGCTCCCCCTCCTCCCTCCGCTATTCCCGCCGCGTAGAGGGCGCGGGCGAGTTCCTCGTCTCCCTCACCCTCGACCCCGCCGATAAAATCTCCTACATCAACCTCCAGGGCGACTTCTTCCTCGCCGGAGACCTCGACTCCCTCCTCAATCCCCTCCTCGGCCTCCCCCGGAAGCGCCCGGTCCTCCTCGCAGCCCTCGCCCCCCTCGCCGTCCCCTCCGTAATCCCCGGCCTCACCGCCCCCCTCCTCGCCGACCTCATTGCCAATCCGATATAAATCCCTATCTTCGCGAAAGACAAAAAACATCCTTATGGGAAAGCCCAAAATATTAAAGAAAGGTTATACCGACCGGGTAACGCGCCTGGAATTTTCCGACCGTCATTACCGCGGCGCGCAGTTCGACACCGACATGTACTACGTCGGCATAGCCAACCGCATCCTCCCGATAATGAAATCAGCCCTTGGCGGCTACCCGCGCCTTACCCCCTCGCTGCTGCGGGAACTGTCAGTCACTCTCGCGCTCTATCTCGAAGACCTCGTATCCGGCACCGGCATATGGGAAGCGTTCCTCTCGCTCTGCCGGAAGAAATACGGCAAGGAGATACCCTTCTACGATACCGGCGACGGATCTTTCATCCGCGAATTCCCCTCCCTCCAGGCCGTAAGATTCCTGTTGTGGTACATCCTCAACAACCGGAACACCGACACAATGCTCAATCCCCGCAACCCCGCGCTCGAAGCGCTTGCCATGCGGCTGCTCCCGATCCTTGGCGAGGCATACGACGACGCCCCCGACACCCCCGGCCGCCCGGAAATCGTCAGCGAGGAGCGCCGCGGAGTACCCGTATTCTACCAGGTTCGCGACATCTGCCATTGGCTCTGCTCCGGCTGCTATCTTACCGGCGCGCAAGACCTCTTCGCGATCTCCGACGAGGCGCTCGATTTCTTCGAAGAACTGTTCAAAGGAGCCAAGCCTGACCAAATCGCCTACGCGACTGAGGCATACATCCCGTTCAACGTCCGCACAGGGCCCCTCGGAATCACTCCCCAGGAATGGCTCGCCGAAATCGTGTCCCTATACCCGGAAAAAGGGGAAATCCCGTTCCTCAAATCCCTGGCCGAATTAAAGTCGCTGCCATACCGGACCTATCGCTTCGACAAAATCGAAGGCTCAACAGCGACCCTCACCGACACGGACGGAAACTCCTACCAGCTCTCCGCCTTCACCCTCCCGGGAGAGAAATTCGCCGAAGGGGTTACCGAAGGCTCCTCCGCACTCTGCTCACTGGTATATTTCGACGGCGTATGGAACATCAACGGAATGGCGTTGCAGACCCTTCCGCCCGACTTCTACAACGAGTCGAAGGAAACCAGCGACAAAATCCGGGAGGAGGAATCGCGCAAATACTGCGACCTGATGAAGAAGCTCGACAACAAACCCCTCGGCGCCGCCGCCGACTTCGACGAGCTGCGCTCCGTCCTGGAGCTCCCCCAAAAGGACGCCGCCGACATCCCCTCCGACATCCTCAACGGCAAAGACATACTCTTCTTCGTCAACCCCGACAGCAACATCTCGCTGCTCGCCAACTACGCCGAGTCTGTCAAGTTCCCCGGCAACAAGCTCTACAACAAGGAGACAGCCGCCACTGACGGCCTCGCGCTCGTATTCGACCCCGACCTCACCTCGAAGGAAATGCGCGACTACATCCTCTCCAACAACCTCGTCCCCGACGCGGCACTCCGCTCCGCCGTCTCCCCCGAGGAGGGCCACCGCCTCTTCCAGGACAACCTCCCCTTCTTCGCCGACTACGCCCTCCGCGACTCCTACGCCCACCCCTTCTTCCGCTGATCCCCCGGCCAATCCCCTCCCGGCCCGGCCAAGTATCATCTGTCCGGTGCGGGCACCGGGAGGCGGCCGGTCAGTTATCGGGGGCCTCGCTGTCGACTGAGAAGGCGAAGCTGCGGCGCTTGAACCAGGTCAGCGCCGTAAAGGCTACCAAAAGCACGAAGCAGACGATGAACGCGAACCCCGTGACACCCCCGGCGCGGAAGATATGGCGGAAAAAGTCTATCAGGAACGGGGCGACGACTATGGCGACATAGTTGGCCGAAAGCACCAGGGCCAGGGCGAGCGTGGCCTTCTCCTCCGACTTCACGGCGAGACTCGCCTTGTCGTAAATCAGAGGCTGGCAGATACCGTAGCCGAGACCCGCGAGCGCCGCGCCGATGCAGAGCGTCGCGTACGAGGGCACGAACGCGAACAGCCCTATCCCGACCGTCATGCTGAGCGCCGAGAGGAAGAAACAGTTGCGCCCCAGCTTCTTGACGAACCACCCGAGCACGTATCCCGGCAGGAAGATAAACAGGAAGTATATCGCCGTCGTCGCGCCGGTAAGCGAATCGCTCCACCCCTCCTTCTCGACCAGGAACGGGCAGTAGTACGAAATGCTTATCGTCGCGAACGTTATGAAGAAATATACCCCGATCAGGCCGCAGAGCCGCCCGACATAGAACCCGTCCTTGACGCTCGCGGGCTTGGCCGCGGCGCTCCTGGCCGCGGCGGGAGACGGCTCGTCGGGAGTCTCGCATTTCTTCCCGTCGCCGCAGTCGGCGTCAGGCCCGGCGACCTGGTGCAGGTCGCTTGACGGAAGACCCCGGAGCCAGGGGGAAAGCACAAGCGGAAGCACCCCGACGAGGTAGACGGCGAAAGGCAGATGCCAGTCGCTGCCGCGGCAGAGCCAGCTCACGGCGAACGTCGCCAGCATTACCGTCGTATTGGAGATACCCGACTGGAGACCCATCGCCCGCAGACGGTACGAGCCGCAGAACGTGTCGGCAATCAGGCCCGTGGAGAACGGAATCAGCAACCCCGTGCCGCATCCCAGCAGGCAACTGACGACAATCAACTGCCACATACTCCGCGCGAACATATAGGCGACAGCGCTCGCGCAGAATACGGCGAGCGCCACTACCACGATGCGTATTTTGTGGCGCGCCAGCGACAGCTTGCCCGACAGGAGCACGAACGGGATTATGAGCAGGTTGGGGAGCACGGTCAGGAGCTGGTCCTCAAGCTGGGTAGTCGCGGGAAACACCTTGTGGAGGGTCCCGAGCATGGGCGTGATCGCCAGCCCCGGCAGGTTGACAACCAGCGAGAGCGACATTATGGCCCAGAACGACATTGCCGTAATCGGCGTTTTTCCCGTAGTAATCATAATGTTGAATCCTGTTAGACGAAGAAGAATCAGCATGTAGGGACGCGGCGTGCCGCGTATGGGCGCCCTATTGACATTAGGCAAATTCCACGCGGCACGCCGCGTCCCTACATTCTGATGGATAATTAAGCTAAAAGCATCGGAGTTTACAACCCGGACTTTATTTCTTGTCGTCAGTAGCCTGGGCGCCCTTGTTCAGCGACGAAGCGTGGTTGAGCAGGGCGTTGGCGTGCTCCGGCACGTCGGCGGCGTTCTCGGCCGCGAACTCCTCGGCGGCCTTCTGGCGAAGGGCGGCCGCGCCAGGAGTGTTATCCCAGTGGAACGGAACGAAGTCGGTGCCCATCGAGTCCCACGACGGCTTCTTGAACTTCAGGATGATAAACGGCAGCACGACGAATATTACCATTCCGCCAATCAGGACGGTGAACCATACCGCATTGGACCCCATGTCAATCTGGTTCGGCGGGAAGAAGCTGAAGATGAAGGCAGTCAGCGAGCCGAGGAAGCCGACACCGCCGATGAGCCACATGCGGCCGTTGCCCCTCTTGCCGAGGCGGTAGGGGCGCGGGGCGTCCTTCATGTTGTAACGCAGGCGGATAGCCGCGGCGAACATCAGCAGGTAGGCGATCAGGTAGAGGATGCAGGTAAGCTGCGAGAGAATCTGGTAGAAACTCTGAACCGACGGCATCAGAACCATGAGGAACGCCAGAACGGTGACAACGCCACCCTGGACATACAGGATGTTCTTCTGCACCCCGTTCTTGTTGGTCTTTTGGAAGAACTTCGGCAGATAACCGGCCTGACCGACGGCGAACACACCTTTAGAAGGACCGGCGACCCACGTAAGCACGCCGGCAAGCACGCCGAACGCCAGCGCGATCGCGATCACGGGCGACAGCCAGCCGATATGCAGGGCGCTGAAATAGCGGTCGAAGCCCACGAGGAGGCTCTGCACGAGGTTGATGTCCTTAGCCGGGATAATAACTCCGAGGGCGTAGGTGCCGAGGATGAAGATGGCTACCGTCGCGATAGCGCCGATGATGACCGCCTTCGGGTAGTTGACCGTCGGGTTCTTGATTTCCCTGACATGGACGCCGCTCATCTCCATTCCGGCGTAGAACAGGAAGATCGAAACGGCCAGTACGATGTTGTTGAAGTTGGAGAAGTCGGGGATGAAGCTGCCGTGCCAGTCCATCTGCGACTGGCCCCCGGTAGCGAGATAGATTACCGCGCAGACAACGAGAATCCCGACAGGGATAATCGTGCCGACAAGACCACCGATTTTCGATACCTTGCCGACCCATCCCATGCCTTTGAGCGAGATGATTGTCGCCAGCCAGTAAATCGCGAGCACGGCGATTATCGTATAGTATTTGTTAGCGGCGAGCGACGCGTCGAAGGTATGGTCCATACCGATAAACGCCAGGGAGACGGCTCCGAAGGTCAGCACGGTAGGATACCATATCGTGCTCTCGATCCATTGCAGCCATATCCCGAGGAAGCCGAGCTTGTCGCCGAACGCCTCGCCGATCCATCGGAACATGCCGCCCTGCTGATAGGGGAACATGGCCGCCAGCTCGGCCGCTACAAGCGACACAGGCACGAGGAACACTACCGCTGCGAGAATATAATAGAACGCGGAGCTTACGCCGTATTCGGCCTCCGCTGGGAGTCCCCTCAGCGAGACCACAGCGACAATGTTCATGATTATGAGGGTGAATACCCCCATTTTCGCGGCTTGCTTCACTGTCGCCTTTGTTTGTCCGGAAGAATTTGCCATAACATTGATTATTTGAGTAATACGTTTTCATACACCATCATCCGGCGGAGCGGTCAGCCCGCGACGATGGCAACCTTGTCGCCGCTGAAGACCCCGAGACCGAGTTTCCCCATGAAGAGCTTGATCGCGGTCTGGGCCTTGACGGAGTTGCCGGCGTCGTCCAGGGGAGGCGCGAACGCCGCGATGCCGAACAGGCCGGGCATGACGCCCATCACCCCGCCCCCGACGCCGGTCTTGGCCGGAATCCCGGAGGTATAGAGCCAGTCGCCCGTGTGCTGGTAGAAACCGACGGAGGCGATCATGGTAGTTATTTTCGGGGAGATTTCAGGGTCGAACACCTGCTTGCCGGTCACGGGGTTGAGGCCGTTGTTGGCGATGGTCGCGCCCATTACCGCGAGCTGCGAGGAGGTGATGCCGAGAGAGCACTGGCGGGTGTAGAGGTCGAGGCTCATGTCTACCTCGTCGTAGATGCGCCCGTAGTTTTTCAGGAGCCACGAAATCGCGCGGTTGTTGAAATTCGTCGCGGTCTCGCTCTCGTAAAGCTCGTCGATGAGCACCGGCGCGGAACCGCAGAGGGCCGCGATGTTACCGGTAATGGCCTTCCACTTCTCCTCGGAATCACCCTGCGGGGCGATCAGCGAGCACGCCGAGATGGCCCCGGCGTTTACCAGCGGGGTCGACGGGTGGTCGTTTTCCAGGAGGATGGCGAAAATGGAGTTGAACGGAAGCCCGGTGGCGTCGGCCCCGATGCGGTCGAGCACCCCCTTGGGAGTATGCTGGATCATCGCGAGAATCGCCGTCGGCACCTTCGACACAGACTCGATGCCGAAGCGGTATTCCGTGTCGCCGAAGTTGAAGGAGGTGCCGTCGGCAAGCGTCACGCTGAGTCCGAACAGCTCCGGGTCGATATTGGCCAGGTACGGGATATAGTTGGCGTTCGCGCCCCCTTTGACACCCTTCGCCTCGGCGTAAGCCTCGGCGGCGGCCTGCTTGATCTGAGAGACTGTTATCTTTCTTTCCATAATAAATAGTTTTGGAGAGCCTTGCAAAGGGAAAAAAGGCGGCAGATGGGATACGTTTCCAGATATTCCATCTGCCGCGTTATTCTGACAGGTGAGGTTGTCGCTAAACTTTATGCTGTTTTACGACACTCCATCAGTTATTTGCCTGTGTGGTTGAACGACTTGCTGACGAGGGGAACGTTCTTCTCCATCGCGATGCGGGTCGGGGTAGGATATTCGAGCGCGTTAAGCTCGGCTACGGCGGCCTTGATGTCGTGGAGCAGCTCGTCGCACATGTCGCGGCTGAAGCCCTGCTTGCAGAGGATTCGCATGACGACCATGTTCTGGATGTTGACCGGCATGGCGTACGCGGGAACCATCCATCCGTGCTGGGCGAGCTTGTCCTGCAGGTCGTAGAGGGTCCACTTGGCGTCCTTCTGTACCTCCGGCTTCATCAGCCAGGTTACGATCGGGTTGGGAACCTCTGGCGAGTAAGGAACGAACTCGGGGAAGGCGGAAATCTGCTCGTGGAAGTACTTCGCGATCTGCATCGAGTTGTACTGCACGTTCTTGTAGCCTTCGAATCCGAGGCGGATGAAGTTGTAGTACTGGCCGAGGATCTGCGCTGCGGGGCGGGAGTAGTTAAGGCCGACCTGGGTTACTTCGGCGCCGAGGTAGTCGACAGTGAACGACATGTCGGCGGGGAGGTACTGCTTGTCTTTCCAGACAACCCATCCCAGGCCCGGGTAAACGAGGCCGAACTTGTGGCCTGAGGTGCTGATGGAGAGCACCCATTTGAGGCGGAAGTCCCATTTCTTCTCGGGATAGATGAAGGGGAGGATGAAACCGCCGGTAGCCGCGTCGATATGGATGCAGACTTCGTTGCCGGTCTCGGCGTTGTACTTGTCGAGGGCGGCGTCGAGGGCCTCCACGTCGTCGTTAAGGCCGGTCCAGGTAACGCCCTGGATAGCCACGATGCAGAACGTGTTCTCGTCGCACATCTTGAGGGCGGCGTCGATGTCGAGGGTGGTATGTTCCTTCGACAGAGGCACCTGCCTCATCTCGATGTTCCACAGGGTAGCGAACTTCTCCCATACGACCTGGTATCCGGCGGAGATTACGAAGTTAGGCTTGTCGTAAGGCTTGCCGGCCTTCTTTCGGCGCTCGATCCAGCGCTTCCAGGCGGCGATGCCGCCCAGCATGCAGGCCTCGGAGGAGCCGATCGCCAGCGCGCCGGTCTTCCACTTGTTCTGTTCGGGGGAGTTCCAGAGGTTAGCGACGATGTTGATACACTTCTGGCACATCACTGCCACGCGGGGATATTCCGTCTCGTCGATATAGTTGATGTCGATAGCCTCGTTCATCAGCTTGGTGGCGTACTCGTCCATGTAGGTTGTAACGAACGTGGCGAGGTTCAGGCGGGGCTGGGTCTGGGCGAAAGTCTCGTCCTTCACCATCTGGTAAGCCACCTGCGGGGTTGTGGGGCCGTCAGGAATTTTCTCTACGGGAGCGGGATTAAGCATCGCGTCTTGTCCGAAAGGATCGCTTTTAGCGTCGCCCTGACGATAATTGGGGTCAATCATAACGAATTATAGTATTTAGTAGTTGCCAATATTCTTAATCATCTTAAAAATATACACTTAAATATTTTATA
>CALBWF010000068.1:0-3550 GCA_937969265.1 uncultured Porphyromonadaceae bacterium
CGAAATGCGGTGTACGGGCAACTGTACCGGGGGTTCGAATCCCTCTCTCTCCGCAGAAAAGATTGATTACCAATCAATTACAGAAAAAGCGCACAGTTTTACGCACACAAACGTAAAAACTGTGCGCTTTTTAATTGGTTATTTCGTAGATAACCAATAAGGTAGCGCGAACCCTATTGTCATTATTCCAAGCTTTTAACCTAAAGCCGTTTTAACATTTTGGTAATTCCATACCGCTTGTCCATTGGAGCCGTAACCCCACATAGGCATATGTATCCCCACATTTCTTATTACATCTGGACATTTAGCCCTATCCACTTTAAAGGCATTATATAAAACGATGATTTTTAGTCCATCCTTGACAGCTTTTTCGCATTCATATTCAATATAACTGCGATTATCTACAGAATATCCTCTGGCACAATACCCACCATAACTGTTATAACTATTACAATATTGGCAACGTCCGCTTCTGACGGTTTTTGTGTTATTGCCTACTATAAGCACGAATGTATGAGACGCATCAAGCCTTTCCCCAAGAGAGCGCTTTATACTGCAATTAAGACTGCTATCTCGCGCTTGCTGTAAGTCATGAGCATTAGTAAATGATAAACTAAAATACTTATTATCATTCCAATAATTTAGTTGCTGAACGGCATTACTATCATTATCCCAATCCGCTGCGATGTAAGTTCTTGTTCTGTAGACCATAATTATTTCACTCCTTTCATTTCATAAATATTAATTTCTTCTATTGCTTCTTCTGTTAGAAGAATTGTTATCGGTTGATTTATATTTACAAGACTGGTCCTTAAGGTGCATAACATACATTTTAGTAGGTCAGATTTTGATTTGTTCGGTGTCCCATCAAACCTTGTTATACCTCCGCCCAAAAGTGGAATAAAAATCGGCTTATTCGCATATGTCCGTGATATTTCTGTCCACATTATTCGCAGACAATCCTCATAGTCTCTTTGGCTAAGATGTGCTTCATTATTATCAAAATGAGTAAACGCCAGAAGCATATAGCTTTTATAAGTAATAATTCAACCTAAAGGGTAAACTATTTTTCCGTCACGGGTACGTTTTTTTAGTTTAGGATTGTCGGGTGCATTTGTAATGGCATTCTTCAAATCGTCTAAATCTTCAACATGATAATCGATAAAAACGCCATTAATTGTATTATGAGCAATAACTATATCATCAACAGTAGTATCAAAAAACTCATTAAACGCAATAACTTTCCATCCTGCACCCTTAAAAATATCTCCTTGTCTAATATTTACTTTAATGCCGCGAATTTTTAAAGACACACCCCTCTTGGCATTGTAATATTTGGCTAAAAATACAATAACGACTATTAGAAAAAATAATCCAAGCACCAATAATAATTTGATTATCCAATTATAATCACCCCATACGCAATTTAGGGATATTTCCCGTGTTTAACTATCAGTAAAAATACCCATAAAAAACCATTTAACAAAATAATACTTTAAATTTCATCCGGTTCATATTTCCACCTCGCTGAGATATTTCTAAAATCTCATTTGCCGATTTAATGAAACGGCAATCGATTAAGGCTTCCGAGATTAATGGCAGAAATCGTTTTTTCACTCTCGCATACCGGAAGAATACCTTGATAAAGTCTGATTTTTTCTTGCTGACGGCTCTTAACTTCTGTTCAAAATAAAATGGGAAGGTGTTTCTTACGAGTTTACGATATTGACTTGCACTAATACTGCGATAATTAATAATCGTATCCTCTGTGTTAAGTGCAAAAGGCGAAATATCAATGATAAGCAGCCCTATTTCATTGCAACAGTTTATAAAATCCTGCTTGTCGGCGATTTGAATATTCAGTACATATTCCAAGTCGCTCTTGTAGAAAAACGACGTGTTTTTCGTTTCGGGATTGTAGATATAGCTTTTGTCCTTACCCCATAAGGGGGCTTCGGCAATCATAAGGTATTTGACCTCTTTTATGCACTCCAGATTCCGAGACCACATTTCGTTAATCTCATGGAAGGCCGATTCAAGGTAGGTATTATCGCGTTCAAAATATTTCAAAATGCCATTTTGGGCATAGAAATCGCGCAGAATTTCCCGGCTCTTGTTATACTCCATCGTTAGGTCGTGTTATGACCAACACCAAAAATGGCGCGGGTCTTTATCTTATCTGCTGAAGGTACGACCAAGCACCCGGAATCAAATAAGTAAAGCCCACGCCAAGCGTGAGCGTTCAACTTATTGTTTTTGATTCCTGATAAAATTTGGTCGTTTTTCAGCAAAAACAAATAGCAAACGCTATTTTATATGTCGATGGCAAAGATAGTGAAAATTCCGACAGATAAAAGCCCAGTCCTTCAACTGTATTCGCAGGACATCGCGCGGGCGTCAGCGCTGCGCGCGACAATTCCACGTACAGATTATGGTCTTTATGCACCTTTTATCGAACCCTATTCCAAAAAGATATCATACCCCATGCGAAATGGCCGTTTTCTTTCATTATAGGACAACAAAACACTTCAACCAAAGAAATCCATTACCTGACCATTAAAAATGCGCATATATAGCCTATTCAATGAAAGAATGAAAATTAAATCTATTTTCGACAGGCTCATATTTTTAACCTTTCTCATCACTAACCCCAAAGTCAGCAGCCGCATCCAACCCATGTTGGCGAACAAAATAGAAGAACGAGCGAATGGTTACCTGATTTGCGCAGTTTCCTTTCGAAAGGCCGCTAAACAACCTATCCGTTTCGACATAGCTGTATCGGGGATGGAAACTGCTGACCCGATGAAATAACTCCCGGCCGAAATCCCCGAAGGCGTTATGCAACGCATAGCCTATCCGCAGCCAATTTGCATAACCTGCGGTAATATCTACCTTTTTCTGCTCGATTATTTGGATATACTTGAGCACCTCTTTCAGCGGCTCGTCTTCGCTGTCCGTTCCGGGTAGAGTTGCATTCCCGGTAATGTCAGGCACAGCCGCGCCGTCCGCCAATCCCAATCCCTCGTATATTTCCGCCTCTTGGTTGATATACGGCTCCGGGTCATAAGACACGAATCGTTTTCGGGAAATGTCACAACAGGACGGGTCTATGGTAATCCCCATCGCGGAAAACTTGGTCTGCAAACTCCGGAAATGCAACAGTAGCTTGTTAGGCTGCGCTATAGGGACAATCGCATAATATCCTTCACCGCCGACAGACCGTCCGCAAAATGCGACATAAGGTAGTCTACCGAGCTGATCTTTCAACCTGTCATACCCCTCGACCTGCAAATTATCTTTCCTGTCGATGTCCATACAAATCAGTCCGGTGGGTTTCAGCAACGTGTTTGCCGCCCCGCCCCGGAACAAACCGGACGGCGTGAATGCAGGCAGTCGAGTTTTCAACTCTTTTTTCTTCCTTGCGTCTGATTCTGTCCGGACAGCCAGAACACGGGATTTGTAGCGATTTGTGGTCAAGAGGTCGATTAGAGTCGCTCTTACTGGGAATTTTGTATAGATGTGCTCGTAGTAGCTGACAGCTACATCCAGT
>CALBWF010000069.1:0-22663 GCA_937969265.1 uncultured Porphyromonadaceae bacterium
CCTCGTTGAAGAAGAAGTCTTCTTTGGAGGGGTAGTCGGGCCAGATGTCTTCGATTGATTCGTAGGTTTCGCCTTCGTCCTCGATTTCCTGGAGGTTCTCGATTACTTCGAGCGGGGCGCCGGAGCGCTGCGCGTAGTCGATGAGTTCTTCGCGGGTGGCGGGCCACGGCGCGTCCTCGAGTTTGGATGCTAATTCAAGTGTCCAGTACATTATGGTGTAATTTGTTGGTTTATTGTCAGGTTCGTTGTGGTTTGAGGCTGCGGGGACGGGTCGCTCCGCGGCGCGCTATACCAATAACGAGCGGGGGAGGGTTTTATTATCGCGGGGCTGTTTTTTTACTCGGGGCTCAGAGGCCCTGGCACCATTCGGGCTCGGGGACGCCGGCGCGGTGGTTGCAGAGGCGTCCGAGGGTGAAGAGGTAGTCGCTCAGGCGGTTCACGAAGGTTGTCACCTCGGGGGCTACGGCGGCTTCGCGGGCGAGGGCGGTTATGCGGCGCTCTGCGCGGCGGCAGACGGTGCGGGCGACGTTGGCCTGCGCTCCGGCCATGGATCCGCCGGGGAGTATGAAGGCGCGGAGGGGGGGCAGCTCGGCATCGGCCTCGTCAATGGCATTCTCGAGCCGGAGGGGGGCGTCTTCGGAGAGGCCGGCGGGTTCGAGGTCGGGGTTTCCGGTGTTGTCGGTTGCGAGATATGCTCCGATGTTGAAAAGTTTGTTCTGGACGTATTCGAGGAGCGGGTCGGCCTCGGGGGGTAGTCCGGGGGTGGCCCGGAGAAGTCCGAGGTGGGAGTTCAGCTCGTCGATGGTTCCGTATGCCTCGAGCCGTTCGGAGGCTTTGCTGACGCGTTTCCCGCCGACGAGCGACGTCGCTCCGCGGTCGCCGGTTCGTGTGTATATTTTCATGACGTTCAGTCTTTTTGCCGTTCGTCGGCGAGGCGCGCGGACTGCTCGGCGAGGGCGTTTGTGAGAGATTCTATATCGGGGAGGAAGCTGACGGCCTCGGTAGCCGGGGGGCCGGCGAGGCGGTGCTGTTCCAGTGTTTCAAACAGTTGTTTCAGCGGGGTGTAGATGTCGTCGCGGTTGAGCATGAATATGGGTTGGAAGGCGCGGAAGAAGGTCATGGAGACAAGCGCGGAGACGATTTCGTCAATCGTGCCGAGGCCTCCTTCGAGGGCTACGAAGACGTCGGCGTTCTCCTCCATCGTCTGCTTGCGTTCGTGGAGGGTCGAGACACCGATGCTGACGGTGTTGAGGGGGTGCTGGTCGCGGAGGCGGCTCTGGGGGACTACTCCGACCACTTTCGCCCCGGCTTCGGCGGCGGCGCGTGCGACCTCGTCCATCAGGCCGTATTCCAGGCCGCCGTAGACGAGCGTGTGGCCGTTTTCTCCGATCCAGCGGCCCAGGCGGCGGGCGTCTTCGGCATATGCCGGGTCGATGTTGCGGCGCGCCGAGCAATATACTGCGATTCTCATAATGCTGTTAATGCTGTCTTGTTAAGGGGTGCAAATATACCGAATTTTCTTCGTAACTTCGCGCAGTTAACGCGAAAGAATATGCAACGCAAGGATTTTGAGGTAATGGCTCCTGTGGGGAGCTACGAGTCGCTTCGGTCGGCCATCCAGGCCGGGGCCGACGCGGTATATTTCGGGGTGGAGGGACTTAACATGCGCGCCCGTTCGAGCGTGAATTTCACTCTTGACGACCTGAGGCGGATCGCGGCGGAATGTCGTGCGGCGGGGGTCAACAGCTACCTGACTGTAAACACGATAATCTATGACTCCGACATGCCGAAGCTCCGGGAGATTCTCGCGGCGGCGAAGGAGGCGGGGATAACGGCGATTATCGCGTCGGACATGGCCGCCATCCTGGAGGCCCGCGCGGCGGGCCTGGAGGTGCATATCTCAACGCAGCAGAGCGTCGGCAACACGGCGACGCTGCGGCATTTCGCCCAGTGGGCCGACGTCGTCGTGCTCGCCCGCGAGCTTAACCTCGACCAGGTAGCCGAAATCCACCGGGCGATCGAGGCGGAGCAGATCCGCGGGCCGAAGGGGGAGCTTGTGCGCATCGAGATGTTCTGCCACGGGGCGCTCTGCATGGCCGTTTCGGGGAAGTGCTATCTTTCGCTCCACGAGATGAACTCCTCGGCCAACCGCGGGGCCTGCACGCAGATCTGCCGCCGGGGCTATACCGTCACAGACCGCGAGACGGGGGACCAGCTCGACATCGAGAACAAATATATAATGTCGCCCAAGGACCTTCGCACGATACATTTCCTGAACAAGATGGTCGACGCCGGGGTACGCGTTTTCAAAATCGAGGGGCGCGCCCGCGGTCCCGAGTATGTCTACCTCGCGACGAAGGCTTATTCCGAGGCACTCCAGGCTCTTTGCGACGGCACTTACACGCCCGAACGCGTCGCGGCGTGGGAGGAGGACCTGAAGAAGATTTTCAACCGCGGTTTCTGGGACGGCTATTACCTTGGGCAGCGCCTCGGGGAGTGGTCTATGAAGTACGGTTCTTCCGCGACCCGCGTGAAGCGTTACGCGGCCAAGGGAGTGCGCTATTTCTCCAAACTCGGGGTCGCCGAGTTCATGATGGAGGCCGGGGAGCTGCGCGTCGGCGACGAGATTGTGATTGTGGGGCCTACGACCGGCACCATTATCCGCCGTGTCGAGGAGCTGCGCGTCGGCCTGAAACCGGTGGAGGCGGCCCGCAAGGGTGACAGCGTCTCGATTCCGATAGATGTCAAAATCCGTCCGTCGGACCGCCTTTATGTATGGGAACCGACACAGAAATAATGCCCGGAAGCCTTTCCCGCCAGTCATTGTCAATTAACGAAATAACCAAATTCATAATACATTATATGAGACTTTCCTTTCTGCTTGCTGTGCTCGTGCCTCTGTTTGGAGGCGCGGCCGCGCCGGAACCGATGCGCTCGATGATGGAACGCGTGTCGCCGGGCCTTTCCGATAAGGTCGAAGTCGAAATCACGGCGTCGGGAAAGGACTCCCCGGACTGGTATGAGCTGTCCTCTTCCGTGGACAACCGGCCCCTGATACGTTCCAACACGATGGTTGGAGCCGCGGTCGGTCTCCGCAGGTATCTGAGAGACAGTGCCGGGGTGCAGTTGACCTGGGACGACATGGAGGCAGCGCTGCCGCGACGGCTCCCCGCCGTCAGGAAGGCAGAGCGCAGGGTATGCCGCGCCAGGATGCGCTATTATCTGAATTACTGCACCTACTCCTATTCCATGGCATACTGGGACTGGGACCGGTGGGAACGCGAAATAGACTGGATGGCGCTCCACGGCGTCAATATGCCCCTGATGGCGGAAGGTATGGGGCAGGTATGGCGCGGCACACTGCTGCGCCTGGGGTATCCGGCGGAGAGAGTCGACAGCTTCATCGCCGGCCCGGCGTTCCAGGCGTGGTGGCTGATGAACAATCTCGAAGGGTGGGACGGTCCGGCTCCGGCGGGGCACCATGAACGGCAGGCTGACCTTGCCAGAAGGATTATCGGGCGGATGCGCGAATGGGGCATGGAGCCTGTACTCCCGGGCTACGGGGGGATGGTGCCCCATGATGCGGGGGAAATCCTCGGGATTCCGGTCGGGGATCCCGGGTTGTGGCTCGGATTCGTGCGGCCGGCGGCAATCGAGCCGACCGACAGCGCTTTCGCGCGGGTCGCGGATATTTATTATGAAGAGCAGACGCGCCTGTACGGGAAGGCTTCATATTACAGTGTGGACCCTTTTCACGAAGGTGGAGATACCGGCGGGATGGATTTGGAAAAATGCGGGGAGGCGATAATGGACGCCATGCGGCGCACCAGCCCCGGCGCCGTATGGGTAGCGCAGGGATGGCAGGCGAACCCGCGGACGGAGATGCTCAGAGGGCTTTCCCCGGAATCGGTTGTCGTGCTCGACCTTCAGGCGGAGAACCAGCCGGTCTGGCATAAACGACCGGAAATATATTCGCGTCATCCGTGGGTGTTCTGCATGCTGCATAATTTCGGGGGAAACGAGGGGCTGTTCGGGAAGATGGAAGCGATGGCTGACGGATACCGCCGGGCCCTCGCCGAGTCGCCGGCTCTCGCCGGGGTAGGTATGACTATGGAGGGGATAGAGACCAATCCCATTATGTACGAGTTACTCTCATATATGCCATGGGAGGAGGAATTTGACTTGGGCGGGTGGCTGAAGAATTTTGCTGAGACCCGCTACGGCAGGCCCCATCCGGCTGCGACGCGGGCATGGGAGTTGCTTGCCCGTTCGGTGTACGCCTGTCCCGCGGACTCTGTTCAGCAGGGAACGCGTGAATCGCTTATGATGGCGCGCCCCTGCGACAATCCCCGTCAGGTGTCGGCCTGGAGCAATTCCCGTGACTATTACGCCGGGGAAGACGTGGTCGCTGCCGCCGGAGCGCTCCTGTCGGCTGCTCCCGAGCTTGGAGATAACGGCCATTTCATATACGATGTCGTAGACCTCACGCGGCAGGCTCTGGACGAAATCGCCCGGAAGACCGCGGCGCGTTTCGGAGAAGCGTCCGCGCGGGGCGACAAAGAGGCGTACCGTGCGGCCTCGGCTCGTTTTCTACGCTTGATAGAACTGCAGGATTCGCTGCTGGGCACCATGTCCAGGTTCCGAGTCGGCGCATGGCTTGAACAGGCACGCTCGAGAGCCGGCGGTGACGAGGCCGCGGCCGCTGTATATGAGCGCGGGGCCCGGCGCCAGATTACGACCTGGGGACCGAGAGTGCCCGCTGAAAACGGGCGTCTGCGCGATTACTCCAACCGCGAGTGGTCAGGGATTCTCCGGGATGTTTACGCGCCCCGGTGGAAGGCGTGGTTCGAAGCGCGACTTTCCTCTTGGGACTCTGACTCTGTTCCCCGTTTGGATTTTTTCGCCATGGATGACGCGTGGGTGAACAGCCACGCTCGTTATACAGCCGCGCCCTGCGGTAATCCGATAGAGGTGGCTCGCGGCGTTCTGGCAGAGGCGGTCGCTCTTATGGGGGAGTGAAGACGCGATACGTTGGCGTTTTGTCGCGATGCCGGAGGCAGAGTGCGCGAAATGGCGCAGAAAGCGGGATTTTGGTGGCGTTTTGAATAAAAAGTGGCGAAAAAGCGCCCGAAAGTGGCTTTTTTAGCTGGTTTATGCGTGTTGCATATGTAAAAAAAGTGTATATTCGCGACATCCAATTCTTTAAACCAGCTATATGCGTAAATCCTTACTTCGTCGTCTGACCGGGCTGTTTGTCCTGGCGGCGACTTTCTCCCTCTCCGGCGCTTCCGCTGAAGCGCAAGTCAAGGTATACCGGGGCAAGGGCGCTGAAGCGGCTTCGCAACAGCACAGCCGCCGCCCGGCAAACCATTTATTCAAACACCGCGACTTTTCGGGTCTGAACACACTCGGAGTCTCGACATCACCTGTGACTGCCAAGTCGTTCGCTCCGCGCGGACTCGCACAGGCGGCTCCATCCAGGGTAACCCTGGCGGGCTACGTTACAGGGCAGGGGAATCTCCAGAACGGCATATATTCCTTTGACGTAGGCCCGACTCCCGAGCTGTCGCTGCTGTTCCATGACGACGCGGCGCGCTTTGCCGTTGACGGCGGAGGCACCTATTATGATGGCAAGTACTACTATATCGAGTGGCACTACGGGCTGATGTCCGACGAGATTTACGCCCACTACGGTGTGCAGGACACGGAAACCTGGACCGAGCTTTACCGCAGCTCGATGGACCAGAACCCGATTGACGAGCACAGCATCGCGATGGATCTGGCGTATTGCCCGGTCGACAACACGATTTACGGCGTGTTCGAGGATTACGAGGTGATTCCCGATACCTATACCTATTATTTCGGAAAGCTCAACCAGTACGGCGAGCGCGAGGGAATCGCCCAGCTCGATAAGCGCTACTGGGCAGTGGCGGCTGACGCCCGCGGCAACATCTTCGGTATAGACGAGGATGGCTGGCTATGCTCGTTCGACCGCCAGACCGGCGCTGTAAAGCGCATCGGTGACACCGGCATTGACCCGTATTACATGCAGTCGGCGACATGCGATTTCCGTACCAACCAGATGTACTGGGTCGCTTCCGGCAAGAGCATACTTACGGCGCTTTACACCGTCGACACCGCTACCGGCGCTGTGACCAAGGTCTGCAACATTCCCGGCGACGAGCAGATTGCAGGACTTTATGTGGTCGACCATTCGTATGCCGATGAGGCTCCCTTCAAGCCTACCGACCTGACGGCGGTGTTCGACCGCGGCAGCCTGACGGGCAAGGTGAACTTCACGATGCCGGCTGTCTCATATGCCGGTACAGCTCTATCGGGCAGTCTGAATTATACCGTTACCCTTAACGGCGTTGAGGCCGCTACGGGAACCGCGGCCGCCGGAGCTGCCGTGAGCGCGGATGTGACCGCCCCGCAGCCCGGGAATTACGAAGTCGTGGTTTCCGCGGCCAACGCGGCAGGGGATGGGCCTTCGGTCAAGACCTCGCTATGGATAGGGGACGACCTGCCGACCGCTCCGCAGAACGTGACCGCGTCGAAGAATGACAACAAGGTGACCGTTACCTGGAGCGCGCCGACCTCTACCTCCCACGGCGGCTTCCTTAACCAGGCGGCACTCCGCTACAAGGTGACCCGTTTCCCGGATATGAAGGTCCTGGCCGACGACCTGGCCGCCACTACCGTTGTTGACACCAACCTCGGAGTGCCTGTCAAGTCGTACTGGTACGAGGTCCGCGCTCTGAGCGGCTCGCAGCAGGGTGGCGCGGCGACCTCCAACAACCTCGTGTTCGGCACCCATTATGAGATACCTTATTTCGAGGATTTCGCCAACGACCTCTCCTGGCCGATGTTTACGACGATCGATGTCGAGGACGACGGCAAGGAATGGCTCTACTATTCCGACAAACAGGCGGTAGGGTGTATGGCGTCGCAGCGCACCGACGTGAGCGACGACTGGCTGATTACTCCTCCCATCTATCTGACGGCCAACCGCTCGTACATTCTGGCGTTTGACGCCGCCTCGACGAGCAACACTATGTCGGAGGCCTTCGAGGTTGCGATTGGCACAACTGCGACCGTCAACGGTATGGGCCGCATAATAATGCCCCGGACCGAGGTTAAAAGTTCCGCTTTCGTGACTTTCGAGCAGGAGTTCTCCGTGCCTTCCGACGGCCTCTATTACATCGGCTTCCACGACGTTTCGCCGAAGTACCGCAACTGGCTCTACCTCGATAACCTGACGATTATCCCCGGCAAGAACCTGAACGCTCCGGCGGCTGTAACTGACCTTACCGTTACTCCCGCGGCCAACGGGCGCCTGGCGGCGACCGTCAACTTTACCGCGCCCGCCAAGACGGCGGACGGCGGGAGCCTCGCCGCTATTACCAAAATCGACCTTTACCGCGGCCAGACCGTTATCAACACCTTCGATAACCCGGCTCCGGGGAGCGCGCTGAGCTTCGAGGACGTCAAGGCGCAGCAGGGTGTCAACGAATACACGGTCGTCAGCTACAACGGCACTGACGCGGGAGAACCGGCGACGGCTTCCGCCTGGGTCGGGGTTGACATTCCAAAGGCAGTCGAGAACGTCAAGGCAGTCGAGAACGCCGACGGTTCCTTCACGATTACCTGGGACGCGGTGACCGAGGGGGCTAACGGCGGATTTATCGACCCGTCGCAGATTTGTTACTATGTAGCCCGTTCGACCGACAGCGATACTTTCGCCGACCAGCTTTTCGCCACCACGGTCACCGACAAGCCCGCGATCACGCAGCATACGACGATGGCCTATCTCGTAGTCGCCGTATCGCAAGGGGGCCAGTCTGAGTGGGCTATTTCCAACATCGTTGTTGTCGGGACTCCCCACGAGCTTCCTTACGCCGAGTCCTTCGCGGCCATGGCGCTCCAGGCAGGACCTTGGGCGGCTATCGTGAGTGAAGGGGATGCCGAATGGGAGATGAAGCAGGGTGGTTTCAAGCCTTTCACCCAGGGCGTTCAGGACGCTGACGGGGGCATGATCGCATTCGTTCCCGCCGCGGTCGGCGATAAGGGGGCGCTCTACTCCGGCAAGTTCAATATCAGCAACGTAGTGAATCCGACCCTCAGTTTCTGGTACTACAACAACCCGGGCAACAACGGCACGATCGAGCTGCTCGTTTCCAAGAACGGCGGCGATTTCGAGTCGGCCCTGAAAATAGACTTCGCGACGGCTTCCGGCGCTAAGGCTTGGACGAAAGCCGAGGTGCCCCTGAAGCAATTGCAGGCTGACTGCCGCCACATCCGCTTCGCGTTCGAGGTGACGGCCGGTTCGGACAACGAGATTTACCTCGACAATATCCGCGTCTACGACAATATCGACAATGACCTGACCATAAGCGCCATCAACGTTCCCTCGCGCCTTACCTACCAGAAGCACGCGCTCGTCGATGTGACGGTCAAGAATATCGGACAGGCGGCTTCGGGAGCCTACTCCGTGAACCTCTTCCGCGACGACGCTCTTGTAGGGACTGTTCCCGTGGCCGACGGACTCGCCGTTGACGCTACGAAGACCGTTTCGTATGAGGAGCTGCCGACGCTCGACTTCGGTGCCGAGGTGACCTACTACGCCGTAGTTGATTACGCCGCCGACCAGAACACGGCCAACAACCGCTCGGAGAGCGTGACCGTAAAGGTGAAGCAGCCGACATTCCCCGCGGTCAAGGACCTCGACATAAGGGTTGAGGGCGCGAACGCCACCCTGACCTGGAGCGAGCCGACGGCCGACGGAAGCGATGCGGAGCCTGTCACCGACGACTTCGAGGCGTACGCCCCCTTCGCGATTGACAACTTCGGCGACTGGATGAATGTCGATGTCGACGGTTACGAGACCTACGGCATGCAGTTCGCCAAGTATCCCAACATGTACGACCCGAAGGCCTGGATGGTGTTCAACCCGGTTAAGGGTGGCCTCTCCATCGCCTACGACAACGGGGACCCCAACTACCTCGCACCCGCGTCGGGCGCGCAGTATCTCGTGGCCTTCTGCTCGATCGACCCCAAGACCGAAGAGGATATGCCTAACGACGACTGGCTGATTTCCCCCGAACTCTCCGGGATGGCCCAGACAATCACCTTCAAGGTCAAGCGCCTCGGCATGCAGTACGCCGAGAGCTTCGAGGTGCTCGCCTCCTCGAATAGCGACAATATGTCGGACTTCTCGCGCGTGTTTGCCGGAAGCGACATAGTCGGATTCGAGGAATGGAACACCGTCAGCGTTCCCCTCCCCGCCGGGACGAAGTATTTCGCGATCCGCTGCAACTCCCACGGCGGCTTCGGCCTGATGATTGACGACGTTACTTATGTTCCCGCGTCCGAACGGCCTGTTGAGCTCCAGCTCCTCGGCTACAACGTCTACCGCGACAATGTGAAGGTCAACGACGCCGTTGTGACCGCCACCAGCTACGTTCATCCCCTCGGCGACAGCGCGGAACATATCTACCACGTCACCGCCCTCTACGATAAGGGAGAGTCCGCAGCCTCCAACAAGGTATCGACTATTACCGGCGGTATCGAAGGGGTCGAGACTAACGGCTACACCATCTCTACCGGAGTCGGCGTGATTGCTATCGCCAACGCCCAGGGCAGCGATGTCCGCGTCTTCGCCGCTGACGGCCGCGCCATCTACGCCGCCCCCGGCGCCGACATGACCCTCGTCCATGTTCCCTCGGGCGTCTACCTGGTAGCCGTCGGCACCGCCACCACCAAGGTCGCCGTCCGCTAATCCCCCCAATTAAGCTATATCAGTGCCCCTGCAATCGTCCCGGACGATTGCAGGGGCACTCTCTTTCTGTCATTTATGATATATTTTTTCAGCTCGGCTCGCTCCTCGACCGATGGGGAGGAATAATTTCTGACCTGTGATTTTTTTTCAAGGTATGATGATAGAATCCCCGCAGCATGTCCCTCTGTATAAATAAACTTCAAAAATCACATTATATAACTTAAGGCATTATGAAAAAGCGAATCAGTTTCTACACTTGGATTTCGGTATTTATGGGCGGAATCTGGCAGTTTCTTCGCTCGATTTTTTCGAGAAAAAACAAAGGGGTGTTCTGGCGCGCGGTCTGGCTGGCTATCGCTATATGTCTGATAGGCATAACTTCTATGCTCGGCTACGCTTTTTACGATGAGTTTTATGTACGGAAGAAAGAGCGAGCCGCCTGGTATGAACGGAGTAATCTTGGCAACGACTACTACTTCTTCGACAAGGGACGAAACAAGGGCAAATCATACATTTGCGAAGTAAAATCGGGGAAAAAGATTCTTGAACACCTCGACTGGATCGCGCGTCCTTTGGATGGTGATAGCCTGATAGTTTTCGCAAGGGACGGCAAGCGTGGATTCTTTAACCGTTATACCGGCGTTGTGGCCATTCCGGCCAAGTATGATGCGGCCTGGTGTTTCAGCGATGGAGTCGCGGGTGTGTGCCTGGGTGACAGTGTGTTCTTTATCGACCATAGCGGCAACCCTATAAATTCTAAGAAATTCGCAAGAGCAAAGAACCACAACTATGCCTACCATGGCAATTACTTTATCTACACCGATAGGGGGAAGCACGGACTGATTGACCGAAATGGGGAAATCGCGGTCTTGGCTGTGTATGACGACATTCTCCCGATGTCCCGCAAGATGTGGCATGTCAAGAAGGATGGCAGATACGGGGTCATTAATGAAAATGGAGAACTGGCAGTGCCTTGCGAGTACAAGGGAATCTCATTATTCCCGGAAGGTGGCATCGTGGTGCTGCTCGATGACAATACAAAGACAAGGCTTGACTACGACGGTTCCGTGCTTGACGATTTTGTTTATGACTGTGTGCGACCGCTTGAATATGATACCGACACATTCAACGATGAAGGGGAACGGATTCCGGCCTCAGCCGAAAACCTGTTTTACTCGGTCGGCAATTACAAGGGTTTGATGAGCCGAGACGGGCAACCGCTTTCTCTTCCGCTTTATTCCGATATAGAGGCCGTCACAGCCGAACTGTACAGTTGCAGAATCGCGGATACGAACGAAAACATCCTTCTTGACGCAAGAGGGAAGAAAATCACAAAATAGCCGCACTCATCCTCCGCCTCTCTCCCCTATGAGGAACACACTCTTTTTTTCGGAATCTCCGGGTGGAATTGCTACCGCCCGAAGATTCCTTTATCGGCATTATTCCGCATAGCGCTTATTTAAGTTTCGCAAGTTTTGACCTTATCTTGCGAAAGATGAATTACGTATTAGCGGACTTTGTGAATATCAGTTTTTTTACTAACTTTCGGGAATAATACTGTGCGACGAGACGACGGGAAACCATACCTGATCCGTATCAAATATGTAATGCATCGGCTTGCGCTCGTTGATTTTCCTGAAAAGTTCATAGATTGAAAATGAGATGATAGCGTTAAAAATAACCTGTGACGGACTGGAATATACCGAAACGGCCAGTGTGCCGGTGCTTGACGGGCATTTTGATGTCCTTGTAAAGGTTGCGTATGCGGGAATCTGCCGAACTGATATAGGAATCGCGCATCATGAAATTCAGAGCAAAGCCGACATAGTGTCGGGACATGAGTTTTGTGGTAGGATTGTCGCTTTTAACAACGGGGATGCCGGTTATGGAGACTTACGGTTGGATGACGTGGTCAGCGCTGACCCGATGTCTTTCGGCGTTGGGACAGAAACGATGTGCGGCAAGGATTGCGACGGCTGTTTCGCTGAGTATGTGGCCGTACCGCATAAAGCGGTTATCAAGTTATGTCCGGGTCTCTGCACGCCGCTTGGAGCTTTTCTCGAGCCGGTGGCGGCAGCGTTGGCTCCGTATAAACACATAGGGTGTATGGAAGAGACGGTGGCTGTGTATGGAAGGAGCCGCATCGCCGAGCTGACATACAGGGTAGGTGTTGCATTGGGTTTTTGCAATTTAACTATGGTTTCGGGAAACGAACTTCCGGCAAATAGCTATGATGCGATTATTGAGACAGAACCCGATTGTCTGCCGCGGCTTGTCGGCGCGCTTCGCCATGGCGGGAAGTTAATCGTTAAATCTCGCTCCTTCAGGGATACGCGGTTAGTGCCGAACGATATAGCGATGAAGGAAATCTGCATACAGGGAGCAAGATACGGCGATTTCCATCACGCTCGAAACCTGCTCGCGGATTCGGGTAACGGCAATTGCGATGGGGTAGACTTTGCTTCTATTTTTGGCGAAAGTTATAGCCTTTGTGATTTCGCGGAGGCTTTTGAGGCTGCGTCTGATACCGGGGCTAAAAAAATCTTTTTCAAGATATGTGCGGAATAATAGGGATAGTGAATACTTCCGGTCGGATTCCAGTTGACAGGACTGCTAACGCTCTTGATATAATGGCCAGCCGGGGGCCTGACGACTGCGGCGTATGGCGTGACGGCGACATACTTTTGGGACATAGGCGATTATCTGTCACTGGGGGTGATAGCGGACACCAGCCGATGGTTTCCCCCGACGGCCGCATTGCCGTCAGTTGCAATGGCGAATTTTATGGGTATGAGGGTATTCGCGAGATGTTGTCTGCAGATTACGGGTTCAGCACTGATTCTGATAGTGAAATACTGATTCCCCTTTACTTGAAATACGGTATTCCGGGGATGATGCGTTGGCTCAGGGGGGAGTTTGCGTTTACTCTCTATGACAAGGGTACTCATACGTTTTATGCTGTCAGAGACCGATTCGGAATAAAGCCTCTTTGTTGGTGGAAGAGCGGGACCGGCGACGTGATTGTCGCCAGTAAAGCGAAAGCGATTCTGGAATACGGGGTTGCGGCCCGCTGGGACATGCGTGCGCTCAGTCAGGCTTTGACGCTGCATTATCAGCCTGCCAACCGCACATTCTTCGAAGAAATCCGCCAGGTAACTCCAGGGTGTGTGCTTATCTGCCAACCGGACCGGCAGCCCCGGGAATACCGATACTGGGAATTAGAGTATCCAGACACGGATGTCAGAGAGGGTGGAATAAGTGAGACAGAGTGGGTCGCTCGAACAAAGGAAATGTTGGTTGAGGCGGTCGAAAACCGGCTGAGAAGTGATGTTCCTGTCTGCTGTCATCTGAGCGGCGGCCTTGATTCGAGCGCTGTTGCCGGAATAATGGCGGCTGCCGTTGCCAAGCCTGTCGAATGTTTTACCATCGAGTTCCCCGAAATAGCCAGTATATATAACGAGGCGGACATAGCGAAAGAGACGGTTAGATATATAGGGGGCGTTTATCACCCCGTCAGAGTGACCCAGTCGGATATTATGGATAATTTGTCTGACGCTGTATACCATAGTGAGGGGTTGGCGGTTAATGGCCACTTGTCATGCAAATATCTTTTGAATAAGCACATAAGGAAGGCCGGCTTCAAAGTAGCGCTAACCGGTGAAGGCGCTGATGAATGTTTCGCCGGGTATCCGCATTTGAGGAAAGACCTTTATGAGATTTTCCCGGCGTCCGGCCGTCGGAGATTGATAGAACGCCTGTATCGTACCAACCTTGCGATAACAGGAACAGAAATTGCCTGCGGAAAATCGCTTGATTGTTCAGCCATAAGCCGTCGGCTGGGGTTTGTCCCTTCGTTTATCCAGGCAAAAGCCGGAATCGGGTTCAGAATCTACGGGTTGCTCACAGAGCAGGCGCGCGAGAATTTGCTGACGTTCGATTTCCCCGATGAATTGATCCGCGATCTGGATAAGGACAATCGTTTGCCAGCTATCCATCCTGTCAACGCGTCCATATTCCTCTGGTGTAAGACCGCCCTCTGCAATTATATTTTAGCCACCCTTGGCGATGGTTGCGAAATGTCATCTTCAGTTGAGGGCCGTTTACCATTTCTTGACCACCGTCTGTTTGAGTTTGCAGCTTCGCTGCCGATTGATTATAAGATAAAGAATGGCATAACCGAGAAATACATCCTTCGTCAGGCAGTTCGTCCATATGTTACGGATGTGGTGTATCGAAGGCAAAAGCATCCGTTTCAGGCTCCCCCGTTAACCTGCTTCTTTACCCCCGCGATTATCAATCGTATCCATGATGAATTGACTTCGAACGGGTTCCTGTCGTTGGGGCTCTTTGATGGTGAAAGATTGTCTCGTTTGGTCAGAATGATTCCGCATATGGACAGAGTCGAACAGACAGCGATAGAACCGGTACTGATGCTTCTGCTGACTGTCAACGAAATGAGTAAAAGATTCAGATTATGAGTGAGGCGTTTAAAAGTGTTGTTGACGTAGTCGCGGAAGTCGCGGCTCGTTATCCCGATAGCCCGGCTGTTATTGAAGACGGCAAAACTGTGCTGACCTACAGAATGTTGTGGGATAGAGCGCTAAGGGTGGCTTCATTTGTCGCTGTTAATAATAAGGATAAAGATTTTGTCGCGATCGCTTTGTCGAAATCCGCCCGGTTTGTTGTTTCTGTTTTCGGTTGCTGGATGGCCGGGAAAGCTTTTGTCCCGGTCGGGTTTGATCTCCCCGAAGCACGGAGAAAAATTATTTTAGAGGAGGCGGGGATTGACTGCGTGATTGACAGGGGAGTCTATGGGCAGTGTATGGAATCTGCTCCTCTGCCTCGGCCCCTGACTATATGCGAAACCACGAGAGCATACGTCATTTATAGCTCCGGCACGACAGGAAAGCCCAAGGGCATAGTAGTCTCGCACGCAGGCCTTGCGAATCTTGCGTCAGCGCAGAGCGAAATGTTCCATATCAGTCGTATGACGCGTACTTTATGGCTCCTGTCGACAAATTTCGACGCATCTGTGTCGGACATCCTCGTAACCTTGACATCCGGCGGGGCTTTGGTCATTGAGACCGGATCCGCGTTGGATGTGGCTGCCATGCTGTATGACATAATCGATTCGAGAGGGGTCACATATGTGGATATACCTCCTTCATTGCTCCGATTGCAGAATCCTGCTAATGTGCCCCGTTCCATTGAAACTGTCGTTATTGGCGGCGAGGTAGCTGATGCTGCGACTGTGCGGCGCTGGGCTGGCAAAGTGCGTCTCGTATGCGTGTACGGGCCGACCGAGGCCACTGTTTGCAGCAGTATGTGCCGCTGTCCGCCGACATGGGACCGACCTCTGATAGGTGACGTGCTGCCGGGAGTTTCCTATCTGATTTATGACGGTAAGTCGTATGACGCAAGGGAAGGGGAATTGTGGATTTCGGGAATCGGGCTGGCGGAATGTTACCTTGACAATACGGAACTGACGGATCGGAAGTTTCCTGTCGTTAATGGTACTCGGTATTATCGTACGTCTGATTATGTGAGGCGTCTGGAAGATGGACGTATGGAATTTGTCAGGAGAATTGACCGACAGGTGAAGTTCCACGGACAGCTTATCGGACTGGAAGAAATAGAGCGGGTCATTTTATCCTTGCGGTTTGTCGCGCGCTGCGGCGTGGTAAAGCGACGTGTCAGTGCGTCCAACGATAAAGAAATAATCGCGGCTTTTGTTGAACTGGCCGAGACGCCACGCAGCCGGAATGAGGTAATGACGGATATACAAAGGACACTAAGACACAATTTGCCGGTATGGATGATTCCCGGCAGTGTGACGATATTGTCGGCCATACCATCTACCGCGAGCGGAAAAATTGATTATTCGCGTCTTGTTACAGTGGCTATTCCAAATACAGTTGTGTGTGCCCCTGCTACCTACAGCTCTGTTAAAACAGAGAAAATCGCGCACATTATGGGCGATGTTCTTAAAATGAGAAATTATAGCGAGTGCGATGATTTCCTTGCATGTGGAGCTGACTCTTTGGACTGTCTTACCCTTATAGCACGGCTTGGCGCTATTGGCATATCGGTCAGCCCGGCAGAGCTGAGACAATCGTCAACCCCGTTGGCGTTGGCGCAGTGTGGTGAAACAGGAACAGCAATGTGTGTCAAGAGTAGTGATTTGCGGCTTGACTGGGAGTATGAGCCTCGGGTTACCGTTGGTAATAACGGTAAATCAGGCGAGGGGATACTCATAACCGGCGCTACAGGTTTTCTCGGTGCCCATCTTCTCGCAGAATTGACCAAGCGGCCTGAATACCGGGAGAAGGCTTTTTTCTGTATCGTCAGGTGTGATAATGCCGAACACGGAATGGGAAGAATCCGGCAATCATTACGCCGGTATGGTTTGAATGTCATCAATCCTGGCAGAATAGTCGTTGTGCCCGGCGATTTGTCTGAAAAGAATTTCGGACTTGATACTGACCTATATAACAACCTGTCAGAAATAATCGGTATAGTGTATCACTGCGCGGCCAAGGTAAATATGCTTGCCTCTTATAACCAGTTGTACGGGGCAAATGTGGCTGCCACGAGGAATATGATTGATTTTTGCTGCGCCGGTTGCGCTAAAACGCTCAATTATGCGTCGACGCTATCTGTGTTTGTCGCAACCAGCCGTGACAGCGGGGTGGCTTTGGAATCGGACCGGTTGCTTGAGGAATGTGAAATCTACGGGGGGTACGGGCAGACTAAATTCGTGGCGGAAAAGATGCTCCTGAGTTGCGCGGATAAGTTCGGCGGCCTGAATATCTTCCGTTTCGGGCTGCTTTGCGGTAGCACGAGCACAGGTATCGGGTCTCCAGGAGACTTTTTCGGTATGTTCGTAAAGGGTGCGGTAAGGTCTGGCAGCCTTCCGATAGACCGGACTCGGCAGTTGGCCCTTGACATAAGTCCTGTTGATTTGGCAGTTGGGATGATGGCTGACATATCTGTTAAGTCACCCGAAGGCATTTATCATATCGCCGCGGATTATCCGTTGTATTATCAGGATTTGGTGCGGATGTTAAGCCGCCGATACGCCATCAGGCTCGTTGGCGATTTTAAAGAATGGTATGACGGACTCGACAGGCGCGATCCGGTTGTCAACGCTCTCGCTCTAAGTCTTTGCCGCCTCGACCCGGTCATGTTCAAGGCAAATCGGTATATGGACTTATTCCAGACTACCGGGATTGTGTTTGATATGTCTGAAAGTCGGAAGTATACTGCGATACGATGCGAGTGGAATGAAACTCTGATTATTAGTTATTTCAAAGAGCTTTTGTCATGAAGCGATACGCGACAAGTCTTGTGTTGGGCAAATTCTGCCCTTTGCATAAAGGTCATCTTTATGTTATGGAAACGGCGTCAAGAAGTTCTGAACGGTCATATGTCGTGGTTGACAACATTATGGATGAAATCCTGCCTGTGGCGTTGCGCGCAAAGTGGGTCCGGGAGGAGTTCCCGGATGCTGTTGTGCTGGCACTGCCGAGACGATTGCCGCAATCGCCTGAGGAAACAGACCTGTTTTGGGATATATGGCGCGAAGAGCTGCTCAAGATTCTCCCCGAGAAGATTGATTGTGTATTCGCTTCGGAATCGTACGGCGTGCGTTTGGGAGAGGTATTAGGCGCTGATTGTTTCAAGGTTGACGAAAATAGAATTAGAGTCCCGGTTTCTGCGACTGCGATTCGCCATGATTTAATAGGCAATTGGGATATGCTTGCCGATGCCGCGAAAAGGGATTTGGGAGTGAAAATCTGTGTGTTTGGTCCCGAATCGACAGGAAAATCTACGCTGACAAGACAATTATCCGAGGTGTTCGGTGCCCCATATGTCAACGAGTACGCCGTTGAGGTGATTAAGCGGAAAAACCGGGAACTGTCGTTGAGCGATATGAATGAAATAATACAGGGGCATAACAATGCCATAACCAAAGCTTCAGCAGCTCTTCCTCCCATTCTGCTCGTTGATACGGATGCGATAACGTCTAAAATATGGAGCGAAGAATTATTTGACGCGATTCCTCCCGGCATTGAGGATGTGGTTGCCGGACAGGGATTCGACCTTTATCTTCTGACGGACATTGATTTGCCATGGGTCAATGACATTCATAGATATCTACCGGACAACCGACGACAGTTCTTTGAAAAATGTCGGAGCGAGCTCGAATTTTATAATCGTAAATATGTGATTATTAGCGGCTCGGGCAAAGAGCGCCTGAATCGGGCTGTTAAAGCCGTTAAGACGGTGTTTCCTTGTCTGGCCCCCGGTTTGGATTCCCGGGACAATTCGTATATTCGCGGGTGAAACTTGTACTGTATGGAAAAACCGCTTATTCTGATTTCTAACGACGACAGCATCGACGCCAAGGGCCTCCACTGTCTGGTAGACTGCGTGGCGGACCTCGGCGAGGTGTGGGTTGTCGCTCCTGACGACCCTCATTCGGGCCAGTCGTCAGCGATGACGGTAAACGCGCCGCTGAAGGTAATCGAGCATCCCGACTATAACGGGGCGCGGATGCGTTCCGTGACCGGTACCCCGGTCGACTGCGTGAAGCTGGCGCTCCACAATATCGTTCCGCGGCGTCCGTCGCTTGTGCTCGCGGGAATAAACCACGGATCCAACGCCGGCAATTCTGCGATTTATTCCGGCACGATGGGCGCGGTGTTCGAGGGGTGCATGAACAACATCCCGTCGGTAGGCTATTCGCTGCTCCACCATTCAATGCAGGCGGATTTTTCCGAGTGTCTGCGCTATGTGAGGGAAATTTCCGAACGCGTGCTTCGCGACGGCCTACCCGAGGGTGTCTGCCTGAATGTCAATTTCCCGGCCAAGGTCAAAATCGAGGGGCTTAAAGTAGTCCGCTCGGCGCGCAGCCGCTGGACGGAGGAGTACCAGGAATATACCGACCCTCACGGCAAGCCGTTCTTCTGGCTGACAGGCAAGCAGATTAACGAGGAGCCGGACTCCGACGACACCGATCTCTACTGGCTGGCCCGCAATTACGCGACAGCCGTCCCGACGCGGCCCGACCAGAACGCTGTCGAGGCGATATTCCCTATCTCAAAAATGCTGGGGTAGGGGGGGCGATACCAAGTATAATATATAATATGGATATGGAAACCAGGACGCAGGGATTTCCCGTCAAGAATTACGGGCAGCCTGTGAAGCGCTACTGCCAGACGCTCGACCTCCGCGACGACGCGAAGCTGATAGAGGAATACCGCCGCCGGCATGCCGAGGGTAACGCGTGGCCCGAAATCCTCGAGGGTATACGCCGTGTCGGCATCCTCGACATGGACATCTACCTGCTCGGCAACAGGGCGTTCATGATAGTGGAAACCCCGCTCGATTTCGACTGGGACGAGGCGATGAGCCGTCTTGCGTCTCTTCCGAGACAACAGGAGTGGGAGGATTACATGTCGGTATTCCAGGCTGCCGAGCCGGGACAGACTTCGGCGCAGAAATGGAAGCCGATGGAGCGTATATTCCATCTCTATGAATAAGCCTGCGTTAGCACAATAGGCGAATTATTAGAAAATTAAGGTAAAACCGCCGGAAAATATTCCGACGGTTTGCATTTTTTAAGAATAATGCATACCTTTGAGGGCGATACCTTTTGTGATTAATAATCGATTATTCATTAACCCAATATCCTGTATGAAGAAAATATTCCTAATGGTGGCCTTGGCAGCCGCGATGTCAGGGGCGACAGCGGTAGCTATCGGCGTCTCTCCGGGTGAGTCTTCTTCCGTAAATGCACCGCAGAAGGCTCCCGTCTTTTCTGTCGATTTACCGATGGAGATGGAAATGACGCAAGAAGAGTTCAGCTACTTTACTATTATCAATGCGAATGGTGACAAGAGCCAGTGGAGATACCAGGCCAATGGAATGACAAGCCCTTCGAATGATAATATGGATTGTGATGACTGGGCTATCACGCCAGGGTTGCGCTTCGTTGATGTCGCCTCCAACTATGAGCTGGCTTTCACAATCCAAATGAATATGGCCGGTCCAAGCTGGCAGGCATCTATCGAGTTCTACATCGGTACTGCGCCTGAGGTAAGCGCGATGACTACTCTGATTGGTAGGATTGATGGATACTATCCTCCCAAAAAAGACACCCCCTACGAAAAGGCAATCCAATTCGCCGTTCCGGGAGAGGCGGGAACCTACTATATTGGTTTCAGATGCGTTTCTCCAAAGGAAGAAGGAGATGTTATGCCGTGGCCCGCGACTTTCAAGAACATTTCAGTCAAGGCGATGGAGAGCAGCGCGGCCGCGCCTATGCAGCCTGCCGACGTGGTCGTGACCCCCGGCGAGCAGGGCGCGCTTTCCGCGACTGTCTCCTTCACGATGCCTACCACGGCGATGAACAGCAAGCCGCTACCCGCCACTAAAGAGCTGACAGCGACCATTACCACCCCGGTCGAGACCAAGACGGTGAAGGCGCTTCCCGGTGCGAAGGTCAGCCAGGTAGTGGCGACTGCCCAGGGCGATAACGCCCTCTCGCTGAAGGTCGACGGCGATATGGAGGGTGAGCCGGTGCCCCTGTCGGTTTATACCGGTGTCGTGCTCCCGATGCGAATCCACGACCTCAAGGCGGAGCTTAGCCCCGACAATATGTCGATGAAGCTCACCTGGACTCCCCCGACTGAGGGAAAGAACGGCGGTTATGTCGATTTTGACAAGGTCGACTATGTAGTATATCTAAACGACGGCCCAGACGATGAATACCGTCAGATCGCGACAGTCGGTAATGAGCTTACTTACACCTACACTATGCCGCCCGGCGCGCAGCTCCGCACCGTGAAGATTCGCGTGCTCCCCCGTAACGCCGCCGGCGTCAGCGATGACACTACCGCCTGGATCGACCAGGACCGCGTGTATGTCTCCGACATGCTCGGAACCCCTTATGCTCTTCCCGCGATCGAGCGTTTCGACAACCAGGAGATCACATACACCCCGCTCACCATCGAGCGCCCCGGCGATTACGCCGGCCGATGGATGATCGGCGACCCCTCGGGAGCTGTCCCTGACACTAACCAGAGCGCCCTGATGGCGTATTCTCCTTTTGACGAGGGGGAGACGATGGGCCGCGTGGCCTTCCCGAAGTTCTCCACTAAGGGGCTTGGCAATGTCGCTTTCTCGATGACGGTGATGCGTTATTCTTCCTACGCCGGGTTGATGACCGTTTATGCCCGCAGCCATACCGAGGGGCTGACGCTGCTCGGCACGATCAACTGCGCCGCCGGAACCGATTGGGTGGAGGTTTCTTATCCCCTCCCTGCGCAGTTCCAGGGGAAAGACTGGGTCCAGTTCGTCGTTGACGTAGACCTGGCCGATGTCGATTATGTCTATGCGATAGACTCTTACAAGGTTTCTGTCTCTGCCGCTACCGATCTTGCGGTGCTTGATGTCTCGACCGCCGCTCCGCTTTCTGTCGGTACGCCGGCTAAGGTTTCGGCCCGCATCGCTAACCTCGGGTTTAACGCCGTGGCTCCGACTGTGCGTTTCTCCGCGGAGACTCCCGACGGGACGGCAATCGCTACCCAGGACGTGAGCGTCCCATCAGTAGCCCTTGGCGCTGAGGCTGTCGCGGAATGGGCCTTTACCCCGCTTGCCGAGCATATCGACCAGGAACTGACCGTCAAGGCCGAGATTATTACCCCCGACGAGGTTCCCTCGAATAACGCGGCTTCGGCTAAATTCCATGTCCGCCGTCCGGAACTTCCTGTCGTAACTACCCTTTTCGCCGACTCCAAGGGTGACGGCGTCGTCCTTAACTGGGACGAACCGGCCCTCAATAAGACGGTGACCGAGTCGTTCGAGACCCTTGAAGACTTCTACTACGGAGCCGAAATGGGGGCTTTCACCGCGTTCGACGGCGACGGGAAGAGTGTCTACAAATTCCAGAACCAGGTGATGCCTAACGAGCAGCTCCCGAAAGCGTTCATGGTGGTCAACGCTAACCGCGTGGGCGAGGGGCTCGAGGCGTACGCCGGCGACAAATACCTCCTCGCGACCTGCCCGGAGATGCTGAACGGAATCAAGCCTGACCCGGCCAACGACTGGCTTATTTCGCCCGAAATCGTCGGAGGCAGCTATGTTTCCTTCTATCTGAACATTATATCCGAGAATTATCCCGAGACAGTGCGCGTGATGTGGTCTTCGACTACCGATGAGCCGTCGGCCTTCACCGAGCTGACCACGGTGCTGAAGCCCCGTTTCGGCTGGCAGTTCCTCGAGTTCCGCCTCCCGGCCGACGCGAAATATTTCGCTATAAACTATGTCAGCCAGGATATGTTCGGCGTGATGGTTGATGATGTCAAATACGTTTCGGCATCCGACCTGCATAATGTCACCAAGTACAATGTTTACCGCGACGGAGCCCTTCTCGGCAGCACCGCCGACCGCTCTTTCACCGATAACTCTGTGACCCGCGGCGTGAAATACACATATCACGTCACTACCCTCACCGATTCCGAATCTGTCAAGAGTAACGCTGCCACTATTGTCGCCGGCGAGTCCGCGATTGAAGCCGTGACGGCTGCCTCTGGAACCGCCACGGCTATCCCCGGCGGAATCCGCGTCGCCGGAGCTGGTGCTGTTAGCGTTTATTCTCTTTCGGGTGTGCTCCTTTATCAGGCGACGCCCGGCGGCTCAACGGTTGACGTGCCCCTGCAGTCGGGCCTCTATATCGTCAGCCTCGACGGCCTGACTGTTAAGCTGCCCGTGAGGTAAGGCGAATAATATTGATTTCGCAAATTATAAAAAGGACCGCCCTCTTCTGAACTGCACCCCAAAAGTTAGACAAAAAACTTTTGGGGTGCTTTTTATGAAGTA
>CALBWF010000070.1:0-7573 GCA_937969265.1 uncultured Porphyromonadaceae bacterium
TTATCGCTAATCACCAAATTTTCAATCACTTAATTTCGTCGAACTCACGTTAATTATGGTCGAAAAGAATATGCCGATTATCCTTTCACGGCAGGTTCGCCGGAGAACGCCGCGCGAACCCGGTCGAGCAGCGACAGCCCGATTTCCTTCAGATGGACGGAAACAGACCCGTCGTCTTTCGAGATGAACACAATCGAGCTATGAAGCACGATGGCCACAACCTCGTCAAAATCTATTATGGCGTGGATATGGGAAATCGGAATCCGATGGAACGGCGATGAAGAGTCTACCATCGTAAGAACCAGCTCGTCGCCGTCAATCTCGACTGACGCGTTTTCCGGGAGTTTTTCAAACAGCAGTGGAATGTCAAGCTCATCGGGGGAATCGGGACGGTGCTTAAATTTCTTATAGATGGCGTCAATAACTTTTTTCTGAATCATGGCGATTGGTCGTTTTTATGGAGGCGGCGCTGCGTTGCGTCACACATTGATATAACCAACGACAGGCCCGTTTTGTTGCAAAGATAGTGAATTTACGCAAAATAAATACAAATTTCCTTGCATTAAACCAATCACTTGCTGCGGTCGATGCCGCGCTCGATGAGGATGTAGACGACGGTGTTGACGACGAAAAAGAATACCGGGGTCCAGGGGAGAATCCACAGTATGAGGCGTATGCAAAGGAACACTACGAATCCGAGAATCGCGATATAGGCAAACAATGTCAAGACGGAGGCCATGAGCGTCGAGAAGAAGGACTGGACGTCGACGCTGCTTTCGCGCCGCAGCTCCCGACCTGTCGCGCTGTCGACGGTCACGACGTCGCGCTTCGCGCCCTCAAAGGCGCTCATCCCGGTATACAGGCCGCCGAGCATTAGCCGTCCGAGCATCGCCCCGGCGCGGCTCTTGACTGACGGGCTATCGCCCCGGCGCCTCCGCGCCGCCTGTTCCTCCTCTTCCTCGGCGAGGTCCTTTTCCAGTTCTTCGCGGTCGACCGGGGCCCACGCCACAGCCAGATACGCTGCCAGGCTCGAAACCCACATCCAGAATTTCAGCGTCAATCCTCCGGGCATATAGACTAATGCTTCCACCCCGATTGAGAAGATTATCGCGAGAACGAATATGGGGATTCCCACGAACCTGAAAGCGACGATGCGGCGGCGCTTGCGGAGCCTGAGCCCCAGGGTGATGACTATCATCGCGATGTCGATAATTATCCAGCGGTTGTAGCGGGCATTTTCGTCGCGGGTGTATTCCTCAATCGTCCCCTCTTCGTCTTTCTCGCCGAACTCGAACTCGTAGCCCCGGTCGTAGCCGTTGACCATGCTGCGGTCATCTTTTTCGAGCGCCCGCTTATAGACAACCAGGTCGCAGAGCACCAGGCTGTCAGCCGGACTGATTACCAGCCGGTTGTATTTGGAATAAAGCTCTACTTTGTCGTCATAGGAATAGAGGCGGTCGCCGACGAAGAGCCGCACGCTCGTCGAACCGATGCGGTTGTATATGATAGTCGTGTAGCCGTCGCGGTCAGGGAGCGGCAGCGGGTTCGACCACCAGGATTTCTCGTCGCGGTGGTTCTTGCTCCCGTAGATCCGTATCGAGTCGCCGTCAATCAGGAACGGCACCAGCGGCTCCTGCCCCGCCTTCGCGGGGGTTAGCGTCACAGGGGCGTAATCGCGGAGGCCTTTGGGGAGGCGCATACGGAGCGCGACCGAAAAATGCTCGCTTACCTGGTAGGAATTGGCGAAATCGGGTACCTTTACGTCAGGCGAGACCGCATCGGTCAGCAGCAGCCCCTCGCCGGTGAATTTCGGGGAACGCAAAGTTGAAAGCGAACCTGACTTCGCGACGTAGCGTTTCACGGAACGGACTCCGGCAGAGTCCGTAAGCCCCTTGTCGAGGCGGATTTGCACGAGAGTTTCGGGAATCCGCGGGAGTGGGCGGGCTTGTTCGGCGCCGGCCGAAAGAGCTGCCCCGGCGAGCGCCACAAAGGGGAAGAGAAGTCTGATGGCCTTCATAATATCAGATGAGGTTAATGATAGTAATCAGCGGCGGGGGAGGGTTACCTTGAAGAGGTCGGAGGGGGTGTGCTCGCGGTAAACGATGTCGACCATGCGGGCCACGAGGTCGGGGCGCTCGGCGGCGAGGTCGCGGTCCTCGTGAATGTCGGAGGCCAGATTGTAAAGCTCGGGAACCCCTTTCTTTACGATGAGCTTCCAGTCCCCCATCCGCACACCGATCTGGTCGGTTTCCGCAAATTCCCAGTACAGGAAATCGTGTTCGGGCTGTTCCCCGCCGAGGAGTTCGGGGAGGAAGGAGATGCCGTCGAAATAATCCTGCTTTCCCTTGACGGCGAAGCGTCCGGGGAACTTGCGCTCTCCGGCGACTTCGGCCAGGGTCGGCATGACGTCATAGAAGGCGAGCTGGTGGTCGCTCTCGCTGCCCGGGGCGACGCGGCCGGGCCAGCAGACGATGAAGGGCACGCGGATTCCCCCTTCGTGGCACGAGCGTTTCAGCCCTTTCAGCTTTCCGTCGCGGCCGAAGAACGTCGGGTCCGCCCCACCCTCTTCATGTGGGCCGTTGTCGCTTGTGAAGATGACAATCGTGTTGTCGTCCAGGCCCTTTTCGCGCAGCTTGGCCATAACCTCCCCGACATACGCGTCGAGGCGCGAAATCATGGCGGCGAACTGGGCGTGGGTATGCTCCGATGGGTTGTAGCGCGACCCTTCCTGGCCTCCCCAGGTATGGTCGCGGAAGAATTTCTTTTTGTAACCGTTGAGGAGCGAGTCGGAGGGCTGGGCCAGCTCGGCATGCGGGAGGGTGTAGGTAAACATCCCGAAGAAAGGCTTGCCGGGGTCGCGGCGGTCGAGCCAGCCCATCGCCTCGCGGTGGATGAGGTCGGCGGAATAAAGGGGGCGCTTCTCATACCCATCCCCGAACATCGGGTACGGCAGGTTCTCTTCCAGCACCACGCGCGTAACCGCCGTGTCGCCCAGTTCGGGGCGGTAGCGGTTCAGGAAGTTCGGGTAATAGAGATGGGCCTGGAACTGGCATATGTAGCCGTAGTATTCGTCGACGCCTCGCTTGTCGGGGGTCGACGCGGAGCCTTCGTAACCGCCGGCCCATTTTCCGAACATCCCCGTCTCGTAGCCGTTGGCCTTCATTATCTCAGGCAGGATGACGTGGGACGGGTCGTAGGGGTGCTGCCCGACGCGGACCGGTTCGGGATGCGTGCCGTAATATACCGTGTCGACATTCTTCCAGTATTCCCGGTTGCCGCGCACCTCGCAGTGGCCGCTATGCTGCCCTGTCATGAAGCTCGCCCGGGACGGGGCGCTGACAGGGCTTCCGGCATAGGCCTGGGTGAACCTCATTCCGGCTCGGGCGAGCGAGTCGATGTTGGGCGTAGAGATGTAGGGCTGGCCGTAGCATCCCAGGTCGCCATACCCCATGTCGTCGCACATAACGACGATTATGTTGGACTTCCGTTCGTTTTTCCCGGAGGCGGCTCCGGCGAAAAACGCTCCGCCGAAAACAAACGCCGCCGCGACGGCGGGAACCGAGGCGGCAGCGGTATTGCGATTGACTTTCATCTTTAGTGAGGAATCGGATTACTTACGGCTTCACCTCCCAGTCGGGGATATCCGCCAGCCTTATGTTGAAGCGCAGGGCGGAGTAAGGCTTTATTTTGCCGCTCTCGTTTGCGCCGTAGGCCGAGGCGTAGGGGACGAGGATCTGGACTGTGTCTCCGACGTGCATGTTCTGCAGGGCGATCTGCCAGCCGTCGATCACGGCGTTCACAGCCGTCGTATAGGTGCCGTCAGAGTTGTTCTCCGACGTGTCGAAGAGGGTATCGTCGTATAGGTAGCCGTTATACTTCGTGGTGACGGTGGAGGTCAGGTAGGGCTGGAGGTTTCCTGCTGTCTCAGAGCGGTCGTTGAACCAGTGGATCAGGATGTACGCACCCTTGTCCCACGAGGGCACCAGGCGCTCGTAGTAGGGGGTTCCGTCCTCGGCGGTCAGCTTTTCCTGCTCTGCGAGCCACTCCTCGTTAGCCTCGCGGTAGGAGGCGTACTCGGTCCAGTAGTCGACGTAGTCGTCATCGTCGTTGCAGCTCCACAGGGCAGCCGCGCAGGCGAGCGCGCCGAGCAGATAGAGTAGTTTCTTCATCGCGTCGTCTTTCTGCGGGGCTTAAAATTCAACCTTGGGAGCCTTCTGTGCGCCTTCGTCGGCTTTGAACATCTCCTTGGGACCGTAGCCGAAAATGGAGGCGAAGATGTTTCCGGGGAAGCGCATCACCTTGAGGTTGTATTTTTCAACCTCGTCGTTGTAGCGCTTGCGCTCGGTCGCGACGCGGTTTTCGGTCGACTCGAGCTGGGCCTGCAGTGAGAGGAAGTTCTCGTTGGCCTTCAGGTCGGGATAAGCCTCGCGGACGGCGTTGACGTAGATGTCGAGAGCGCTTTTGAGCTGTCCCTGCGCCTGCTGGTAAGCGGCGATATCCTCCGACCCGGTAGCCTGGGCGGCGTTTGCCTCGTTGTATGCCTTGGTAAGGCCGGCGCGGGCGTTGGTCACGTTCTCCAGGGTCGAGCTCTCGTGCTCGGCATACCCTTTGACGGTGCCGACGAGGTTCGGTATAAGGTCGTTGCGGCGCTGGTACTGGTTTTCAACCTGGCCCCACTGCTTCTGTACGGCCTGGTCAGCGGTGACCATCCCGTTGTAGCTCGAGCATCCCCCGGCAAAGAGGATGAACAGGGCCACGACAACGACGATAGCTATTATAAGTCCTTTTTTCATTTTGTCAGTTCTAATTATATCAGTTGAAGTATCACGCGGAGGTTGTCAGTCATCGCGAAGCGCTTTGCTCCGCAAAGAATGGTTCAGATGGTAGGAGCTTGGAGGTGAGGCCGATGGGAGCAATCTGAAGATTGTGACCGAGGCCGATCCTTCAAGCGACGACCCAGATGGGCCATTATGACACGCCCGCTTAAAGTTTACGCAGCAGGGCGTTAAGCGACACCCGGTCGGCGATGATGCCGCGGAGCTCCTCAATCTTGACGCGGCTCTGGGCCATGCTGTCGCGCTCGCGGAGGGTCACGGTGCCGTCCTCGAGGGTCTGGTGGTCGACGGTGATGCAGAACGGGGTTCCGATTGCGTCCTGGCGGCGGTAGCGCTTGCCGATTGAATCCTTCTCCTCGTAGTGGGTGTTGAAGTCGAATTTAAGCTCGTTGACAATCTCGCGGGCCTTCTCGGGAAGACCGTCCTTACGCACCAGGGGCATCACGGCGCACTTCACCGGCGCCAGGGCTTCCGGCAGGTGGAGCACGACGCGGCTGTCGCCACCCTCGAGGGCCTGCTCCTCGTAGCTCGAGCAGAGCACGGAGAGGAACATGCGGTCGACGCCGATCGAGGTCTCGATAACGTAGGGGACGTAGCTCTCGTTAAGCTCCGGATCGAAATACTTGATATTCTTGCCGGAGAACTTCTCGTGCTGCGAGAGGTCGAAGTTCGTGCGGGAATGGATGCCCTCCACCTCCTTGAAGCCGAAAGGCATCTGGAACTCGATGTCGGTAGCGGCGTTGGCGTAGTGGGCGAGCTTCTCGTGGTCGTGGTACCGGTACTTCTCGTCGCCCAGGCCGAGAGCCTTGTGCCAGCGCAGGCGGGTCTCCTTCCAGCTCTTGAACCATTCAAGCTCGGTGCCGGGGCGCACGAAGAACTGCATCTCCATCTGCTCGAACTCGCGCATGCGGAAGATGAACTGGCGGGCAACGATCTCGTTGCGGAACGCCTTGCCGATCTGCGCGATACCGAAGGGGATGCGCATGCGGCCCGTCTTCTGAACGTTCAGGTAGTTGACGAAGATACCCTGGGCGGTCTCGGGACGCAGGTAGACGGTCATCGCGCCGTCGGCTGTCGAGCCCATCTCGGTTTTGAACATCAGGTTAAACTGGCGCACCTCGGTCCAGTTGCGGGTACCGCTCAGCGGGTCTACGATTTCCTCGTCAAGGATAATCTGGCGCAGCTCGTTGAGGTCGTTGGCGTTCATCGCCTCGGCGAAACGGGTGTGCAGGGCGTCGCGCTTTGCCTGGTGCTCGGCTACGCGGGGATTGGTCTGGCGGTAAAGAGCCTCGTCGAAGCTCTCGCCGAAACGCTTGCGGGCCTTGGCGACCTCCTTCTCGATTTTCTCGTCGTACTTCGCGATCTGCTCCTCAATCAGGACATCGGCGCGGTAGCGCTTCTTGGAGTCGCGGTTGTCAATCAGGGGGTCGTTGAAAGCGTCGACGTGGCCCGAAGCCTTCCAGATTGTCGGATGCATGAAAATCGCAGAGTCGATTCCGACGATGTTCTCGTGGAGGAGGGTCATCGCCTCCCACCAGTAGCGCTTGATATTGTTCTTGAGCTCGACACCGTTCTGACCGTAGTCGTAGACGGCTGAAAGCCCGTCGTAGATTTCACTTGACTGAAAAACGAAACCGTATTCCTTGGCGTGTGAAACGATTTTCTTAAACACGTCTTCCTGCTGTGCCATTCTATTCTGTTTATTGTTTGTTCGCTTGTTAGAGACGCCGTTGCGGCGGTAGGAAGCCCCGGAGCCTCGGCCGCAGGCGCTTCATCGGACAAAATTACGAAAATTCCGCCACATTTCACACATTTACAGAACAAAACCGCCAAACCGCCCCTATCCGGGCGCGATTGGCGGTTTATACCCGGCAGAACCTCCGTCCTGCCAACTACAATAGCATTATATCTTCACAGACAAAAAATCTTACAGGCGGGGCGCTCAAAGACGGAATCGGAAACCGACCTGAAGCAGACCCTGGGCGCCGAAGCCGAGCTCGCCGAACATCAGGACGCTGCGCGTGATTCCGAACTGCGCGCCGATGGGCGTGAACTGGTAGGCGAAATAGGTGCAGTTGTAAGCGTCGTCATACTTCGGCATCATGTGAGAGATTTCGACACCCAGGCCGATATGCCCGTAGAGCGACACGATCGAATTGCGGTAATACTCGTAACGACCATTAAGCATAATCGCGTGGTAGGCGATGCTCGAATGGTCGGGGCCACCCTTCGTCGTCGTGCTGGAGAAAGTATAGCTCGGGCCGATCCACATCTTGCGGTTAATCTGGAAATTCACACCGGCGGTAAGAGCGCCCCAGGCATTGTTGACGTGGTGCCATCCGTCATGGCAGTCCGTCGCGTCCATCTGCGTGTAACCGCCGTAACCAATCTGGATTTCCGCTTTCTGCGCCTTAGCGCCCGTAGTAGCCGCCACTACACACAAAACGGCGACAGCCATTCTTTTCATGCCCTTAACCAAGGCATCCATTTTCATTACCCTCATAGCGAAACGTATAATAGAATTAAAAATAATTGAAAAAGAATCAAACTATCCTATTAACGCCTGTCCCCTCCCCGAGGTTCATCCCTCCCCCTCAAAAAACGGCCTCTCTGTACCGTGGCGAGGCGTAAGCCGAGCCTGCCCGCGCGGGCCTGTGTAGGGACGCGGCGTGCCGCGTCAGCACCGGAAGACCGCCGGGTGGCTTGCCCTGTCCTTGCCGGGGATACAAAAAAAGGAG
>CALBWF010000071.1:0-51897 GCA_937969265.1 uncultured Porphyromonadaceae bacterium
CGGTCACAATCTTCAGATTGCTCCCATCGGCCTCACCTCCAAGCTCCTACCATCCTAACCATTCTCGCGACGCTCTCCCATCCGGGTCGAAGGGTTGTGAGAGTCGGATAAGTCGGACAGGTCAGACGGGTCGGACAAGTCCGACGGAACAGGCGACGCTGTTGGTTTTTTAATTGGCTATTAACTGGGTTTTAATAGGCTATTGATGTTGAATTATCTATTTCGCAAATAAAACTGAACATATGAAATACTTGCCCTTATTATTAATTCCGTTCGCGGTTGCCTCGTGCGGCCAGGAGCATTCGATCGAGGTCAGCAACAGCTCCGACATCGCCCGCGAGGGGGAGATTACCGAAGTGCCCCTTTCTGAAATCCGCAAGGCTATAGGGGAGGGGAGCTTCGTCATTACCGACGCGGCTCAGGCCGAGGTTCCCTATCAGATTACTTATGATTCGCTTGTGGTGTTTCCGGCGAGCGTCGCCGCCAACGCTACGGCGGTCTACACGATAAAGCCCGGCGAGCCGTCGCCTGTCGACACGGTTGCCTGCGGAGCGTTCTACCAGGCCAGGAAGGACGACCTCGCGTGGGAGAACGAGAAGTCGGCATACCGCGCTTACGGTCCCGCTCTGCAAGCCTCGGGCGAGCGCGCTTACGGCTACGATGTCTGGACCAAGTCGGTGGCGAAGCCTGTTGTCGCCAAGCGTTACCATGACGCGCTGGCGAAAATCGCGAGCTTCCACGAGGACCATGGCGAGGGAATGGACGTTTACGCGGTAGGGCCTACTCTCGGAGCCGGGACCGCCGCGCTTGTTGATACGGCTGGAAATATCGTCTATCCCTGGTGTTTCGAGAGCTATGAGATTCTCGACAACGGTCCGCTGCGTTTCTCCGTGCGGCTGAACTATCCCGCCGGCGCGTTCGGCAACGATTCGACAGTCCGCGAGTCGCGCGTGATCACCCTCGACAGCGGCGAGTTCCTCAACCGCACCGAGGTAAGCTACCAGGGTCTCACTTCCGCTTCGACCGTGGCACCGGGAATAGTGCTGCACCGCCATAATCCCAACGGGTACATCCTCGACAACGAGAACTCCTTCATGGCCTGCGCCGACCTGACGGACAACCCCGACGGCCAGAACGGAGTGATATACGTCGGAGTCGTAGCGCCCCAGGCCGACACGATCGTGCTCAGCCCGATGCCGCAGCCGGAGGGTGACGCCGTTGCCCACCTGCTGGCGAAGGGGGAATACCAACCGGGCACTCCCTACGTCTACTACTGGGGTTCGGGGTGGTCGAAAGGGTTCATGCCCGACTGGGAAAGCTGGACCGACTATCTCGCCGCTTTCCGCGAAAGGCTCAAGCATCCCTTTGTCGCCACGGTTAAATAAAGGCGAAACCCCATAAAAAGGCTTACGGGAGCGCTTTAGACGCGTAAATTCAACAAACGCGGGATTCCTTAGGCCATATGCAACATATTTAAACACAGCGTTAACATCTATAATACACAAGTTCTCCATAATTTTGCGTTATGAAACCGCCGTGGTATAAAACGGCGATGACTAACCGACAAAACGCAAAACCTTGAAACCAACACAAGCCAAAAAACATTCGCTGATACCGCGACCAATCAATATCATGATGAAAAAAATTCTGTTCAGCCTGGGCCTCCTTATAGCCGCCGCCATCCCCGCGGCCGCGGCGCAGGACGCCAACATCCGCCTTACCGACGTCAGTCTGATGCACGAGAGCCGCGACACACCTTATCCGACTGACGGATGGGTGGAGACCGAGCGCGCGATTTCTTTCCAGTGGCCGATGCCCGCGTGGGCCCGCGGCAAGGGCGCTCCCCTCGACGGCATGGAGCACACTGTCAAGAAAGTAGACAAGTCGAAGCTCAAATACAAGCTCCGCTACTCTACCGACAAGAGCTTCCCCGCCGGAAATACCGTCACCGTCGACCGCATATGGCCGTTCTATAATCCCGAAAAGCCCCTGGCACCCGGAACCTGGTACTGGCAGCACGCCTTCGTCAACGAGGACGGCACCGAGGACTGGAGCCCGGTTTATTCCTTCACGGTAGTAGACAACCCGAAGATGTTCGCGCCCCCTTCATATAAGGAGTTCATCGCGAAGCTCCCCAAGAAGCACCCGCGCATCCTGGTTGATGCCGACAACTGGGACGACTTCATCGAGGGCGCGAAAGAGAAGCCCGAGTACCGCTGGTATCTCGACGTTGCCGACAAGGCGCTCGTCGAGCCGATGAAACGCGTCGAGGATATCCGTACCGACAAGGTGAAGTCGCTTGACAACCCGATGAAGGTAAAGGCTTATCTTACCCGCGAGTCCCGCCGCATCATCGACGCCGAGGAGAGCACCTGCGAGGCCCTCATCCGCGCGTATGTCCTGACCAAGGACCGCAAGTATGCCGACGAGGCGATCAAGCGCATCACCACCATGTTCTCCTGGAGCGACAACCCCAACGTCCAGGGTGACTTCAACGACGGCGCCATCGTTTCGTTAGCTTCCATGGCCTACGACTCCTTCTACAACTTCATGACCGACGCGCAGAAGAAGCAGTTTATCGACGAGCTTCGTCCGCGCATAGCCAAGATGTACGGCCATTACAACAATTACCTGGAGAACCATATCGCCGAGAACCATCTCTGGCAGATGAACTTCCGCATCACCTCCATGGCTGTTTACGCTACTTACGGCGACATGCCCGAGAGCGACCTGTGGGCCGACTACTGCTATAACGTATGGCTGGCCCGCTTCCCCGGTCTGAACCGCGACGGCGCGTGGCACAACGGCGACTCGTACTTTACCGTCAACACCCGTACCCTGGTCGAGATGCCCTGGTTCTACTCCCGCGTGACCGGCTACGATTTCTTTTCCGACCCCTGGTACGACAACAACACGCTCTACACTATCTACCACTGTCCTCCCTTCTCCAAATCGGCAGGTAACGGCAGCTCTCACCAGAACGTAGGGCGCCCGAACGCTATCCGCATCGGCTACCTCGACGCCATGGCCCGCGTCCGCAACAACAGCATCGCCGCCGACTTCGTACGCCGCACTCTCGAAAAAGAGCCCGAATATCTCAAGAAAGCCCACCTCGCCAAGCCCGGCGACCTCGCCTGGTTCCGCCTGCAATGCGACAAGCCCCTCCCGACCGGCCCCGGTCTGACTGCCCTTATGTCGGGCTACACCTTCCCGCAGAGCGGCCTTTCGAGCGCCTGCAACAACTGGGACAAGAACGGCGCCAACTCGATGTGGAGCTTCCGTTCCTCCCCCTACGGCTCGACATCCCACGCGATTTCCAACCAGAACGCGTTCAACACCTTCTACGGCGGCCGTCCCCTTTTCTACAGCTCCGGCCACCACACCTCCTTCACCGACGAGCACGCCATCCTATGCCACCGCGCTTCCCGCGCCCATAACACAATCCTCCCCGACGGCAACAACCAGCGCATCGGTGTCGAGGGTTACGGATGGATTCCCCGCTACTACAACAGCGACAAGCTGAACTACGTTGTCGGCGACGCTTCCAATGCTTACGGCAAGGTAATCTCACCCCTGTGGCTCGAGCGCGGCGAACAGAGCAACGTCGAGTTCAGCAAGGAGAACGGCTGGGACGACAACCACGTCAAGACCTTCCGCCGCCACATCGTCGATCTCGGCAGCAATGGTTGGATTCTCGTTTATGACGAGCTTGAGGCCGACCAGCCCGTTTCCTGGCACTACCTGCTCCACTCCGTCTACGGCCCGATTGAGTTCGACAAGGAGGAGAACCCCGAGTACGTGCATATCAACACAGTGAACCGCGGCGCGCAGTCCGACGCATTCCTCTTCTCTACCGGCGCTCTCGAGTGCGACACTACCGACCAGTTCTTCGTTCCCCCTGTAAACTGGCTCAAGGGTGACGCCAAGGGTAACTTCAAGAAGTACCCCAACCATCACCACTTCACCGCCAAGTCTGAGAAATCGAACGTCTACCGTTTCGCCGCCCTCATCAATACCCACGCGGCGAAGCACCCCTCTGTCAAGCCCAATATCCGCAAGAGCGGCACGATCCGCATCCCCGGCTGGCTGATCAGCGTCAACCTCTCCAGCGAAGGGAAGCCCTCCTTCTTCGTCGAGAAAGAGGGTGAGGAGACAGTCACCATTCAGTACAAGGGTGAGGAAACCATCGTGAACGAAAACGGGTACGTCACCACCCTTACCGACGTGGTGCCCGACCTCGAAATCTGATTCATCATTAACCTACATAACACCAATGAAAAAACTCAGCATAATCCTCCTGGCAGCCGCCATTGCCGGACTGTCAGCGGTTAATGCCCAGGCTCCGAGGATCCGCACCTCGGCCCCTGCCGAGAAAACGGCGCAGAAAGGCGCCGCCGCTCCCAAGAAAAAAGCCGCCTCGGCGGTTTCCGACGGAGCCGCGGCCGCTGCTCCCAAAGGGGGCAAGAAGGGCGGCAAGGGGGGAAAGAAAAAGGCCGCGCAGCAGCCGGTAGAGACTTATACCCCGTCGTCGAGCCTGTACATGGCACTGAAGACCAACCTCGCCTACGACGCGTTCGGCGTTCTAAACCTGGCGTATGAGTGCCAGTTCGCCGACCACTGGACCGCGGAGCTTCCCGTCATGTGGAGCCTGTGGGACTGGAAGGAGAGCCGCGGCCTCCGTACTGTTGCCCTGCAGCCCGGTGTCAAATACTGGTTCTCGAAGCCCGGAAGCGGCCACGCCGTAGGGGCTGACTTCGACCTGGCCTGGTACAACGCCCGATGGGACGATGACCGTTACCAGTCGGAAGGTCGCCCCGCGATGGGCGCGAGCATCCTCTACGCCTACACCCTCAACATGGGCCGCGGCTGGAAAGCTGAATTTTCCCTCGGCGTCGGGTATGTCAACACCCGCTACAACACCTACTACAACATCTCCGACGGCGCGCTGATCGATACCCGCACCAAGAACTACTTCGGTCCGACACGTCTCGGAATCACCCTGGTTTATTCCCTCTAACCCCCAATCATCCACCCAACCGCAATGAAAAAGTTTCTTTTAATGACAGCTCTCGCCGCCTGTTCGACGCTTTGGACCGGCTGCACGCTGACTCAGGAACCCAAGGGCCAGGGGGTTGACCCCACCCAGGTTAACGTCGAGGTCGCTGTCGACCTGAACCTCGAGCTGCCCGACGACGACGGCGCCTACGCCGACCTCGTGCCCGAAGTAACGGACGAGTTCACCCGCCGATTCGTAGTAGAGGCTGTGCTGACCGACGGCACCGTGGCCCAGCGCCAGGTATCATACGAGAAAATCGTGGCGGGCAAAACAGAGTACGCCCTCCATACCAAGTTCCGCCTCAACGCCCGCCAGTACAAGCTCCTGGTGTGGAGCGACTACGTTAAGACGGAGGATACTGAGACAAACCTCTACTACGACCCCTCGTCGCTTACTCCCGTGCTCCCCTGGGGCAACTATGTAGGCAACAACGAGCGTAAGGACTGCTTCCGCGGCCTCGCCGACCTTGACCTGCGCAAATACCGCGACGAATGGGCCGCGAGCGTTTCTCTTGATGTCGAGCTGGCCCGCCCGGTAGGCCGGTATGAAATCATCACCACCGACCTCGGCGCCTTCCGCCAGCGTCTTGCCGACGGTCTTATTTCCGGCTCGGAGTTCTCTGTGCGCGTGCGCTACGCCGACTACCGCGCCACGGGCTACAACGTCCTCCAGAACGTGCCCAAGAATTTTCTCTCCTACCTCTTCTATAAGACAACCCTGAATACCGAGAACTGGAACGCCGACCAGGCCTCTATGCGCCTGGGCTTCGACTATTGCTTTGTCGACGCCGGAGAGGCCGGTTCCAAGATTCCTGTGGAAATCGAGATTCTCAACGAGAACAACCAGCAGGTTTCCCGCACGGTGCTTTCGATCCCCGTGGTCCAGGGGTATAACACAGTGGTTTCCGGCCGCTTCATGACCGGCACCGACGACGGCTCCGTATCGGTTGACACCGCCTACGACGGCGTGGTCGACATCGACCTCGGCAAACTCTAACCATCAAAGAAGTGAAAAGTGAAAGAAGTGAAAAGTGAAGATAATAGTTTAAGTTAAAGGAGTATTCCCTTCACCATTCGCTCTTCACCATTCACTATGAGCAAGTTGTAAACTTGCGAAAAACGAATAATCAACTTTAAAGTTTAATATCGATATGAAAAAAATTTTCTAAGATTCTCTTCGGCTTCGGCGCCGCGTTCGCTATGACCGCCTGCGCTTCCGAGGAAGTGGCAAATCCCGCCGCTACAACCGACGTTACCGTCTCGGTGGCAACAGACGCAGGTATCGCGAGCCGCGCCCTGGCGACCATCGAAGGTTATGAACTCAAATGCGTGATGCAGCTCCTCGACGACAACGGCGCGACCGTAGGCACCCAGGCTACCGCCTCCGCCGCTGCCGGGAAAGCATCCTTCGTGATCAAGGCCGCCGACATCGACGCCGGCGCCTCGAAGGCTCTCTTCTGGGCCGAGTATGTTCCGACCGCTGCCGGGACCAAGGTCTACAACAGCGCTGACCTGACAAAAATCAGCTATAACGTTACCGAGTTCAACGCCGCTGATGCCAATCTCATGGCTGCCGCCGACGCTTTCGCCGGAACCATCACCACTCTGACCAACGGCGCTTCGGCTACCCTGACGCGCCCGATGATCCAGTTCAACTTCTCGGTGAAGAACCCCGAGGTTGCTGCGGCAGCAACTACCCTCAAGGTTGCCTACTCCGCTCCTTCAGGCTACAACGTGCTGACCGGCAACTGCGACGCCGCCGCTTCGCAGGATGTGGTCTACAACAACAACTCGTTTGCCCCGACCGCCAAGAAATGGTTCTCCAGCTTCATTTTCGCTCCCGCCAACATGTCGAAGTACGACAAGGCCATCACCATGACCCTCGGCGGCGGATTTGACAAAGTTATGACCATCGCTGCCGAAACTCTTCCCCTCGATGCCAACTACATCGTCAACACTGAGGGCGAGATTTCCGCCGGTGGCGACGAGACCCTCGACGTGAAAGTCAGCGTTGACGTCAACGGTTCTTTTGAGAACGAGCCCAAGCCCGCAGTCTTCGAGGTGGGAGCCTATGTTGACGCGGCTGGCAATCCCGTCAGCGACAAGGAGTCCGCGGTAGGTATCGTCTACCACGTCGGAGCTATCGAAGGCGACGAGATAAGCCTCTATCCCGCCGAGTTCGCAGGCAAGACCATCAAAGGCTATGTTGTAGCTATGGAAAATACCATCAAGGGACGTCAGCAATTCAACGCAGCGTTGATTCCGGACGGACTTACCCCTAATGAAAATCTGATTAACGGTACTCAGAATAGCGCGTACATTATGAACGCTATGGGAGAATCAGCATTTGTTACCGCATGGAATAACTGGGTTGCTGCTCACCCGCTGGAAGCTAACGGCAATGTTACAGACTGGTATATTCCCGCACGCCTCCAGATGGAAGTTTGGTTCGGTATGCTGATGGTTACCTATAACCTCAAAGGTGAGCTGATTGAGGGTACACCCAATGGCTCCGAGGCTTTCCGCGCTCTCTTCCCTGAGAACACTATCTTTGACCGCTCCCCGATTGCAAACTGTATGTATGCTACATGCTCGGTGAACGCTTCCGGTAATATCCAGGGCGCGAGCCTTACCGCGGCTGATTTGACAGTCAAGTTCTCGCAGGTTGACGTTAAGACGAAGACGCAGAGCGTTCTGGGCCGCGCCATGTTCACTGTTTTTGAATAATCTCCGCTGTGTAAGTCGAAAACTGACACGCGTTCAGAATTTTCCCGACGCGGGCCGGAAGGCCCCGGCTCTCCGGCCCGCGTCGATTTTCATAACAACGACGCTATTTCGGTACAGGAGAATTTTTCAAGAAGGAAAAACTTTAAAGATGATATTATCCATGAATACGATTCATAAACTCTTACTCGGTGCGGCGGCAATGGCGGCTTTCGCCTCCTGCTCCCACACTGAAGATATTACCCCTGCCGGCGCTCCCAAGGGTGACATTGTCGTGCGTGTGGCGACCCAGGGGTCCGAGTCCGGCAGCCGTGCGGGCGTGGAAGTCATACCGGGCTATACATTGAAGTGCGTGATGCAGCTCTTCGCCGATGACGGCGTGGCTGTCGGGACCCGCGAGGTGATGAACGCCTCCTCGGGCACCGCGGAGTTCGTTCTCCACGCCAAAGATATTGCCAACGGGGCTACCAAGGCCGCTTTCTGGGCCGAATATATGCCTGACGATCCCCTGGCAACCCCTCAGATTTACAATAGCGACGACCTGTCGAACATTACATACAGCGAGACAGCCTTCGACCTCGCCGACGCGAACCGCATGGCGGCGATGGACGCTTTCGCCGGGCTTCTCACCACACTTGAAAACGGCGCTACTGTCACTCTCAAGCGCCCGATGATCAAGCTGAACTTCACTCCGAAGAACCCGGAGACGGCTCAGGGAGCCAAACTTATTAAAATAAGTTATAAAGCTCCTTCCGGCTACAATATCATCGACGGCACCTGCAATAAGGACGAGTATGTCGACGTTACCTATAACAACGACAAATTCGACCCCGCGCAGTCCCCCTGGTTTACCAATATGATTTTCGCCCCGTCAAACATGGCGAAACTTGAACAGCCGATAATGATGCAGGTCAGCGGACGCGGCGACCCAAAGATGACCATAGCCAAAAACACTATCCCCCTGGATGCCAACTATACCGTCAACGCCGTGGCTGAGATAACCCGCGCGGAGACCCAGGACCTCAACGTGGAGGTTTCGATTGACAACGAGTTTGTCAACGATCCCGACCGAAACGTCGAGATGGTTGTCGGTTCGTACGTCAATGCCCGCGGCCGCGCCACCCTCGACCCCTTCTCCGCTGTCGGCATCGTGTTCTATATGGGCGCTATGTCGGGCGACAATGTCTCGCTTTATCCCGAGAAGTTCGCCGGCAAGACAATCAAGGCTTACGCCGTAGCTATTGAGAATGTCGCAAAGGCCCGCACCCAGTTCAACGCCGAGGCTATCGCGGCCGGATTCACTCCCTGCGAAAGCCTCGTCAACGGAACTCAGAACAGCGAGAACATCCTGAGCCAGCTTGGCGAATCGGCCTTCCATACAGCCTGGACCGCCTGGACCGCCGAACACGCCATGGAATCGGGGGGCAACACCACCGACTGGTATCTTCCGGCCCGCGCCCAGATGGAGGAATGGATGAGCATGCTGATGGTTACAACCAACCTCCGCAACGAGGTAATCGGCGGCTCCCCGACCGGCTCCCGCGAGTTCCGCGCCCTCTTCCCGCTGAACACGATTTTCGACCGCGACCCGTTCGCCAACTGCATGTACGCGACCTGCTCCGTAAACTCCAACGGCAATATACAGGGCACAAGCCTCACCGCCACTGAGAACGGAACGAACGGAACCGTAAAGTTCTCGCAGATCGACGTGAAGACCAAGACGCAGAGTGTACTCGGCCGCGCGATGATTACAATCTTTGAATAACCCCATCCCCGCTTCGACACTCATATGATGAAGAAAATATTCGCGACAGCGACAGCGGCCCTGCTGGTCTTAGCCGGCTGTTCGTCAGACGACCCGATCGTGGTTCCGGACCCGGCTCCCGAGGTCCAGGAGTCTCCGATAGTCGGAAATCCTTCGGAGTACCACGAGAAGATGCGCACCGTGCCTTATCCCCGGACAAGCAACGAACTGTTCGTCAACCCGGTGCCGCTCATCGTGCCGATGGGGATGAAGAAATCGTCGTACCTCCAGTTCGCCCTCTCAACCTCCGCGGATTTCGCGGAGGGGGCTACCGAGGTATCGCAGCCCGTCGCCTGGAATATGTGGAATCCCCACCGCGAACTCGCCCAGGGTACCTGGTACTGGCGCTTCCGCAACGTCAGCTCCTCCGGCGAGCCCGGCGACTGGAGCGAGACATACAGCTTCGAAGTCAAAGGCTCCGAACCTGTGTTCGTGACACCGACCTGGGACACGTTCCTCTCTATGGCCCCGCAGTTCTCGCCGCGCCTCTACTGCTTCCTTGACGCGAAGCTGTCTATGGCCCGCGAGAAGGCCAAAGACCATCCAGAGTACAAATCGCTGATACAGCGTGCCGGAACAGCCTTGGCGACAGATTACGCCACGGAGCTTAAAAGCCTCTATGCTAACCACGACCGGCTCTACCAGAATGTCGAATACCTCTACCAGGCATATCTGATTACCCGCGACGAGCAGTACGCCCAGAAACTCGTGTCGCTTCTGGAGGCGATGATTGCCAATCCCTGCTCCTCCTCCGTTCTGTACAGCGACAACTTCATTACCTCGACCGTCACCTACGCCCATGCCGCGGTCTATGACCTCCTTGCCGACCGTCTGTCGGCCTCGACGCGCCAGGCAGCGGAGCAGTTCGTGGCAGACCAGTGCCGCCGCTTCTTCCGCAGCAGCCGCGGCTACGAGGAGAACCATATCTTCGACAACCATTTCTGGCAGATTAACTACCGCCTGATGTTCTTCTCGGCACTGACGCTCTACGACCGGGCCGAATATCCCGACGCGCTGACCCTGCTCGAATATCTCTATGAATTGTGGACCGCCCGCGCCCCGGCCTCCGGCTTCAACCGCGACGGCGTATGGCACAACGGAACCGGCTACTTCACCACCAACTCGAAGACCCTCGCCTATATGGCTATGATGCTCAGCTACATAACCCGTACTGACTTCACCCGCCACCCCTGGTATCAGAACGCCGGGCAGGCCCTGGCCTTCACAATGCCCCCTTCCGGCGCCAACCTCGGTTTCGGCGACGGGCAGGAGAAGAATCCCGAGCCTAACCGCCAGATGGCCGCTTTCGCCGACTTCCTGGCCCGCGAGACCGGCGACGGATATGCCTCCTGGTATGCCTCCACCCGTTCCGACCTCGTGCGCGACGACTGGGAGATGCGCGTCTACCGTATGTGCAATTCCGATACTTACACCGGCTCATTCCCCGACGACGCTCCCCTGCTGACCTGGTACAAGGATGCCGGAGAGGTCGCGATCCACTCCTCGCTGGAGAGTACCCCCGACGACCTGGCGATAGGATTCCGTTCCAGCCAGTTCGGTTCGGGCTCCCATACGACCTCTTCGCAGAACGCTTTCAACCTCCTGTTCGGCGGCAAGACGATTTTCCGCTCTTCGGGATATTACCAGAGCTTCAGCGATGCCCATAACCTGATGTGGTACCGCCACAGCCGCGGACATAACACCATCCTCGTAAACGGAATCGGCCAGCCTTACACTACGAAGGCATACGGCAGAATCCTCCGCGCCGGCTCCACGGCGAATATCGCCTACGCCCTCGGCGACGCGTCGAACGCCTACTGCGGCTTTACCGACGACGAGATGTGGCTTACGAATTTCAAGAACGCCGGGGTAGAGCAGTCGGTTGAAAACGGCTTCGGCCCGACCCCGCTGACGAAATACTACCGCCACGTAGTGATGCTCCAGCCGGGAATCGCTGTTGTCTACGACGAGCTCGAGGCGTCGGAAGCCGCCCGCTGGGAATGGCTCCTCCACAGCCCCGTTGAATTTGACATAGACAGCGATAACGGAACGCTGACAACTGAAAACAAGGCCGACCGCGTGCATTGCCGCGTGACGCTCGCGACCTCCGCCGAGGCGCGGCTCAGCCAGACCTCGAAGTTCCTCGTGCCACCCGCCACCCAGGGTCCTGCCTATCCCGACCAGTGGCATTTCACCGCCACGATAGAGTCGCAGCCCGCCGCGAGGGTGCTGGCAGTCATGCAGCCTCTCAACTCTGCCGACGAGTTCTCTAAGGTGACCCGCGACGGCGACGCGTTTGTCATCGACGACTGGCGTATTACCGCGTCGCTCGATCCCGCCAAGCCGGCCGCGCTTAACATCGTGAACACCAAGACAGGCGCTCTGCTTGACCTTGGCTCCGACGCTTCCGTGACAACTCCGGCCGGAAATACCTGTTTCAGAGGCTTTACAAGCTCGACCTTGATTGTTGACGGTTCCGGGAAACTCGAACTGGTCGACGAGACCCCGATGGGCTCGCGCTCCACACGCTAAACAACTCACTGACCAATCAGCAAAGGATCAATCATGAAAAATATAATATCAGCAGTATCGCGTAAGGCGCTGGCGGCCATAGTGGCGGCTTTCGCCCTGGCGGTGTGCGCTCCGGCTGCCGCGGCGGCTCCGACAACGGTAACCGGCACGGTTCTTGACAACGAGGGCCTGGAGGTAATCGGCGGCGTTGTCGAGGTAAAGGGTACAAAGACCAAGGTGATTACCGACATCAACGGCGTTTATAACATCCAGGTCGAGAAACCCCGCAAGGCAGTCCTGGTATTCTCCTATCTCGGTTGCGAGACGAAGGAGGAGCCGGTCAACGGCCGTACGAAAATCGACGTTGTCCTCAAACCGGCAATGCAGGCTCTCGACGAGGTTGTCGTGATCGGTTACGCGACGGTCAAGAGAAAGGACCTTACGGGGTCTGTCTCCTCCGTGAAGGGCGCCGAGATGATGAAGACTCCCGGCGGCGACGCCACGCAGGCGCTCGCGGGCCGCATGTCAGGCGTGCAGATCGTGCAGACCGACGGCCAGCCCGGCGCCACCCCCTCGGTGCGCGTCCGCGGCGGTATCTCCATCACGCAGGACAACTCCCCGCTCTACATTATCGACGGCGTCCCTAACGAAGACGGCATGAGCAATATCAACCCGAACGACATCGAGAGCATCGACGTGCTGAAGGATGCTTCCGCGACCGCGATTTACGGTGCCCGCGGCGCCAACGGCGTTGTGCTTGTCACCACTAAGAGCGGCAAGGACACTGACGGCAAGGTGACGGTTTCGTTCGACGCGTATATCGGCTGGCGCAAGCTGGCGAACCGCCTCAACACCCTCTCCACCGAGGAATTCGTCCTCGCTGACTACGAGCGCACGATCGGCCGTCTGTCGACCTCCCCCGAGGACGGGGGTATGAGCAGTTGGCAGCAGCGTTACGGCGGTTTCGCCGACATCCACGCCAACTACGGCAACCGCCCCGGTATCGACTGGCTCGACCGCACGATGGGGCGCACCACGCTCGCCCAGAGCTACCGACTGACTGTCAGCGGCGGCTCCAAAAAGATGAACTATTACATGTCCTACGGCTACTACAACGACGAGGGCGCCATGATCCACTCCGGGTCTGACAAGCACTCGATTTCGGCCAACATCCGTTCCGAGATCAGCAAGCGCCTGAGCATCAACGGCCGTATCAACTACGACGTGCAGTCGATAACCGGTGCCGGCGTTGCCGGTAACGGTACGAATACCGGCGGCTCCAATGTGGATGCCCGCTTCAACAAGCTCGCCCAGATCCTCGCTTACCGCCCGACAATCGGTATCCGCGGCAATGACTCCGAGCTGCTTTACTACGATGACCCCATCCTCCAGGATGATTCGGGCAACACGATGGTCAACCCCGTGCTCGCCGCCGGGTCCGAAAAGGACGACCGCAAGATTCGCACCATACAGGCCGTCGCGACCCTTACCTTCAAGCTCGGCCGCGGATGGACATTCCGCTCTACCGAGGGCACGCGCTACCAGAACACCAGCCGCTCGCTTTTCTACGGCCCCAACTCGATTCTCGGGCGCCGCAGCGGTATCCACGGCAGTGTGCGCAAGACCGAGGCCGGCTCGTTCTCGACCTCGAACGTACTCTCCTGGGACAAGCGCATAAAGAAGACCCACCACGTCATGCTTCAGTTCGGCCAGGAATATGTCAAGCGCTGGACGCAGTATGTCGAGACCGGCGTGCGCGACCTGCCGACCGACGATTTCATTCTCGACGACATGGTAATCGGTACCCCCTCGTCGGCAAGCTCGTCGTTCAACGATGACGACCACCTGCTGTCGTTTTTCGCCCGCGCCAACTACGATTACAAATCGAAGTATATCTTTACCGCGACCTTCCGTGCCGACGGTTCCTCGAAGTTCGGCAAGAATAACAAGTGGGGTTACTTCCCCGCCGTTTCCGCCGCCTGGCGTCTCAGCGAGGAGGACTTCATAAAGAACCTCGACATATTCTCCGATTTCAAAATCCGCGCCGGCTACGGCCTCGCGGGCAACAACCGAATCGGGTCATATAACTCGCTTGCTCTCATGTCGACTATCCTGACCGCTATCGGCGAGTCGACCCGCCCGGGCTACGCTACGACGCAGATCGCGAATCCGAACCTCAAATGGGAGTCCAACAAGACCTTCAATGTCGGAATCGACCTCGGTTTCTTCAACAACCGCCTGACAATCGCCCCGGAATTTTACATCAACAACAGTAACAACCTGCTGCTGAACGCTACGCTCCCGATGTCGTCGGGCTACCAGACGATGCTGATTAACGCCGGCGCGATCCGCAACACCGGTATCGATATCGCGATCAACTCGATTAACATCGCTACCCGCGACTTCCAGTGGAACTCGACCCTCACGCTGACCCACAACCAGAACAAAATCACTTCGCTTGTCGGAGGTGACAGCCAGCTCTACGAGGCTCGTTTCGGCTTCAACCAGAACACCCACTTGCTCGAGGTCGGCAAGCCTGTCGGCCAGTTCTACGGCCTGGTGACCGACGGTCTGTACCAGGTCAGCGATTTCGACTACAACCCGCGCACCAAGGAGTACACGCTTAAAAAGGGAGTTCCTTACCAGACAAACCCGAATCTTGTGAAACCGGGTATGTGGAAGTTCAAGGACCTTGACAACAACGGCGTTATCGATGAGAAGGACAAGACCGTCATAGGCCAGGCCGCACCCAAACTCTACGGTGGTTTCAACAACTCACTGACCTGGAAGGGTTTCGATCTCAGCGTGTTCTTGACGTTCAGCTATGGCAACGACGTGCTCAACGCTACGAAGCTCGTGGCCGCCAAGGTCGGTTCGCAGAACTACAACGCCCTCGACATCGTGAACAGCTCGAACCGCTGGATGACGATTGACAAGGCCGGCAACGTTGTGACGGATCCCGCCCAGTTAGCGGCTATGAACGAGGGGAAGACGGTCGCCGCCTATTACGACCTGGAGAACGGCGACAACTACGTCCACTCCTGGGCGGTAGAGGATGCCTCATATATCAAGCTGGCCAACATAACCTTCGGCTACACTCTGGAAAACAAGCCGTTCATGCGCAAGCTCGGCCTGACGAAGGCGCGCCTCTACTTCACGGGTAACAATCTCTACACCTGGACTAAGTACACCGGCTTTGACCCCGAGGTTTCGACCATGCGCTCGCCGCTGACTCCCGGTGTCGATTTCGGAGCTTACCCTCTGAGCCGTACCTTCCTTTTCGGCCTCAACCTCACGTTCTAATCTCTCCTAAGTATAAAGAAAATGAAGACAGCATATAAATTCCTTTCGTTCATCTTCGCGGGCGCTCTTTTCAGCTCCTGCAACGACATGCTGACTGAGACCCCGTCGTCGGGATATGACAAGGATTCCTACTTTGAGAGCGCCGAGAAGGCAGACATGGCGATTCTCGGAATCATGAGCTCCATTTCGGACTACAACCATTACGGCCAGGATGAGATGGCGATGCCCGCTTCCGACGACATGTATTTCGCATCGCGCACGCAGACAGATAACAAAATCAACGACATAACCCATTATCGTTACAACTCGGGCAACGACTGGATCGAGTACCTCTGGCGTATGAAGTACCAGGGTATCGACCGCGCCAACACGGCCGTCAAAGGGATTTCGGGGATGCCCGATTTCAATTCCGACGCCGAGCTGCGCCGCCTCGAAGGGGAGGCCAGGTTCCTCCGCGCCTTCCTGACGTTCGACCTGATCAAGTACTGGGGCGAGGTTCCGTTCACAACCGAACCCGCATCGGGCTACGATTCGTCGTTCCGTCCGCGCCGCACCCACGACGAGCTTTACGACATCGTGATCGAAGACCTTACCCGCGCGGCGGAACAGCTCCCCTGGGCCACAGACGGGGTATCGCCCGAGCGAGCTACCCAGGGAGCTGCCCGCGCCCTGCTGATGCGCGTGCTGATGCAGCGCGCCGGCTACTGGCTGTCTACTGACGGCTCCTTCCAGCGTCCGTCGTCGACGGTTCGCCGCGAGTGCTACACGAAGGTGCTCGAGCAGTGGGAGGAGTTCAAGAAGAACGGCTACCACGACTTCTATCCCGGCGGTTTCGGCCAGCTCTTCAAGGATGTCTCCGGACTGGTGCTCAACAGCAAGGAAAACCTTTGGGAGGTAGCGATGTACCACGACCAGGGTCGCCGCAACGGTTCCGCCTGGGGCATTTACAATGGTCCTGTCGTGCAGCAGCCTACCGGCCTCGCGACTACAGAAGCCGCCAACTATATGGGCCGCGGCCAGGGGTTCCTTCTCGTGGTTCCCGAATGGTATGACTTCTTCGAGGAGGTCGACCAGCGCCGCGACATCGTGATCTGCACCTATCGCTATACCTGGAACTCCGATACCAAGACCCAGGAGAAGCAGGAGCGTCAGAACACATCTTGGTACCTCGGGAAATGGCGCCGCGAGTGGATGCCCGTCGGCCAGGCCAACAAGAACCTCAACTACGGCGACGTCAATTTCTGCCCCCTGCGTTATGCCGACGTGGTGCTGATGGCAGCCGAGGCTTACAACGAGCTTGGCGAGACCGCGGAGGCGTGGAACCTCCTCAACAAGGTGCGCGAGCGTGCCGGAGCCACCCCGCTCTCGACTTCCAACTACCAGCGCTTCATCGGTCGAAATCTGGCCAAGATGCCTGTCAACGAGTTTATCGACGACTCTTCGGAGCAGGGCAAGATACGCGTCGCCCTTTACTTCGAGCGCGGTCTCGAGCTGGCTTTCGAGGGGCAGCGCAAGTATGACCTGATCCGCTGGGGCGTGCTCGACAAGGCTATCAAGATGTTTGGCGAAAAGTCTGTAATCAACAGTAAGACTACCAAGCCTTACCAGGCGTACCAGAATTTTATCCACGGCCAGCATGAGCTGTTCCCCATCCCTCTGAAGGAGATGCAGAGCAACCACGCGCTCAAGGGAATAAACAACAATGGTTTCTAATAGCCCTTCAACTCGGTGTTTTCAGAAAATTCATCAGCATACATACCATTATTCCATGAATCTGATTAAGAAAGTATTGTGTGTGGCGGCCCTTCTGCCCGCGCTGGCGCTCCGAGGCGCTGACGCGGGGAAGGTGCTCGACCTCCTCGACCTCTCCCGTCCCGGCCTTGAAAAGGTCGCGGAACTCCACAAGCAGGGCAAGGATACCCTGGCGTCCTCGGCGTTGCTCGACTATTTCAAAGGGCGTACCGGCGTTAAAAGCGTCGGCGTCAATCCCGAGAAGCCCAAACTCACCAAGGAAGAGCGTCGGTGGGCCGACGAGGGGCTGGAGCACAAGTTCTTCGTCCACAAGGGATACCAGCCCTCATATTTCTACGGCGACGACATCAACTGGCAGTACTGGCCGGTAAAGGACAACGAGCTTCGCTGGCAGCTCCACCGCACGAAATGGTGGGTGCCGATGGGCAAGGCATACCGCGTGACAGGTGATGAGAAGTACGCCCGCGAATGGGTGCTCCAATACCGCGACTGGATTAAGAAGAATCCTCTGACCGAGTTCAAGGGCATCAAGGACAAGGATATGGAGGAGGTCGACAATGTCTATTTCGCCTGGCGTCCTCTCGAAGTCTGCGACCGCCTGGAGCATCAGATCGAGCAGTTCGAGCTGTTCCTCCCCTCGGCTGAGTTCACCCCGGAGTTCCTTATTGATTTCCTTGACAACTACCACCGCCACGCGACGTTTGCCAACAGCCACTACTCGGCCCAGGGCAACCACCTCCTTTTCGAGGCGCAGCGTGTTATCTTCGCAGGTTCCTTCTTCCCCGAGTTCAAGGACGCGGCATCCTGGCGCAAGGCCGGAGTTGACATCCTCAACCGCGAAATCAAGAAGCAGGTGTTCCCCGACGGGGTACAGTTCGAGCTTGACCCGGGCTATCATATGGCTTGCGTCAACATCTTCGGCAAGGCGCTCCAGATGATGGATGCAAACGGCTACCGAGGCGAGTTCCCGCAGTCCTATCTCGACACGATGAAGAATATGGTCGAGTTTACCTATAATATCGCTTTCCCCGACTTTACCCTACCGGTGTTCAGCGACAATAAGCTGCATACGAAGCACGGCGTGCAGGGAAACTACCGCATCTGGCGCAAGTTCTTCCCCAAAGACCAGGCGCTCCGCTATTTCGCGACCGACGGCAAGAAGGGGAAGCTCCCCGAATATACCTCCCGCGCCTTCACCGACGGCGGTTTCTATGTGATGCGTAACGGCTGGGACTCCACTGCCACCGTCATGGTGCTGAAAGCCGGACCTGCCGGGGAATGGCACAACCAGTATGACAACGGTACGTTCGAGATGTGGACCAACGGCCGCAACTTCTTCCCCGATTCGGGCAGCTTCATCTACGGAGGCGACGAGGAGGTGCTTAAGCAGCGCAACTGGTTCCGCCAGACTGCCGTCCACAACACCCTGACCCTCGACGACAAGAACCTCCAGACCCGCGAGTCGAAACTTCTGAAATGGGAGGCTACCCCGCAGGGGGATGTGGCTGTTGTCGAGACTCCGGGATATGACGGCTTGACCCATCGCCGCGCCGTGTTCTTCGTTGACAAGAAATTCTACGTCATAGCCGACGAGGCTTACGGCGATGCCGAAGGGGATGTGGCGCTCCATTACCAGCTCCTCCCTTGCGACCCGCTGGAGAACGCTGTCAAGAAATCGGTCAGCACCGCTTTCGCCGACGGCAATAACATCACGCTCCGCGTGTTCGGCGCCGACAAGATGGAGGCCGAGGAAGGGTGGATGTCGCCTGCGTACCGCGTAAAGAAAGCTCGTCCCGCCTACGCCTTCCGCTCCGCCAAGAAGGCCGGCAAGCCCTCGCGCTTCATCACCGTCATCTACCCGACGGATGCCGCCAACCCCGCGACCCACGACATCAAGGCCGACTACAAGGGGAAATACTCCCCCTCCGGCGCTACCCTCGAGGTCACCGTCGACGGCAAGAAGTACCCCCTCTCTTATACTCTTTGAATTAAATTGAGCAAGTTGGAAACTTGCTCAATTTAAAATGAAAGGTAAAAGGTGAAAGGTGAAGAGGATACTCGTATTGAGTGTAATCTTCACTCAGGCGAAGCCTGATATTCACTTTTCACTTCTTTCACCTCAACTGTAGTCTGCGAAAGTTGAACCTAATTCACAAACCTGATATAATGCGAGAAAAGGCGTATCCGCGAGGATGCGCCTTTTTTGTTATGAGAAAATCGTTATATTCGCGGTAGAAGAAATTGAAACGAACGATGAATATATTGCTGAATATAATCTGGGTAGTGTTCGGCGGTCTGATGATCGCGATAGAGTATGCCATTTCGAGCGTCCTGATGATGATTACGATTATCGGCATCCCCTTCGGGCTGCAGACGCTGAAGCTCGCCGTCCTGGCCCTTTGGCCTTTCGGCACCCACATTGACAACAGCGGCTGGCCGTCGGGCTGCCTCGCCGGCATAATGAACGTAATCTGGTGGTTTGTCGGGGGCATTCCGATTGCCCTCACCCACCTCCTCTGGGGCCTCCTCTTCTGCGTCACCATCATCGGCATCCCCTTCGGCCTCCAGCACTTCAAACTCATGCGCCTGGCCCTCCTCCCCTTCGGCACCAACCTCAACTAATTCCCGGCCGTGTCCTGTTGAAATTCCACAGGTGTTTTCTCAAACCAGCATACTCATTATATTGTCTTCTTATGATTTGCGGGACAATAGATTTTGACTATCTTTGTTGAAAATCTCAAACTATGGCAAATATTAAACGGCTCACCAAGCGAGCGAAAGAATTGTTTGAAGGAATCAAGAGAGTGCTTGAGGATGGCACTGAAGTGTGGTCATCCCGCGAGTTGTCAAGGGCTCTTGACTATGCGGATTACAGAAATTTCCTCGTTGTTATGCGTAAAGCATGGATGGCTTGCCAGAACAGCGGTCATAATCCATACGATCATTTCGTTAAGATTAACGAAATGATAAGTGTGGGTAAAGGTGCTGAAAGAGAGGTAGAAACGTGGCTGATGAGTCGTTATGTGTGTTATTTGGCCGTACAGAACGCCGATTCATTGAAGCCTATTGTCGCACAGGCACAAACATATTTTGCGATTCAGGTTAGACGAGCGGAAAAGTATCTTGATAATGTTTTCTCGGAAGAGGAAGAAAAACGGTTGCTTCTGAGAGAAGAAATGAGAAAACATAACACACATCTTGCGAGTGCGGCGAAGGACGCGGGTGTAATCTCAAATAAAGATTATGGTATTTTCCAGAATTGCGGGTATAAAGGGCTTTACGGAGGACTGGACAGGCAGGACATACATGCAAGAAAGGGGTTAAACAAGAATCAGCAAATACTTGACCATATGGGTAGTGCCGAACTTGCCGCAAATCTATTCCGTGCAACTCAAACCGAGGAGAAATTACGCCGAGACGGAATTAAGGGAAAGGAAAAAGCCAATCAAACCCATTACGAGGTCGGGATGAAAGTCCGTCAAACAATGGAAGAATTGGGCAATACAATGCCGGAAAACCTGCCGACAGCAGATAGTATTAAGAAGCTGGAGCTTAAGAAAAAACGATTGTTGAAAAACAGTAAAGATGATGAAACGGAAGAATAATCATACGATTATCATTTCAAAAATATGAGAATATCACGCAAGGTTGATGAATATTTGATGGTGGAATTTGCCATATATTATTTACGTTAACTTTGCGATATATTCAGCGGACGGGTTATAGAGACAGCACCGCGACTGAACCGCGGCCGGTTTCGGTTTAATTGATGGCGCAGCCTGATTTTCACTTTAATCCGGGCTTGCGGGGGGTGAACCAAAGGCTATAAGCAGGAGTGGCTGGTAGGGGAGATGCGGTTAACGAGGGGATTGGGAGTCCTGCTGCCGTGGAATTGGGCGGATGGGGCGGGCGGGGTTACCGGCGACGAGGGTGAAAGGGGGGACGTCCTTGGTCACGACGCTGCCTGCCCCGATGACGGCTCCCTCGCCGATTGCTACTCCGGGAAGCACCACGACGCTGGCTGCGATCCATACGTTGTCGCCGACAGTGACAGGGAGGGCGCGCATCGTGCCACGGTTGCGTTCGGCGGGTTCGAGGGCGTGGATTATGGTGCAAAGGCTGGTGTTGGGTCCGATGAATACGTTGTCGCCGATTGTGACGTCGGCCTCGTCGAGTATGGTAAGGTTGAAGTTGCCGATGAAGTTTTCCCCCACGCGTATGTTGAATCCGAAGTCGCAGTGGAAAGGGGGATTGATTATGAAGTTTTCCCCCACGGAGCCGAACAGGCCGCGGATTATCTCCCGGCGTTCTTCTTTATGCGACGGGGGCAGACTGTTGAAAGTGAAGCATTTTTCCTCACATTCGGCAAGATAGCGGGCGAACTCTGGGGCGAAGCCGTCGGTCCATTCGCCGGATTTCAGCTTGTTGATGTTTTCTGTCTGTCTCATGTCGGGCTGTTGTTAATGCGGAGGAATGTAATTGTCGGCGGTTTCATCGGCGGAGGTGGGAGAGAACTTCGCGCTGGATGGCGGAGCCGAGGAGGCGGTTGGCGGCGAGGTAGAGGGTGAGGGCGGTTGTGCTTTGGGCGAGGAGGAGGGCCCAGGGGTTGGCAATCCAGGCGCGTTCGACCCAGGCGAGGGCCATTATGCCGAGGGTCAGCAGCAGGTAGGGGAGGGAGTCTGAAAGGAACGGGAGCAGGCGGCGCCCGGTCAGCGGGGCGATTTTGACCGCCATTATGGCCCAGCTCAGGACCGATGCGGCGAGCTGGCCGTAGAGCATCAGCCGGATGCCCCATACGGGGTCGCCGGGACGGGTGTCGGCGATGAAGGGTAGAGTGGCAGCGAGCAGGATGAAGGCTGTCACGTCGCGGACAGCTTCCATCGACATTACGAGTTTCGTGCGCGCGACGGCGACGGCGTAGTTGTTGTAGAGGGAGCTGAGGACGGTGAATATGCCGCGGACGAGTAGCAGTTGGAAGAGGATGATCGACGCGTCCCATTTCTCTCCGAACAGGCAATGGAATATCGGTTCGGCCAGGAGCACGAGGAACCCCATCGCGGGGAAGAGCAGATAGGAGGTAAAGCGGTTCATTTTCGTGCTGACGCGGCTGAACCGTTCGGGGTCGTCCTGCACTTCCGAGAGTGCAGGAAGGAAGGAGGAGGTCAGCACCTGCGAGATGGAGGTTATTCCCATCTTGCTCCATTTGTCTGCCTGGGAGTAATATCCGAGAGGCGCGAGTCCAGCCCGGTTGCCTACGAAGAAGGAGTATATGTTCTGGAAGAGGGTGTTAAGGAAGGAGGTACCCATCATTCCCCATCCTACGGCGAAGAAGGAGCGCAGCGAGGCGTAGGAGAACCGCATAAGGGGGCGCCAGCCGGAGGTTAGCCACAGCACGAGCGATTTTACGCCGTTGAGGGTGATTGTCTGCCATACGATCGCCCACGCGCCATAGCCTCCGACGGCGAGCGTGATTCCGACCACGGCTCCGGCGAAGAGGCCTACGGAGTTGGAGACAGCTACCATTTTCACGTCCATCCGCTTCATCAGCCGGTTGGTCTGCACGATTGCCGAGGCGTTTAGGATGAAGGAGAGGAACATCACGCGGCTCATCGGTATGAGACGCCGGTCCCCCTGGAAGCAGTCGGCGATTAGCGGCGCGGCGAAGAATAGGATAATGTATGCCGCACAGGCGACCGCGAGGTTGAACCAAAGGACGGTGCTGTAATCGAGCCGTGTCGGTTTCTTCCGCTGAATCAGGGCGTAGGAGAACCCGCTGTCGACAAAGAGCGAGGCGAAGGCCTGGAAAACGAGCATCGCGCCTACGAGACCGAAATCGTCCTGGTTGAGGAGCCGGGCGAGGACAACTCCCGTCACGGCGTAAAGCAACTGGGACGACACGCGGTCGATGACGTTCCATTTCACCGAGTGCGCCGTCAGCGCTTTGAGTTCGGGCCCCGTCGCGGAGTCCGCCCCTTCGGGAGGGTTATTCGGCTGATTCCGGCTCACCTTCCTCTTCGAGCGGTTTGCGGCTCATATTGTCAAGCGGGAAGAGCTTCACCCCCATGGCGTAGTTCTTCAGCTTTTTCGGCTCACCCTTGTAGTAGAGTTTGCCGGGAAACATCCCTTTGATAATCAGGGAGTCGGTGGCCCATACGCCCGTTGTGCCGGAACCGAAGAAGCGGCAGGTGGCGTTTTCGGCCTGGAGCCGGTCGGCCTGGATCGCGCCTACGCCGGTGTTGACGAGCGATGCCTCATCGCAGCGGCCCGATGCGACGAGGGTGCCGTTGCCGGTCTTGATTGAGCCGTCAAACTTCACGCAGTCAATGTCGCTTACAATAAGCCGGCCGTTGCCGATGACGGTGGCTTTGAAGTTGATTGTCGGCTTTACGGAGATTACCCTGACGGTAGAGTCGCCGCTGTTGGTGACGGAGGTCAGGAATCGGGAATAGACCGTTATGTCGGGCAGTCCCCATACCATTTCGTTCTCGGCGTGGAACTGCTTCTCAATCGATAGTTTGCCCTTCTTGTTGTTCTCGAAAAGAATCTGGTCGGCAATGGGTGCCGTGGTCTCGAACACGATTGTCCCGGCGGAGTCGGGGTCGCACTTGTAGTTGACATTCAGCCCGTCGACAACCGACAGCTCAGTGAAGTCGCCTACTGACAGCTCGTAGCGCGAGAGCACCAGTTCTTCGGCCGCGGCGGCCATCGATACTGCCGCGGCGCAGAGAGCAAGAAGTATTCTGATAAGTCTCATAAGTCAATGCTGGTTTTGTTGTTCAAGATAAGCGGGAAGTATGCGGTTTTCGACATCGTCGAGAATCCCCCAAAGGGAGTCAAGGGTATCGGCCCGGAGCATCGCTATGCGGGTGTCTCGGAAATTGGGAATCCCTTTGAACAGGGAGCATACCGCCAGGTGGCGGCGGATATGGAGAATGCCGCGGTACTCGTCAATGCGGTCGACGCTTTCGGAAATCTGCCGGCGCAGAATCGCGAACTTGTCGGCCAGGGTCAGCGGGTGTTCTACCTTTCCGTGGAGCAGCGTCTGCTTCATATCGCTGAAAATCCAGGGATTACCTATCGCCGCCCGCCCGACCATGACGCCGTCAACGCCGTAGCGGTCAAAGGCTTCGACGAGGCGCTCCGGGGTCGTTATGTCGCCGTTGCCGATTACGGGAATCGTAAGCCTGGGGTTCTCCTTGACGCGGGCGATAGTTTCCCAGTCGGCCTCGCCGGTATAGAGCTGCGAGCGGGTGCGTCCGTGGACGGTGATAGCCTGTATGCCGCAGTCCTGGAGCTGTTCGGCCAGTTCGACGATTATCTTGGAGTTATGGTCCCATCCGAGACGCGTCTTGACGGTCACGGGGAGGTTTACCGCCTTGACTACCGCGCGGGTGATTTCGAGCATCTTGGGGATGTCGCGGAGGAGTCCGGCCCCGGCGCCTTTACCGGCTACTTTCTTGACGGGGCATCCGAAATTCAGGTCGAGAATGTCGGGTTTCGCCTCCTCGACTATTTTCGCGGCCTCGACCATCGGCTCTACCTCGCGGCCATAAATCTGGATCGCGGCGGGGCGTTCCGCGGGGGCGATGGAGAGCTTGCGTGTAGTCGCGGCGATATTGCGGATCAGGGTATCGGCCGAGACGAACTCCGTGTACACCATATCGGCTCCCAATTCTTTGCAAATCAGGCGGAACGACTGGTCTGTGACGTCCTCCATCGGCGCCAGCATCACCGGCCTGTCTCCGAGATTGATGTCTGCGATTTTCATACGGCTTGCCTGTTCCTTAATATATAGACTTTAAATTCACCGCTAAGTTACGCAAATTTTCATAACCGCGGAAACCGAGCGCCCCTTTTGCTCCAAAACTCCAACAAACGCGTACTATACGGCTACGAATAAGGATAGCGGGTCCATCAACGAAGAGCCCGCTATCCCGTATGTATTGGCCCAGATTGGGTTTATTCCTCGCCGTCCCAGTCGTAGTCGAGGTCGGGGTCGAAGCCGTCGTCCTCGGGATCCTCCGGGAGTAGGTCGTCATCCTCCTCGGGGAGGGGTGCCGGCTCGAAGATGAACTCGTCCTCCTCGCGCACGCGGTGATGGCCGTCGAGCGGGCGGTGGGTGATCGGGGTTTCCTCAATGCGGTTGGCGTCGTCGGTGATGGCTTTCCAAAGGGCGTCTTTCAGCTCCGTAAGTCCCTGGCCGGTTACGGCTGAAATGAATACGTGCGGAATGTCGGGGGGTAGCGTCGGCTCGATCTCGGCTTTCAGCTCGTCGTCGAGCATGTCGCTCTTTGATATTGCCAGGACGCGTTCCTTATCCATAAGCTGGGGGTTGAAGCGGCGCAGCTCTTCGAGGAGCACGTTGTATTCCTTGGCGATGTCGTCGGCATCGGCGGGAACCATGAACAGCAGGACGGCGTTACGCTCTATATGGCGCAGGAAGCGGAGTCCCAGGCCTTTCCCCTCGCTCGCGCCTTCGATGATACCGGGGATGTCGGCCATGACGAAGGAGCGGTTGCCGCGGTACTCGACGATTCCGAGTTGCGGTTCCATCGTGGTGAAGGGGTAGTCGGCGATTTTGGGGCGCGCTGCTGACAGGGAAGACAGGAGGGTCGATTTTCCGGCGTTAGGGAAGCCGACGAGGCCAACGTCGGCCAGTAGTTTCAGCTCGAGCACGACGCTCTTCTCTATCGCTGGCTGCCCGGGCTGGGCGTAGCGCGGCGCGCGGTTGGTCGGAGATTTGAAATGCCAGTTGCCGAGACCCCCTTTGCCGCCGCGGAGGAGCTTTACTTCCTGTCCGTCCTCGGTGATTTCGCAGAGGTATTCGCCGGTTTCGGCGTCGAACACCACCGTTCCGCAGGGAACTTCGATTATCTGGTCCTCGCCGTCCTTTCCGAAGCTACGCCCGCCGGAACCGGCCTGTCCGTTACCGGCGAAGACGTGGCGACGGTATTTCAGCGGAAGAAGGGTCCACATATTCTTGTTTCCCCGGAGGATAACGTGGCCTCCGCGGCCTCCGTCGCCCCCGTCGGGTCCCCCTTTGGGGATATATTTGGCGCGGTAGAAGTGGCTCGAACCGGCACCCCCTTTGCCCGAGCGGCAAAGGATCTTTACATAGTCTATGAAGTTGGAATCAGCCATAAATAACTGTTGAATAGTCGTTTTTGTCAATGTTGTCAAGGCGCGTCAGGCGAGCCATTCGCGGTGGTGGCGCATCAGTTCTTCCGCATGGCGGAAATCGGCCGGAGACCCTATGTCGATCCAGGTCCCGTTGAGTGGGAAGTGGACTACCTTCAGCCCGTCGGCTATCGCCTTTTCGATGAGGTCGGTAGCGTCGGTACGGCAGTCGGTGGGGAGGGTGTCGAGCAGCCGGTTTGAGAAGATGTATATCCCCGCGTTGGCGAAGTGGGAGTAGGTCGGTTTCTCGCTGAGAGCCGTTACGCGGGGGCCGTCGGTCGACAGAATCGCATAGGGGACGGAGACTGTGTACGGTATCGCGGCGATTGTGACATCGGCCTGCTCCTCGGCGTGGCGGAGGTACATTTCTTCAAGAGAAACGTTTGTCAGCAGGTCGGAGTTCATTACCAGGGTGTCGGCGAACGCGCTACGGCGCTTTACGAGGGCCGCTGAGCCGATGGTGCCGAGGGGCTGCTCCTCGCGGACGCATCTTACGTCGATTCCGCATACCGGGCGGCTGAAGTGCTCTTCGAGCTGTTCGGCGAGGTAGCGCACGGTTACGGAAACATCCCGGATTCCGGCCCGCGCGAGGTTGCGGATGTTGTAGTCGATTATTGGGCGCCCGTCTATTTCGAGCAACGGTTTTGGCTTCGCGAGCGTCATGGGACGCAGACGCTCCCCTTTTCCTCCTGCCATGAGAATCGCGGAGAGGGGAAGGACGGTGTCCTGGCGCGTGAGGTCGATCAGGCGCTCGACGCGTCCCTCCGCGTCGACGACCGGGAGAAGGCGTATGCCTCGGGAACGCGCGGCGCGGATAGCCCGGGCGTCCTCGGGGTGGTTCAGGGCGGTGAAGTCGCGGTTCATCACGTCGCTGACGGAATCTTCCGGGCGCGTGCCGCGAATCAGGGCGCGGCGTATGTCGCCGTCGGTGACGGTTCCGCGGAGCCTGCCGTCGGAGTCGGTCACGATAAGGGTCATGACCTCGCCCGAAAGGTCGTTGAGGCGTCGCAGGGCGGTGAGGACGGTGTCTGTGTCGAGAATGGAGTGGCGTCGCATGGCGGATAACTTAACTTTGCCGGAGGCCCATCACGGTTTCGGCTATCGCCCAGTCGAGGGGGGAGTCGATGTCGAGCGAACGCTCGCGGGGCATTTCATAAGGGATTCTGCGGGGGAAGGCTCCGAGAGGCATTTCGCGTATCGAGTCGGGGGAAATCACGTAGACGGCCCCGTTGTATTCCCATGCGCGAGGAGCGTCCTGGCGCCGGGTGAGGAGTCCGTCACCCTTCGATATGTGGAGGTAGCCGTCCGGGTCGGTCTCGAAGCAGTTGTAATACGGGTTAGCGTCGGTTTCGACGACACTGACAGCCATATCTGTTTCTCCGGGACGGAAGGCTTTTATGCAGCCGATGATGTCGTCGGTGGTGCGGAAGGGGGAGGTGGGCTGGAGAAGCACGGCGGTGTCGAAGGGGATGCCTTGGCCCTCGGCCCAGTCCATGGCGTCAATGATGACTTCGCGGGAGCCGGAGGTGTCGGCCGCGAGCGCCGCCGGCCGGCGGTAAGGCACGCGTAGGCCGAGGCTTTCGGCTGTGGCGGCGATTTCCTCGTCGTCAGTTGATAGGAGGATGTGGTCTTCGCCGATGCCGAGCCGGGCGCACGCCTCGCGGGCGGCGTCAATGGTGTAGGCAATCAGCGGTCTGCCCCGGAGCGGTTTGATGTTCTTGCGGGGTATCCCTTTGCTCCCTCCGCGGGCCGGTATGATGAACAGTGGGGTCATTCGTTCTTGTAACAGGTTATTCGACTGGGAGGTTGAGTATAGGGTAGGGGTCTACGAAGTGCTTTGCCTCCATGTCGGCGAGGTCGACGGTCGTCACCACGTCGATTATACGTTTCAGCGTGTCGGGTTTGTAGTAGGGGTTTTCTGTCTCGAAGGCAATCCGTTTCCCGGCGGGAGAGAGTGCGAAAAGAATCGCGTCACGGATGCTGTCGGCGTCCGGCTCGCAGTGGATTACGGAGGACGCGGCGATGCGGCCCCGCTGGCGGATGCCGATGTCGACCGTCGGGATGCGCAGCGACGGCACCTCGACGATTCCGCTCGACGAGTTGCCGACAACGGCGGCTATATAGCGCAGCAGGGAGAGGTAGCGGGCCCGTCCGAGAGAGGGGACGACCGCGACTCGGCCCGGATTGCGGCGGGCGTAATCGTTGATCATGTCGATTATTACCGCGCCCTGGGGGTCGTTGTTGGGGTAGGTGAATACGATTTTGTTGTGGCGGAAAGTGTCGAGTGCATCCAGAAGAGCCTGGCAGCGCTCCCCGACCGGGACGGGGTCGCAGGTCGCGGGGTGGAGGGTTACCAGGAGAGTGTTGGCTCCGATAGTCATTCCGATAAACTCCTCAAGGGCCTCTTTCGAGACCACGGGGTCGTGCTCGATATTGTAAACGCCGAGCGCCCCGGTATTGAATACCTTGCGGCGGTCCTCCCCCATGGAAATCACGCGGTTGCGGTAGGCTTCGGTCGCTGTGAAATGGAGGGAGGAGAGCTTTGTCAGGGCGTGGCGGATGTTGTCGTCAATAGCCCCTTCGGAGATTTCGCCTCCGGCGATGTGGGCGATCGGAATCCGCATGATGGTAGCTGCGGTGGCGACGGCCAGCATCTCGTATCGGTCGCCGAGAATCAGGAGCATGTCAGGTTTTACGCGGTCGAAGGCGCGGGCGATTCCCGCCAGGCACTCGGCGGTGGCCAGGGCCGTGTCGAGCGGCGAGTCGGAAGCGGCCGGCATCGGCACCCTGGCGTCAACCTCGAATCCGTCTTCCTCTATCTCGCTGACCGTCATGCCGTATTTCTCTTCGAGATGCATGTTTGTGGCGATGATTCTGACATCGACGTTGTCGCTGTCGCGCAGCCCTTTCGCGACCCCGCTAAGGAGCCCCCAGTCGGCGCGCGTGCTTGTGACTATGCAGATTTTCCTTGTTTCCACGGCGAAATTTCTCCTTTCATCCACAAAGTTAGCACTTCCCCCCGATTTACGCAACTCTCCGCCGCGGGAGATGCCCGTAGGTGTGGACGCTGTTCGTTTTTCAAACACCGGTTGCGGGCAGCGGCGGTTTTTGGCGGATATAGAACGATTGCGCCTCCCCCTGTTGTAGGCTATCGCGGAATTTGATAACTTCGCGCAGTGACCTGGACAGGCTTTCCTCTGGGGCAGATTCTTTGATTTTTTCGGACATGGTTTATATAGAGACAGAGCGGCTTCGGCTGCGTTCATGGCGGGGTGCCGACCTTCCGCTGTTTGTGGCGATGAACAGGGATCCAAGAGTTATGCGTTATTTCCCGTCGACATTGAGCGAAGAGGAGACCGAGGCGTTTTTCAATCGAATACAGGGGGAATTCGGTCGCAGGGGCTGGGGCTTGTATGCGGTGGCGTTGAAATCGACGGGAATATTTATCGGATACGTCGGGCTGCATGAAATCGGTTTCCCTGCCGATTTCGCTCCGGGGATTGAGATTGGATGGCGTCTGGCCGCCGACTGTCACAATCAGGGTTATGCGACAGAAGCGGCTACGGCGGTGCTGTCGTTGGCGAAAACCGCCGGGATACGGCGGCTCTACTCGTTTACTGCGAAACAAAACCTCCCCTCGGAGCGCGTAATGATGAAAATCGGAATGACGAAAGCCGGCGAGTTCCAGCATCCGGGGCTTCCCGCCGAATCCCCACTCCGCACCCACGTCCTCTACAGCATCGACCTATGAAGTCTGATTGTCTTTCATTCATACTCTCTCAGACTCGCCCCGACGGGAGTGGGAGCACCATTTCACAAGGATAAGTGGAGTATGGGATAAGGGCGACCTGCATCATCCGTTTCATCTCTCGCTATTATACGGAATCCTTTAGCTTGGTAGAAATTCAAAGCCGAGGGATTCTGTTCGTTCACATCGACTCTTGTCGCTCCTCGTTGTTTTGCATACTCTATGAGTGCGGATCCATAGCCCTGACCACGGTGGTCACTGTCTATAAAGAGCATTTCTATTGAGTCCGGACCCAATCCTATGAATCCGAGATACACGCCGTTGTCGGCAATGGCGTAGATATTTACATTAGGGAAATAGTCGGGAATCAGCGCGGCTTTTATCTTATTGAAGTCCTCTTCTTTCAGAAAACTGTGGGTAGCCTTTACTGAACGCTCCCATATTCGTGCGAGCGGCTCATAATCATTTTTATTACATCGTACTATTTCCACACCGCAAAATTATCACTTTTCCATGAATTACGGAATTAGTCGAGGCTGAGCATCCATCTCCAGGCTCAACCGCATAAAACATAAGAAGGGTTCTCCTCTGGGCGGTGGGGAGAATTGGTGCAATAGTCGGAACATAAGTAACTGTTCAAAATTATTTTATACTAACGGGTCTGATTATTTTAATATTTCTCCGGCAAAATTTTTGAATCTTTTCCTCTCATCATCAGTCGTGTAGCTCGCTACACTCCTTCTTGTTCTTTGGACCTCCGTCCAAAGCGCTTCGCGATAACGAGAAAAATCTTCTAAAAATTTTCCTCGGATAAATATTAAAATAATTTCGACCAGTTACTTATCTGTGTCGGTTCAGCGGTATTCTGCCTGAAAAGTAGGCACGATGGTGTTTCCCGCCGCGACTATCGTTCCGAAATTCATGGATTTTTAGTAATTTTGTGTTCGGAATACTTGTCAAATTCAAAACGATAAGAGAGCCATCGAAATATTGAAATAATCAGGCTCGTTAGTGTATTTTTGAACAGTTACTTATGAAGAAATCCAATATAGCGCTCGGTGTTGTTGCCGCATTATCTATAGCAACGGCGACCGGATGCGCCGGTAATAAAAACGCAGAATCCGATAAAGCCGTTGAAGAGGTTCAGACCGAAGTGGCCAATGCCGACATTCGCGGACAATGGCATATCGAGAACATCGTTTTCAGCGATTCCGACTATGTGCGTCCCGGTGAAACGTCGTCGAGCATGAAACAGTATATTGTGTTTGAAGACAGCACATACTTCATAATGACGAGCTGCAACTCCATCAGCGGATTATATGCGGTCAAAGGAGATTCCATCAGACTCGGCGACGGGGCTATGACCGAAATGGCGTGCGATGACATGCAGACAGAGGATGCCCTGCGACGGATTCTTCCCCGGATATCAACGATAGATATTCAGAATGATTCTGTCATAAGACTGAATGGTTCGGCTCCTGCCGAATGTGTCCTCCTGCGCAAAGCGAAAACTGAAATAAAATGAATGCGTTGTCAAAAATAATCAAACTCGCTATATCTTTGATAATAATGACAATGAGTGCCGCACAAATGTCCGGCTGCGACAACAACGGCGATATCCCTTCTGTTTCGGCACTGGAATTTGAGAAGGAACTCAAAGCTGCCCCCGTACGATTACTTGATGTCCGAACACCGCAGGAGTATGCCGAAGGACATATTGACGGGGCATTGAACATTAACGTTCAATCCGATGATTTCCAACAAGTAGCCGAGAAAGAATTGTCGAAGGACTCAACTATTCTTGTCTACTGTCGAAGCGGGAGACGCTCTATGGACGCGGCCGAGATTCTGACCAGGCTCGGATATAAGGTTATCAATCTCAAAGGCGGAATCATTGAGTGGAAAGAAGATGGACTTCCGGTAACGACTGGAGGAATGTAAAAAAATAGTCTAAAGATGATTCGGATAGGACGATATAAACTGGGGGTTGCTCCGCTATCAATGATTATTGTTTTCATTGTCTTGTCCGTGTGTGCCGTCGTTGCCGCTTTTCATCAGGCAAAACCGGAATATCCGATGCCATTGTCAGGACTAATCGTAATCAACGAGGGGATGGCATTGCTGGCAACTCTGGCTTATGGAATGTTCGTCCATTTTGCGATAGCATTGGTCAATCGGCTGAAGTAATGAACATCGAGGAACTCAGAGCCTATTGTCTTTCTATGGAGGGCGTAACCGAGAAAACCCCTTTCGGGAAATTTGCCCGGCGTTTTGACTCAGTGCTCGTGTTCTATATCCTTGACCACATGTTCTGCATGACCGATATGGACGATTTTACCTCTGTGACGGTCAAGGCCGCTCCCGAAGTAATCGAGGAACTGAAGATGACCCGTTCATCAGTCAGCAGCCATCGGAACATGAGTGAACGGCACTGGATACAGCTCAATCTCAACGGCGATGTTCCCGACCGCGAAATCTACGAGCTTATAAAAAGGTCGTATGAAATCGTCAAATCGAAATACACAAAGAAAATCAAAAAATAACATTGACCGTATCAGTGTTCTCCGAGGGCGCCCATAAACATGGCGTATTTCATAAGCCGAAGCTGGACTGTCGCGAAACCTCTCATAGGGCTTATTCAGGTTAAAGGATTTTCAACGCTATGGCCGCGCACGCTTCTGCGTCGCAGAGCGCGTGGTGATGGTTCTCCATGTTGTAGCCGCACGCCGCTGCCGAAAGGTGTAGCTGGTGGCTGGGAATATTGAGACAGCGACGCGACGCGGCGAGCGTGCAGTAAAATTCGTAGTCGGGATATTCCATGCCATACTCAGCGAATACAGCTTTAAGACAACTCTGGTCGAAGGGCCTGTTGTGGGCTACGAGAGGCAATCCCTCGATCAGTGGGGCGATTTGCTCCCATACCTCGGGAAAGGTCGGCTGGCCGTCGGTGTCGAGGCGCGTCAACCCATGTACCGTGGTAGTCCAGTATGTATAATAGTTTGGAGTCGGCTGGATAAGAGAGTAGAACCTATCCACTATCTCACCTCCGCGGACAACGACCACGCCGACGCTGCACACGCTGCATCGCCGTCCGTTGGCCGTCTCAAAATCTATCGCTGCGAAATCACGCATTGTCATTCGTTGTTATAAAGTTCATACATATCTGAAATCCAGCCCTTCATCGTGCCGCGGAGCGACGCCGGGCTTATGACCTCGACCATCGCGCCGACCTGGAGGAGTTTCATTATGAAATCATATGTCGGGGCGAGATACAGCTCGAAGTCGGCATACTCGCCGCAGTCCTCTATCAGGCGTTGGGAATGATGGAGGGGGAGGGACTTCAGGTAGTGTTTGTGGTCTTCGTTGGCGCGTATGACAATCCTCTCGGGACTGACATCGGGGTCGAGCACGATTCCGTATGCCGCCGCGAAATATCCGGCCGCGTCGAAGGCCGCCGGCAGTCTGTATGTCTCGGTGGTAGTCTCGACGCTTTCCACGCGGTCAAGCCCGTAAATCCTTATGTCGTCAAGATGAATGTTGTGGGCGAGCACATACCAGCGGTTCTCGAACAGTTTGACGCAATAAGGCTCAATCGGGAATGTATATCCGTGGGATTTCCTGAACGGACGATATGTGATATTGACAACCCGGTTCTCCTTCATCGCTTCGAGTATTGTTGTCAGGTGGTCGCGCCCGGACGGTATCTCATCGATTATGATACGTCCTTTCAGGGAGAGATTCTCCCCGATAAGGTTGCCAGCGGCGAAGGAATCGAGCATCCATTTCTTCAGCTTATCCTCGTCTATGTCTTCGGGGTTGGCTATATAATAGAGATAGCCGCCCACCTTCTGACAGTCGATAATGATGCCGAACTGCTCGAAGATAGCGTCGCGCCAGCGATTGAATGTCGCGCGATGGAGCGACTTGCCGTCGCTCAGGTCCTTGTTCCGTTCCCATCTGTCGGACAAATCCTTATGTGAAATTTTCCCGGCACGGCGTATTGTGTCAATCAGCCAGGTGTATTTCTGCAGTTGGTTCATATCGCATTGAGCTTTTAAGCCACAAATTTAATCATTTCCTGTATCATTTTGCGATACAGGTGATGATTAAATTTTCATTTTGAGGCCTTGAAGTTGAAGATTGGGCGGATGATAGTGTCGATGGTGACGGTCTCGCCTATGTTGGCGATTATCTCTGAAGCGGGCTTGTAGACCATCGGGGACTCATCACGGGTGAAGTCGTTGACTGACTCGGAGTAGATGCCTCGCATGGACTCCTCGAAGTCTTCCATCGTGATTTTCTCGTATGCCTTTGCGCGGCTCATGACTCGGCCGGCGCCGTGGGGTGCCGAGCTGTTCCAGTCGGGGTTCCCTTTCCCGGTGCAGAGTACACTGATGGTTGATAATCAAAGAATTAAGGTCTAAATGGTACGCTGGTGTGCTTTTTGATGCTCGAAAATTCAGAAAGTAGCCGCGTAACCGATTATGTCATAAATAGTTGTGCTTTCCGTGGCACTGCAAAATCATGCTATCTGTTTGCGAATTTCGCGATTCGCTTTCTCATAGCTTTCGCAAAGTTAGTCAATTCCCACGGAATATGCAATAGCCTGAATGGGGAATATTTAGAGAGTTACGGAGTGAAACGGTACCAATTTTGGCTTGAAATCAAAATTTTTGCTTCAACATAACATGAAATGAAAAAGATTTGGTAACTTTGCATATTATATGAAGTGTTGATTATGGCTAAAAACACTATGGGCACCAAGCTGCCACGAAAGCTTGAGCAAAAAATGAAGACGGTCGGCGAGCAAATCCGGCTGGCGAGGCTACGCAGGAATCTGACCATGGAGCAGGTGGCTGAACGTGCCACATGCTCCGTGTTGACCCTCTCGCGCATCGAGAAGGGCGCCCCGACAGTATCAATCGGCATCTATCTGCGTGTGCTTTACGCCCTACAGCTCGATGACGACATCCTGCTCATCGCTCAGGAGGACAAGCTCGGCCGAGCCCTCCAGGACTTAGCTCTCAAACCGCGGGAACGTGCATCTAAAAAGGAATAGGAGATGGAGAAGCTTTATGTATACGCTGATTTCGATTGGCTTGACACTCCCGAACTGGTCGGGGAGTTGAGCTATGAATCATTGCGCGGATCAGACAGCTACGGATTCAAGTATGACAACAACTGGTTGAACAGGCACGGCAGCCTGACGCTATCAGATGATTTGAACAATTACCCCGGACAGCAATATACTCAGCCAGGACGGGATATCTTCGGCTGCTTCTCTGACGCGTTGCCCGATCGATGGGGGCGTACTCTCTTGAAAAGAAGGGAACAGATTGAGGCGCAGGCCGAGGGTAGACCGGTAAGACGGCTTTCATCATTCGACTATCTCGTAGGCATTGACGACGCTTCCCGCATGGGTGGTTTCAGATTCCGTAAATCACTCGACGGAGAGTTTCTGAACGCTCAAGGCGGATTGAAAATCCCACCATTGACACAGCTTCGCGAACTCATTGCCGCCAGCAAAGAGATTGAGCGGAGCGAAGAGAAGAATGTCTTGCCCGAGCAACGTTGGATTGCGCAACTTGTCAACCCCGGATCTTCGCTCGGAGGCGCACGGCCGAAGGCAAGTGTGGTCGATGATGATCAATCGCTCCATATCGCAAAATTCCCCTCGCGCAAGGATGATTATGATGTGGCAGCGTGGGAACATGTAGCTCATCTGCTTGCAAAGAAAGCAGGTATCAATGTGTCCCAGACCAAGTTGATTTCAACGGATGATAATCATCGTACATTGCTGTCCCGACGTTTCGACCGGACAGAGGATGGCCGACGGATTCACTTTGCATCGGCATTATCGCTCCTCGGATTGGCAGATGGAGACAACGCAACAAATGGCCACGGGTATCTCGATATTGTTGACTTCATTATCCAAAGCTGCGCCGATGTCGAGGCCAACCTTGAGGAATTGTATCGCCGAGTGGCCTTCAATATCGTAATCGGCAACACCGATGACCATTTCCGCAACCACGGATTTCTGCTCACCCGCAAAGGTTGGACGCTGTCACCGGCTTACGACATCAACCCGACCACCGGCTTTTACCAAAGTCTGCTGATCAACAACGACACCAACGAATCCAGCCTCAAAATCCTCCTGGATTCCGCTGAAGACTATATGCTTACAAAGGCCAAAGCTTCGGAAATCATCAACGGAGTCCTGGCCTCAATGTCTGACCTTCAGCGTTATACGACCCGTTTCGGCATATCCAAGCGCGAGATTGACTATTTCAACCTTTCTGCCCGAATCGCCCGGCTCAAATCAGATCTACAATAAACTTCAGGCCGCATTTAAATTAACAAAATTTTAATACAATGTGAAAATTCCTGAATTTTGTTTTGGTGAATTGGGAAATTGTGCTTACCTTTGCGGCCACTAATCGAAAAACAATGTTGAAACATAGACTCGACATACGACCCTGCACAGCTATTCAAGGCTCAACAATGAGTTTTGAATGTTTAGCGTATGTCTCAATCCATGCCCCAAAAATCGATGGCGGTCAGGTGATTCCCCAAGATCTATGTGTCAGCGATGATATAAGTTAGGCGACGAGCTTAACGTAATCTCACACAGGCGACTGTCGGGAAGGACTTACCAAACTTTCCGACAGTCGCTTTTTTGTGTCCGCCCAGATTCCTACCGTGCGAAGGGCCCTCGCATATCCCCAACAGCGGCGCAATTCCAAGTTTCAACTCAAAAAATCAAGAAAAAATGTCAACCTATCACAACCGCCTCATAGAGGTAAAGAACAGTACAACCGGTAAATGGGAATTGCTTGGATGGTATGTTCCCGCCGGTCGTTATGGCTGGATAAATCCTGGCAAAAAGCCAGATGTGGAGGACCCTCCACTCGAGCGCATATATGAATGGTATGACAACGACCATTCGTATTTTGATGAACTCGAAGACTATGTTCATGAAGGTTTGCCTACGGATGCTTCCGATGGCCTGTTGGCTCTTTCAGAGAAGTATAACAAGGATAACTGGAGACCGCGATTCAGTTATCTTACTCTCGCTGAGATGAATGCAGCCTTTGCCAAACTGAAAGAGAAGATATTCTCTGGAATTATTGAAGATGAACGCAATCAGCAGTTCAAGACCATCAATGGCAAACTTGACGCATTGCTTCGCGGAGAGAATCTGGATTCAATATCAGCAGGGGCTGATGAAGATTCTGAATCATGGAAAGAGTATTACATGGAAGACTTGTTTCATGACATGATGTCTTTTTCGAATGATATAGCCTTCGCGTGTCGCATTGTGGATGATGCTTATGGCTGGAAGGAAAGCTGCGACATCCGTCTCATATTTTATAACTCGTAATTAATCCTCTCGTTGCCGCATCTCTCCAGCGGTAGCGGGAATTAAAACAGAATCAATCACAATGGAATCAAACAGGTATCCCTATAATATATGGTTCACCGCCGACCTGCATCTACGGCACAGGAACATACTCCAACATCAGCCCGCAAGGGTCGAAGCCATGGGGCTCGTTGATGCAGACGACATCGACGGCCACGACAGGTGGATTGTCGACATGTGGTATGACACCGTCAGGCGCAACGACCATGTGTATGTGCTTGGCGACCTTATACTTGCCGACCGCGTCACGTCGCTTTATCTGCTCGGACGGCTGAAAAGGAAGGGCGTGAAAATCCATCTCATCATTGGCAATCATGACAAGTCGACCTACAACCTGACCAATATGTTTGAAAGCATCGACTACATCAAAGTCGTTGATTTCAAGGCATCGGTGTTCCACTTTCTCCCCTACGACCTTATAGTTGCCATGTGCCACTATCCGATGAAGTCATGGCCCCGCAAGCCGCAAGGATCAATCAACCTCTATGGCCATGTCCATGCCAACGCTCCGTGGATTGACGATGGCGACGACCTCTGCCTCAATGTCGGCCTCGACTCGCCATTCGCCAACTTCCGGCTTGTGTCTCTCAGGCAAATCTCCGACTGGTATTCGGCCAAACTCAACGGTCTCACACCCCGCGAATACATCGAACAAACATCAATCAATAACCCCCAATTCATACGATAATGAAAATCCTTGACTATACCGAGGCTAAGAGCGTCGTGGTCTGCGGCGATATCCACGGTGACTTCAATGTCCTCGTGCACAAGATGTGCGTCCAATACGGGATGACCGACACGCTCCTGATTGTTGCCGGCGACTGTGGTTTCGGGTTTGAACGTAAGGGCTACTATGAGAATCTGATAAATCGTGGGAGCAATGCCAAGCGGATGAGTCAGGCAAACAACTGGATTGTCTTTATTCGCGGGAATCATGACAATCCTGCCTACTTTGACGGCAAGGAGTTCAACCATAAGCGATTCAATGCGATTCCCGATTATACGGTTATTCAGGCTTGCGGCCATAACATCCTTTGTGTCGGCGGCGCAATATCTATAGATCGTCAATATCGAATAGCCAAACAGCTAAAGGCTAACAGGTTTCATAAACCGTCGACGGATGTGCTTGCCCCGGCATATTACTGGCCGACGGAAGCGCCAATCTTTGACGAAGATAAGCTTAATGAAATCACAGCCGCTCTGAATATCGATACCGTCATCACGCACACTGCGCCATCCTTCTGCGAACTAATCTCAAAGAATGGGTTAGAGTCATTTGCCGAACACGACCCCACGCTAATGGAAGATGTCGCTGCCGAACGAGCCGCCATGGACGCAATCCACAGCAAACTCAAAGCCGATGGCCACACTGTCGGTCACTGGTATTACGGCCATTTCCACCAAAGCTGGTTCTCAGAAATAGATGGAACGCTGTTCAAAATGCTCGACATTATGGAATTCAACGAGCTTCGCCCGCTCTAAAGGCCGGTCCAATTTGGACCCTCCTTATGTAGGCATGAAGGGGTGGCCAAAACGGTCACCCCTTACATAATGTTATGAGTCAGACTGCTGCGCATCGTCATCATCCTTTTTGAGCACATATTCGTATTTGGTGCCGACAAGGCTTTCGGGATCATACTCCTTGCGATATTCCATGATGTAATACGCTATCGACTCGGGATAAATCTGAAAGTAATGCCTGCAGACGCGACGGTATAAAAGGAGAACCTGGTCATTTCCAGCAAAGTCGAAAAGATAGTCCAATAACCTCTCAACCTCATTTCGCGGAGCAATCCTGCCGCAAATATCATCCACCAGCGGCGTGTATTCCCTGACGGCCATATCATTCAAAGCCCTGAACCTCGACCCTAACTCCCTGACGAAATCCTCGTATTCACTATCCTTTTCCATAGTTCTGCCTTTCTGAGATTAGATTATGCAAAATTACTGAAAAAATACTGAGAATGAGCGGGCATAGCCAAAAATTTGACGTTTTCTTCGATTTTTCTTTTCTCTTCGCTGATTTATTGTGAATTTTTCACTAAATTTGTGGATGTATCAATCATTAACCAATGGAAACTAAGAATCTGAATCGATTAAAAGTGGTCCTTGCCGATAAGATGAGGACGAATAAGTGGCTCGCTGAGCAATTAGGTAAAGACCCTGCAACGGTTTCTAAATGGGTGACGAATAGTTCCCAGCCAAATTTGGAGACCTTGCTTGAAATAGCCAAGTGTCTGGAAGTTGATGTCCGTGAATTGATTCGTGTTCCTCAAGAATGATTTGTTATGCCCAAGAACAATCACGCAGAATTTAGATACCGTATCTTAGACCGATGTTTCAAAAGTAAGACCCGTAGATATACCTTTGAGCAATTGCTCGAAGAGGTAAATGATGCGCTGGCAGAGAAATATGGAGTTGGAGTGACGGTAAGTGTACGCACACTGCGCAACGATATAAAAGAGCTCCGTGACAGTGTGTTTCATGGTGCGCCTATTGAAACAGAGTTGGCCGAAGGCAAGCAACGATATTACTTTTATTCAGATCCGGATTACTCTATATATAATAGTGAACTTTCAGAGGAAGAGGCTGCCAAACTTCAATCCGCCTTTGATATTCTGAGTCAATTCCGCAATAACCCGGAGTATGCGAATGTGGCCACGGCATTGTCGGAAATTGAATATACTTTTGGTCTCACCCCAAATCGGGAAAACTTAATATCCTTTGGTGCCAATGAGCAGTTCAAGGGACTTGAGCATCTGTCGGAATTAATAAACCTTACGGTTAATCATAAACCGTTCAATATTATATATAAGGATTATAATAATGTAATAGACGAAACGATTGTACACCCTTACTTCCTTAAGCAATACAATAACCGTTGGTTTCTCTTTGGGTTGAATGTAGGGAAAAATAAATTGTCGAACTTTGCCCTCGACCGCATTGAAAAAATCTCACCTTCCGAAGCCAAATTTATACCCAACAACCGTATTGATTACTCCAAATGGTTTGACGAAGTGATAGGAGTTACAGTGGATGATCGTGTAGCCGTAGAGGATGTCATTCTGAAATTTCATCCCGACCGATTTAAGTATGCTGTGACCAAACCTCTACACCATACGCAAGAAACTATAGACGAAGCTAACTGCACCATACGCATCCGAGTCCGCCCTAATCGAGAACTCAATCAGCAGATTTTCAGCTTCGGACCGGATGTTGAGGTGCTTGCTCCTGTCTCTTTGCGGGACGCGATTGCAAAAAAAATTGAAGAAAATTACAAAAAATATTTTTCTGTGCAGAATAACTGCACAGAAAATTCGTAACTTTGCAGTGTCAATAAAGATAAGACAACAGATAACGTTTAATTTAATCCTTTTTCGACTATGACAAAGTTCGCTCGCCTTTCTGATAATGCTTATGTAGCAGTCCGCACCTTCTTCTACAACTTTGAAAAGGGAGGGAAGACATCTGATGCTTCAAGAACGTTATTTGCATCTATATACGCAAAATCTGACAACCCCAACAAGAAGTATCTGGAAATACTCCACGACCATATAGTAGATCTCAATACGTATCTTAAGCAAGATGAAATAAATACACTTCAATCAGAACTGTCTGCGGTTTTATATTACTGCTCTAACCAGCCTTTTAGGGGCCCCGGTTACGAACGGGTTCGGTCTACATACAGGCCCATGATTCCGTATTCTATCATGGATCTGGTAAATGGTATTATAAAACCATCCGGGAATGGAGCAGGTAAGGGATATTTGCCCTATGCGGGGTGTTGCGAATTTTCGTTTGATCATCCGGAGTATGCATACTTTGGATTTGAACGAGAAGCGGAAACGTGGGCGATATCTCAGATTCTTCTGGAGAAAGCAGGAGCTCACGCAAAGATTTCTCGCAAAGAGAATGCTTTGAAAGAGGACGACCTTTTCAATATCATTTTCTCATTTCCTCCGATATACTCAGATCAGAGGCAAGCCCGAGGTGTTATTGATGACTTTATTAACTTGGCTACAAAACACCTTGAGGAACAGGGGGAGTTAATTTTGTTGCTCCCTATGAGTTTTTGTTTTGCATCTTCTGGATGGTTTGATTTTCGTAAAACCATATATGAAAGGTCGAATGCATTTAGTATCTCTGTAATAAGTCTGCCTGGACAGTTGCTGAGTGGGACCAGCATACCCCTGTGTGTTGTCCATTTGAGAAAAGATGGCAAAGGCGATGTCCTTTTGGTCAATGCACACTCCGATAATTTTGTCATTGACGGCATTCAAGGCGCTAGGAATATCGACAGTGGTGCAATCTTAAACGAAATATCGGTCAATAATTCAAAATATGTATGGACTGGGAAGTGGTCGGATTTAAACAGCGATGTTAATCTGACACCCTCTCGCTATCTAGTGACACAATCGCTACCTTCATTAGAGACATGTTTTGAAAGAGTTCCGTTGTCGGATGTTATAATTCCTCTTAACATATATAGTAGCGTGCCTGTAGAGCCAACTCCTGTAATTGGAATGGCAGAGCTATCAAATAACTACTTGAATGCTGATATAAAAACTCCTCAGAAGTTTATAGCTCCCGGCCAACATGTTCGTTCGGTACGCCAGCCTTGTCTTGTAGCCGGCTTTATGGGAGGTACGTTCAAGGTAGGTAAGTTTATGTCTGGGATTGTCAGCATTCGGCATGAATTGTTTCCCTTTGTAATTAAGTCGGAATACAAAGACCGTATTACGGAGGAATTTCTGTTACGATGTATACTTTCTGAGCAGACACGAGCACAAGCTAATGCTCTTTCCACTGGTCTTACTATATCAAGAATCAGTAAAAAAGACTTTTGTTCGATCTTAATAGATATTCCTTTAGACATTGATAAACAGCGGGCAATAATTAAGGAAGATACCCGCCAGTCACTATCGGATGCCGACAAACTCTTGCTATCATCCTTTGAAGAGATTCGCAAAGATATCCATATGCAGACTCATGCTATAGGTCAAACTGTTTCATCAATCAAAAATTGGTGGAATATACTCCAGCGCGCTAGAGAAGCAGCTAATGGCACTCTAAATGACTCAGATACCATTGGCAAGATAAAAAAACAAACTGTTTCCCAAGTTCAAGATCGTCTGAGTGCTTCCATTGCGAAATTAATTGCTCAAACGAGTAGATTTGACCGAGGGAATGGCATGGTCAGGGAAGATATCGACATCTCACGGTATCTTCATGACTATATCAGTGAAAACAGAGGCTCTAATTATGAAGTAATTCTTTATGATGAAACTTTGGACGAACATATCTCATTTCCATTGGCAGCTCTGGATTTAATACTTCAAGATATTTTGAAGAATGCTGAAATCCATGGATTTAAAGGGACATCGTCCTATAAAAACGTGGTTTCATTCGCATTGGCGTATTCTGGAGAGAATATAGTCTTAACGATTGCCAATAATGGCAATCCATTATCTTCTGAGCTTCAACCATCCGATGTTTTTGTGTACGGTAAATCCGCCAGTTCATCGGAGAGCAATTTTGGCATAGGAGGTTATGAAATAAAACACCTTATGGCCCAGTTCGGTGGCCAAGTCGAGTTTATCAAGAATTATTCAAAAGAATTCCCGGTCGCTTATCGTTTAACTTTCAAACGTTCTGAATAGAGTATGGTAGAAAACGAAATCCTATATACAGTACTGTGGGTTGAAGATACTGCAGACATAGAAGACGAGCACCAATTGATGGCAGATGACCATGCTATTATATTGGACCGCGTCCCGAACTGGCATGAGGCTGAAGCAAAGTTACGAAAGAACTTCAACTCTTATTCTGCCATAATTCTTGATGCTCTATGCAATATAGAGCCGGGTGAAACTGCGCCTAAAGAGGAATTTTTAAACACTGTTTTACCCTCTCTAAATTTGATTTTTGGGGAAAGAAGGCAAGTACTGCCTTGGTACATTTATTCTCAAGGAATTGGAATTGACGCTTTTGAGATGATTATCAAAGGCGCTAATATGCAGCGTTCTAAGATGATCATGGAGTGGGGGCCGACCCTATTTCGAAAAAATGTACCTGACATTATTAAAGACAAAGACGATAAGGAGATTCTGAACCCAGAATGTTTCCATAGCTTATGCGCACATATTGCTGACAACGCCAAACGAATGCCCAACAATATCGTTATGTATCGACACATTGATGTGATTGGACGGCTTGGAGAAGGAAACATAGTTCCATATAATTTAGCTCGTTCATACATGCAACATATGCTTGGCGCAATGTATTATCCTGAAATAGAACGCTTCATCGGCTTTCAGTATGAAGGTAATCCTTTGCGAAGAGTGGTAGAATGTTTATTTAGAACAGCTCTTTCAAAAGGGTTACTTCCTGAAGAATTCTTTTCCAATGGTCGTGTTAATTTAGAATGGTCCAAACGATTACTATCGGGCGAAGTTGTTTATCCATGTTTCCCAAAACAAGAGGAATCATATCGATTGCTTTGTGATGGAGCACCTGTAAAAGCTTTTAGCGAACGGGGAGCGGATTTTTTGCGCTCAATACTTTATTTTGCTTCTTCAGAATCACATACTTCCGAGGATGTCTACTTAATTGATGAAACGCAGAAGGAACTATTCTTTAGCTATGTGTTGCAATTATGCTATGTTATCAAAGAATTTACGAACTTCATTGCGGGTATTTGTCGCTTAGGGGCTATTCAAGTAGTCCATATCATAGAGGAGCCTGTTAGTGAATCAAAGGACGATTATCTTAACCAAGAGTATGAGGTGGAAGAGGATGAAAACGGTAATTTCCATTGTGGCGGTTGCCGCTTGCCATTCAACCAGGCAAAGAGCCTAAAAGGGCTAAAGGTGAAATTAATTGAAATAGTAGATAGTAACGAGCAGTACAAGAATCTATTTCCATTTTTTGCCCGTAAATTTGAATTAGTTGATTCTACGGTGCAGAATGACGGCACAAATAATGATTAACTTTGCAGAAACTTTTTCAAGATATGAATAAACAGCAGCTTGCTAATCGCATTTGGGCGTCGGCCAACAAGATGAGGGCCAAAATTGATGCCAACGACTATAAGGACTATATCCTGGGGCTTGTGTTCTACAAGTTCCTCTCTGACTATGAGGTGAATTACCTCAAGAGGGAGGCCCAGTGGACCGACGAGGATCTTACTGCGCTGGTGGAAGACTACAATGACCCTGATGCTGTGGAGCAGATTGAGTTCTGCCGACGCAATATCGGTTACTTCATATCATACGACAACCTGTTCTCTACCTGGTTAAAGCCAAATGCCGATTTCTCTGTGTCAACGCTCAATGAGGCTATCCGCGACTTTGACCGTCTGATAGGCGATGCCTTCAAGGATGTTTATAAGGATATTTTCAACGCTCTGCAAGCCGGACTGAGTAAACTCGGCAACGATGCCAAAACCCAGACAAAGGCAATCAAGGAGATTATCCGTCTTATAAAGGATATCCCCACCGACGGCTCGCAGGATTACGACGTGTTGGGCTATGTCTACGAGTATCTGATCAGCAATTTCGCTGCCAGCGCCGGAAAGAAGGCCGGTGAGTTCTATACCCCTCACGAGGTAGCTACGTTGATGTCGGAAATCGTAGCTGAGCACCACAAGGATAAGCAGAGCATTGACATCTACGACCCGACCAGTGGCTCAGGCTCGCTTCTGATTACCATAGGCAAGTCGCTCGGCAAGCATCTCTCCAATATGCATTCCATAAAGTATTTTGCCCAGGAGATTCAGCCAGCCACATACAACCTGACTCGCATGAACCTCGTGATGCGAGGCATTCGTCCCTACAACATCGTGACCAAGTGCGCCGATTCGCTTGACGAGGACTGGCCTATGGAGCATGTTTCTCCAAAGCCTCTGCGCGTTGACGCTGTCGTCTCCAATCCTCCTTACTCGCTCAAGTGGGACAATGGCAATGCTGAGTACGACGCCCGTTTCAAAAGCTATGGTGTCGCCCCGAAGAGCAAAGCCGACTATGCATTTCTGCTCCATGAGCTTCATCACCTCAAGGATGGAGGCATTATGACCATCGTCCTGCCCCACGGCGTACTTTTCCGTGGCGAGCCCGACGAGAAGGAAGGTGAGGGAAAGATTCGCAAGAATCTTATCGAGACTAACAATATCGACGCTATAATCGGCTTGCCCGCCAACATATTCTTTGGTACTGGCATTCCCACTCTCGTTATGGTGCTCAAACAACACCGTGATCGCGACGACGTTCTGATAATCGACGCCAGCAAAGGCTACGTGAAGGATGGTAAGAACAACTGGCTTCGCGCTTGTGATATTAAACGTATTGCCGACACAGTGCGCGACCGCGTTACTGTCCCCGGGTTCTCTCGCATAGTCTCCCGTCAGGAGATTCGTGACAATGGTTATAATCTGAACATTCCCCGCTATGTTGACTCTTCGGAGCAAGCCGAAAAGTTTGACATCTACGCTACCATGTACGGCGGCATCCCCAACAGCGAGATTGACGAACTTGCCCCGTACTGGCAGGTGCTTCCTTCGCTGAAAGACCAATTGTTTACGTCAGAGTCAGATAAGCCATATTCTTCGTTAGCCACTGAAGACGTTTCGCAGACGATTGCAGACAACACTGATGTGAAGGTATTCCGCAATCACTTCTCAAACGCGCTTGCCGGACTTGAAGAGAGCCTTGACCACACACTGATTACTGACGTGGAATGTCTTTCGCTCCCCGGCACCGACGATTTCTACGGCAACAATATCCTCGAGCGTCTCGCCGATATGCCTCTCATCGACCGCTATGCTGCTTATCAGGCGTTTGCAGAGCGCTGGCAACCGATAGCCGATGACATCGAGACAATCCAACAGGAGGGTAAAGACGCTATCCGTGTGGTTGAACAGGCCTATAAAGTAGTGAAGAAAAACGATGAGGACGTCGAGGTGCCCGACGGACTGAAAGGGCGCATCATCCCGTTCGACCTTATTCAGCATGAGAAGTTCCAGGATGAGTTAGACGCCATAGCTCGTAAGGAAGCCGAACTGGAATCGATTAGTGATGAGCTGACTGAAATCCAGGAAAGCTTTACTGAGGACGAGGTTGCCGCCTATATGACAGATGACGATACTCCGAAGCTCGACACTAAGGCAGTCAAGGCTGACGCCAAGGACAAGAACGGGGAGGTTGAACCCGAAACTCTTGCCAAGCTCAAGAAGATGGTAAAGCTTTGGGACCGCCAGTCCGCTATGAAGAAGGAAATCAAGGCAGACAAAGCCAAGCTTGAGAAGCTGACAATCGAGGCAATCCAAAATCTTGACGATGACGATATCGAGCGTCTGCTTCACCTCAAATGGGTTGAGCCCATCATGCGTGGCATCTACGCGACTCTTGACACGACTTTCGCTTCGCTTGAAAAGTCGGTCAATCATCTTGCTTCCAAGTACCAGAACTCAATGGCCTCACTTGATTCCGCCCTTGCAGACAACGATGCAACCCTTCGCGACCTTACCTCACAACTTACCGGCGACACCTTCGCCATCCGCGGCTTGGAGGGCCTGATCAATGAGTAAGAATGTGCCGGAAATAAGACTTGCCAATGACACATCAACGTGGAATTTTAAAACTCTTGATGAGATATTTGAGTTAAGGAATGGCTATACCCCCTCAAAAGCAGTCAAAGAGTATTGGGAGGGAGGTACAATTCCATGGTTTCGTATGGAGGACATTCGAGCCAAGGGGAATGTTCTTAAAGATGCTTTTCAGCAAATTACTCCAGAAGCCGTAAAGGGTAGTGGGCTATTTGAACCTTATTCATTTATTCTTGCAACGACAGCTACAATTGGCGTTCACGCAATGCTAATTGCTGATTCGCTTGCGAATCAGCGATTTACGAATCTAAAGATTCGTAAATCGCTGTCAGCTGATATATTGCCCTTCTTTGTGCATTATGCACTCAATAAGATTGATGAATGGGCAATAAAGAATACAAATTCCGGTGGCCTATTATCTGTGGATATCAAAGGTTTGATGAAACAAACTTTGCCCACTCCCAGTCCGGTCATTCAGAAAGCCATCGCTGATTATTTCCGGTCGTTGGAAGGTAAGATTGAAGCAACGTCTAAGCGGATTGAGTCGCTACGTCAGATGAAAGCGGCCTCGATGCTCGCTATGTTCCCGCAGCCCGGCCAATCAGCCCCCGCTCTCCGCTTCAAAGGATTTACAGAAAATTGGTGCTTTGCTAAACTGGGTGACTTGTTTGACGAACGTGTTGAATCATCTCCAGAGGCAGAAATGCTATCTGTGACAATGAACGACGGCATAATCAAGGCTTCAGAGAATGGGCGTTTTGACAATTCCAACAGCGATAAATCGAAGTATAAATTGGTCAAAGCTGGAGATATTGCTTACAATTCTATGCGAATGTGGCAAGGTGCAAGTGGTTGCTCTGAATTCGAGGGTATTGTCAGCCCAGCGTATACTGTTGTCGCTCCTAAAGAAACGGTTTACTCGCCTTTCTTTGGGTATATGTTTAAGACAATATCCATGATTGAGAAATTTCGACTCAACTCTCAAGGTTTGACTTCAGACAATTGGAACTTAAAATATCCTGCCTTCAGTAAGATTGAAGTCATCTATCCAACCAATGTTGATGAGCAACGCCATATAGCCACATATTTCCGCTCCCTCGATGAGCGTATCTTCGTTGAGTCAAAGCGTCTTGAAAAGCTGAAGCGCATCAAGGCTGCATGTCTCGATAAAATGTTTGTGTAATTCAACTATCTTTTGTAACTTTATACCATGACTGAAACCGAGTTATATGATATATTAGCAATCGACGAGAGCTATCGCATCGAGCGCACCATAACGCTCAGAAATGTGGATAAGCTCCAGGAGGCTATCTGCGCTTTTTCCAACGATCTTCCCGGGCATGGCGCAAAGGGTTATCTCTTGATTGGAGTGGAAGACGATGGCAAAATCGGCGGACTGAAAGTAACCGACGATATGATGGTGAATATCTCAGCCTTGCGCTCCAATGGCAATATCCTGCCACTACCGGTAATGGACACCGAAAAGGTCACGACTCCAGCAGGCGATGTTATCGTTGTTACTGTAACGCCCTCTTTTACCACTCCCGTAAGATACCGCGGTCGGGTGTTTGTTCGTATCGGCCCCCGAAAAGATATCGCATCGGCCGAAGAGGAACGTATCCTGACAGAGCGTAGTGCATCGCATTTGGCAACTTTCGACCTTCAGCCATGTCGAGAAGCGACACTTGATGACTTAGATATCGACACTATTCTTGATAAATACATACCGGCGACCATTGACCGGGAGGGACGCGAAGGCGACAGTCGTGATATAAAAGAACAATTGGCTTCTATCAGTCTGTATAACCGTCGGTTTGACTGTCCAACGATGGCCGCCATAATCCTTTTCGGCAAGAATCCTAAAGCGTTGTTGCCGGGAAACTATATTCAATATGTACGGTTTTCCGGCACTACCAAAGCCGGAGATATAATCAACGAAAGAGAATTCAAGGGACCCCTTCACGCGTTGCTCCCGCGCCTTGAAAGCTTTGTCGGCGATGCCGTTGTAAATCAAAGACCAGTGCCGGTCAGTATATTCCGCGAACGCACTGTGACAAACTACCCATATGAAGCGCTCCGCGAATTACTGATGAATGCTTGCATGCACCGCGACTACCAATCAACAACCCCAATACGTCTGTATCAGTTTGATGACCGCATAGAGATAATGAACCCAGGAGGTTTGTATGGTAACGCCCGACCTGAGAACTTCCCCCATGTCAACGCCTATCGCAATCCAATTGTGGCTGAGGCGATGAAGACGCTGAAATACGTCAATATGTTTAATCGTGGCGTTGAACGAGTTCAAGGATATCTTGAAGCCAATGGGTCTGCGCCGGCCAAGTTTACCGTTGACCGCCTGACAGTGTTTGAGGTCTTGGTAAAAGACGCAAACGCTACAGACTTGGAACGAAATTCCGCTGAGCTTGGAACAAAAATAGCCAAGTTGACAGCCAAGTCGCAAATAAGGGTTAAGTCGTTGATTGTCTGTATGAATACAAGAGAGTGTCAACGTTCCGAACTGCTGAAAATATGGAACTTGGCTGAAAAAAAAGCCAAGTCTGAAGCCAAGTCTGAAGAAGAAGCCAAATCAAGAGGTGAACTTACCGAAAGATACTTCAAGTCGGCAGTCATAGATCCTGCTATAGAATTGGGCCTCATACAAATGGCTATCCCTGATAAGCCTAATTCTCCCAAGCAAAAATATTTCTTAACAGAATTAGGCATAGCATATAAAGAGTCTTTAAATAAATAGGTTGTCATGCCAGACGATACAAATTTCTTCGTTAAAGAGAGCGCATTTGAAGCAGCTCTTGTCGACCACCTCCGTCAGTATGGCTGGGGCGAATCAGAAGTCATAATGAATCCTACCGAAGAGGATCTTGTCCGTAATTGGGCCAACATAATCTTCGACATGAACCGAGGCATCAACCAGCTCGACCGTTATCCTCTTACCGAAGGAGAGATGCTGCAGATTATGGCACAAGTTGACGCTTGCGCTATGCCTTTCGACCGCAATAAGTGGATTAACGGTGGAGAGATCTGTATAAAACGCGATAATCAGGCAGACCATAACAATTATGGCAAGAATGTTTATCTGAAAATCTTCGATGCTCAGAAAATATGCTCAGGCGAAAGCCGATACCAAATTGTGCGTCAGCCTCGCTTCAGGACAGCTGACGACCGTCCCGCCGACCGGCGTGGAGATGTGATGCTGCTGATTAACGGTATGCCGGTGGTGCATATCGAGCTTAAACGTTCCAAGGTGGACGTAAGCCAGGCTATATTCCAGATTAAACGATATACCCACGAGGGCATTTTCTCGCGAGGCATTTTCTCGTTGGTCCAGATATTCGTGGCCATGACTCCGGAGCAGACTCGCTACTTTGCCAATCCGGGCAAAGAGGAGCTTTTCATGGACGAGTTCCAATTCCATTGGGCAGATTTCAATAATAATGAGACCAAGGATTGGCGCAAAGTCGCTACCGACCTTCTCTCAATCCCTATGGCTCACGAAATGGTGGGGATGTACACCATTGCCGACGAGAAAGACAAGGTGCTGAAAGTGCTGCGCAGCTAACAATACTATGCTGTCAACAAGCTCCGTGATCGAACCCATCAAGTCAATTGGGATACGCACCGCCATCTTGGAGGTTACATATGGCATACCACGGGCTCGGGCAAAACAATGACCAGTTTCAAGGCCGCCCAGTTGATAGCAAACTCGGGCGATGCCGACAAGGTCGTTTTCCTCATGGACCGCATCGAACTTTCCACTCAATCATTGGAGGAATACCGTGGCTTTGCAGGCGATAACGACGAGGTGCAAGACACTGAAGACACCTCCATCCTGATGAGCAAACTCGAAAGCACCGACAACGACGACCGGCTGATTGTCACATCCATTCAAAAGATGGCCCTCATTCGTCCTGACAGAGGGGTAGCTCCGGAATGGATAAACCGGATTGGGCAGAAGCGTCTGGTGTTCATTGTCGATGAATGCCATCGCAGCGTATTTGGCGAGAAGCTCCTTCCATCAATCAAAAATACTTTCCCCAGAGCCTTATTGTTTGGCTTTACGGGTACGCCGGTATTCGAGGAAAATGCTCATGGAGAAATCACCACGGAAACACTATTCGGGGATATGCTCCATAAGTATACTATTGCAAACGCCATCCCCGACGGGAACGTGCTTGGTTTTGACGTATATAAGGTCGAGACCTACTCTGAAAACGAACTGCGTGAGAAAGCGGCCTTCTCTCAGCTGGATGTCCATAGTATCGAAGAGATAGAAAATGACGAGGAGAAGATGGCCGTTTATAACCGTTTTATCGACGAGTTGCAGATGCAGGACACCTATGTCGAAAACGGTCAGATCCGTCATGGCATAGAGCATTATCTACCCAAGAATATATACCAGCAGAATGTTCATCACGAAGCTGTCGCCAGGGATATTATGACGGAGTTTCCGCGTCTTAGCGACAATGGAAAATTCCATGCGATGCTTGCCACTCAGAATATCCCGGAAGCTATTGCCTACTATCATCTGTTCAAAGAGCAATATCCGTCGCTAAAGGTTGTAACCGTTTTCGACAACAACATCGATAACAGCGATGAAGGTATTGCCCGCGAGGATGCCATTCGAGAAATGCTCGATGACTATAATCGCCGCTACGGCACGACCTTCCAGCCAGCAAACTATGCTAAGTATAAAAAGGATGTAGCCAAACGACTGGCTCATAAAAAGCCCACGGCTCTTTCATTTAAAAAAGTCCTGTGCTTCCGAAAAGCCTGTTATTTTA
>CALBWF010000072.1:0-26084 GCA_937969265.1 uncultured Porphyromonadaceae bacterium
TCCTCTTTCAAGAATGAAAATCTTGCGTCCTAGCCGATAGACGAATGGGCCAACGCGTGGCGCAACAGTCCCGGCGAATACCGAGGCTTTTTGCGACTGCAAAGTTAGGATGTTTTTGGCTAACCACCAAATTTTTCGGCGCATTTTTTGTAATTTCGCGTCCAACGACCGCCCCCGGCCCCGCCGGACGCCCCGCCGGCCCCGCGGCTGGTCCCTCAAAACGCAAATTACCTTCGACATATGATTCTATGCTCGGCCGCCGTGCCGCAACTCGAAAGTCTGATTTCCGACCTGGCGTTCATCCTGCTCCTCGGGGCGGTGGTGACGCTGCTGTTCAAGTGGATAAAGCAGCCGGTGGTCCTGGGATACATCGTCGCCGGATTCCTCGCCAGCCCCAACTTCAAGCCCCTCCCCTCGGTGACGACAGAGGCAAACATCGAGTTCTGGGCCCAGATCGGAATCATCGTGCTCCTCTTCTCGCTCGGCCTGGAGTTCAGCTTCAAGAAGCTGGTCAACACGGGGGGCTCCGCCGTGGTGACGGCCCTGATAATCGTCGCGGGCATGATGGTCACCGGCTTCGGAATCGGCCACCTGCTCGGATTCACCAACATCAACAGCCTCTTCCTCGGCGGCATGCTCTCCATGTCGTCGACCACCATTATTATAAAGGCGTTCACCGACCTGGGACTGCGGCAGAAGAAATTCGCCTCGCTGGTGTTCGCCGTGCTGATTGTCGAGGACCTGTTCGCGGTGGTGATGATGGTCATCCTCTCCTCCATCGCCCTCAACAACAGCGTCGAGGGGGGCGAGATGCTGATGAGCGTCAGCAAGCTGCTCTTCTTCCTGGTGATATGGTTCCTGGTAGGGGTGTTTGTCCTACCCTCGTTCCTCAACCGGTGCCGCGCCTACCTCAACAACGAGACGCTCCTGGTGGTCTCCATGGGACTGTGCCTCTCGATGGCGGTGTTCTCGGTGCTCTGCGGCTTCTCCCTCGCCCTGGGGGCCTTCGTCATGGGCTCGATTCTCGCCGGGACAAGCTACGCCGAGCGCATCGAGCACGTCACCGCCCCCGTAAAAGACCTCTTCGGCTCAGTGTTCTTCATCTCCGTCGGGATGATGGTGCAGCCCCAGGTAATCGCCGACTACTGGTGGCCGATCCTGCTCCTCTCCCTCGCCGTGATAGTCGGGATGACGGTCTTCGGAACCTTCGGCATGCTCATCACCGGCCAGAGCCTGAAAGTCGCGATCGAGTCGGGCCTATCGCTGACCCAGATCGGCGAGTTCGCCTTCATCATCGCCACACTCGGCATGAGCCTCGGCGTGCTCAACCCCGAGATATACCCGATCGTGGTCGCCGTTTCGGTGATCACGACCTTCACCACACCTTATTTTATACGCATGGCCGACCCGGCCTACCGCTTCGTCGAACGGCACCTCCCCCGGCGCCTCCACTTCCTGATTGACCGCTACCAGGGGGAGGCCGCCGACGCGACCGACGAGGGGGGAGGCTCGACGCGCGGAGCGTGGGCAGCGCTGCTCAAACGCTACCTGTGGCGCGTGGTGCTCTATTCCGTTGTGCTCGTGGCTATCTCGATGGTATGCTCGCGGTTCGCGCAGCCCCTGCTAGACCGCTGGATTCCCTCCTGGAGCCGCGTGGCCGGGGTCGTAGTGACGCTCGCCGCCATGGCCCCCTTCCTGCTCGCGATGGTGCTTCCGCCCCGCATGTCGTCCCGCGCCGCCGGAATCTCAGCCAGACAGTTGCGCGTGCCCCGCATCGTGATGATGGTCTTCCGCCTGCTGATCGCCCTGGCGTTCATCGTCCATGTGCTCTCGTCAGCCTACTCCCTCCGCGTCGGGTTCCTCATCGGCCTCGGATGCCTCTTCCTCCTGATGATGTCCCTCTCGAAGAGCCTCAACCGCCGCCTGAGGGAAATCGAGACGAAGTTCATCAACAACCTCAACGAGCGCGACCTGCGCCGCACCGGAAAGCATAACAACCTCATCAGCGACCTCCACCTGGCCCACATCCACGTCGGCTACGCCTGCCCATTCGTCGGCGAGCGCCTCGCCAACAGCAACCTCCGCGGCCGCTACGGCGTCGACGTCGTGATGATCCAGCGAGGCCCCCAGACAATCCCCGTCCCCTCGGGCGACACCCGCATTTTCCCCGGCGACACAATCGGCGTGATCGGCACCGACGAGCAGATTTCCGCCGTGCTCCCCGACCTCGAGGCCGGGCAGGAACTGACCCCCACCGACACTCCCCCCGAGTTCCGCCTGACATCCGTAGTCCTCACCCCGACCTCCCCCCTCATCGGGCAGACCCTCGCGACAGCCGAGGTGCGCCGCCGCTACCAGACCCATGTCGTCGGCATCGAGCGCTCCGGCGAGTTCCTCGAGCATCCTGCCGCCGAACCCCTCCGCCCCGGCGACCGCCTCTGGACTGTCGGCCCCGCCGGCCACGCCGCCGCCATGAAATAATCCGGCCCAGGCATAAACTTAGCCGAAGAGGTCGGAATGTGTGCCGGTATCGATAAACAGCAGCGTCAATGTCGTATCATTCTGCTCCCATACAAGAAGCCAGTCAGGCTCGATATGGCACTCCCATGCTCCCGCGAATTTACCGACAAGCTTATGGGGACGGTATTTCTGCGGGAGGGTGCCGGTAGATTCCAACAAAACGACAGCGTCTTTGAATTTTTCCATATCCAAGCCCCGTTTCACACAACGCTTGATTGCTTTATTGAAGCGGTTGGTGGTTTCGATGGAGTATTTCATATCCCCAGCGCTTTGAACATCTCTTCGGAGCTGCCGTACTTGTTTACGCGGCCGGAGCGCACGTCGTCATAAGCCTCCTCAAGACCGCTTTTGCGCTTCTTGGCGGGGCGCGCGATCGAGACTCCCTCGATCGAGTTCAGTATTTTCTTCAGATGGGGGAGAATCGACGCGTTCTCCACGTTAATCGTTATCTGGGTCATAATCTCTTTTCTTTGAGTTGCAAATATATAACAAATTTCCCGGATTCGAGATTGTCTAAACGCGAAATACCGGCCCAGGGGAGGCGGTTTGCGGAAAAAAACGCGTAACTTCGCGGAAGAAACAGAAATAACCCCCTCCCACCCCCTACGTTATGCAGGAAAAAATCATCATTCTTGACTTCGGCTCGCAGACGACCCAGCTAATCGGCCGCCGCGTGCGCGAACTCAACATGTATTGCGAGATCGTTCCCTACAACAAGTTTCCCGCGGGCGACGAGTCGGTAATCGGCGTGATTCTCTCCGGCTCCCCCTTCTCAGTCTACGACGAGAAGGCCTTCAAGGCCGAACTCGCCGGAATCCGCGGCCGCGTCCCCGTGCTCGGAATCTGCTACGGCGCGCAGTTCATGGCCTACACCGACGGCGGCACGGTTGAACCCGCGGCCTCCCGCGAATACGGCCGCGCGATTCTGGAGAAAGTCGACCAGGACGACCCCCTCATGGCCGGAATCAAGCCCGGCTCGCAGGTATGGATGAGCCACGGCGACACCATAACCTCAATCCCTGCGACCTTCCGCGCAATCGCCTCCACCGACAAGGTTGCGATTGCCGCGTACCGCGTCGAGGGTGAGCAGACCTGGGGCGTGCAGTTCCACCCCGAAGTCTACCACTCGGAAATCGGGACTGACCTGCTGCGCAACTTCGTCGTCGGAATCTGCGGCGGCAAGCAGGACTGGAGCGCCGCCTCCTTCATCGACACAACGGTCGCGCAGCTACGCGAGCAGCTCGGCGACGACAAAGTAGTGCTCGGCCTCTCCGGCGGAGTTGACTCCTCGGTGGCCGCCGTCCTCCTCAACCGCGCGATCGGCAAGAACCTTACCTGCATCTTCGTAGACCACGGCATGCTCCGCAAGAACGAGTTTGCCGACGTCCTCCGCGACTACGAGGGGCTCGGCCTCAACGTCGTAGGGGTTGACGCCTCCGCCAAATTCTTCAGCGAGCTGGCCGGAGTGACCGACCCCGAGAAGAAACGCAAGATAATCGGCAAAGGCTTCATCGACGTCTTCGACCAGGAGGCCCACAAGGTGAAGGACGTCAAATGGCTCGCCCAGGGCACGATTTACCCCGACTGCATCGAATCCCTCTCCATCACCGGCACCACAATCAAGAGCCACCACAACGTCGGAGGCCTCCCCGAAAAGATGAACCTCCGCCTCTGCGAGCCCCTGCGGCTCCTATTCAAGGACGAGGTGCGCGCCGTGGGCCGCGGGCTCGGCATGCCCGAACACCTCATCAAGCGCCACCCCTTCCCCGGTCCCGGACTCGCCGTCCGCGTCCTCGGCGAAGTGACCCCCGAGAAAGTCGCCGTCCTACAGGAGGCCGACGCCATCTTCATCAACGGGCTCCGCGACAGCGGCCTCTACGACCAGGTATGGCAGGCAGGAGCGATCCTCCTCCCCGTACAGAGCGTCGGAGTGATGGGCGACGAGCGCACCTACGAGCGCGCTGTGGCTCTCCGCGCCGTAACCTCCACCGACGCCATGACCGCCGACTGGGCCCGCCTCCCCTACGACTTCCTGGCCGACGTCTCCAACAAAATCATCAACCGCGTCCGCGGCGTAAACCGCGTGACCTACGACATCTCCTCCAAACCGCCAGCCACAATCGAGTGGGAATAACCCCCTCGGTTGGACGGCATACTCAAACTTTTTCAGCTTCGTTATGAAGTTCTCAATTTCAAACCTCGGCCCGATAGACTCGGCGGAAATGACATTAGCTCCGCTGACGGTTTTATGTGGCAAGAACAATACCGGGAAAACCTACGCCTCTTATTCCCTCTTCTGCTCCCTGGATTTTATCCGCCACGCCATTTCGTTTCCCGTGCCTGACGAGGCTATCAACGATTTGTTAGAGAACGGAGAGATCGAAATAGGGCTTGACCTGTCGCAGGAGGTTCTCGACGCGTATTTTGATATGGCGTCAAAACGCGCATGCGCGATGATCCCGGTATTTTTCGCCGCCGAGCCTTCCCATTTCAAGCACTCGAAGCTGAATCTCTCCGTCAGTCCCGACGACCTTGTCATACCCGTTTCTTTTTCAAGAACCCTCAGCGCCGGCAACCAGTACTCCCTCCAACTGTCGAAACCCAAAGGATCTCAACGGCTGACGGCCACCCTGCTGCGCAACGGGAAAACCCCTCTCAAGGAAGCACAGAAAGAAATCATCGAAAGCGTAATCGGGGATACCATCAAGGAAATAATCTTCAAGGATACGCTCCCGGCGATCACATTCACAAGCACCGAACGGACCGGTGCCCTGATGTTCCGCGACGAGCTGACCCCGGAGAAAGGCAAGGACATAAAAGCCCTGCTGGAGCGTCACCCCGACGATTTCGACGGGCTGGTTGAGGATGTCAGCCATTCGCTCTATCCTTTCCCGATAATCAAGAACATCAACTTTGTCAAGAACCTGCGTTCCATAGCGCTCAGGACCTCCCCCCTCGCAAAAAGATACCCCGGCCTGGTAACCGCTTTCGACAGAATTTCGGGAGGCCGGTATTCCGCTGATGAAAACGGAATTTTCTTCTCTCCGGCCGACACCCCCTCGCTAAAACTCGCGATGGAGGAAAGCTCCAGCTCGGCCCGGTCGCTCGTGCTCATTTCCTTCTGGCTGCGCCACCTCGCAAAAAAAGGAGACCTTCTGATGATCGACGAGCCGGAAATGAACCTCCACCCCGAAAGCCAGCGACTGCTCGCCCGGTGGGTGGCGATGCTCGTAAACTGCGGGGTAAAGGTGTTTATCACCACCCACAGCGACTACTTCATCAAAGAGCTGAACACCCTCGTCATGCTCAGGAAGCAGCAAAAAGCCGAGAGGATTCCCTCTCTCATGGAGAAAAACGGAATCTCGAAGAGCATGCTCCTGAATCCCAAGGATTTCCGTGTGTACGTCGCCAAACGTCCGACAAAGACAGCCAAAGACGGGACAACCATTTTAGGCAAGACAACAATCGGGGAAGCGCCCGTCGATTCTTTCTATGGCGCCGCGGTAAGCAGCTTTGACGACACCATTTCCCGAATCAACGAACTCCAGGAAGCGATTATCTTCAATGGATAGACAGACCCTCCGAAAGGCTTTGTGCGCCACATTCCCTTCTTCCGGCGGCGAGGTTGTCCTCAGGGAAACCGACAAAGGGGCAACCCTGCGCGAGATAACGGTTCACGGGCTTCCGGCTGAAGCCTATGCTGTCAAACTTGACGGGATAAAAGTCCACAAGCTATTCTTTGACAAAATAATCGGAGATTTTAACAAGCACGGGGACTACCTCATCGTTACCGACCGGGAAATGATTGTAGTCGAAATGAAATCGCGTAAAGAACTAACGGATAAGCTCATAGACGAATGTAAGCGGAAGTTCAAGTCAGACTGTTGCATCTTCGACTATTGCGATTCCGTTTTCTTCCGTATCCTGAAAAAGAACCCCTTTTTCAAGGGAAAGCCGATTTACTTTGTCCTGCTTTACCAAGGCGCTCCAATCGCCATCTCTCCGACCTCGGCGAAACCCTCCGAAAATCCTCCCAAACATACCGACCCGGAAGAATTTTTAAGAATCCCCGTTGCCGACAAGGCCCGGGTCAGCTTCTCCAAGCTGCTCGCCGGAAAATAACACCCCGTCAGAGCGCATGACGGACGATTTAACAGACAGCCCGGCTACTTGTCGCGATGTTTTATGACGTTTCCCTGCAAACGCGATGGCCGCGTAAGAAAATTTTGTTAATTTCGCAGATAGATTTCCACGCTGTGGGAGCGCGACTCAAAGGAGGTTGACGCTGCGGAAGCGGGATTCTAACGACATATTTATAGAAAAGCGTATATTGACGCTTTGTCTTTGGCAACCTGGAACGTCGAACACTCCAAAACATCGCCAAAGGACAGAGTAACGATAGACGCCACGGGTATGTGTATACCTACTCGGACTCATTTCAGGCGCGTCAGCTTGGAATGGGTTTGGGGTATCCGCATATGACAGCGTGGAGTCAGAGTTGCTCGTTCTGGCGATATAGCAAGTTCGACGGCTACAGGTTGCGGGACGAGTAACGATAAGGCTCCCGCTTTTCTTTTATCCAAGACCAATCAAATCTGTCATTTGGAGCCGATGTCTATGTATGGAATGACTCCGAAATGAACAACCTCAACCTTTTTCACGAGTTGGAGAAGCTGCTCCGCGACGAGAGCCGCTACTGCTCCGAGGATGGCATTCTTCTGAAGAACGCCGTTGTCGAGGCAGCGTTGGCGGTGCGCCCGGAGTTGATCAAGCTGCTTCTTACTCATGAGGGTTTGAAAGCGAATTTCTTCACGGACTTAGACGGACTCATCGTTTTCGACAAGGTGAAGTTCCAAAAATTCGTGATGAACAAACGCTTTCTGCCCGACAGCTACACCAGTTACAAAAACAAGATAGGACTGACCGGCGACGACGACCGTTTCCTGTCCGAGAGCCGCGAGGTGGTGCTTTCGTGGCCGTACAAAGACTGCGTCCTCGAAGGGGGTCAGACCAAGGAGGATGCGAAGCGCGACGAGGTATTTTGGAACGAGATCCTCGCGCCCGACGAAATCAACCGCCTCACCGAGCCGAAAGTCCTCACCAACTTCCGGCGCTACGACAGCAACGGCGACGCCACACCGACCGAGGTCTCATCGCGAGACAACATCATCATCAAGGGCAACAACTTGCTGACGCTTCACTCGTTGCGAAAAAAATATCGCGGAAGGGTTAAACTTATCTACATTGACCCACCCTACTATTTCGTGCAAGATAAAAAAGAAGATACGTTCGCTTATAACACTAATTTCAAGCGTTCTACCTGGTGTGCCTTTATGCGTAATCGGCTTGAAATCGCGAGAGAGTTATTGAGTGATGATGGTGCCATTTTCGTGCAAATTAGTGATGATGGAGTTGCAGAGCTTCATTTATTGATGAAAGAAATTTTCAACCAGAATGGCGAAAATAACTTTATCAATAAAATCACAGTAAGGACAAAGTCGCCCTCAGGCTTCGCAAGTGTAAATCCTGGTGTTTTTGAAACAGCCGAGTACATTTTGGCTTTTGCTAAACACAAAAGTAGGTGGACGTATAATACACAATATGTAAAAACTGCGTATGATGATAATTATGCGTTCTTAATTATCAATCCCAGTGACCCTTGCGACAAATGGGAAATAACAAGGATTGATGATTATATAGCTAAACGATATGGCTATGAAAATAAGCGGCAGGCTCTGAAGCAAATGAGCAAAGGCGCGTTTTTTGAAGAAGTCGCGGAATTCGCACTTCAAAATAAGGACAGAGTTTTTAGGCTGACCGCAATAAACAATAATGCCGCTGCTGAGGTAGTTGTATTAAGAGAGAAATCAAAAATAAACCCTGGCCACATCTACTGCCTTGAGCGTGAGGGCAATTACACAATATATGTAACCAAGGGGCAAGAAGTCGCCTTTTATGCAAAAAAAGTACGACTAATTGATGGTGAAGAAACGCCATCAATGCAATTAACCAATATGTGGAATGATATTTCATATGAGGGAATTGCAAAAGAGGGTGGCGTACAACTTAAAGGAGGGAAAAAACCTGAGAGGTTACTACGCCGAATAATCGAAATGGCAACTAATCCGAACGATTTAGTACTGGATTTTTTCGCAGGAAGCGGTACGACTGCTTCTGTCTCAATGAAAATGAATAGGCGTTTTGTTACTTGTGAACAACTCGACTCGAATATCCAAATGAGTGTTTCGCGATTGAAAAGCGTCGTAGCGGGAGATAAAACAGGTATATCAGAAGTAGTCAACTGGCAGGGAGGCGGCTCGTTCGTGTACTGCGAATTGGCTGCGGCCAACCAGCGTTTCGCCGACCGAATCTGTGCCGCCGGGTCAACCGACGAGCTGAGGAAGATTTGGGAGGAGATGCGGCAGACCGGATTTCTCTCGTGGAAGATAGACCCGAAGACGTTCAACGAGAACGTGAAAGAATTTGAGGCGTTGAGCCTTGACGAACAGAAGTTGTTCTTGATAGAGTGCCTCGACAAAAACCTGCTCTATGTTCCTTTGTCGGAAATTGACAATGCCGAGTTCGATGTGTCCGACTCCGACAAGCGACTGAACACTGAGTTCTACGACAAATCCAACTGACGATGGCGAAGAAGCTACAAGAAATCAGCATTGAGGATTTCCTGCGCGACAATCTGCAAAACATGCTCCGCATCGAGCTTGGCAAAAAGCAGATTGAACGCGTGGTCATGCCGTCGAGTTTTGCCTCGGCCCTGAATCCGATGATGCGGCTTCGCCCGTATCAGACGGAGGCGTTTCAATATTTCATATCATACTGGGAGAACGACTTTGAGGGGAAAGCGGCAAAACCTCAACTGCTTTTCCACATGGCCACCGGCAGCGGCAAGACGCTGATAATGGCCGGTATCATTCTCTACCTCTACGAGCAAGGCTATCGCAACTTCCTCTTTTTCGTCAACAGCGGCAACGTGATAGAGAAAACGCGCGACAACTTCTTCAACGCCGCGTCTTCTAAGTATCTTTTCGGGCAGAACATCACTATTGGCAACAAGCGCGTGGAGGTGAAGCAAGTCGAAAACTTCCAGGATAGCGATTCCGACGCGATTAATTTCTGCCTGCAGACTATTCAGGGATTGCACAGCGACTTGAATACGCCGAAAGAAGGAGGCGTGACCTACGACGACTTCCGGGGACTGAAGGTGGCGATGATAGCCGATGAGGCTCACCACATCAATACAGCGTCAAAGAAAACGGGTAAGTCGCAGCAAATGGAGATAGGCTTTGGAGATTCGTATGAGGAAGATAATCCGAGCGATGACTGGGAAACTACTGTGATGCGCATTTTCAATGCCAACGCCGGAAACGTCCTATTGGAGTTCACCGCGACGCAGGACTTTGCCAATGCCAACATTGCGGACAAATACAAGGATAAGGTGATATTCGATTACCCCTTGAAGAAGTTCCGCGAGGACGGCTATTCAAAGGACATCGCCGTGATGCAAAGCGATATGCAGCCGATTGACCGCGCTGTGCAAGCCGTTATTATGAGCCAGTTCCGCAGGAAATTGGGCAATCAGATACGGCAGGACATCAAGCCGGTGGTGATGCTCAAATCAAAAAAAATCAGTGATAACAAGGAGTTTTTCAGCTTGTTTGTCGAGACCATAAAGAATCTGACGGTAGATACCCTGCGACGCATAAAGAGCAATGCCAAAGAGGGTATGCTCGACGCATTCAACTACTTTGAACAGCACGGTATAACGCTCGAAAACCTGCTGCTTGAAATACGGGAGGATTTCAAGCAGGACAACCTGCTGCTCGTTGACGGAAGCACCATCAGCGCCGAGAAGCAGCAATATCTTAACTCGTTGGAAAGCAAGGATAACGAGTTTCGCGCCGTGTTTGCCGTGGATATGCTCAACGAGGGTTGGGACGTGCTGAACCTCTACGACATAGTGCGCCTTTACGACACGCGCGACGCACGAGGCGGCACAGTGGGTAAGACCACCAACAGCGAGGCACAGTTGATAGGTCGCGGCGCGCGATATATGCCGTTTACAGACAAAACAGAACAGATAGAGGCAAGACCATTGAACGAGTATGCCTCTAAGCGAAAGTTTGACGACCAGCTCGATAATCCTTTGCGACATCTCGAAACGCTGTCATATCACAGCCCGAGCAATCCCCGATACATTCAGGAGCTGAACTCGGCTCTCGCGGCCTCCGGCATCATTGAGTCGAGAAGCGTTGAGGTAGTGGAACGGCTCAAAGACAGTTTCAAGAAATCGCGTCTGTATACCGACGGCTATGTTTTCGCAAATGAACTTGTGCCATACCTTATAAACGAGGAGCTGACAAACATTGGTAAAGACATACTCGACAGAGAATACTCGGTGAGAATAAGCAGCGGCGAGATGTCAACGAGCCTTGTTTTCTCGATAGCAACGGCGAGTGAAACGGTGTCGTTGCAGAAGAGAAATTTAAGATTGCGGGATTTCGGCAGGCATATACTTCGAGCTGCGATCAACAGATTCGGCAGCTTTACTTTCGCCGCGCTGCATGATATATTTCCAAACCTCACTTCAATAAAAGAGTTTATCGAGAGCGAGGACTATCTGGCAAATATCCGCGTCGTAGTGTATGGCCGGGAGCAAGTGATAGAAAACCTGTCGCAGAAAGACAAACTGTCCACAGCGGTGGGAGTCCTTCGACAGATCGAGCCGATGCTCGCCCGCAGCGGCGTTGGCACCCGCGGCAGCAAACTTTTCACACCCAGGCAGGTGCGCGATGTTTTCCATGACCATCGCTATAAGGTTGCCTTAGGCGGGGAAAGCAAAGAAGATGGCGTTTCGATGCGGGAAACGACAAATATGTATCTGAAGCTCGACCTTATGAATTGCGAGTGGTACGGATATGAGGACAACTTCGGTACTGAGGAAGAAAAATATCTGATAAAATATATCGAATCCATCGTAGGAAAACTTAAAGAGAAATACGCCGAGGTATGTCTTCTACGCAACTATAAGGACTTGAAGATATATTCATTCAATGACGACCGGGCGACAGAACCCGACTTTGTGCTATTCCTGCGTAAAAAGGGCGATGAGAGCCAATTCGATAATATTCAGATATTCATTGAGCCGAAGGGTGAACATTTGCGACGAGCTGATGCATGGAAAACCCTTTTCCAACAGAGAATACACGATGAGGCAACACTCTGTTTTGAAACTAAAAACGACAAGTTCGAGATTTGGGGCATGCCCTTCTATACAAGAAATGTCGAACAAGAGTTCGCAGACGCAATGGCCCGGAACTTTCTGAAATAGCCGAGGGTGTCGCAGAACTTAATCTATGTAGGGCAAAACTCATAATTTTGCGACACCCCCGCTGCTACGAGACTGCATAAGGAGCTGAAAGCCAGCGAGGCGCCGTGTCGGAGATTCCGACTCGCCTATGGTTGGGTTGCGTTAGCTGCTTAGAGTTTCGGGCCGGCGGCTACGAGGGCCTTGCCGGCGGCGTTGTTCTCAAACTTCTTGAAGTTGTTGATGAACTTCTCGGCGAGCATGGTAGCCTTCTTGGTCCACTCAGCGGGATCGGTGTAGGTGTCGCGGGGGTCGAGAATCTTCGGATCAACTCCGGGGAGTTCGGTGGGAACGGTGAAGTCGAACACGGGGATGGTCTTGGTCGGGGCGGTCAGGATCGAGCCGTCGAGGATGGCGTCGATGATGCCGCGGGTGTCGCGGATCGAGATACGCTTGCCGGTGCCGTTCCAGCCGGTGTTCACCAGGTAAGCCTTAGCGCCGCTCTTGTCCATCTTCTTGACCAGCTCCTCAGCGTACTTGGTGGGGTGCAGGCTAAGGAAGGCCGCGCCGAAGCATGCCGAGAAAGTGGGGGTCGGCTCGGTGATGCCGCGCTCGGTGCCGGCCAGCTTCGAGGTGTAGCCCGACAGGAAGTAGTACTTGGTCTGCTCCGGGGTCAGGATCGATACCGGGGGAAGCACTCCGTAGGCGTCGGCCGACAGGAAGATGACGTTCTTCGCGGCGGGGCCATGGCTGCCCGGGGCGATCTTCTCGATGTGCTCGATAGGATAGGAAACGCGGGTGTTCTCCGTAACGCTCTTGTCGGCGAAGTCGATCTTGCCGTCCTTGTCTACGGTAACGTTCTCCAGGAGGGCGTTGCGGCGGATGGCGTTGTAGATGTCAGGCTCGGAGTCCTTGTCGAGGTTGATGACCTTGGCGTAGCAGCCGCCCTCGTAGTTGAAGACGCCGTTGTCGTCCCAGCCGTGCTCGTCGTCGCCGATGAGGAGGCGCTTGGGGTCGGTCGAGAGGGTAGTCTTGCCGGTGCCGGAGAGGCCGAAGAAGATTGCGGTGTTCTCGCCCTTCATGTCGGTGTTGGCCGAGCAGTGCATGGAGGCCATGCCCTTCAGGGGAAGGTAGTAGTTCATGATGGAGAACATGCCCTTCTTCATCTCGCCGCCGTACCAGGTGTTGATGATCACCTGCATGCGCTGGGTCAGGTTGAATGCTACGCAGGTCTCGGAGTTGATGCCGAGTTCCTTCCAGTTCTCAACCTTTGCCTTGGAGGCGTTGAGCACCACGAAGTCGGGAGTGAAGTTCTCCAGCTCGTCCTTGGTGGGGCGCACGAACATGTTGGTAACGAAATGAGCCTGCCATGCCACTTCCATGATGAAGCGGACGGCCAGGCGGGTGTCCTTGTTGGTGCCGCAGAAAGCGTCGACAACATAGAGGGGCTTGTCGCTCAGCTCCTTGTCGGCGATTTTCTTCAGGGCGTCCCAGGTAGCGGGAGTGATGGGTTTGTTGTCGTTCTTGTATTCGTCGGAGGTCCACCAGATTGTGTTCTTGGAGGTATCGTCCATCACGAAGAACTTATCCTTGGGGGAGCGGCCGGTGTAGATGCCGGTCATGACGTTGACGGCGCCGAGCTCGGTTTCCTGGCCCTTCTCGTAGCCTTCGAGGCCGGGCTTGGTTTCATCGATGAAGAGTTCGTCCCAGGAGGGGTTGTGGTACACCTTCGGAGTTCCGGTGATACCGTACTGGGTTAAATCAATCTTGCTCATTTTGATAGAAGATATTGAGTGAAAAATTTTATTGTCATCTATGGTCGGGCGGAGCGTGTTCGCCTTGTTAACCGGATGCAAAGGTACGAATTTTTTCACGAAAAAAATCCCCGCCGGTCATAATTAAGGAAAAATTTCCTTAATAGGGCTTAACCGGGCTTCCCGCTTACGCCCCCGAGGCAAGCCAAAGTTCCTATTGCTTAACGCCTAACGCGCTTTTTTCGTTCGCGCAGCGACCAGCGGTTCGCCCTAAATACGAAAAAATTTCGTACCTTTGCACATTATAGATACCCTGAATGACTGACGACCTCAACAACCCCGCGAATCCCGAAACCGAAAACGGCCACCAAGACAACGGCCGCGAACCCATATCCCCCCTTACCGACGAAATCGCCGAAGCCGTCGAGGAGGAGACCGAGGAACTTCCCGCCGCCCCCGGCAGCGAGACCGCCCGCCTCCGCCTCGGAGGAATGTACCGCAACTGGTTCCTCGACTACGCCAGCTACGTCATTCTCGAGCGCGCCGTCCCCCATATCGAGGACGGCCTGAAGCCCGTGCAGCGCCGTATCCTCCACTCGATGAAGACCCTCGACGACGGCCGCTTCAACAAGGTCGCCAACATCGTTGGGAACACGATGCAGTACCATCCCCACGGCGACGCCTCGATCAAGGACGCGCTCGTACAGCTCGGGCAGAAGGAGCTGCTGGTCGACACCCAGGGAAACTGGGGCAACATCCTCACCGGCGACGACGCCGCCGCCGGCCGTTACATCGAGGCGCGCCTCTCGCAGTTTGCCCTCGAGACCCTCTACAACCCCAAAATCACAGACTGGGTACCCTCCTACGACGGGCGCAAGAAAGAACCCGTCACCCTCCCCGTCAAATTCCCCCTCCTCCTATTCCAGGGCGTCGAGGGAATCGCCGTCGGCCTCTCCTCTAAAATCCTCCCCCACAACTTCAACGAGCTGCTCGACGCCTCCGTCGCGGCCCTCCGCGGTGAGGAGTTCACCCTATACCCCGACTTCCCGACCGGCGGCTACATCGACGTCAGCCGCTACAACGACGGCGAGCGCGGAGGAGCCGTGAAGGTACGCGCCAAAATCGAGAAAATCGACAACAAGACCCTCGCCATAACCGAAATCCCCTTCGGCAAGACAACCTCCGTCGTAATCGCCTCCATCCTCAAAGCCTTCGAGAAAGGGAAAATCAAAATCCGCAAGGTCGACGACAACACCGCCCAGACCGCGATGATCCTCGTCCACCTCCTCCCCGGAACCTCCTCCGACAAGGCCATCGACGCCCTCTACGCCTTTACCGACTGCGAGGTCGCCGTATCCCCAAACTGCTGCGTGATCCGCGACAACAAGCCCGCCTTCCTTACCGTCAGCGAAATCCTGCGCCACTCTGCCTTCCGCACCCGCGACCTGCTCCGCCGCGAGCTGGAGATACAGCTCGCCGAGGTCCGCGAGATGCTCCACTCCGCCTCCCTCGAGCGAATCTTCATCGAGGAACGGATCTACAAGGACCGCGAGTTCGAGCAGGGAGAGACGATGGAGGCCGTCAGCGCCCACGTCCGCAAGCGCCTCGAGCCCTTCCTCCCCAAGCTCGTACGCGAAATCACCGACGACGACATCCAGCGCCTCATGGAAATACGCATGAAGCGCATCCTCAAATTCTCCTCCCGCGACGCCGACCGCCAGATCGCCCTCTACAACGAGCGTATCGCCGAGATAAACAACCACCTCGCCCATATCACCGACTACGCCGTCGACTGGTTCCTCCGCCTCAAGGAGCGATACGGCGAGAAATACCCCCGCCGCACCGTAATCCGCGGATTCGACAACATCGAGGCATCCCGCGTAGCCGAGGCTAACGAAAAGCTCTACATCAACCGCGAGGAGGGCTTCATCGGGACCTCCCTCAAAAAAGACGAATACCTCTTCAACTGCTCCCTCCTCGACGACGTCATCATCTTCTACAACGACGGCCGCTACAAAGTGGTCCGCGTGGCCGAGAAACTCTTTATCGACAAGAACGTGCGCCACGTCGGCCTTTTCACCCGCAACGACAAGCGAACCATCTACAACGTCATCTACCAGGACGGCCGCGGAGGCACCTTCTTCATGAAGCGCTTCGCCGTGACGGGCGTCACCCGCGACAAAGAGTACAACCTCACCCAGGAAAAACCCGGCTCGCGCATCGTATGGTTCTCGGCCAACCCCAACGGCGAGGCGGAGGTAGTCCGCGTGTCCCTCAAGCCCAAACCCCGCCTGAAGACCCTCCAGTTCGACGTCGACTTCTCCGAGCAGCTCATCAAAGGGCGCCAGAGCCAGGGCAACATCGTGACCCGCAACGAAGTCCACCGCTTCTCCCTCAAAGAGAAAGGAGTATCCACCCTCGGAGGGCGCCAGGTATGGTTCGACCGCGACGTCATGCGCCTCAACTACGACGGCCGCGGAGACTTCCTCGGCGAGTTCTCCGGCACCGACCAGGTACTCGTCATGACAACCGACGGCGAGTACTACATGACCAACTTCGACGCCGCCAACCACTACGAGAACATCTCCCTGCTCCGCATCGAGAAATTCCAGCCCGAGAAAGTCTGGACAGCCCTCCTCCACGACGCCGACCAGAAATTCCCCTACCTCAAGCGCTTCACCCTCGAGCCCTCAGCCAAGCGCCAGCGCTTCCTCGGAGAGAACCCCGCCTCGCGACTAATCGCCCTCTCCGACCAGCCCGGCGCCCGCTTCCGCCTCATCTTCGGCGGGGGCGACGACTTCCGCGAGCCTCTCGACATCGACACCGCCGACTTCGTCGCCGTCAAGTCCTTCAAGGCCAAAGGCAAGCGCCTGACAACCTACACCCTCGCCACCGTCGAAGAGCTCGAACCCCGCGACCTCCCCTCCGACTCCGACCCCCCGGCCCCCACTTCCTCGTCCGACCTGTCTGACCAGTCCGACCAGTCCGACCAGTCTGACTCCTCCTTCACCGAAATCTCCGACGACGAGCTCCGCGACCAGATCCTCGGCCAGGAACGCCTCTTCTAACCCCCCGATAACCCGAATCCGCCTCGGCGCGCCTCCGGTCTTTACTGTGGCGAGGCGTGAGCCGAGCGAGCAACCCTCTCGTTCCTCGCTCGGCTCAGCGGCAGGGAGGATGCAAGCCAGGAGAAGATGCGGAAAGTGCCCTCTTAATCCGTTGACCATTCGGTCCTAAAGCACCCATATATATAAAAGACATTCCCGAGACTCACGTCCAGGGAATGTCGTCACACAATTCACATTTTCAATGTGAAATCACAGTTATATTATCGTAGAGTTTTGTTTAAAGGCCAGTTTAGTTGGACTTCCATTCGCCGACAATCTGGTCTGTCAGAATCTGGGTCTTGACCGAAACGGCGTAGTCCACGGAAAAGAAGCGCGTTCCGTTTACCGCGGTGCTCATATAGTAATAAGTAGCGCCGATGGGTACCTCGACCGAGACCTTTCCGCTGGGTTTCAGCGTTCCCTTCTGTTCGCGGGTGATAACCTCCCCCTTGTCGTTGGTGAAATTCACCATAAAGTTGTCGAGAGTGTAGGTCGATTTGTTGGTGATTGAGATTTTTCCTACGACAGCCGAGGGTTCGTCCTTGTCGTCATCATCGGAACAGGAGGTAGCCGCCAGTCCGAGGAAGAGGGTGAAGGCCAGCATGGCCACATGCTTCAACAGATTTTTCATTTTCGTTTCTAATTTATTGTTATAGATTGGTGTTTAGTCGGTTAGAAGAAAAAGAATCTTTTCTTTTCCTTTTTGGGAGCTTTCTCATTGACCGCCTTGAAAACCTGGGCCTCCTCCTGAGTCATTTTGTGGAAGTTGGAATACGAGGCGGGGAAGCCGATAACTGTCACGGAACCCCCGCGCAGGAATCCCCGTTTTTCAACGATATATTCGGGTTCGAGGAGCACGTCCGCCCCGGCTTCCTGAAGCATAAGGGCCGTGGTGTTGGTCTTTACAGTCTCGACAGATACGCGCCGGAACGGATTGTAGCTCCAACTGGTTGTTTTGGATATTTTCGCTGGCTGCACCTCGACATCGGCCACCGTGAAATTCACGACTTTCGTCTCTACCGCGGCGGTTGAAGAGGTATGTTTGATGGAAGAACACGAGCACAGAATCATCCCTACAGCCGCAAGCGCAAGTAATTTTGTTCTCATATCTGTCGCTTATTTTCTGACGGGCTGGATGTTGGTATACGTTGCGGGGTATCCCTCGACAGTAACGTACTTGATATTGGTCTTCCCGAAAAAGTTCTTGGTCTTCTTGATTTCATACTGGAACCCGACGAGCACGTCAGCGTTACCGTTGGCTTTCAGAGCCTCGGCTACAGCCGTCTTGATAACAGCCTTTTCGCCACAACGGCGAACCGCTTTCGACGGTTTCAAGGTGTAGGAGATTTTTTGCGGCGCGACCACGAGGTCAGCCGTGTTTTTGCTCGATACGGAAGTGTCAACGTCAACCGTCGTCGAAGTGTGTTTTACAGAGCTACATGACGCGAGCCCGAGTGTGGCGAACAAAGCCACGATTAGAACGTAGACATGTTTTTTCATTGTCTCTTTCTTTTAGCATCCGGGGCTCAGGAGATGCCGTTGGTGATTTTGATTGATTAGGGAATCATAAAAAAAGAAAGTGGAGCCACTATCCCACTTGCTCACTGCTGAGGGCTTAGACTCCCTGATAATATGGACAAGTGAAGTAACCCCACCTTGACCTTATATCACGAACTGATGATATACAGCCAAAGCGAGCGTCTTCCACCATCATTCCATATTATCATTGTTGAAGTTGTCTAAGTTTCAGCAATGGAACAATGCGAAATCGCTTTCTTTTATTATGTATGCCGCTCCTCTCTCGGAGCTAACGGAGGCAAAGTTAAGAAATTATAAAATAACTCGCAATACCCTCCCGAAAAAAACTTATTTTTCAATCATTTTCAACCCATTTTACGCAGCTTCCAATATATACCCTACCCGTCAAACATCAAAAGCCCCAACTCATAATACAGCCCGCGGCATCCTCGACGCCGCGGGCTGCAATTCGCGTTTGGTAATTCGTTTGTCCCTTAGGTTCCGCCCGGATGGCCCGGCGGAGCGTCAGAGTGGTCCGGATGGTAGGAGCCGGAGGTCGAGCGTGATGGGAGCGGTCTGGCGACCGTGACCGAACGCGAGTGCCTTCGGCGACGACCCAGACGGGCCGCTATCACGCTCCGCCGCATTCCGCCGCATATATCCTCACTTGGGAGCCTGCCCGACCAGCTCCATAAACTGGTCCAGGTTCGGAGTGATGATGATTTCCGTGCGGCGGTTCCGCTGGCGCCCGGACTCCGTGGTATTGTCCGCTATCGGGCGGTACTCGCCGCGGCCCGCTGCCGACAGCCTCGAAGGATCGACGCCGAACTTCTCCTGCAACGTCTGAACCACCGACGACGCGCGCAGCGCCGAAAGGTCCCAGTTGTTGCGGATATTCGTGCGCGAGATAGGGACATTGTCCGTATTCCCCTCAACGACAACGTCGTAGTCCCTGTAATCCTTTATAATCTTCGCGATTTTACCCAGCGTCTCCATCGCGCGGTCGGAAATCGCGTAAGAACCCGTCTTGAACAGCATATTGTCGGCCAGCGAGATATAGACCACCCCCTTCAGCACCTTCACGTCGACATCCTTCAGCTCGTCGCGCGACAGCGACCGCGTAAGATTGTTCGTAAGCACCATGTTCAGGGAGTCGGACCTCGTCTTCGCCGCCACAAGCTCCTTAATATACCGGTTCGACGCGTTGATTTCGTCTACCAGCTTCGAGATATTCACATTCCCCTGCGCGTTCTGCTGGATACTCTGCGAGAGAGTCCCCTGCAGCGCCGCCAGGTTATCCTTAAGCTGCTGGTTGTTAGCCTTCGCCTCCGCGAGCATCGCGTCCAGGCTCTTGTTGTAGGCCCGGCTCTCGGCAAGCTCCGTCCGCGTATTGTTGTACTCGTTTTCCAGCAGCGCGTATTTCTTCTTGCTGACGCACCCCGTCAGGGCCAGCGCCCCCGCGGCGGCAACAACCGCCGCGATCCGTAAATTCCTCATATCCGTAATCTTTATCAAAATAATCTTTTCTTCCAAAACAACCGAACCCCGCCCCCTGTTCTCCTCCCCCTCTACCGTGGCGAGGCGTAAGCCGAGCAATGAAGATATGTCAAAATTCAGATTCGCCCTTATATTGTACCCGGATGGGAGGGTGATATCAGAATGGCCCAGATGGTCCGTTATGATACACCCTCCTCAGCGGCAGGGGGGAACGGGCGGCAGGGAGGAGGCGAGCCACGAGAAGACGCGGGGATAGAGGGCGGCCAGGAGGCGCCGGTTGCTCAGGAAGAGGTCGTGGAGGCCCCCGTAGACGCGGAAGCAGGTAATCTCCGGGCCGAGCATCAGGCCGTAGCGGCGTATGTCGGCTACGTCGAGAACCCCGTCGGCAGCGTTATGTTCGGGGGTCCACTCAGGGGTGTCGACGCTCTTGTCGCTGTACATCAGCAGGATCGGCACGCCGATGTCGGCCTTCCCGTCGCGCAGGGCGTGCTGCGCCTCGCTGATCGCGCGAACCCACCCGGCGGTCACGTCGGGCGAGCGCCGCAGCTTCCAGTCAGTATTATACACCCAGTCGCCGTGTTCCCCCTTCAGAAGGCTCTCGGAATAGGCCGTCGACTCCCCCTGGCTGATTTCCGTTGTCGGAAACAGGCCGCCCCACCAGTCAATCAGAGGCACGAGCCGCTCCTTCCAACCAAGGTTCCAGTCGAGAAACGGGGAGTTGAGCACCAGCGCGTCAACCTGCGTGTTGCCCGTCTGCGCCATATAATAAGCCGCGATTAGCCCGCCGGTGGAATGCCCCATCAGCACCGTCTCGCGCACCCCGTCGCGGCGCATCTGCACCAGCGCCGAGTCTATGTCGGGGAAATACTCCCGCAGCGAGCGGGTCTCGAAAATCCGCTGGCCGGGGCGTATCGAGCGGCCGTATTTCCGCAGGTCGACCGCATAGAAGTCATACCCCCTCGCCGCGAACTCGTCGCCCATGCGGGCGTTGAAGAAATAGTCGTTGAAACCGTGGATGTACAGCACCCCGCGCCCCTTCGCGACGCTGTCGGGAGCCATCTTCCGCACAATCGTCGAGACCACCGGCCCGGAATAGTCGCGCCCCTGGTCGACCGTCCGCGCCCGGTATCCGTCGCCGAGAACGTCCGCTTTCCACTCTCCCGCCGCATACGCGCCAACCGAAACCATCGCCGCCGCGACCCAAATCGCCGCGCGCCGCAAAATCCCGTACTCCATAATAAATATATATTGATTTGATTCAACCTTACTTAATAACCGCCGACTTCTCCCGGCGGTTCGACCGCGAAGTTAGCGAAAATGGCGGAAACGGCGACAAGGGGCGGTATCGCGCGGAAAATTTTAGCAAAATGTTGGCAGAATCGGATGTTTTGCGTAATTTTGCCGCCGGAAATGAGTTTTACAGCTCATTCTGCCAAAGATTAAGTCAATTTCCAATATTCAATATCAATTTCTAAGGAAGGATTATGAAAGCAACCGAACTGATGGACTCCCTGCGCCGCCGATTCCCCAACGAGCCGGAATACCTCCAGGCAGTCGAAGAGGTGGTCAACTCGATCGAGGATGTCTACAACGAGTATCCCGCCTTCGAGCGCTACAACCTGATGGAGCGCCTCTGCATGCCCGACCGCGTGATTTCGTTCCGCGTGAGCTGGACCGACGACCAGGGGCGCGTGCGAAACAACATGGGCTACCGCGTGCAGCACAACAACGCCATCGGCCCCTACAAGGGGGGTATCCGCTTCCATTCCTCCGTAAACCTCTCGATCCTGAAATTCCTCGCCTTCGAACAGACGTTCAAGAACTCGCTGACGACCCTCGCGATGGGGGGCGCCAAGGGCGGGTCCGACTTCTCGCCCCGCGGCAAGAGCGACATGGAGGTCATGCGCTTCTGCCAGGCGTTCGTCAACGAGCTGTGGCGCAACATCGGGGCCGACACCGACGTCCCCGCCGGCGACATAGGGGTCGGGGCCCGCGAGGTAGGCTACATGTTCGGGTGGTACAAGAAGATGGCCCGCGAGTTCACCGGCACCTTCACCGGCAAGGGAATCTCCTTCGGCGGCTCCCTGATGCGCCCCGAGGCCACCGGATACGGCAACGTCTACTTCCTGCTCAACATGCTGGCTACCCGCGGCATAGCGATCGAGGGGAAGAAGGTCGCGGTCAGCGGCTCGGGCAACGTCGCCCTCTACACAGCCGACAAGCTGATCACGCTCGGAGCGAAGGTCGTATCGATGAGCGACTCCGACGGCACGGTGCTCATTCCCGAAGGGATGACCCGCGGACAGTGGGAGCGCCTGTTCGAGCTTAAAATCGCCATGCGCGGCCGCGTCAGCGAGTTCGCCGCCCAGGAAGGGCTCGAATACCTCCCCGGCGAGCGACCCTGGAAACACGCCGCGTGCGACATAGCGATGCCGTCGGCCACTCAGAACGAAATCGACGGCGACGACGCCCGCGCCCTGCTCGCCCAGGGATGCGTCGCAGTCAGCGAGGGGGCCAACATGCCCTCCACCCCCGAGGCCGTGCGCGAGTTCATCGCCGCCCGCATCCTCTACGCCCCCGGAAAGGCGGCCAACGCCGGAGGGGTCTCCGTCAGCGGCCTGGAGATGGCGCAGAACAGCCAGAAACTCTCCTGGACAGCCGAGGAGGTCGACAACCGTCTCCGCGACATAATGGCCGACATCCACTCGCAGTGCGTCGAATACGGCAAGCAGCCCGACGGCTACGTCAACTACGTCAAGGGGGCCAACACCGCCGGCTTCATGAAGGTCGCCAAAGCCATGATGGCCCAGGGCATATATTAAAAGGTGAAAAGTGAAAGGTGAAAGGTGAAAGGTGAAAGGTGAAGGGAATACTCCTTCAAATTCCAACCCTTATCCTCTTTGGCCATAGAATTTTAACGGCGCCGTGTCTCAGACTAAGACGCGGCGCCGTTCGTATGGTCGGTTTATTAGGGTGTAGGGACGCGGCGTGCCGCGTTTAATAAAGATACTCCGACAATTACAGGTTGCCAAATATAACGCGGCACGCCGCGTCCCTACACATATCCGACCCAGACGGGCCGTTATGGCACACCCTCTTGGTTCCCGGATGGGAGAGTGTGTTATTATCTGAACCAGTCGCCTCGCAACATGTCGTCAGACACATCGCGCGTCATAAGCAGCAAATCCCTCAAATCAGCGCTAACACTATCGCCGACAATTTTATTATTGGGGTCTATTGCGCCATCCTGCTTAGGATTGAGCATACTCAGCCCCATCCCCCGGTAACCCTTATCAGCCACACCCATAAGGTCCAATATCGTGGGGAAAACGTCGACCTGCCCGGTCGGATGATTTATCCTTTTCGTAACTCCGGCATTCGCTGCCGCAAACACTATGTCTCCATGCGCCTCAGTAGGCATGCCTTCTGCCGAAGACGCATGGTCCGAGGCTATTACAATAAGCGAGTTGTCATAAAGATTCCTCCTTTTCAATTCATTGAGGAAGTTTCCGAGCTGGGTATCGAAATAGTTGGTAACCGTCATATAGTCGCGTCTCAGTTCGGGAATCCCCTCTATCGCCGCAATCCAGTCAGGGGTATTCACATTCGGATCCTTATAAGGTCCGTGCATCGACATTGTTGTAAGTTCTGCGACAAATGGCTTGCCAATGGTGTCCATCACTTCAAGCCCGGTGCGAAACATTGCCGCGTCAGTGCCCATTGACTCTTCAGAAGCGCGACGTCTCACATTCTCATATAAACGGTCATAACCATATGCCAACGTAGTCTCGCGGTGGTGCCACATCGATCCTCCTTCACATATCACCTCAAAAGAAGGCCGGCCAGCGAAATACATCGGTAAAGCATAGAATTTATTGCCGGTGTAGAAGGAAACGGTAGTGACATCGGAAGCCGGATACATGCCGGTGTTATAGATAAACTGGCCGTCGCTCGACACCCCGCTGCGAACCTGCGTTATCATCTTCAGCGACGAGAGCGTGCCCTCGGCGTTTATCAGCGAGTCAAGCACGGGCATCAGCTTTCTCCCGTCGTGCTCATATTCAACGGCCCAGGAGTTCAGCGACTCTACCACAATGAGAATCAGATTGCGGTTCTCAGGGCTGAATGAAAGTGAGTCTGGCGAAGCACCGGCGCGGCGCAGCAGCTCGTGCCTATCCCAGAAATCCTCGACCAGGGCTACCTCTTCAGGTGACAGGCTCCTGTCGCGCAGATTATTGTAAACAGCATAGCCGCACCCCTTGGCCAGGAAAAGGACAATCCCTGACGAATCATACTCTATCCACGGCGAAAGCTGCTCCCGGAAATAGAAGTCCCGAGCCGTATGCCACACCGTCAGCCCCGGTATCCTGGCGAAGCCCGCCATCCGCTCTTTGTACGCGCTTACAATCGTCTGGCATTGAGCGCCGAAATAGAACAGGATTGTAGCGGCGGCTGCGATCCAGCGCGTCCTCGTTGAAAATCGCTCCCCCTTGTGCCTGCGGAAGAAGGCTAAATACAGGACAGTCATGCCGACCGCGGGAAGGATAATTCCCAAATCCTTAGCCTTGAACATGCTAAATCCTGCACCGGCGACCGACGGGTCGATATTGTAGAACAGGAAATAGCTCGTGACAGGGATAAAATCGCGGAAATAACGCCAGTACCATATGTTTGCCAGGATAAACACCGCCGTCAGCCATACCGGGACCAGCACGCTCCACCGCCAGCGGGGAGCTATAAAAAAGAACGGAAGCATTACCAGGGCGGCGTTCGCGAGAGCCGGAACGGGCGACAAAGTGCCGCGCAAATGCAGATACATCAGCATCAACGGCAATGCGACAGCCAGCAACGACAATAGATATAATACCGCCGGATATTTCGCCTCTACCTCACGGCCTGGCGCATCAGCCTGTAATGGGGGGGGTAATTTACTGTGTTTCATTATATTATATCAAATAAGCATCTTCATAGGTCGGTCAGTCGTGCCCGTCACTCGTCCGCGAGGCAGGAGTCGAGAGCGGACTCTATCGCCGCCCGGTCGAGGTGGCGGCCGATAATCACTATCTTGATCATGCGGTCGCCATATTCGTCGTCCCAGTCGCGGCGGAGCGTCGGGTCTATGGCCATCATCGCGTCAAGCTCCTCCTTGGGAGCCGTGGCGTACCACTGCCCCGCCTCGGTAATCGACTTCTGGGCGCCGGCGCTCTCGAAGAGGTAACTCATGTCGCGGTAGGAGCTGAAATAGCATACCCCCTTCGAACGGATTATGTTGGCGGGCCACTGCGTCGCGGCGAAATGGTCGAACTTGTTCAGGTCGAACGGGCGGCGGCGGTAGTAGACCATCGTCTCGATGCCGTACTCCTCCGTATGGCTGTGGCCGTGGTGGTGATGGTGGCCGCAGACGGGGCAGACCTCGCCGTCGTGGTCGTGGTCATCGTCGTGGTCGTGATGGTGGTGGCAGTGATGGTCATCATCGTCGTCGTCATCATCGTCGTGGTGGTGGCCTTCGAGTTCGGCGACCCAGGTAGCGGAGGTGGCGACATCCTCGAAGTCGAAGCGGCCCGTGCCGACGAGCTTGTCGAGGTCGACCTTGGCATAGTCGCAGTCAATGATTTCGGCCTTGGGCTGCAGGGCGCGGATCACGGCGCGGATTTCAGCGGCCTCCGCCCGGGTAACCTCCGACACCTTGTTGAGCAGCACGATGTTGCAGAACTCGATTTGCTCAATCACAAGTTTCTTCAGGTCCCCCTCCTCGACATTTTCCTCCTGGAGCGACGAGCCGCAGCCGAACTCGCTCTTCAGACGCAGAGCGTCGACTACCGTCACAATCGAGTCAAGCACCGGCACCGCGCCGCAGGCCGCCACTCCCGGCATCTGCCTCATCGAGCAGATTGTGCGGGCGATAGGCGCCGGTTCGCAGATTCCGCTCGCCTCGATCACGATATAGTCGAAGCGGCGCGATGACACCAGGTCGGCGACCTGCTTCACCAAATCGCTCTGCAGCGAGCAGCAGATGCAGCCGTTCTGAAGCGCCACCAGGTCGCTCGAATCGGCCGTCCCGCCGACAACTCCCCCCTTCTGTATCAGGCGGGCGTCGATATTGACCTCGCCTATGTCGTTTACAATCACGGCGAAGCGATAGCCCTTCTCATTGTTCAGGATATGGTTGAGCAGCGTCGTCTTGCCGCTCCCGAGATACCCGGTGATCAGCAGCACCGGCACTTCCGTAAGTTTCATATTTCAGGTTCCGTTAAGGATTATTAGGCATATATGACAAAAAAGAATGAGTAACGCAATCCTAAGACTGACAGTTACTCATTCTCCTCTCTCTCCTGCGGTGCGGACGAGACTCGAACTCGCGACCCC
>CALBWF010000073.1:0-4053 GCA_937969265.1 uncultured Porphyromonadaceae bacterium
GGACCCCAACATTAAAAGTGTTGTGCTCTACCAGCTGAGCTAGCGAATCTCCGTTGGCGCTTCGAGGAGGTGTTCCCCTCAAAAGCGATGCAAAGGTAGGGAGTTTTTTTTGAATGCGCAAATTTTTCGGCTACTTTTTGTTAAAAGCGCTCGCTCAGCTACCATTAACGGCTTAACAGCTCGCTTCTGCTATCCTCGATGCGAGACTTAATGCGACATTCGACGCGACCCACAGCAATCATCAAGACGCATCTCGCCCGGCAACACGCAGCGGGGTGGGGATGAGGCGCGCCCTCGATGCCTGTCAAGGAGTTTGTGCGTGGATGCGTTTTCCGGTCTTGGTTGCGCCCGGCGTTTTATCGGTCGCTTAATTCGCTAACCGTCAGGCCGGATAGGGTGGGGGTAATGCGGTATGAGGTGCCCTGTGTAGTCGGGAACGAGAGCGAATGGCCGTCGTAGAGGATTGTGCAGGGCAGGCCGGAGAGCGACGTTATGGTGGCCGATGTCAGGCGGCTGTCGTCGAACTCGATGTCAACCAGGAAGTTGCCGCGGGCGCGGAGGCCGCTGACACTCCCCTGCGCCCATTCCGCGGGGAGAGCGGGGAGCAGGTGGAGCCGGTTGCCATGGCTTTGTAGGAGCATCTCCGCGATTCCGGCAGTGGCGCCGAAATTGCCGTCAATCTGGAAAGGCGGATGGAGGTCCCAAAGGTTGTCGGCAACTCCTGACGACAGCAGGCTGCGAAGCAGCCTGTGCGCTCCCTCGCCGTCCAAAAGCCTTGCGTAAAGGTTTATGCGCCAACCCATTGCCCAGCCAGTCGATTTCTCACCGCGATGTGCGAGCGTCGTCCGCGCTGCCTCTGCCAGCTTCGGCTGTTCGGTCGCTATGATTGACGTTCCCGGGTGTACGCCGAAGAGATGGTTGGTATGCCTGTGGTGGTCAGTCGGGTCGTCGATGTCCTCCATCCATTCCTGAAGCTGCCCGTGCCGCCCGATTAGATATGGCGCCATATTGTCGAGTGCCTTGCCCCAACGGAGCCTCTTGGCGCTGTCCGCGTCGAGCGTTTCCGCCGCGCCGATAGCGTTGGCGAGCACCTCGCGGGTCACGGCGTTGGCATATGTCGCTCCAAGGTCAGCCGTGCCGTGTTCCGGCGAGTAGGATGGCGCGGATGTGAGCTGGCTCCCGTTGTCAAACAGAATCGCTTCGGAAAAGTCGGCGCTTGAGCGGATGATAGGGTAGGCTGTCGCGCCAAGCCATTCGTCATTCCGCGTGAAAAGATAGTGGTCCCATAGCTGTGATGCGAGCCATGCGCCGGCTGTCGGTATATAGTTCCACGCCATGTTCTTGTCGGTCAGAGGCGCCGTGAATCCGAACGGGTTCGCCGATATGCTGGCCGTCCACCCGCCATTCGTCCCGAAATATGAGCTGGCCGTAATCGTTCCGGGTTTATGAAGCGACCTGACGAAATCGCTGAACGGCTCGAAACATTCCGGAAGATCGCATACGTCGGCCGGCCAGTAGTTCATCTGCAGGTTGATATTGTTGTGATAGTCAACGCGCCAGGGGCCGTCGACGTTGTTGTGCCACATCCCCTGCAGGTTTGCCGGAAGGTTACCAGGCCTTGATGACGAGATAAGCAGGTATCGCCCGAAGTTGAAAAGCAGCTCTTCCAGCCCGTTGTCGGCGGCTCCTCCGCGGTACGCCTCCAGCCGCCGCGGGGTAGGGGTGCAGTCCTCCGGCCTATTTCCGCCGAGTTCAAGCCTGACGCGCCCGTATAGCGAGCGGTAATCATCCGTGTGCCGTTGGCGTAGAGCGTTATATCCCAACGTCTTGGCCCGTTCGGCAATGGCGTTGGCATTCTTTGCCGGATCGCCCCCTGAATAGGTTTGTGGATTTGCGAAATCCGGGTCGAAATTCATTCGATAGTCAGTGTCTGCGGCGAGGATGAAAACCGCCTCCTCCGTCCCTTTGACCTCCATTTCGGCCTTCCCCGGATTGACCCGCACCGTCCCTCCGTGCGCTGTCAGGGCCTCGACCCGCATGGCCCAGCGCATCCCGTTGCCGGGTAGACGCCCCTCGATCAGAAGTCCGTTCTCACCAACCGCGCTGGCCGACAGGATTTCGTGCGGAGTCGCGAAACGAAATGTGAAATTCTGCTCTTTTCCCGGAGCCGAGAACCGCCATACCATAACGCTGTCGGGGTATGAGGCGAAATACTCGCGTCTGTGTGCCGTCCCGTCAAGGTCGAACGAAACGCTGACAAGCGAGCTGTCAACGTCAAGCACGCGCCTGTAGCCGCTTACGCGCCTCTCGTCAATCCCAGTCTCTATTGTTGCCTCGCCGAGGGTCGCGAAGCATCCGAAGCTGTCGCGGTCATAGGGCGTGAGGCCGTTGAAATTCTCGCGCACAATGCTGTCGGCGAGTTTTTTGTCCCCTTTCAGCAATGCATGTCGGGCTGCGTCGAGGGTTCCCGGAGCTACCCGCTTGTTCATCCCCCAGTACAGCGAATCCGCGGCCGGACCACCCATCCATAGCGACTTCTCGTTGAGCGTGACCCGTTCTCTGCTGACCGAGCCGAATACGTTCCCTCCGAACGACCCGTTGCCGATCGGCAGAGACTCCCGTTCCCATTCCGGGTCGGCGTTGGCGAATCCCTTTGTGGGGAGCGTCCACGCCGGAGGTGTCTCCGACGATGTCGGCCTGTCGAATGCGATTAAGTTTCGCTGCTGGCTGTATGCCGCTGCTGCCCAGACTATTGCGGCAAGCGCGCAGACCAAGGTCTTTAGTAGTTTCATGGTATGGTTATGATTTGTTCTGTTGAGGGGAGAGAGGCCGGTCAGAATTTGTAACCGGCTTCACAGACAAGCAGCTTGTCGTCTGCGACGGTCGACCCGATGGTGGTCAGCAGGTCGCCGACAATCCCGCCGTTGATTCCGATTTTCATCGCCTTGAGCTGTGTCGCCCGGTCGAGCGACGAGCGCCCCCCGGCGAACCGCAGCGTTGTCCGCGGATGGATTAAGCGGAAGAACGCGACTGTGTCGAGCACTTCCTCCGGCGGCATAGGCGGCTGGTTTTCAAGCGGTGTCCCCGGAATCGGGCAGAGTATGTTCAGCGGAATCGACGCCGGTTCCACTTCCCTCAGCGTCAGTGCCAGCTCGATGCGCTGGCGCGGAGTCTCGCCCATGCCGATAATGCCCCCGCTGCAAACCTCCATGCCAAGCTCTTTGGCCCAGCGGATTGTCTGGAGTTTCTCCTCGGTGGTGTGGGTCGTGCATAGGGTGGGGAAGAACGAAGGCGCGGTCTCCAGGTTGCAGTGGTAACGGCGCACCCCCGCGTCATACAGCTTCCGAAGGTCCTCCTTTTTGAGAAGCCCCATCGAAGCGCACAGCCCGAGTCCTCCCTCGTCGCGGAGTGTCGCGAAGTAACCGCACGCCTTGTCGAGGTCGGCTCCCCCCATCGCTCGCCCGCTGGTCACGAGCGAGAACCGGCGGATTCCCTGCCCGCGGTTATATCGGGCCGCATGCAGGCACTCCTCGCTGCCGATTAGCGGATAAACCTCCGCCTTGGTCGCGTAATGAGCTGACTGTGCGCACCATTTGCAGTTTTCCGAGCATTTCCCCGAGCGGGCGTTTATGATCGAACAGGAGTCGAACACCGGCTTGTTGAACCGTGCCGTGATCTCGGCCGCCGCCTTCCACAGCGCCTGGCGCTGTTCCGCCGCGATGTCCGCGAGGCTCATCGCCTCCTCCGCCGTGATCGTCACTCCCTCGAGGATTTTCGCTTTGAGTGATTCTATGTCAACCATTTCCTTCTTATCTTTTCCAAATTTGTGTAGGGACGCGGCGTGCCGCGTCAGGCTTGGAAATCAGACAATTACTTTCCCGCATAGTATACGCGGCACGCCGCGTCCCTACACAGATTCAGTTTTGCAACACCCTCATTGAAAATCGAGGAGTCCCAAAAAGAAAAATCCATCAGAGCGAGTCTGATGGATTCCATTGGTGATTCGCACAGGATTCAAACCTGTAACCTTCTGATCCGTAGTCAGATGCTCTA
>CALBWF010000074.1:0-7334 GCA_937969265.1 uncultured Porphyromonadaceae bacterium
TATGCCCAGTTGAGCGACGAAGCGGTGCTCGAGTATGCTTTGGAAGGTCGCCGGAACGGCAAGAGCGAGCATCAGATCGGCAGGGAGCTTTTGGCTCGAGGGGTTACGGCGGAGCAGGCTGAGCGTCTGAAGCGGAAGTACGAAGAGAGCCAGGGCAGCGAAGTCCGCGTTGCGGACCGCGGTATCTCGGGTCAGCAACGGGAACGGGTCCAGTCCTCCTCGGAACGGCTCACCGCGGGGAGTCTGGACGTGGTGAGTTCGGCAGCCACGGACCCCGCGGCGGATCGTTCGGACCCGCGCGAGGTCTTCGGGCGCGACGTGTTCCGGAGCCGCACGCTGACCTTCGAGCCGAACGAGAACCAGGCGACGCCGTCGAACTACCGTCTGGGTCCGGGCGACGAGGTCATCATCGACATCTGGGGAGAGAACGAGCGGAGCCTCCGAGAGGAGATCTCCCCCGAGGGCAATATCATGGTCGAACAGGTGGGTCCTGTGTATCTGAACGGACTGACCATCGGCGAGGCGAACGCGAAGCTTCGAGAGGTCTTCGGACAGATCTACGCGGGGGTCTCGGGCGACAGTCCCGCATCGGAAGTGCGGGTTACGCTGGGGCGTTTACGCACGATCCAGGTGAACGTGATGGGAGAGGTCGAGACGCCCGGGACTTACCGTCTGTCGTCGTTTTCGACGGTCTTCCATGCGCTGTACCGCGCGGGAGGGGTTACTCCGATCGGCGGGCTTCGCGATATCCGCGTGATGCGCGGGGGCCGTGAGGTGGCGCGCGTGGACGTGTACGCCTACCTGCTGGAGGGTCGTCAGGACGACGACGTGCGTCTGGAAGAGGGCGACGTGGTGATCGTGCGCCCCTACGAGCTGCTGGTCAACGTCTCGGGGAAGGTGAAGCGTCCGATGCACTACGAGATGAAACGAGGCGAGACGCTGGGTCGTCTGCTGGACTACGCGGGCGGCTTCACGGGGGACGCCTACTCGAAGGAACTCCGGGTGATCCGCGAGACGGGGCGCGAATACCGGCTCTACAACGTCCGGGAGGGCGATTTCGGCGGATGGACGCTGGAGGACGGAGACGCGGTGACTGTGGGGTCCGTTCTGGACCGCTTCGCCAACCGCGTGGAGGTCCGCGGCTCGGTGTACCGGGAGGGGATGTACGAGCTGAGCGACGAGATGCACACGGTGCGGGCCCTGATCGAGCGCGCCGAGGGCTTGGAGGGCGACGCCTTCACGGGCCGCGCGCAGCTTCTTCGTGAGCGCGAGGACCTGTCGCTGGAGCTTCTGTCGCTGGACCTCGGGGGCATCATGTCGGGGCGTTCCGCGGACGTGGAGCTGCGGCGCAACGACGTGCTTATCGTCCCGAGCATCCACGAACTGGAGGAGCGCGGGTCCTTCACCATCGGCGGCGAGGTGGCTCGCCCGGGGGTGTACCCCTATGCCGCGCATACGACGATCGAGGACCTCGTGGTTCAGGCCGGAGGTCTTCTGGACGGGGCCTCTACGGTGAAGGTGGACGTCTCGCGGCGCATGAAGGACCCGAAGAGCCTGGAGCCGACGAGCGAGCTGGGCCGTATCTACACGTTCTCGCTCAAGGACGGACTGGTGACGGACGGCGACGCGGACTTCGAGCTGGCGCCCTACGACATCGTGGAGGTCCGCCGCAGCCCGGGCTACCGGGAGCAGCGTCGCGTTACGCTGGATGGCGAGGTGGTGTTCTCGGGAGGCTATACGCTGGTGAAGAAGAACGAGCGCCTGTCGGACCTTGTGCGCCGCGCCGGGGGCCTCACGCCGGACGCCTACGCGCACGGGGCGCGTCTGATCCGCCGTCTGAACGACGAGGAGCGCGCAGTGCGCGAGACGACGCTGCGCATGGCCCGCCAGAACAGCCGGGGCGGAGATTCCCTGGCGCTGGACAAGCTGCAACTGGACGACTACTACACGGTGGGCATCGAGCTGGACAAGGCGCTGTCGAACCCCGGTTCGGACTACGACATGGTGCTGCGCGAGGGAGACCGTCTGGTGATTCCGGAATACGTCTCCACGGTGAGCATCTCGGGAGAGGTGATGTATCCCAATACGGTGCTCTACATGGCGGGCAAGCATCTGAAATACTATATCGGCCAGGCGGGCGGCTACGGGCTCCGTGCGAAGCGCAGCAAGGCGTACGTGATCTACATGAACGGCACGGTGTCCCGCGTGAAGAGCCTTCGCAAGGCGCGCATAGAGCCGGGGTGCGAGATCGTCATCCCCTCGAAGCGCGAGCGCAAGGGCATGAGTCTCCCGGCGATCATGAGCCTGGCCACGTCGGCGGCGTCGATCGGAACGATGGCGGCGTCGATCGCGAACCTGTCGAAATAAGCGGAAAGGACGATGGAAGAGATGAACAGAGCGACCGCCCCTGCGGGGGATGGTGAGATCGACCTGGTGGAGCTGGCGCGCAAGCTGTGGGCCGGACGCCGGAGGATCGTCAGATGGTGCGTCGCGGGGGCGTTGGCGGGACTCGTCATCGGCTTCAGCATCCCCAAGGAGTACACGGTTACGGTGAAGCTGGCCCCGGAGGTGCAGGGCGGGAAGCCGTCGCTGGGAGGACTGGGCTCCCTGGCCTCGATGGCCGGGATCAACATGGGGAGCATGAACTCGGCGGATGCGATGTCTCCGGAGCTGTACCCCGATATCGTGCAGTCGGTGCCGTTTATGACCGAGCTGTTCGACGTGGAGGTCCGCCTGGCGCGGGACGAGCGCCGGATGCCCGTCTCGGAGTATGTCTCCGAAGAGCTGCGCTCACCCTGGTGGAGCGCTGTCGCCGCAGCGCCGTTCAAGGCGCTGGGATGGTTCACGGGGCTGTTCCGCGCGGAGGACGACGAACGCCGCGGAACGGGCGTGACGGACCCCTTCCGCCTGACACGTGAGGAGAACGAGACGGTCGGAAGCCTCCAGGAGCGTATCGCGGCCAGCGTGGACAAGAAGACGATGGTCGTCTCGCTGGCGGTGACGATGCAGGACCCGCTCGTCGCGGCGACGCTGACCGACACGGTGATGCGCAACCTGCAGAACCACATCACGCAGTACCGCACGGACAAGGCGCGGCACGACCTGGAGTTCACGCAGCGGCTCTTCGACGAGGCGCAGGGAAAGTATTATGCGGCGCAGCAGCGATACGCGCAGTACGTGGACCAGAATCAGGCGCTCTCGCGGAAGAGCTTCCGAACGGAGGAGGAGCGGCTGCAAAACGAGATGTCGCTGGCGTACAGCCTCTACAACCAGACGGCGCAGCAGCTGCAACTGGCGCGTGCGAAGGTCCAGGAATCGACCCCGGTCTATGCCATCGTGCAGCCCGCGACTGTCCCGCTCAAACCCTCGAAACCTTCGAAGATCATGATTCTCGTCGGATGCGTGTTCCTCGCAGGGGCCGCTGCCGCGGCATGGACACTTTTCGGAGAGGAAATAGCTGAAGGATTCCGGGAAAGGAAGGAATAGTGTTTTGAATAATTAGGTTTATAGGATCATGAATATTAAAGATGTTTTAAAAAGGCCGCTTTGTGAAATCATAGATGCCATAGAGGCTCGCTTATCGCGTCCCCGGTTGAGAATAATTAAAACGCTTTATGTAAATTTTCGTTGTTTTCCACTGAGAAACGCTGTGAAATTTCCTATTTTGATTTACGGTAGATTCAATATTCTGCGTCTTGGCAGGATTCGTATCGAGGCGCCTCGAATTTATCATGGAATGATCCGCTTTGGCCAGTTCACGAATAAGACACAATGTCCTACTCGTATCGTTAATTCTGGAACAATCGTATTTTCAGGAGATTGCGCTGTGTGGGGGGGGGTATTGCTCGAACTTGGCTCTGGTGCTGAACTGACGATAGGAGAGCATTCGTTACTTGGAGAGAATGTCAGATTCATGTTACGTCGCAAATGCGTTATCGGCAAATATGCCCGTATCGCTTTCGATTCCCAATTCATGGATTCTGATTTCCATTACATGCTGAACATTGAGGATGGAACCGTTAAGAACTGTACTTCATTTATCGAAATAGGCGCTTACAATTGGATCGGTAATCGTACGACCGTGAAAAAGGGAACCGTAACGCCCGACTACACGATTGTGGCGGCTCCCAATGCGATGCTTTCCAAGGATTATACGAAGATATGCTCGCCGTTTCCGATACTTGCGGGATGTCCTGCGAAGCAGATTGCCTCGGGATATCGTCGGGTTTTCAATATTCAGACTGAGCGAGACTTAACCGAATCTTTCAAAAACGATACCGGTTTTATTACTTGTGATCTTTCGGACAATATAGACGATTTTTGCAATAACCATCCGAAGCCATGATGTAGATGAAGGTCTTATGGGCTTCGGAGAATAAATCAAGGATTTATGATGAAGCTCATAAAAGAGACTATCGCACCGCTCTATACCCGTATGAGGTATTTCTCCCGGGCTCAATACAACGGCCTGGCTTTGTTCAAAACGATTTGGTTTAACTTGCGTGCCCTGCCTTGGCGGCAAGCGCGGAAACTCCCGATTTTCATTTACAGAGGGACGAAAGTGTATCATTGCGGGACTTTCAAGATTACGGCGGAACACGTGGTGTGCGGCATGATACAGATTGGCAAACTGGGGTATAAAGCTCCTGGAAACGGGCGAATCGCAAATTACGGAATCATTGAATTTAAGGCTCCCACGATTCTCTGGGGTGGGGTTATCATCGAAAATAGGGGATATATTCTGTTCCACGGCGAAACCCAAGTCGGCGAAGGTACTACGATGCTCATACGGGACAGACTCGAGATCGGGAAATATACCCGTATCGGGTTTCTTTCGTTTTTCATGGATTGCGACGACCATTTTACGGTAAATACCGATACACTGAATGTGACCCGCAACAAACAGCCGATTGTCATCGGTCGGTATTGTTGGATCGCCTGCAAGACATTCGTTAAAAAAGGCGTAGTTCTTCCCGATTATACGATCGTAGCTTCGGCCAATGCCGTCTTAACCAAGGATTATTCGGATATCGGTGAATATTGCGTACTTGGTGGTGTGCCGGCCAAGGTGATCGGCAGGGGCATACGGCGTATTTACAATTGGAAAGCGGAAGCCCGACTCAAAGAATATTTTGACGAACATCCCGAGGCCACGACATTCGATCCCGGGATCGCAGGCGATCAGATAGACGAATACTGTCTGTCGAACGCCATTCATCTTTAGCGTTTTGAATGTACAATAACAAACGGATAGCGGTAAATACCGTTGCTATATACTGCAGACTCGTATTGTCGAGCGGTATCGCGCTTTTTTCGACCCGCTACGTTCTCGAAGCCTTGGGTGAGGAGGACTTCGGTCTCTACAATGTCATAGCCGGAGTGGTGGCTTTATTTTCTTTTATAGCATCGACTATGGCGACGACCACTCAACGGTTTATCTCTTTCACGATGGGATCAGCTCCGGATACAGGGCGGATTCGCGAAGTGTTTGGCAGCAGTCTTTGCTTGCATGTCGTAGTCGCATTCGTAGTCGCCGCTGTCGTATTATTGGGCGGGTGGTTGCTCATTGATAATGTATTGAGTATTCCGCAGGGCAAACATTCCGATGCGTTGTTTGTGCTGGTCAGCGTATGTTTCGGGCTTGTCGGTACGATTGTTTCGGTTCCCTTCGAAGCTCTGCTAATGGCGCACGAGAATATCGTTTTCGTTTCCGTATGCCAAATGTTCAATACGCTGGTTAAACTCGGGGGTGCGCTATTGTTGCTTTATCTGGAAGCCGACAGACTCCGTATCTATGCCGTTATTATGGCTTGTCTTCCGTTCTTGTTGTTGTTGATGGAAGGTAGCTTTTGCCTAAAGAGGTATCCGGAGTCGCGGTTCGGAGTCGGCGAACTCGGACGTCCGGTCGTATTCAAGGAGATCGGACGGTTTGCAGGGTGGGTGATGATCGGTACTACCTGCGGAACCTTACGGGCGCAAGGGGTTTCGATCATTCTCAATCTATTCTGGGGGGTCGTTATCAATGCGGCCAATGGTATAGCTACCCAGGTCAGCTCTACGTTGATGTTCTTTTCTACTTCCATCACAACGTCTTTACGGCCTCAGTTAGTGAAGAGCGCGGGGGAAGGGGATTGGAATCGTATGAATACGCTCGTATTCGCTGCTTGTAAGTATCCCTTGCTGTTACTGACTCTGTTCGGAATTCCTCTTATCGTAGCGATGCCTTTTGTGTTGTCGTTATGGTTGAAAACGGTTCCCGACTATTCGGTCGTGTTTTGTCGGTTGCTGGTCTTGAGCGCATTGTTCAATCAGGCTACTATTGGTTTGACGATCGGAATGGAGGCTTGCGGAAAGGTTAAACTGATACATACCATAGTCGGCGGCTCGTTTCTGTTGGTATTGCCGGTCGGGTATTTTTTTGCTCATATCGGATTTCCTCCGCAGAGTCTGATATGGTGCATTGTGATTAATGAGATCGTGGCGTCGATATTGAGAATCATTCTTGCCCGTCGGTTGATAGATCTGAATGTTTCCCGCTTTTTTTCCGATGTGCTGTTACGTTCGGGGGCGGTTGTCGCCGTACTTTTCCTGATCAGTTATTTCATATGGAATTCCGTAACACCCGGTTTGCCGATGTTCTTGATTCTGTGTCTGACCGATTTTATCCTGTTCATAGTTTTGACATTGGTTCTCGGGTTGAATCGTCACGAGCGCCTGAAAGTAGTGAAAGGAATGGTGAATCGGTTAAAATTCAATAAGATATGAGAGAGAAGAAGTATGACTATCTCATAGTAGGAGCCGGATTGTTCGGAGCGACGTTTGCTCATCTCGCCACGAAACGGGGTAAGCGGTGTCTGGTCATTGATAAACGGTCCCATGTCGGAGGAAATGTCTATTGTGAGGAGATAGAGGGAATTAACGTACATAAATACGGAGCGCATATTTTCCATACCTCCGATCGTCGGATTTGGGACTTTGTCAATTCGATCGTTCCTTTCAACCGATATACGAACAGTCCTCTTGCTAAGGCTCCCGATGGCAAATTGTATAATTTGCCGTTCAATATGAATACCTTCTATCAAATGTGGGGAGTGAAAACACCGGCGGAAGCTCAGGCCAAATTGGACGAACAGCGTCGAGAAGCCATAAAGCGCATGGAGGACGATGGTATAAAAGAGCCTCGGAATCTTGAGGAACAGGCATTGACCCTGATCGGACGGGATGTTTACGAACAGCTTATCAAGGGGTATACGGAGAAACAGTGGGGACGCCCCTGCTCCGAACTGCCGGCGTTTATCATACGTCGATTGCCCGTTCGCATGACCTTTGACAAC
>CALBWF010000075.1:0-23849 GCA_937969265.1 uncultured Porphyromonadaceae bacterium
TCTTTCTCAATCAAGATAGTTAATAATCTGTCCAACTTTTGGGGGTCACTTCACTTTGCCCGCTGCCTTACAGCCACTCCCGGGGCGAGCGCCGTCCCTCCGGGCTTCCTTCTTAGTCCCAGCACCGACATTCCGGCGGTGTTGTCCGTATTTTGCGGCATAATGTTTTGTCGTTTTGAAATTTATGCTTAACTTTGTGGTGCCACCCCGCTTGGTGTCTCGATCTGTTTGGAGCGGACTGCCATGCGCGGGGAGGCTTTTTTTATATCAAGTCGCTTACAGCAGCCTCTGCTGGCGGCTCGGACGGACATTAATCCGTTCTCCGTCACAAGAGACATGGAAATACGCCCAGCCTGACAGTCCCGAGACGGTTACCCGCCTCATCCGTACCAGGCAGCGTTTGTGCTGCACGGTCTTCCGTGTATTCAGCGGGAACCAGCGGGCGTATACCCTTTTGGTGCCGTAGTCCCTCCGCCGCAGCCATACCTGCGCCTGGAACGAACCGGCACTGACGTTGTCGAGCGTTCCTATCCTGTTTCCGTAAACCACCGCCCTAATGGCGCTCTCCGCCTCCCCTAACGTCGGCGGGGCGGCCTCGTTGTCCGGGAATGACCCGTTGAACCGGTAGAATATCTTGCGCCCCCCGTTGTCGTAGCGGATGCCGATATACCATCCGGAGCGGGACCCTGTCGATCTCCCGTCCGTCGCCGTGAAGTCCGGGACATAGGTGTAGTCTGTCAGCAGCCGCACGTGGTTGCAGCTCCCGGGAGAGCCCTTTTCAGCCACGACACTTCCACACAGGATGTCTCCCTCGAAGCGCAGGTCTCTGACCTCGCTGCTGCCGACGGGGAAAAGCGACGAGAGGGGTACCGGGTCGGCTCCGGGATTCCTGAAGAACATCCCCGCGACGCTGACGGCGAACTCCCCGCTGCCGGGAAGTCCAAGGGGCACGTTGATCATCCCCCTGTCGATGTAGGCCAGCCCCGGATGGGCGTCCACCGTCGGGCAGCGGCGCACGAGCCGCCGGTCCGGGTCGCGCTCTATCTCCGTGTTCACGAGCTGCGAGCCGGTGAAGCGGTACTCCTTCCCCCCGCACTCGAAGCGCCCCTCCCGCGAGGCCGCGACCCTCCCGTCCGCCAGCGTCTCGTTGTAAGGCGCCGGGGCGTCCGAGCCGTCCTCCAGGATGAACCGCCCCAGTTCCCGGTTGAAAAACACCGCGCCCGGGCCGTAGCCTTTGTACTCGTCGGTGAAAAGGAACGGCAGCGCACGCGCCTCCCCGCCGATGACAGGCAGCCGTATCTCACCGCTGACCACCGCCCTGTCCGGCTCGTCCGTCAGGCGTATGTCAAGCTCGTAAAGCCCCGCGACACCCCGCGTACCGTCCGGGTAGCGGCTGTCGGGGACCATAACCGTAATCTCGCACCGCACACGCCCCGGCGGAAGCCCGTGGCGGTCCGCGATAATCCGTATCCCGTCACCCTCCCGCACGCAGTTGCGGCACACGCCCCCTATGCACGACGCCGCATAGCCCCGCAGGTTCCCCGCCGTCGTGAAGCGCGCCTCCCAGTCGTGGCCGGGCCACCCGATCGCGTTCCCCTCCGCGTCCTTCAGCGGCAGAAGGAAGTCGAAGTCAGACTTGTAGTAAATCGGTTCCTGTCCCATATCAGTCCGTCTCGTTTTCGTTAACAGCCGCCCCGGACTCCCCGCTGGCGGTGCCGCCAAGCGCCGCCACAGCCGCCCGAAGCTCCTCGATCGCGGCGGCGTTGTCGTCCGACTGGTTCAGGGCGTCGAGCGCCATGCGGGCGGCGCTCGCGAGGTTGTCCTGGAGCTCGTCGGCTTTCGTCTGCAGCGCGTCCGTGTCCGTCCGCAGCTTGTTGGTCTTATAGACGAGGTCGCCGAGGCGCTCCTCGTGGCGGTCCAGGCGGGAGGTGTGCAGCCCGAGGCTGGAGGAAAGGGTCTCGACGGAGCCGCTCAGAGAGGCGAGCGTCCCCGCGAAGCTGTTGACCTCCCGGAGGCTCTCCCCGTCCCACGCGTAGAACTTGGCCGGAAGCGACGCCGTCCCCTTGCGGTGGAAGAGCCGACCCGAGAGCGGACAGAAGGCGCCCGACTCCTCGTCATAGTCGTTGTAGTCCGCCGACGGGCGGGCGAGCACCTTCCCGTCAGAAGCCCGAATCTCGTCCCAGGAAGTGTAGAGCGCCGTGTCCGACCCGCGTATCGTCGAAACCTCCAGCAGGAACTGCCCGGACTCTTCCCCGTAGATGACGCGGAACGTGCAGCCGAGCGTGGAGATTTCCCCGGGCCACGGAGCCGCGGGAAGAAATGTAAGCGACACCGCGTCGAAATCCGCCACCGGCAGCTCCGCGAGGCGGTCGACAAGCGCCGCCAGCGTCGCGGCCGTCCTGCTGACGGTCTCTACCAGGGAGGGGTCCGATGCCCCCAGCCGACGCGGCTCCCCGACCCCCTCCCAGGTGTAGAACATCCCCAGCCCCGACTCCGCGGCCATCAGAAGCACCCCGGGCCGGTAGTCCGACGACCCCGACACGACCCTCCCGGCGCTCCCCTCGACATCCGTCCAGTACGGATGGTACTTGACCCCGAGCGGGCTCTCCACCCTGAGCAGGAAACGTCCCGATACCGCATTGTAGACAACCCCGACACTCCCCCTTGACAGGGCCGCCGCCAGCTCGATCCGTTCGGGCATCCCGCTGGCTACCTCCCGCGACTCCCTGTCTATACCCGAGAACCCCAGCGCCCCGAAGCCCCCGAACTCCTCAAGCAGTGCCCGAAGCGTCCCCGCCTCTCCACGCCCCAGCTTCTCGTTAAGCGCCCCCGCCAGCCCGTTGACCTCCGTAATTCCGAGACGCTCCCCCCGGTGGCGCATGCTCTCGATCAGCGCCCCGAACTGCTCCTCCGTCGGGTATTCCCCCTTTCGGAAATACCTCTTCAACTCTTCCCTGCTATGTATTGCCATAATTCCTTTAATCTAATTCCTTGTTAGTTCGCGTTCACTCTTCACCTTTCACTCTTCACCTCTTTCACCGTACCCGCATGATGTACGCCAGGACGTAGTACGGCGGACGGTTCTCGTGCGTCCCGCCGCCCCCCGTCTCGTAGCTCGCGTGCTCATAGTACGGCATGCACGTGTTGTCCTCGTCCGACTCATGGTCCCCGATCCCGTTGTTCCCCGTCTCCGTCTCCGGTATGTTGTCGAACTTCGTGACCTTGTGCGTCGTCATTGACGACGGCGCCTGGGCGAAATAATAGTCCCTGACCTTGTGGCTGTGACGCGGCGTCTCGTCCACCGTAAGAGCCACCCGCTTCAGGCCGCCGCCGGCTCCCGCCTGCTTGTAGTCATCGTCGCTGTCGTGCTTCCCGACAACGAACCTCCCCCGCAGGTCAGGCAGCCGGAACATCCCGGCCTCCGTCTCGTAACGGGTCCCCGCCGCGCTCACGGCCCGGTTGAACGCCGTACCAAGCGCCCCGTAAAGCTCCGGGTAATCCGCCGCCGCGAGCGAGCGCCCGTCGCACAGCGCGTAACCCTCCGGAACCGTCGAACCCGCCCACATCTCGACCACCCCCAGCGGCGGCTGACGTAGCCCCGCCAAAGCCTCCCGCAGCGCGTCAGCACCCGCCCCCAGCGTCCTGAGCGTAACACCCTCCTGGAACCCCTCCCACGGGTAACTCTCCTCCCCGATACCCGCCTCAAGCCACCGCCGCGTGTACGCCCGGGGATACTCGACCCCGTTCGCCGTCACAGCGACAGCCTCCTCCCTGACGTGCATCCCGTCCCCCGCCGCGCCCCCCGCGAAATACAGCACCTCCCCCGCCGGACGCCTACGCGTGCGCAGGAAGACATACCCCGGCCCGCGCTGACCCGTACCCTCGTTCAGCACGCAGCCCGCCAGAACCGTCCGGTCCCCCGCCGCGTTCCCCAGGATCCCGGCCAGTTCCGCCAGCTCCTGCAGGTTATCCAGCGTCTCGCAGTCCAGCGGGAAGTCCCGGTTCGCCTGCGTCAGAAAATTCCCGGTGATCTTTTCTTTCATAATCCGTAATATTTAAGTTGGTGCGTCAGTGTCTTAGGAGGCCTCCGATACCCGCGCTCCGAGCGTGATGTCCTGCCGGAAGCCGCCTGTGCCGTAGCTAATGGTGTTTTTCGCCACCTGGTAGCGACCCTTCGGCTCTCCGTTTATCCTAAGGGCGATAATGTCGAGGGGGGATAACAGCGAATGTCCGAAAGTCTGGAACGATCCGGTCAGGCCGTCGCGCTTGAGTCTCTCCAGCTCCTGCCGTCCCCACGCCATGGCCTCGGCCTCGGTCATGCCGTAGCAGTGCAGCGTCCGCTTCTCGCCGTCGTCGTCGCCGACCTCCACCTTTATCTTCTTTTTGTTGTCGGGCTGGAGGCTGACGATTTTCAACTTGATCTTCATGTCCTCCGCCCTCTGCTCGTCGAGGCTGCTGTCCGAGATGATGTTGACCCCGGTGGAGAAAACCAGGCGCGTCTGGTTGCCGCGGTCGAAAAGCACGCCGCAGTAGAGCACGAACTTGCCTTCCTCGGTACGGAAGAAAGTCCGGATATTGTTTTCCTTAAGATGGGCGAGCAGTCCGGCGACCGTGTCAAAGTTGGCGCGGTACCGCCCTATGCTCTGCTCTCCGAGGACCTTTATTGTGTAAGGAAGGTTCTGGTCTTTCAGCAGGGTCTCAATATCGGCTTCGCGGTATGACTTCTTGACACACGGAGTCTGTTTTAGCATGAACATCTCGTCCTCGCAGAAAATTTCCACGGGAGCCTTGAAACCCTTGCGCAGCACGTAGCCTGAGAAAGCTGGCTGCAGATCGTCGTCATAGCCGAGCCACACGGAGATTTTGTCGCCGCGCCTGATCGGGTTTGAAGTCTCACCCTGCCATTTGACCTTGCGGGGCAGCGTGAGCTTGCATGTGGTTGTGAGCGCGTCGCTGTCCCGCACGATCTCGCACGCGGTGATTTTATCGAACACCCACTTTTTTTCGCCTGATATTTCAATTCTCGCGGAAAGTTTTAACATCGTTCAAACGCTGGTTAAACAGAGATTTCACAAAGCGTAGTTCGCGTCGTTGACGGCCGAAAGCAGAGCCTCGGCGACAGCGTCCTTTATCCGTTCCTTGCTTTCGACCAGGTTATTCGTGGTGATGGTGAACTTGTCGATAAGCCTGTCGATGGTGATATTGATGTTCCTGACGCGGTCGGTCTCCTTGGAGGCTCCGTCGCCGACGCCTGACAGGGCGTTCCCGATGGGTGACGGCGGATTGATTCCTCCGGGGCTGTTATCATCCGCCGGTTTTCCGGCCGGGCTCGCGTCAGGGTCTTCGGGATGGTCGGCGCCCCATGAGCGGTCGGCGGCCTCGCGCCCGAGCCGGGCTATCTTCTCAAAGTTCAGTTTTCCGGCAATCTTGTTATACTTGTCGACAAACCAGTTTATGAGTGAGAGGAACTTGTCGCGCACCCAGTCGATAATCCTGCCGAAAAAGCCCTTGACGGCGTTGGCCGCGTTCTTGAACGCCGTCGCAAGCGGTCCGCAGATGGCGCTGACTTTTTCGACCACGGCGTTGACGACCCCGGTCACAAAGTCGCGCACCGCCGAGATCCACGAGCGTATCCTGTTGACGACGGACATAAAGGTACCGGCGACTTTCCGCGCCATCGACTTTATGCTGTCCCACACGCCGACGGCAAACCCGGCGATTTTCTGCCCCAGCGCTTTGATGGCTTCCCACGCGGTGAGCACAGCGACACGAAAGCCGTAACACCTTTCCCAAAGCTGCCGGATCAGCACGATCAATCCCGCCAGCCAGCCGATGATGGGAATGTTCATAATGGCGGTGCCGATGCCCTTGCACGCGGCTGCGACCATTCCCCTGAACGCCACCCAGTATCCGCCTGACAGCATTACTGAGGTGTTCATAATCATCAGGCTGACAATCGTTTTTCCGATAGATTTTTTTATCGACGTATAAGCGGCATTGAAATTGGAGGATACCGCGTTCTTAAATAACCTTGTATAGTTGCATGACGCGAGTGTCGCCAAATTGAATTTCAGCAACCACGCGATAGAATTTTTAACAGCACCCCCCAATGGGGCGAACACATTCCATACCTGGAGTTTTTTTAACTCCGAGAATCCCTTGGCCGCGCCCCATGCCAGCGGCACGAGCTGTGACAGCGGCGCGAGCGCGCCCAGCACAACCTGCGTCCATATCCCGAGGTCGCCGCAGCAGTTGAATATCGAGATCTTGAAATCATCGAACCGTGCCTGCACGCGCGCGAGCCGCTCGTTATATGTCGCCATGACGATGTCCGCCTGGTCTATGGCCGTGGTCGTGCCGGTTATGGCCTCCGTCCATTGCCGTACCTTGGGGATACCCTGCACGAGGGCCATGGCGGCGGCTGAGTTTTCCTTCCCGAACAGCTTGCTGAACAGCGCGTCGTCGGCCATGACCGGCTTAAGGGCTTCCAGTCGCTCGGCGAGTGACTTGGATTTGTCGGTGAGGTTGTTGACGCTGATCCCGGCCGCGGACAGCTCCTCGCGCACGTCCTTGGGCAGGAAGCGCCCCTGCGCGAGCGTGGACATCACGTTGCGCAGCGCCACGCCGCCCTCGGAGCCTTTTTTGCCGGCCTTGTCGAGGATCTGTATCGCGGCGTTCGTTTCCTCGAACGACACACCGGCGGCTTTGGCCGCCATGCCGCATTGTTCGAGCGCGACCTTTATGGCCGGGAGTTCCGCCGAGCCCTCGCGGGCCGCGGCGGCCATCGTGTTCATCATCTCCCACATACGGTCTGACGCTGCCATCGGGTCGTCGAGCGACACGCCGTACTGGTTCATCGCCGTTGTCAGGACCTCGGCTGCCGCTGTCGCGTCGCCGTTCATCATCTTGCTCAGAGTGGCCACGTTCTTGCCCATGTTGTCGAGCGCCTCGCTGTTCTTGGTCAGCTCCGGCGAGAGCTGCGAGAGCAGCAGCTTGTAGGAGTTGACGGCGCCGGAGGCCGATATGCCGAACTCCTTGGCCGACGAGCGGGCGTATTTTTCAAGGGTCGCGTATTCCTCGGCGGTGACACCCGCGATAGCCTCCAGTTCCGCAAGCTGCGACTCAAGTGAGGCACCCGGGGCGAGCGTCTCGTTCATCGCCTGCCCCAGGTTCTGGACATACTGCGTCAGTTGGTTGAACGCGAGTATCTTCCCCTCGAACGAATCCCATATGGACGCGGTCGCCCGGAGATTTCTCTGGAGGTTCTCCACCTCTCCCGAAATCTCGGCGACCGCGGCGTTGCAGTTGCCGCTTATGTTGAACGCGTAGTTGAAATTATAGCTGCTCATTCAGCGGGTGAGAATAATTTGGCGAGGACTCTCGCGGTGTTTTCGAGCCGGAAGTTCTCGACCCACACGGCCTGCTGGAAGAGCATGGCCCACTGGCTGTCGTCGAGCGTGTCCGGATCGACGTGGAAATTGGCGCGTATCAAGGCGCACCCCTTGGCGATCTCCCCGGGGTCGTCTTCCTCCACTCCCCCGGAGAGCCGGTGCGCCTCTACAAGTTTTTTAGCTTAGACACGCACTTGCCGAAGATGTTCTGCAGCTCGCCGACAGCCTGCAGCTTGTACACGGCGTCGGACTTCATCATCGCCGAGCCTCCGAGCCAGCAGTTGTCGAACATCACCTCGGCAGCCTTCACGTCGTTCCCCTTGGCGGTGGCCGAGAACGCCTGCATCGTCTTCATGTCCGGACGGCGGAAGTAGCCGCGGTGCAGCTCCTTGAACTCGGAATCGGCCACCTCTATTTCCACGACCCTTCCGTGGCGGGCTTTAAGCGACGAGAGCTGTTCGTCAGTAATGTCGCCGTTGATGACTTTGTAGTCAGTGGTGTCGATGTCGATTGTCATATTCTCCTTTTCCATGTTTTCGCGGTTTTGTGCCGGGGCGGCGCGGTTGTCAGTCCCCGCTCCGGCCCCGGCGGATTAATGATTGTTCATTGTCTCATCGCACGCCGTCAGGTCAGACGCCGTCGGGCTTGCCGAACTCGATATGGCTTGGAAGCAGGGGCAGCTCCACCTGCTGGTTCAGGTCCCCCTCCTTCCAGTCGCGGACGTTCTCCGTGAACTCGCAGTTTCGGATCTTGTCAACCACTATGACGCCGTTGGAGGGCATGTAGGCTACCTCGATGTCGAAGGGGTTGATGTCCTGCAGCCTCCCGGTCGGAGATGTTCGGGAGATTGCCACGACCTCGCTCATATAGAGCGTGATTTTCGCCTCCGGAGTGATGCGTCCGCGGCTGCGGCTCACCGGGTGGCGCCCCGCTCCGAAGTTGTTCTGCTTGTCCTGTTTGTCGCCGTAGCTGATAGCGGTGATGCCGACGACGGGCACTCCGTTGATGCAGGACTTGATGTCACCCCATGCGTACTCCTGGCCGTTTATCAGCGGCACACCGTTGTAAGCTGTGTCTAAAGCGTTCATTCCTTTGGGTTGGTTTGTGTGTTAGATACTTGACGCGTAGCCTATCTCCAGGTCGAGGGCGCGCATCACTCCGACGGCCACGTTCTTGATGACGCCGCGCACGCGGGAAGTCGAGAGTATGTCCTGGTCGGGGTCTATGTCGAACTTGTAGCCGCTGAGTTCCCCGGCCTTCTCCATCTCTTCCAGCGGCTTGTTGCCGGTGGTGATCAGGTGCTCCACCATGGTGCGTTCCAGTTTCCCGGTAGCCGCGTCCACCTTCATAGGGCGGCCGAGTTTCGGCAGCAAGTATGAGCGGACTCCGCGCACGGCCTTGTCCATCGTTCGCACGTCGTTGATATAGGCGTAGTCGCTTGTCGGGGAGTCGAGCGTGTGGTTGTCGTTGAAATATGCTCCGGCGACGCCGTCGTAGCTGACGCAGAAGATATAGCGCGCGGTGTCGAGTTCCTCTATGACCGCCGCGTCCAGGTCGCGGTATCTCGTGCCGTCACCGAAAGCGGGGAGGGCTATGTTTGTCGGGAACTGCTCCACCCAGGCGATGCTTTGGTGCACCTTGGCCCTGCTGACAGCTCCGAGGAGGTCGCCCAGCGCCGACACGCTCGCCTTAGCGGTGTTGGCCGCGTCCTTGTAGAGCGCGGCGGCGGTACCCTCCCCGTCCTGCGCTATGACCACCGAGACATTCTTGCGACCGGCCTTGGCATAGCTCCCGAGAGAGGTCACGTCTGCTACCTTGGTGGCGTAGAGGATGCTGAGGGGCTTGTTGCGCGCCTCGAGGGTGGCGGCCACGGACTGCAGCGAGTTCGCGATGGTCTCGGTCATTTCCACCGCGCCGTTCCATACGCCGACCTGGCGCAGACGGCCTCCGGCGAAGTTCTGGATCTGCTTGATTTCGGAGAAGGCGTTCTCTCCCGCGGCGGGTTGGAATATGCCCACATAGAGGCTCACTCCCGTATTCATGTTGAAGATTGACGCGAGGGTATAGTGCAGCACCCTGGTCTCCCATGCCGCCGCGTCGGCGGTGATGCCGTATTTCTCGGCCGTCTCGATTGACGAGACGGGGCGGATGCGCTCGGTGTCGGTGAATCCCGACACCCCCTCGCCGGCCACAGGCAGCGCCGCCGAGTAGAACACCAGCCCGCTTATGTGGTCTTCTCCAGCGAGAGGTCGCACGATGTTCCCGTTGGTACGCGTGATAGTGAGGTTCTGCATTATTCGTCGGTTTTAGCGGGTTCGTCAATGACCGGCTGCCCGGTCAGCTCGTCGATTTCCTGCCCGCTTGGGGCGGGAGGTGTGTCGGGCGCGCTCTTTTCGGCCTTTGATGCCACGCACGCGGTGACAGCGGTTCCGCGCCTGTGGCAGAACACCTCCCGGTTGGCCAGCGACCTGGCATGGTTCTGAGCGTCGTTGCGGTTATAGAACGGCGTGCCGTCCGAGGTGACGTGGACCTCGTTGATATCGGGGTTCTGTTTCAGGACTTCGGCGGCCACTTTGGCGGCGGCACTTGAAGCGGCTGTGGCCGGAGCGGTTTTCGCGGTTTCTTTCTTTGCCATGGTTGTGTATGGTGTTTAATGCTTGTTTAATCGGTGTTTGACAAATGCCCACGCGACGACCGCGAGCAGGGCGGCCCAGACCATGGAGGGGATTCCCAGCGCGGCGGAGTTGCCGCCATGCGATTCTTCCTTTCTCCCGGCTTCAAGCGCCGCCCGGTTTTCAGCCTCAGAGTCGGCCGCGTCTTCCCGGGAGAGCTTTGAGGCAGTGGTCCGGGTCTGCTCCTCACGCCCGGTAGAGGCCGCCTCGGTCCGCTCCCTGCTCTCGCTTGTCTGCCGTGCCGACCGCTTTTCGGTAGTGCGGCTCAGCAGGGGCGGCGTGCCGGTAGCGCTGTCGGTCGGCAAAGAGGTGTCGAATATCTCGGTCACGCGCTCTGTCGCCTCGTCTGTCGAGGCGGTGTTTTCACGCAGTCGGCGGAACCGTTCGTCGACAACACGCTCCACCATCGCGGCTGTGGCCGAGTCAAGGAGGGTCGTTGCCCGTGTATGCAGTTGTGTGCGCGATTGTGCCTCCGCGCGGCTTTCCTCCACCGCTTTCTTTTGCACGGCGCAGCTCGTGGCTGACAGGGCAGTTGTCAGCATGAGGGCATGAATTGACTTTTTCAATCGCATTGGTGAGCGTGTCTACTTTCTCTTGCAGCCGCGACATATCCTTGCGGAGCGGCTCCACCACCAGCTCCATTATCATCTCTATGGCCTTCTTGTCGTTGTCGAGCTCGTGCCCGCGCACTTCCGACAGTGTTTTCTGCACGTCGGCGCGGAGCTGGTCAACCTCGGCCTTGTGCTTCGACCGCAGGAACACCGCGGTAAGCAGCGCCGAGAGCGGGGCGGTGATTACCGCCGCTATGGCCGCAAGGAATGTCTCAGTCATCAGTCATACGGGTTTACTGCTTTGCCTCTTACGCGGGTTTGGGCGCGCTCGCGATCGCTCCGAGACCCTCGTTCTTTTTGGGGAGGCAGAGGGTGTAGGTGCGCATGGAGAACACGTTCTCCTGGGTGGTCGGGTTGCTGGCCGCTTCCTGCAGATAGGTCTTTGTCGAGCCGTCGGCGCGCATCACGCGCTTGGTCGTGAAGGCTACCGAGCACTGGCGGTCGGTCGCGCCGGGGATGGCGCCGTAAGCCAGTTTCTTCTTCGTAGAGGTGTTGAAGTAGGGGCAGTCGTTGTACTCGTAGACCTCGAAGCCGTAGAGGCGGGAAATTGCGCCGCTCTCATAGTTGTAGTACTGGGCCGCGAACTTCTGGTCCTGCTCCAGCAGGTCGGCGACGTGGTCGGCGCACAGCACGAGGATTCGTCCCTCTGAGGGAACCTTGGCCTTGTCGAATGCCTTCTTGAGCGCGATGATGTCCGAGCGGGTCAGTCGCTTGCGGTCGTCCACCACTTCGCCCGTGGTGAGAAGGACCGGGGTCGCCGTTTTGTTCTCGGCCGGAGCGATGGCGTGGATCGCGCGGCTGAACTTGGTTTCGGAGAAAGCCTCTTTGTGGCGGTCCACGACCGAGGCCATCTTGTCATAGCACAGGGCATGGAGCTCGTCGTCAGTCACGCGGGTCGGCTTTGTCTGGAACTTGTCGAGCCTCACGGCTATGTCGCCGTCTTCGAGGTTGGTGATTTCGAGAGGATAGGTTGTGTTGTTGACGAGCACTTCCGGATCCGCGCCGATGTCTACCATGTGGATGATGTCCTTGTCTACATACTGGCTGTAATCCTGGATCTTGCTGTACCATCCGACGGCGGCCGCGGCGGCGCGGAACGCCTTTACAAGTTCGCCGGTCCACGCTTCGGGATAAAGCCCGGCGCGTAGTGAGGACACCGGCGCGAGGCTTCCGATGAACGACGTGCCGACGGCAGCGCCGTTGAGCGTGAGCGCCCCGGCAAGCGGGGACACGCCTAACGCGACGCCGAGGGTGGCGCCCATCACGCTTGTGGCCGTAAGGCCGATAATCATGCCCATGAGGGCGAGAAGGAATCTTTTCATTCGTTTGCTGTTGTGGTTGTCTGTTGGTGGCGGGGTCAGAACTCGGGGGCGAGGCCGAAGTGCTCGCGGTAGAGGCGCGCGTACTCGTCGCGGTTGTTGTCGCGGAGGTCTGCGAGCTGCTCGGCGGTGGCTGTCGCCCACGTCAGTTTTACGTCGGGGGAACCCGGGCCTCCGGCGGAGGGCTTAACGAGGTCGAGGGGCTTCTGCGCGGGAGCCATATCGGCGAAAAGGGCTTTGAGGCCGTCGAGACCGACCTGCTTGCCGAGATTGAGGTACTTGCCTTTCTTGTCGGCCGTGATGCGTCTCTCCCTGACGGCGGTATCAACCGCGTCGGTGATACGGGCGAGCGTCATGGCGTCCTTTTCTTCCTGCAGCCTGCCGATGGCGGCGACCGCGTCGTCTTCGGTCGCGCCGGACGCGAGGCCGAGTTTCAAGAGGATTTTTTCCATGTTCTTTTTGGGGTTGTTGTTTTGGGTTTGTTCTTTCGTTTCTGCCGGGGTCGGCGGCGTAAGCAGCGGCAGGTGGTCGTTCTCCTCTCCGGCGGCGAGTGTGAGTAGCTTCCCTTCGTGGTAAAGCCCCACTTGCAGCGCGTCGTCATTCGAGCCGATGTCCACCACCGACACCTCTATCAGCTTGCTTTTAGTGATTGTCGGACGGGTCTGCCCGGCCACGAGCATAGCCGGATCTTCGCTCCATTCGAGAACGTCAAGCCCGGCGCTCAGCATCCGCAGGGTGCCGCGGTCCCACTTCTTCGAGATGTTGCGCTCGTCCTCGGTGTCATCGTCAAATTTCGGGGTACCGTAGAGTATGCCGTTCTCCACGCGGAGATTGGTCATTATACCTATGGGCATATCCTCTTTGCGGCCGCGTCGGTGCATATAGAGGACAATGGGATTTTTCTCGTACTGCGAGTAATCTATCCCCGCCGTTATTACACGCGAGCCGTAACTGTTGACCCGCTCCGTCGATATGATTGCTTCTTTCATATGGGTGTGATGTCTGAAAAAATGTCGGCGCGGCTGTGTGGCACTTCGCTGTGCGAATACCCTGTGCCGCCGCGCCGACAGGTCGCGAAAGGGGGTTGTGGCGGAGGCGGGGGTCGAACCCGCGACCTCGAGGGAATGGGCCTCGCGAGCTGCCGCTGCTCTACTCCGCGATGTCGTCCACGCCGCAAAATTCCGAATTGTCCAACCCCCTGCGAAACAGAGTGTGAAAACTTTACACTCTATTTTTCCGGCATGCGCTTTTGTGGCAATTTTGCGGTCGAAAAATAACTTAAACCCAACCCAAAACATCATTTCGCCATGAATGGCAAACAAGGTTTCATCAGATAAAAAGGAATTTGCGGAGGCTCTTTTTATGCAGGGTATGCCGCAAAACTCCATCGCCGAAAAGGTCGGCGTGTCCGCAAATACTGTCGGCAAATGGGTCAAGGACGGTTGTTGGGGTGAAAAGCGCACCGCAATGACCCTTACCCGAAAGGAAGTTACCAACAATGTCCTCCGCTCGCTCAACAATCTCGCCATCAAACTCGGCGAGGCCGATCTTAAAGATGTTGGCGGCCTCGCGGATCAGATAGCGAAACTTTCGGCCACTATCTCAAAGCTCGACAAAGAGGCCTCCGTGGTTGATTTCATCGAGTGTTTTATCGCTTTCGGCAAATGGCTCGAATATCAGGCCGAAACCGACCCCGCCATCACGGCGGAGTTCCGGCAGATGGTTAACAAGTATCAGAATAAATATATCCTCGAACTTCTCGGAAGTAAGGTGGCATAATCTCAGCGTATGGCTCGACACACGGCACAATCCCGCAAGGAGGCGATTGATCAATGGAAGCAATGGTGCGAAACGGTGCAGACACGCTCCGTCGTGGCCGTCAAGGAAACGCCCGCACAAAAGGAGAAACGAATAAAGTATCTCCTCGCCGATTATGGCCGTTTCTTCAACTACTATCTCGCCCATTATTGCGACGACGGGGAAACCGGGCAGCATACCGACTGCGCCCCTTTCCATATCAAGGCCGCGCACACCCTCCGGGACCACGACAACATCCAGTATGCCGCCCAATGGGCGCGTGCGCATGCCAAGTCTGTCCATTTCGACATCGGTATCCCGCTCTATCTGAAAGCTCTCCGCAAACTACACCTCATGGTGCTCGTCGGCAAGAGCAAGGAAAATGCCGAGACGCTCCTTGGCGACATCCAGGCCGAGTTCGAGTTCAACCAACGCTATATCGCCGACTTCGGCACTCAGAAAGTCGTAGGCTCATGGGAGACCGGGAAGTTCGTCACCGCCGACGGCTGCGCCTTCTTCGCCCGGGGTCGCGGCCAGTCGCCGCGCGGCCTCCGATACAAACGCCGCCGCCCCGACTATGTCGTCATTGACGACCTTGATGACGACGAGCTTGTAAATAACCCCGACCGCGTCGCCCGCCTCACCAAGTGGGTCAAGGAGGCTCTTTTCGGCACCCTCGACGGCGGTCGCGGCCGTTTCTGCATGGTGGGCAACCTTATAGGCAAAAACTCCGTCCTTGCCAATTTCATGGCCTCCGAGGGTGTGGTCGTTTCCAAGGTCAACGCCATCGACCGAAACGGCAAACCCTCGTGGGCGGCCAAGTGGTCGATTGAGGAAATCCGCAAGCAGGAGGCGTTCATGGGCTATATCTCGTTCCAGCGCGAGCTGATGAACAACCCCATCACAGAGGGCAGCATATTCCGAAACGACTGGATCCGCTATTGCCGCCCCCTCCCGCTCGCCCGGTATGACTACCTTGTCTGCTACTGCGACCCCTAGTTCAAGTCCACCACCCGAAATGACTACAAGGCCATCAAGCTGTGGGGGAAGACGGGCACGGACCTCCACTGCCTCGCCGCCTTTGTCCGGCAGTGCTCGGTCGCGGAGATGGTCGGGTGGTTCTACGACCTGCACGAGAAAATAACCGCCGCGAACGCCGTCTGTTCCTACTATATAGAGGCCAACTTCCTGCAGCAGATCCTGCTCGACGAGTTCGTGCGGGAAGGCAAAGAGCGAGGCTACCAGCTCCCCATATTCGGCGACAAGCGCAAAAAGCCCGACAAGTTCCAGCGTATCGAGGCTGTTTACCCGCTGTGGGAGCACGGCCACGTCTATTATAACGAGCGGATGAAAAACGACCCCGACATGCGCGTCGGCATTGACCAGACCCTTTCCTGCGAGCGCGGCATGTCAGGCCATGACGACGGCCCCGACGCGGACGAGGGCGCGATCTTCATCCTGCAGAACCTTACCCGCCAGCAAAACTTCAAACCATCATACGGCAGACGCAAGTCGCCTAAATCTTCCTGGTAGCATTATGAGAGTTTTAAAAAACATCAAAGCCTACTTCCGAGCGGTCGTGTTCGACTGCCGCCTCCGCCATTGCCGCCGCGAGGCCGACCGCCGCCGCGCCCTTTCCGGGCAGAAACAGCTCGTCATCGTCCTCAACCGCCGTCCCGTCGTAGCCAGCAAGCGGCACATAAAGCAGCTTGTACGCGAGGGAATGTACCGCCGGGGCGTTACCGCCGCCGACATTGAGGCAAAGGCTATTTACCGAACAATATAATCCTGCGCCGCTATGTCTTTCCTTTCAACTGATGATTACCGCGTGGTTACTTGCCCCGCCGACCTCGAAATCATCTGCCAGTCCTCCGACGAGATCCGGCAGCAAGCCGAGCACACCGCTATGGAAGAGGTGGCCGGGTATGTCCGTACCCGATATGACATCGACGCGGCTTTTGCCAAGTCCGACGTAGAGCGCAATCCGCTCCTTGTGCAGCTCACTGTCTGTATCGCCCTTTGGTGGCTCGGCCAATGGTTGCCCGGTATGATGGGCGGCGAGATGAGGCAGACGCTTTACGACAACGCCATCTCCCGCCTGAAGGATATTCAGAAAGGAAGTTTCACTCCTGATTTTCCCGAATACCCCCAGGGCGGGGACCCTGGCAGCGGCCTCGGCGGCAACCCTATCCGATACTCATCCATGAAGAAGAGCGGCTACGACTGGTGACATCCGGCGGGCTTGATTATTATTTTCACTTATGAGGGAATATAAGTTTAACCTTGTCAACGCAGCCTTCGTGGCTTCCGGCATCGCGGTCCAGGCAAAAGGTGTCGCGTACCGCCTTGCCTCCGCGAAAGGGGACGGCCAGCCGCGTTCCGCGGATTACGGGCTTGGCTCGAATCCCGGACTGACCGTAAGGACCGGCTCGGGTTCGGGGGCGCGGTCTGTCAACGAGGCCGAGGACCGGTTCTCCGACGGCGACTACTGGCTCGGAAGGCCGGCGCTTACCGACCTCGCCCTGGACATTCCCGGCGAGGGGGTCCTACTTGTCAACGACGCCGTTGTGAATGTCTCCCTTCAAAAGGAAATAGTGAGGACGGTGGTCGTGGGGCGCAAGGGGTCCATCAAGGAATACATCTGCGACGGAGACTACCAGCTCTCTGTTTCCGTGGGCCTTGTGGCCGTCAATGACCGCGGGGAGATTATCGACCAGTACCCCGAGAGGGCCGTCGCGCAGTTGCGGGAGATTCTCGAACGGCCCGAGGCTATCGAGGTCAGCTCTGTCTTCCTCGGTCTCTTCGGCATAAACAGGATAGTGGTAACGGGCTTTTCCGCCAGGCAGATGACACATTCCAACAGGCAGGTCATAGAAATTTCCGCCGTAAGCGATGACGACTACCTGATCGAGGCTTCCGAATCCCAGGCATAAACAACGTGACACAATGATTGGAATCATCACAGACAGCGCCACCGGCGACCTCGTCGTGGAGGGTGGCAGAATAAGTGTCGGCGACATAGCGCCGCAATGCGCGTGCCAGGTAATAGTGTCGGCCCGCGGGGAATACAAGGAGTTTCCCCTCATAGGGGGCGACGCTCGGAGGCTGCTCCACGGTTCCGGCTCCCGGTTCTGGCCCGGGCGCGTGTCGGCCATGTGCGCGGCGATGGGCGTCCCTCTTCGGCGCGTCTCGCTGGATAGCCGGGGAAATCTCACTGTCGCCCTATGAACAGCGTTACCGGATACGACAGGGCCTCCGTCCTCGACCTCGCCGTCATCGCCGGGGGCTGCCTTGAATGCGCCTTCGAGTTCTGCGCTGCCAACGGGCTGTCACTTACCGACCCGGTAACCGTCGGCAGGGTCTACGAAGTCCCGGCGTTCGTCAACGCGGATTCCCGGGCCCTTGAACGGATAACCGCCGAAGGCATACGTCCGGCCACCGCGCTCAGCGGCGACGAACTCGCCGCCGCGCCTCCCGGCGGGATCGGCTTTATGGGGGTCGGGATTGATTTTATTGTCAGTTAACCCTCGTTTGAACATCGTTTGTAACTACCGTAATCAGTAATCAAATGGCACGATCTATTCAGGAAATCAAGGACGAGATGGCCCGCGAGTTCATGCGGAACCCGAACGCGGCGGCCCTCTATGGTTTTCAGCCCGGATCCTCGTTCGACTCCGTTTTCCCGGCGGCCAGCGTCGAGAACATACTGTTCTATGTTTGGGCCGTCGCGGCCTGGGCTGTGGAACAGCTCCTCGATTTACACCGCTCCGAAGTCGAGGGCCTCGTGGAATCCCTCATCCCCCACCGCCCGAAATGGTACCGCGACAAGGCTCTCGCGTTTATTCCGGGACTGCCTCTTGACGGCGATTCCGACCAATACGCGACCGACGGGATGACGGCTGAGGAACTCGAAGGGATGCGGGTCGTCAGACACGCCGTGGCGACGGAAAGCGCCGACACCGGGCTCCTGACGATAAAGGTTGCCGGGGAAAGGGATGGCGCGCGCGCGCCGTTGTCCCCGGAGCACGAACGCCTGCTCGGGCGCTATCTCTCGGAAGTCAAGGACGCCGGGGTGAGGATCGCCGTGGTGAACATGGAACCTGACACCTTTTCGTGCGAGGCCGACGTGTATTACGACCCGCTGCTGTTTCCCGACAACGTGCGGAGCGCCTGCGAGGAAGCGGTACGCGAATACGTCACCAACCTGCCGTTTGACGGCGAGTATTCCAACATGGCCCTTGTGGACCGCCTCCAGCGGGTTGACGGCGTGGTCATCGCGGAACTGCTCGACAGCCGTTCGCTCTCGGCTGCCGACGGGGCTTCCGCGCGTATTAACGCCCGCTGCGTCCCGGCCGCCGGATACTTCAAACCGGGACAGATCAAGATAAACATGCTCGATTATGGCCGTCCCTGACAATCTGTTCAATATCGATATGAAGCGCCTCGCGCTTCTCGCGATGCCGACCTGGCTCCGCGGGCCCGTCGCCGCCGCCATTGTTTTCGCCGGCATGATCCCGCTGTGCCGGATGCTGCTCGACCTCCGGGAATTCCGGCGGCAGACGGCCTACCGTGTCGGGCATAACGGCCAGGTGTGCAGGATGAGGGGAGCCCTGAACGACGCTTTCGACCCCCTGCGGCGCCGCATACGCGTGGAAGACGCTCCTGTCTGCCCGCCCCCTGTCATTCACCGCCGCGACACCGGGATATGGAAACCGGTCCCTCTCAGAGGCGCCTCAGGGGTTCTGACAATATACCGCAGGGGGTTCGGGGGCGCTGGCGGTTTCGACTTCCTCGTGTCTGTCCCGGCCGAGCTGTCGGCCGATGACTCGGCTGACCGTCGAATCCGCGCGCTTGTCGGTTCATACAAGCTGGCCGGCAAAAGGTTTGATATTGCTTACAAACAGCCCTGATATGGATGTTAGAAACGCTATACGGCAGCTCGCCCTCTCCGGCTCGGAGATGTATCTGAGCGTCTGCACCGTGGACGCTGTGGACGAAAACGCCCGGACTATCGACTGCACCCCCATCGACGAGGGCGCGCAGCTCATCGGCGTGAACCTGCAGGCCGACCAGTCGGGGCAGACAGGGGTGGTATCGTTTCCCGCCGTCGGCTCCGATGTCGTGGTCGGCTTCCTGAGTCCCGCCGTCGCCGTCGTGCTGCTCACAACCGATGTCGCCAAGGTAATGCTCAAAATCGGCGACACGGAGGCCGTCGTAGAGGATAACAACGTTTTTCTAAAAACTCAGAAAGGCTCGGCGACTCTCACCGCCGACAACCTCACACTCGACATCGACGGAACGACCCTTGAATTGAAGCAAAACCTCTCCGTGTGGAACGGCGGCTCTGAAACAACCGCCAACGCCACCGAACTGCAGAAACAACTGAACGTCTGCAAGGCGAGAATCGACGCTATTATTAACGCTCTGAAATCTTCGGGTGTCGCTACCCAGGACGGCGGCGCGACCTATAAGGCAAATATCGCCGCCGCGCTCTCCGGCCTGGCCACCGAGGACTATTCTGAAATCATAGACGACAAAATCAAGCATTGAATGGCAAGCAAAAGATACCCCTCCCGACTGAAAACCGTGGAATCCATACGTCTCGCGGCCCGAGAGAATAACGAGGCCGGGGGCGGCGGCTCCATGCGCAAGCGCAAGAGCCTCGTAATGATGCTCAACCAGCAGACGCGGTCCCTCACCAAGCAGGATGTCGCCCGATGGCGCCGGGCCTGGGCCATGGCGCTCAATATCGACAACCCGAAACGCGGCGCCCTCTATTCCATCTACACCGACGTCCTCGTCGACATGCACCTCACGGGATGCTTTACCCAGCGTTACCACAAAACGCTGCTCAAGGCTTTCGTGCTTGTCGATGATAACGGCAGGGAGGACGAGGACGCACGGAAAATATTCAAGAGCAAGTGGTTCCACCATTTCCTGCTCCTGGCTCTTGATTCTATCGGCTGGGGGCACTCGCTCATACAGTTGGGCGACGTCATCCCCGGCGCGAACGGCGTGATGAGGTTCTCGGACGTGGAGCTTGTCCCGCGCGAGCACGTCTGCCCCGAATACGGAGTGCTGCTCCGCGACCGCTCCGACTCGCCAGACCGGGGCATTCCTTACCGGGAGGGGGCGCTGGCCGACTGGTGTGTCGAGGTCGGCGACCCGCGCGACCTCGGCCTGCTCCTCAAATGCGCCCCCCAGGCTCTCGCCAAAAAGAACATGACCACCTACTGGGACGTGTTCGGCGAGATTTTCGGCATGCCCATGCGCGTCGGGACAACCACCTCGCAGAACCCCGCGGACCGAAGGCAGATCGAGGTCATGCTCGAGGAGATGGGCGCGGCGGGGTGGGCGCTCTTCCCCGAAGGCACCACCATCGAGATAAAGGAGTCCTCCCGCGGGGATGCCTACAACGTCTATGACCGCCGCATCGACCGCGCCAACTCCGAGATGTCAAAGGGGGTGCTCGGCCAGACAATGACAATCGACAACGGCTCGTCCCAGTCGCAGTCCGAGACCCACCTCGAGGTGTTCGAGAATATCTGCGCCGCCGATGCCCGGCTTATCGAGTATATCGTCAACGACGACCTTATCCCGAAGATGATACGTCTCGGATTCCCGCTTGCCGGGCTTACTTTCAAGTGGGACGACGCTGCCACGTATTCCCCCTCCGAACAGCGCGAGCTTGAGCGCATGCTCCTCCAGTATTTCGACATCGACCCGCAGTATTTCATTGACAAATACAAGGTGCCCATCACCGGGACCAGGCAGTCCTCCGGCGGTTTTTTCGAGTAGGGGGTGAGGAGTCCGACCCGAAGGATCCCAAGCCCCGAAACATCCGCAAGGAAAAACTCGACCATTACCGCTGTTTCAACAACGCCGTGGCCGCCCTGTATCAGCCGGAGCTCCTCGCCCTCGCGGGCGGCGGTGCCGGGCGCGTGCCTTTCAACCGCGAGGTCTTCGACCGCGCCGCGCGCGAGGTCTTTGCCAGGGGCGGTTTCTCTCCCGGGATGTTGGCCGACCCCGCCGTCGCACCGCTTATCGAGGAAACCTACAACGCCATCAACGGCGCCATCGACACCGCTATTAAGACCGAGACACCCCCGGAGCTCACCGCCGCGTTGCAAAACAACACATTCATCTTCTCCGGCTTCAAGACCTATCACTCCCTTTCCGAGGTAGGGCTTGTCCTTACCGACTCCGACGGCCACGTCAAACCTTTCGAGGTCTTCCGGCGCGACGTGGAGGCAATTGGCAAAAAGTATAACGTCAACTATCTTTACGCCGAGTACAACCACGCCGTCCATACCTCGCAGATGGCCGTCAAGTGGCACGATATTATGGCCGACGGCAATCGCTATAACCTGCAGTACCGCACCGCCGGGGACGAGCGCGTCCGCTCCGGGCACGCCGCCCTCGACAATGTGACGCTTCCGCCTTCCGACCCGTTCTGGCGCGACTACCTCCCGCCCAACGGGTGGAACTGCCGCTGCACCGTCGAGCAGGTGCTGCGCGATGATTACCCCATGTCCGACCCTGCCGTTGCCAAGGCGGCGGGCGACGCTTGCACCGACGACCCAAAGTCCCGGATCTTCCGATACAACGCCGGGCAGGAGATGACGATTTTCCCCCGAAAGCATCCCTATCTCCCCAAGGGCTGCGACGGGTGCTCGCGCAATGGCGGCAGCGGCCTCTCTCTCGGCAGGGTTCCGGGAAGTGAGAAGTGCCGCGCCTGTGATGCCGTGCAGGAGGTGTGTCGCGCTCATGAGGAAGCAACCCTCAATGATAAACTCCGCTCCCTCCTCTCAGAGAAGGGGCGCGAACTCACACGCTTGCTCCGCGAGATTGTTGCCTCAAGGCGATTTAAGGAGGTCGAAGGGCATGAGGGCGTCCGCTCCGCCATAAGCGACAAAGACCCGGATTATACTCCGTTGGTCGCCTGTGCCGACAAGGCCGTCGCACATGGATATAATGTCGCGATGCTCCCCAACCCTAAAGGCATAAGGACACCCGACTTTATTCTCCATAATGGCAAATTTATTGCCGCCTACGATGTCAAGACTATATCCGGCCAAAACTCGGTCGGCAATCGTCTGTCAGAAAGTATCGGCCAGACAAACCGCGTCATTCTGAATATGGCGACGACCTATAACGCCCGCTCCCTCGCGAGGGATCTGCGCAGTTATTTTGAGGCCAATAAAGATGCGGTGGAGGTTCTGATATTTAAGGGCGGCGCTCAACTGAGCGTTACAAGGAAAATGTGTTTACAGCGTAACTTTATAGGTAATTTTATAAAGCTAAATGGTAAGAAAAAATAAAGCCGCTTGTGCGGCTTCACCGAGGGGGTCACTATACTGCCACACCTCTAACAAGGGAACGTTGCCCTGACGGTCATTGCTGACGCCGCAAAGTTAGCGGTTTTTTCTTTTATAACAAACTTAAACCTCAATTTTTCAACGATGGACGAAAAAATCACAATCACCGCAGAGTTTACCCAAACCGATGTCGCCGCTGCGCTCCTCTGTCTCGGCGAGGAGCTGACTCCCGAGATCTGGGAGCAGGTCAAGGCGGCTCCCTCCAAAATCGATTTCTCCAAGATTGAGGACAAGGCTGACCGCATACCGGTCAAGCTCGGCCTGATCTGCCTTCTTTTCAGTAACCTCGCCGACTGATGCCGCGCAACATTTACGACGACATCCTGCGCGACGCCCGCGTAAAACTCACGGAAATGTTCGACAACAATTTCCGCGAGCAGGGCTTCTTCGGCCAAAAGTGGGTCGCCACCAAGGTCAGCAAGACCAACCGCCGGGGCACCGGGTCTATCCTCATAGTCACCGGGGCGATGCGTCGCTCTATCCGCTCCATGGTGCGAGGTATGGCCGTCGTCTTCTCCTCAAACCTGCCTTACACCGCGCTCCACAACGAGGGCGGCTCTTTCTCCGTCACCGTCCGAGCGCACTCCCGCACCAACCATAAGACCGGGAACACCCATAAGGTGCGCCAACACCCCAGGCAGATGAACATGCCGCGGCGCCAGTTCATCGGCGACCACGAGAGGGTGCGGCAGGCTTTGGCCGACATTGTCAATAAAAACCTCCAAGAGTTCTCGCAGAGGCTCGCGGATAATTTCAACAGAAGATGAGATTACGCCTTTTCGATGATATAGAGGCCTGTCTGTCGCGTGTTCGCCTCGTGGATAATGAAATTGTCTATCACCGACCTCAACGCGACCCTGACGCATCATCGACGCAGTCGCTCTGCCAGGCAGAGAAAATGCCCGGATGTCCGGCCATTAACCATGTCGGCTTGTGGAACGAGAACACGACACGCCTAACGCAGTCGCGCCCCTTCGCTCCTCCGGCGGTATTTATCGAGTTCCTCCCCGTTTCCTGGGGCGAGCTTGGCCGCAACGCCGTTCACGGCGACATGATTATCCGGCTGCATATCGTAACCGCGACTCTCGCTCAGACCGACACCCCCTACCGCGACGAGGCCCTGCTTCGTTTCCGTCTGATCCGCGCCGTCAAGGCCGCTTTCGTTGACTTCGGCGGGACCGCTGACAAGGAAGGGCGGAGCTACTCCCGTTTCAAATATCACGCCTCTTCGACCGACCACAACCACGAGCAGGTCTGCGAGGATATAGAGGAGTGGCAGACCCATTGCGCGGATTGCTCGGCCTCGGTTGACAGCGGGTTCGTCCTTACCCCCGCGGACGTATCGTTCGAGACGGAAACCGCGCCGACGCTGTGAACAGAACGCCGCCCGCGAATCGTAATCCGCGGGCGGCGTCTGCCTCAAAGGTCGTCAAACAGCGACGGGTGCTCGTCGCGGGGCGGCTTCCCGTACCCCTCCAGCCCCCGTCGCAGGTAGCTCAGGAACGTGTGGTAGCAGCACGGATAGACCGGGAACACGTAACGCCGCCATACCTGCTTGTAGCACTTCGAGAGGTTCCCCTCCTCGTAGTGCTGCCGGGCGATGTCGCAGACGTGCTGGATGCGCAGGACACGGCTCTTTCATTTAAACTAAAATAAAGAGCACATCCTCCCTTACCCGCTT
>CALBWF010000076.1:0-1862 GCA_937969265.1 uncultured Porphyromonadaceae bacterium
AGCTCGCGAAAAGACGGAAAGGGTTGGTGTCGGGCAGGAAACAGGGCCGACGGGAGGGCGCCGGGAAGGAAAGAACCGGCACTGATTTTGATGGGCGGCACACTGCCGTCGGGTCCCATTGAAATCAGGTCTTAAAAATTTGACTTACAGGCAAATTTGTCATCTCGCGCGGGCCCCGTTCTACAAATATCTCGGATTTGTAGCGGGTTGCGAGATGGAACGACCGAAGAATGAGGGAGTTGGGGGTTACGGGGGCTTGCCCCCGTAGTGGCTTTGCACACCCCCCACCGCGCTGTCGCTCGTTTTTCCCTCGCCCCCTCTCGCCCTCGCGGAATATGCAGAAACGCCCCCACGGAGCGACCCCGATGCGCGGTAAAATCGCTGCCGCGAAGGTCAATTTCCGCAACGTGGAAATTGACCTTTGCGACAGCACTGCTCTCCCTCGATGCGGATACACTTATCAAATCGAGGGGCTGAACGACGGCGATGTGCGGTGATGACGATGCGGCGCGTAACGGAAGGCTTGTCAGCCAAAGGAACGCAGGGAACTCGGAGTGCCTACATAGGATTAGAGCAAACAGCAGGTGTCGCGGAGGCACGGAGCGACAGGCACTTTGTCGTGGGCTTGCACTAAGACAATGTGCCGACCTGCCCTTGCCCTAAGCCGTAGGCAGACTCGGAGTGAGTGAAGTGGTTGGCCGACAGCCGGAGTAGAGTAAGTGCATCGGCGCACCGTGCATCGGGGCCTGGGGTGGGCATAGCGTCGCAGACGATGAATGAATGGAACGTGCCGGGGGCCTGGAATGTAGGCGGCTTCTTCCTCTGTGGGTGGGAGGAACGCGGCTGACAGTATGGCATCCGCGCGAATTTTCGTGCAAACGAGAGCAGAGGCAAGCTCGCTTGACTATGCCGAGTGCAGCCGAAAATGCACTGCGTGAATGGAGGAAGGAACGAAGCAGACCGGCATCGACGGCTCGGAATAGCAAGCGGAGGCATCGGGTTGACAGCGGAACGGAAGCGAGGCAACACCGTAGGCGCAGCCGGAGGTGTCGGTGTTAGCGAGAGTGTAGCCGTCAAAGAGAGTTTATGACCGCAGGTGCAGACATACGCGCCCGGCACCGTGACGCAGGAGCGGTGTCGGGGGAAAGCGGATGGCAAGCCGGAGGTCGTAATCTCTCGACCCGAAGGACGCAGCGGTTTTTAGCCGAAGCGGAGAGCAACGGAGCCTCGGCCAAAAATGCTCGGAGGCGGCGATGACTGGGGATGCGAGCGACTGACGTATTGAGCGGTCAAATGCCATTGCATAAGCCACGTTCCGGGTGGGGCGATAACGGAAGCCGCCTACATACCTGCCCTCGGCGACAAATCCATACTGCCCGAAAGGGCGAGAAACGAGCGAGTGCCACGGGCTAATCTCCGTGCGTTCATCATTCCTCTAATGGGTGGGAGGATGGTGGCGGATGGCGGCAGTGCGCCGATTGGAGGACGGAGTGCGGATGCCTGTCCTTACGGGTCGGAATAGCAAGCGGAGGTTTCGGGGCACACTGGAATGGGAACGAACCCGACACCGTAGGCGTAGCCGGAGGTGTCGGGGGTAAAGTGGGAATGGAAGTGTGAAGATAGTTTGTAACCGTAGATGCAATGAAGCGCCACGAGCCGTAACAGAGCGGAGGTGTCGCGGAGGCACGGAGCGGCAACCGAAGCGGCGTGGAGGTGTCGTGGAAGAAGCGGAATGGAATTGCAGGGCGCAATCTATCGGCCCGAAAACCGCAGCGGTCGTTAGTCGAAGCGGAGAGAAACGGAGCCTCGACCAACGATGCTCGGACACGGAAGGATGTAGGCATCAATCGAAGGACGTATTG
>CALBWF010000077.1:0-4288 GCA_937969265.1 uncultured Porphyromonadaceae bacterium
AGCACGACCTTGCCAAGGTCGGGGTCGCGGGTTCGAGTCCCGTTTTTCGCTCAGAATATCCAACGCGGAATCTCCTCCGGGTTTCAGCCCTCCTCGCGGAGCCTGGCAGACACTCGGTTATTTGATTTGTCCGGATGGCGGAATTGGTAGACGCGCTACTTTGAGGGGGTAGTGATCATTAGATCGTGTGAGTTCGAGTCTCATTTCGGACACTTTCAAAGCCGCAATCAGCTCCCATGCTGATTGCGGCTTTCCTTTTTTATCCTCCCCTCCCCTCTGTCTTTTCCCGCCTCTTTTTTCTCTTTCTCTTTTTTCTCTTTCCTCTTCTTCTCCCTTCTGACTAATGCCTCCCTCTTAAGTAATAACGGTTCCGTGCGTTCCCCGGAAGGCGGACGGCTCTGCCTTCCCGCATTCTTTGTTCCCGGTGTATTTCCTCTGTTTTTCGGTCTCTCTTTTGGGGCTTGGTGTCTGCCTGCTGTCCCCTCTGGTGCGCGAGGCGTAAGCCGAGTGATGGGCATCGGCCCTCTCTCTGCCCACCTGAGGCGTGTTTTGGACATTTGTCGTATCAAATTCAACAATTGAGGGTGGGAGCAAGGGGCCTGGCGCGTTAAATTCGCGACAGTATTTCTATCGTTATAACCAAGTAATCTCTTACCACCCGTTCCATGAACAAACACTTGATGACTTTGCCCGTGCTGGCCGCGGTAGCCCCGACGGTGTCGGCGCAGCGTCTTCCGGCCGCGCAGCCAGCGGAGGAGCGCAGGCCGAACATCATTATCATGATGACCGACGACCATACCTGGCAGGGGATAAGCTGCTACGGCAGCAAGCTGATGCGGACTCCCAACCTCGACCGGATTGCTAACGAGGGAATGCGCATGGACCGCGCCTATGTGGCCAACGCCATCTCCGGCCCATCCCGCGCCTGCATCCTTACTGGAAAGTACAGCCATATGAACGGATTCACTGACAACTCCCGCACTTTCGACGGCTCACAGCAGACTTTCCCGAAAGTGCTCCGTGAAGCGGGCTATCAGACGGCGATGATCGGCAAATGGCATCTCAACTCCGCTCCGCAGGGCTTCGACACTTACAGTATTCTCGTAGGGCAGGGGGAATACTATAACCCTGTGTTTATCGAGGACGGCGTTGAGCGTACTGTCCCCGGCTACGTAACCGACATAATAACCGACAAGGCGATTGACTTCCTCGACCACCGCGACAAGGACCGTCCCTTCGCCATGCTTTACTACCATAAGGCTCCCCACCGCAACTGGATGCCCGCGCAGCGCCATCTCGGAGCCTTCGACGGCGTTACATTCCCCGAGCCGGACAACCTGCTCGACGATTATTCAGGCCGCGGCAGCGCCGCCCGCGGGCAGACGATGGAAATCGGCCGCGACATGTGGCCCGAATGGGACCTTAAACTTATGTCGGCCGAAGAACTCGCCAAGGACTACCACGTCGAGAAATCCGGCGACGCTAACAAGGATGATGTGAAGGCCGCCAACGACTGGCGCGCCAGCGTGATGCGCTACCAGAGTGTCTACAACCGTATGTCCCCCGAGGAAAAGGAGCGCTGGAACGCCGCATACGCGCCCCGTATCGCCGAGTGGCAGAAGGTGAAGAACGGGACCCCCGAAGAGATTACCCGCTGGAAGTACCAGCAGTATATGCGCGACTACTGCTCCGTAATCAAGGGGGTCGATGAGAATGTGGGCCGCATGCTCAACTACCTCGACAGCATCGGCGAGCTTGACAACACCATAATAGTATACACCTCCGACCAGGGCTTCTTCCTTGGAGAACACGGGTGGTTCGACAAACGCTTTATGTACGAGGAGTGCCAGCGCACCCCAATGATGATCCGTTACCCGAAAGCCATCCCGGCCGGAAGCGTTTCTCAAGCGCTCGCGATGAATATCGACCTCGCTCCGACGTTTATCGACATGGCCGGGCTGCCCGTCCCGGAAGATATCCAGGGGCGCTCCCTCAAACCCGTCTTCGACAACGGGGGGAAGGTGCCCGAAGGCTGGCGCGAGGGAGTCTACTATCATTACTACGAATACCCCTCGTGGCACTCCGTCAAGCGCCATTACGGCATCCGCACCGCCGACTACAAGCTGATTCATTTCTACAACGACGTTGACGAGTGGGAGCTGTACGATATGCGCCGCGACCCGCGCGAGATGCGGAATGTCTACAACGACCCCGCCTACGCCGAAGTCCGGGCCGACATGCACCGCCGCCTCGAGGAGCTGCAGCGCGAGTGCCGCGACACCGACCCCCGCGAGCAGGAATTTGAGTTCTTCCGCGGCGCCGACAAACTCTGAAAACCTGTGCGATCTAATTTGTGCGATCTAATGTGTAGGGACGCGGCGTGCCGCGTTACCCTGCGGATAAAATTGATTAATTTCCAAATCTGATGCGGCACGCCGTGTCCCTACTCCCCGGTTTAGTTTTATCTTCACCTTTCACCCTTCACTATTCACCTTTAACTTTTCACCAAAACTACATAAATGGACAGAAGAAAATTCCTGAAACGTTCGGGCTGGACCCTTCTCGGGTTGGCAGCCGCCGGTAGCGGGGCCTCGATGTTCGCCCGCTCCAACGACAGCGATTCCCTCCCCGACGATATAAAGCGGAAGATGCCGTCGATGAAAGACTTCAAGGTCTTTTGGGGTGACATCCACAACCATTGCAACGTGACCTACGGCCACGGCGACCTTTCCGACGCTCTTGCCGCCGCGGAGCAGCAGCTCGATTTCGCGTCTGTGACTCCCCACGCCCTGTGGCCCGACATCCCCGGGGCCGACGACCCCCGCCTCTCTTGGGTAATCGACTATCATACCGACGCCTTCCGCCGTCTCCGCGAGGGTGGCTACGAGAAATACCGCAAGGCGATCGAGGCCGCCAACCGTCCCGGCAAGTTCCTGACATTCGTTTCCTACGAGTGCCACAGCATGGAGCATGGCGACCACGTCGCGCTCTTCCACGACTTCGATGTGCCCCTCGTGGAGTGCGACTCCGTGCCCGACCTTATGGCCCGTCTCACGCCCTATAAATGCTTCGTAACCCCGCACCATATGGGCTATCAGACCGGCTTCCGCGGATTCAACTGGGACAAGTTCGCCAACAACCGCATCACCCCCTTTGTCGAGATGTTCTCGCGCCACGGTCTGGCTGAAAGCGACCAGGGTGACTACAACTACCTCCACGACATGGGCCCCCGCGTATGGGAAGGTTCGATTCAGTGTGGTCTGGAGAAGGGTCTGAAGTTCGGCCTTATGTGCTCGACCGACCAGCATGCCGGTTACCCCGGAAGCTATGGCGACGGCCGTATCGGCGTCTTCGCCCCCGAACTGGAGCGCGGCGCCCTCTGGGACGCCATGCAGGAGCGCCACGTCTGCGGTATCACGGGCGACAAAATCAAGATTGATTTCCGTATCAACCAGGGGCGTTCCGGCGACGTTATCAAGGCCGGTAAGCGCGAAATCTATGTCAATGTCGAGGGTATGAACCAGATTGACTACGTCGACATTATCAAGAACGGCGAAAGCATCGCCCGTCTCAACGCGCCCCACCGCAACGTGCTCCCCGATTCCGACATCGTCCGTGCGAAACTCAAGGTCAACTTCGGCTGGAACCGCGAGGAAGAGTATATCCACTGGCTCGGAAATCTCCGCCTGACCGACGGCCGCATCAACGATATGCAGACCTGCTTCCGCGGTGCTGCATTCACCTCCCCCCAGCCGGGCGAGACGGAGTTCCATACCCGCGTCAACCGCGTCGCCGAGCGCGGCGACCGCCATGTCGCTCTCGACATGTACTCTTCGAAGAATCCCAACGTGCTCACTCCCGCGATGCAGGGCGTCATTCTCGACGTAGAGATGCCCCGTTCGGCGAAAATCGTCGCCGAGTTCAACGGCCATACCTACGACCATACTCTCGACGAGCTGTTGCAAGGATCCCGCGCCCATTTCCTCCGCGGATGGCTCTCGGAAGCGATTCAGTTTGAGCGCGCGACTACGGAGTCGGGCTTCCTCGCCGGCCATATCATGACCGACGAGAAGGCCGAGCGCGATACCGACTACTACTATGCCCGCGTCCGCCAGCGCGACGGCCAGTGGGCCTGGACTTCCCCCATCTGGGTCGAGCGCGTCTGATTCGGTTCTGATATAGTATTTACCGTTCGGTAAGAGGGTGTGTAATAATGGTCTTGATAGACCATTATGAAGTGACCCCCAAAAGTTGGACAGATTATTAACTATCTTGATTGAGAAAGAGT
>CALBWF010000078.1:0-3875 GCA_937969265.1 uncultured Porphyromonadaceae bacterium
GCGCACCTGAAACGCGCGCGTCTACCATTCCGCCACCTGGGCATCGCGTTTTGGTAGTGCAAAGGTACGCGCTTTTTTTGAATTGGCAAACTTTTCGAGAAGTTTTTCGCACCTTCCGTGCATTTTCTCCGTGAAAATTTTCGGGTTGTGTCGGGTTTGCCGGGAAAAATAGGTATATTTGCCAAATAAACTAACGAATAACTTAAATCTAACCTGAATTCAATGAAGAAATATCCTAAAATCGGCATACGCCCGACAATCGACGGGCGACAGGGCGGAGTCCGCGAAAGCCTCGAAGACAAGACGATGGCCCTCGCCAGGGCGGTCGCAGAACTCATATCCTCCAACCTCCGCAACGGCGACGGCTCCCCCGTGGAGTGCGTGATCGCCGACGGAACGATCGGCCGCGTCGCCGAGAGCGCCGCCTGCGCCGAAAAGTTCGAGCGCGAAGGGGTGGGGGCCACCATCACCGTCACCTCCTGCTGGTGCTACGGCGGGGAGACGATGGACATGAACCCCTACTGGCCGAAAGCCGTCTGGGGCTTTAACGGCACCGAGCGCCCGGGGGCCGTCTACCTCGCAGCCGTCCTCGCCGGACACGCCCAGAAGGGGCTCCCAGCGTTCGGCATCTACGGCCGCGACGTCCAGGACCTCGACGACAACACGATTCCCCCCGACGTCGCCGAGAAAATCCTCCGCTTCGCCCGCGCAGCCCAGGCCGTAGCGACGATGCGCGGCAAGAGCTACCTCTCGATGGGCTCCGTCTCGATGGGCATTGCCGGGTCGATGGTCTCCCCCGACTTCTTCCAGGAGTACCTCGGGATGCGCAACGAGTCGGTCGACCTGACCGAAATCATCCGCCGCATGACCGAGGGCATCTACGATAAAGAGGAGTATGCCAAGGCCATGGCCTGGACCGAGAAGCACTGCAAGACCCGCGAGGGAGCCGACATCTGCAACACCGCCAAGGCCAAGACCCGAGCCGAGAAGGACGCCGACTGGGAGTTCGTCGTCAAGATGACCCTCATAATGCGCGACCTAATGCAGGGCAACCCCCGCCTCCTCGAAATGGGCTTCAAGGAGGAAGCGATGGGCCACAACGCGATCGCCGCCGGATTCCAGGGGCAGCGCCAGTGGACCGACTTCTATCCAAACGGCGACTTCCCCGAGGCGCTGCTCAACACCTCCTTCGACTGGAACGGCATCCGCGAAGCCTTCGTCCTCGCTACCGAGAATGACGCTCTCAACGGCGTCGCGATGCTCTTCGGCCACCTCCTGACCAACCGCGCCCAGATTTTCTCCGACGTACGCACCTACTGGAGCCCCGAGGCCGTCCGCCGCGTCACAGGCCGTGAGCTGACAGGCCGCGCAGCCGGTGGCATAATACACCTTATAAACTCCGGAGCCACGACCCTCGACGGTACCGGCCGCTCGACCGACGCCGACGGCGCTCCCGCGATGAAGCCCCACTGGGAGATGACCCAGGCCGAAGCCGAAGAGTGCCTCAAATCGACAACCTGGTACCCCGCCAACCGCGACTACTTCCGCGGCGGAGGCTTCTCCTCCAACTTCCTGACCCGCGGCGGAATGCCCGTAACAATGATGCGCGTCAACCTTGTCAAAGGCCTCGGCCCCGTCCTGCAGCTCGCCGAGGGATGGACCGTCGACATCGACCCCGAAATCAACCGCGTCCTCGACAAGCGCACCGACCCCTCCTGGCCAACGACCTGGTTCGTGCCCCGCCTGTGCGACAAACCCGCCTTCCGCGACGTCTACTCCGTTATGAACAACTGGGGCGCAAACCACGGCGCCATCTCCTACGGCCATATCGGCCAGGACCTTATAACCCTCGCCTCGATGCTCCGCATCCCCGTCTGCATGCACAACGTCGACGACGACAAGCTATTCCGTCCAGCCGCCTGGAACGCCTTCGGCATGGAGAAAGAAGGAGCCGACTACCGCGCCTGCGCCAACTACGGCCCGATTTACAAATAAACCCCGCCCCCCCCTGATGAAGTCCGAAAAAAGCTCGTCGCTCCTGCGCTCCGGCGGGGTAAGCTACCTCCTCCCCTTCGTGCTGATAACCAGTTGCTTCGCCCTCTGGGGCTTCGCCAACGACATTACCAACCCGATGGTCAAGGCCTTCTCGAAAATCTTCCGCATGAGCGTCACCGACGGCACCCTCGTCCAGGTCGCCTTCTACGGCGGATATTTCGCCATGGCCTTCCCCGCCGCCATATTCATCCGCCGCTACTCCTACAAGGCCGGGGTGCTCCTCGGCCTGGGGCTCTACGCCGCCGGGGCCTTCCTCTTCTACCCCGCGATGCTCTCCGGGAGCTACTATCCCTTCCTGCTGGCCTACTTCGTCCTGACCTGCGGCCTATCCTTCCTCGAGACAAGCTGTAACCCCTACATCCTCTCGATGGGCTCCGAGGCTACCGCGACCCGCCGCCTCAACCTCGCCCAGTCCTTCAACCCCGTAGGCTCCCTCCTGGGGATGTACGTCGCGATGAACTTCATCCAGGCCCGGCTCCACCCCCTCGACAGCGCCGGGCGCGCCCAGCTCGGCGACGCCGAGTTCGCCGCCATGCGCGACGCCGACCTCATGGTCCTCATAAAGCCCTACCTCTTTATAGGCCTCGTCGTTCTCGCCATGTTCGTCGTGATCCGCCTCGTCCGCATGCCCGGCAGCCGCGACAGCTCCGCCCGCATCGACTTCCTCCCGACCCTGCGACGCATCTTCTCCATTCCCCGCTACCGCGAGGGAGTGGTCGCCCAGTTCTTCTACGTCGGCGCCCAGATAATGTGCTGGACCTTCGTCATACAGTACGGAACCCGCGTCTTCATGGCCGAGGGGATGACCGAGAAAGCCGCCGAGGTCCTCTCCCAGCAGTACAACATCGTGGCGATGGTAATCTTCTGCTGCTCCCGCTTCTGCTGCACCTATCTCCTCCGCTACGTCAACGCCGGGCGCCTCCTCGCCCTGCTTGCCGCCGCCGGAGTCCTCCTCACCCTCGGCGTCATCGGCTTCCAGGACCGCCTCGGCCTCTACTGCCTCGTCGGCGTCTCCGCCTGCATGTCCCTTATGTTCCCCACAATCTACGGCATAGCCCTCGAAGGGCTCGGCGACGACGCCAAGTTCGGCGCCGCCGGACTCATAATGGCCATCCTCGGCGGGTCCGTCCTCCCGCCCCTACAGGCCGCCATTATCGACTGCGGCGCCATCGGAGCATGGCCCGCCGTAAACATCTCCTTCATCCTCCCCCTCCTCTGCTTCCTCGTCGTCGCCCTCTACGGCTGGCGGCGCGTCCGCGGATGAGCCGGGGTAGGGCATATTCAGAATTTTTAACCGGGTGCGCGACTTTTTCGCGCCCCCGGTTGTTAACAATTACGTCGCGAATTGCTAACTTTGCGTCGCGGTCAGTTCTCTCCCGGCCCGAAATAGATAATACCGACTTATGAAAGTGAAACAGTGGATATTGGGCGCCACTCTGGCGCTGGCTGCCCTTGCCGCGGCCCCCCGGGCGGCCGCCGCGGGGACCGATGTGCCCCCCGCCCGGTCATACCGCGGAGAGAAGACCCTCGCCTTCCGCGCCGGATACGCCGGGTACAACAAGTCGGCCACAGCCGGACTCGAGTTCACCTACCGCTTCAGCCGCCTGTTCCGCCTCGCCCCGTCCCTCGACTACGTAATCCGGCGCCACGACACCGACGCCCTCGTCCTCGAAGTCGACGCCCAGTTCCTCTTCCCCTTCTCCGCCGACCGCATGGTCTTCTACCCCTACGTCGGCCCAAAATACGCCAGTTGGAACTACCATCCCGGCGCGTCCCCCGACAACAACGACGTCTCGACCCGCCGCTCCCGCCCCGGCCTC
>CALBWF010000079.1:0-57725 GCA_937969265.1 uncultured Porphyromonadaceae bacterium
GCAGTGGTAGCTCGTTGGGCTCATAACCCAAAGGTCGGAGGTTCGAGTCCTCCTCTCGCCACTACCGAGGCCGCAAGCAGTGCTTGCGGCCTCAATCTTTTATTGGTACCAGACGGATGGTATTACGTCAGACGGGGATGACGATCATCGGGATGTCTGCACGGAAGAGGATTTTGTGGGCGAGGGAGGGGTTGAAGACGCGGGCGAAGAGGTTGCGCTTCTTGTTGGGGACGCAGATCAGGTCGACGTCGGCCTCGTTACATTCCGCGAGATTGATGGTGGTGGCGGAGAACACGATGTTGGGGTAGTGCTCGCGGCAGTAGCGGAGCAGCGGTTCAAGCAGAAGGTCGGTTTCGGCTGTCTGCTCGTCAGCCGGTTCCTTGCGTTCGCGGCGCGACGGGACGCGGATTAGCCGCACAATCAGTCTGGTAGCCGGGAACATTCTGTGGAGCGAGTCGATGGCGAGAATGTCCTGCTGGTCGCCGTTGCAGAAGAAGGCGATTTTCCGCAGGCGGGAGAGAAGGTCGGAATCCGCGTCTTCGGGCACGGAGAACACGGGTACGCGGCAAGAGTCAAGCACTTCCGCCGTAACGCTTCCGATTAGTTCTGACTGCTTCTTGTCAGCGCCGCGGGTTCCCATGACAATCATCGCGGGGGAGTGGTCGCGGGAATATTGCACGATAACCTCTTCCGGCACCCCCTCGAGTACCTCGCTCCGAAAACGGGCGGCAGGAATCTCGCCGCTTTTGATTTTCTCTTTCAGAGTGTGGCAGAACCGTTTCATCATAGAGCGGGCATCCGACAATTCCTGGCTTGTGGCTTCGATGTCGGCGGGAATCTCGTACTTGTATGTGTCGGAAAGCTGGAATGTGTTTGCGGTCTCGACAGGGATTATGGAGTGTAGCAGTATCACGTCGGCCCCCAGCTCGTGGGCAATCTGGAAAGCCATTTTCGCTGCCTTTTCGGAATGGTCCGCGAAGTCGACGGGAAGGAGCAGCATGCGTTCGCGCTTGCCTGTCTGCTCGATAGAACCATCGAAAATCTCTCGGTTCTCAACGAGTCGCAACGCGAGGGGAAGGTCAGATTCCCTAATTCTGATTCTCACTCCCGGGGCTGTTTTGGGGTCGTTGAGGTCTACGTTGTGCAGCTCGACTTCGACCCCCTCGCTTTCGAGCAGGGTTTTGATCGGGAGTGCCTTCGGGTAGGTATGTATCGCGAGTGTGATGAACCGGTCCATTTTAGCGCGGTGATGTTGGTGAGTCCAATCTTTTAATGGTTTAGGCGCGGCAGAAGCTCCAAACGATGAAGCGTCAAGCCGCGCCTTGTATGCTTTTGGCGAGAAGCCTTATGATAGTCAGGCTGGCCGCCGCTGGATGTCAGTCGGTTATTTTTCCTTCTTGGCTTCCTCTTCCTGGAGGATTTCTACCGCCATGTCGTAGATGGTAGTGTCGTCGAGGACCACGATACCGCCGTCGGGGCCCGGTTCTATATGGAGGCCGCAGTTCTTGCCGAATTCATAGTTTGAGCCGCCGAAGTAGTTGCGGACGGTCTGTGCGGTTATGTTGAGCTTGTCGGCAATGCGGCTGGTCGCTCCGTCGGGGAGGGCGTCCTTGATGCGGCGCAGGTCGTTGAAGGTGATTGTCTTAGTCATAACAGTATGATTTAAGAGTTGAACGTGTTATTTATTTTCAGCTAAAATATGAAGAATCTTTGTTAACTCCAAATTTTCTTTATGTGTTATACAACACATATTGGCGATGAACTATTATAACGCCATAGCTTTCAAAAAAATAAGGCTCAAAGGAAAAAAACAGTCGCCTCTGTTTGCCCGCGTTAAAAACGCTCCTCAGGCAGGGATTGAAGCCGGTGAGCGCGGGTCAGACGCGTTCGACATCGGTTGACTTGATCCATGCGCGCTCGCCAGTCGGGACCTTTACTTCGAGCCATTTTCCTCCCTCGCCGGGTGAGCTTACCGAGTCGATGACTTCGACCTTGGTGCCTTCATGGAGGAGGAACGCCTGCTCGCTTTGCGAACGTGCCTCGCGCGGGGAGGTTGAAAGCTGGGCTGCCGGTGGAAGGATTATCGCGTATTTGTCAGACTCGACACGGTTAGCCGCGGCGAAAGAAATAGCAACGGCGCAAACGGTCAGCACGAACACCAGCATACCCCCGAAAAAGGCAGTTTTTCTGACGAGCACAGCCTCCGAGAAGAGGTAGGCCGCGGCCGATCCGATGAAAATCGCGAAAAGAGCGAGGGCGATCCAGGCCCATGCGTCGGCGTGGAATGAGTTGATGATGTTATCGACGGCTTTGCCGATTACCGACGAGCTGTCCGGCTCCTTGTCGGCGATTTTTCCCTTTACAAATTCCAGGTTGGTCCTGGCATCGGAGTTGGAGGGGTCGAGCTTTAACGCCCGTTCGTAGTAGACGATCGCTTTGCCGAGGTTTCCCTGTCGGTAATATGTGTTGCCGAGGTTGTAGAAGAGGGTTGAGGAGGTGCCGTGCTCTTTGGCGGCCTTCAGGTAGAGTTCTTCCGCGAGAGTGAAATTATCGGCAGTGTACGCCGAATCGGCCTGCTGGTCGTAGGCTGTTTCCTGCTCCGCCGCGGTCGCGGCTGTAATGCTGAGAATTATGGCGGCGAATATGTTTATTATTCTGTTCATGGTTCTGCGTGGTTGGGTCAGCGACCGATTTTCGTCTTTTCAATGGCGTTGATGGTGTCCGCCGTTTCGTTGTAGAGCGCTTCGACTGATGCTTCCGCGGAGGAGTCGGGGGTGTAACGGGCCATCTCGCACTGGTCGAGAATGGCTATTACGCGGTCGGCGATTTCGGGAGATACGCCTTTCGAGGTCAGCCGGGCCACGATGTTGTCACGCGTGAGCTGCGAGGCCGGGATGTTGAGCTTGTCGGAAAGGTAGCCCCACATCGCACGGAGAGTTTCCTCGTAGAATTTGTCGCTCTGTCGGTTCTTCATAAACACTTCCGCGGCCTTCAGGCGTTTGCGGGCTACTTTGTTGGCCCGGGCGTTGCGTCGTCCGGCGATGTCGGCGTTCAGGCGGTCGCGGCGCGACGCGGCGAAGAAGGTCACGATGAGAGCGGCGAGAATCAGGCCGAACAATGCCCAGTACCACCAGAAGCGCACTACCGGGGTGTAGCCCTTGCTCAGGCCCTTGTCGCCGGTCTTGATATGGAGTATGTCGGTATTCTTGGCTTCGATTTCGCGCTGTTCGTTGCTGATCGTAGTCCCGGAGCCTTTGGCCACACTTACGTTGTAGCCCTCGGTTGACAATGTCACGTATTTGGCAGAAGCCGGGTCGAAATATACAAATTCCTGACGGGGAATCTTGAAATCCCCGACGCTCTGGGGCACGACGGTGTAATCGACCGTCATTGTGCCGGTCACGGTGTTGCCCGCGACCCTGGCGCGGGTGTCGGTCTTCGGGGTATATTGCTCGAACTCCGAGGGGATTTCAGGCTTGGGGAAATCGATGTATTTGATATTGCCCGTTCCGGTAAGGACGTACGTCAGCGACGCGGCCTCGCCGGTGCGCAACTGTTGCGGAGTCAGGGAGGAGTCGAACTGGAAGCGCCCTACGGCGTTGGTGAAGCCCGCGGGACGGGGTTCGGGGAGGGGGGTGATGTTTACCGTGGAGGTGTAGGGCTGGAGCCGCACGCTCTTCTCAACCGGGCGCGCGGAGTAGAACCATCCGTTGGAGACCCTTTCGAGCTGTACGACGCTAAGGTCATACTTACCCGAGTTGATTGTCAGCTTGCCGGACTTCTGCGGGAATATGATGCATCGCTTGAGGACGGCGGTGATATAGTTCTGGCCGTTGTAGTGCTCGACCTGGTTGAGCATCGACTGGGCGTCGACCTCCTCGATGAGGAAACCGTCGAAAGTCGGGGGCGATGTCATCATGAAGGAGTTGATACGCTCGTATTTGGTGTAGAGCTTGATGACGCACTCGATTGCCTCCTGCTCGTAGGCGCGGCTCTTGTTGAGGATTATGCGTACGAATATGTCGTCTTTGGAAATCGGTTTGGAGGTATCGTTCTGCGACTGCTCGTCCTCGATGCTTACCTGGTGATAGCCGCCTCCCTGGCCGGAGTTTTGCGCGGTAGCCTTGTCAGGCGGGAGGATTGTGAATTTCGCAGGCTGGGTTGTCAGCTTTTTACCGTCCACGTTGATTGAAGCGGCCGGGATGGTGAACGTGCCCTCTTTCTCGGCGCGGTATGTGAAGGTGTAGTCAACGGTCGAGGTTGATGTGCTTTGGCCGTTGATATACTGGTAGCTCTGCATTGTACTTACGCCGGGCGAGGGGCTGAGGAGTTTGCAGCCAGTAATCGCCGGCGCATTAAGGCCGGACCCTTCGCCGTTGGTGAGACGGAATGTCACCTGGAAGCGCTGCCCGGCAATCACGTTGCGGGGGGGCACAACCTTGAATGACTGCGCGGCGGCTCCGATCCACGCCGCCAACAGTGTCATTATGATGAGTAGCTTCTTCATATTCAAACACAAATAAATAGTCGTCGCCGGTGTCGGCGGCAGTGGAGGGAGAGTTTACCAGGGTTTGTTGGTCGTGCGCCGTTGCGCGCGTTTCTCCTGGTCCTGCTTCATCAGTTCGACCTTTCGGCGGGTGCCGTTCTCCTTGTCCTCCATCGCTTTGAGGATTTGGTTGGCGTTGGCGTCGCTCAGGCCCCCTTGCTGTTGCTGTTGTTGCTGCTTCTGCTGCTGGTCCTGCTGCTGTTGTTGCTGTTGGTTCTGCTGATTCTGCTGGTCCTTGTTCTGGTCCTTATCCTGGTCCTGTTGCTGGTCCTGCTGCTGTTGCTGTTGGTCCTGCTGATTCTGCTGGTCCTGGTTCTGATCCTGGTTCTGGTCCTTGTTTTGATCTTTGTTCTGATCCTGTTCCTGCTTTTTGAGCTGGGCGAGACGCAGGTTTTCCCTGGCCTGGTTGTCGGACGGATTCCGGCGCAGGGCGTTCTTGTAATGTTCGATAGCGGCTGAGTAGTCATCAGCCTTGTATGCGATGTTGCCCCGGTCGTAAAACGCTTTTTGAGCGATTTCGGGCTGGGGAGCCTGGCCGAGTTTTCCCATCATGGCGTCAGCCGTGCGCACCAGTGAGTCCCCCTTGTTGGCGAGGTCCTCTCCGCGCTGTTTCAGATAGGAGGAGGCGAGGTTGAACTGGGCCGCGGTGTTTTCGGGATTCTCCTCGAGCGCCTTCTTGTAGCTGATTTCGGCTTCGGCATATCGCTGTTTGCCGTAAAGCTCGTTTCCTTCCTTTATGGCGTTTCGCTCGCGCTTGGTCGAGCTGGGCTTTTCCGGGGCGGCATCATCCTTGTCGCTCCCGCACGATGCGGTGGAGAGCGAAAGGAGCGCGGCGAGCGCCAGCGCGAGTATGTTTTGTAGATGCTTAACGGTCATTTTTTGTTCGGGGTTTTGGTGAAGAAGTTGTACTTTTTCAGCCAGCCGCTCTTGCGGGGGAGAACAATCGTGTCAACAATGATGAAGAACAGTGCGAGCCATATGAAAACAGGGAACTGCTCCGCGGACGCTTTGTAGGTGACGTGGCGCAGGTCGCTTTTCTTGATTTGGTCGAGTCGGTCAACGAGGCTGTCAACGGCCTTGTTACCCGAGCCGTTGATATACTCGCCTCCGCCGGCCTTGGCAATCTCGCGGGCTTCGGCCTCGTTCAGGGCTGTTGTTACCGGCGCGCCGGTCTCGTCCTTAAGGAAGTCGCCGCGGCGGGCGTCGAGGGGTATCGGCGCGCCCTTCAGGGAACCGACACCTATTACATCGACCTCTATGCCGAGACTTTTGGCATAGGAGGCCATTTCGATAGCGTCCCCTTCGTGGTTCTCGCCGTCGGTGATTACGATTATGGCCTTGTTTATATCCTTGTCGTTGGTGAACGAGTTGATCGACATATTGATTGCCGCGCCGATTGCTGTCCCCTGGGTGGGTACCATGTCGGTCGACAGCTCGTCGACATACATACGGGCCGACATGAAATCGGTCGTAATGGGGAGCTGCGTATAGGCTTCCCCGGCAAACACAATCAGTCCGACCTTGTCGTTGTCAAGCTTGTCAATCAACCGGTTGAGGATGAATTTCGCACGCTGGATACGGGAAATGCCTCCGGGGTCGTCGGTAGAGGAGGCCAGCATCGAGCGGGAGACGTCGAAGGCGATCATTACCTCGATTCCCTGGGTATTCTCTACCTCCTCGCGCTCTCCGGCCCGCGGGCGGGCAACCGCGATTACAAGGCACGCGAGGGCAAGGAGCTGGAGGGTGATTTTTATCGCGGGTTTGTATTTCGACGCGTCAGGCATGAGGTGCTCCAGTTCGGCCGGATTGCCGAAGCGGCGCAGCTTGCGGCGGCGCGCCAGACGGCTCCAGTACCATAGCCCGAACAGCGCCGGCACGAGGAACAGCAGGTATAGCAGATATGGATAGGCGAAGGTCATGGGATGGAGCGCAAATAGGTTTGACGTAGAACGAGCTCGAGGAGGAACAGCGCGAGGGCTGCGAGCGCCCACGGCATGTAGTTGTCTTCCGTATGGGAGAAATGGCGCACGTCAAGTTCTGTTTTCTCGAGTTTGTCGATTTCGGCGAATACTTCGGCGAGCACCTTGTTGCCGGTGGCTCTGAAATATTTGCCGCCGGTGATTGACGCGATTTGCTTGAGGGTTGTCTCGTCGATTACGACAGGCTGGGGGACATATTCGATGCGGCCGAACATGTTTACCTGCGGGTAGGGCGCTGTGCCGTTCGTGCCGATGCCGATAGTGTAAACCTTGATGCCCATTTTGTGGGCGATTTCGGCAGCGGTAAGTGGGGCGACTATTCCGGTGTTGTTAGAGCCGTCGGTCAGGAGGATTATGCTCTTGCTCTTGGCCTTACCTTCCTTGATACGGTTGATTGAGGTCGCGAGGCCGTCGCCGATCGCGGTGCCGTCCTCGAGCATTTCACGGTTGAGGGCCTCTATATAGTTCGCAAGGGCGGCGCGGTCAGTGGTCATCGGGACAGCGGAGAACGCTTCCCCGGCGAACACTACCAGGCCCATGTTGTCGTTCTCGCGGGAGTTGACGAATTTGGAGGCTATCTTTTTCGCGGCCTCAAGCCTGTCGGGCTTGAAATCCCTCGCGAGCATACTCGACGATATGTCGAGGGCGATTACCATATCGGTGCCTTCGGTTTTGGCTGTGCGCCAAGAGTCGCGGGTCTGAGGGCGCGCGAGCACCACGATCAGGCACGCGAGGGCCAGCAAACGCAGGGCGAAAGCTCCGTGCATCGCGTATTGCCGCATCGGTCGCCCGAGACGGGCGAAAGGCGCGAGGGTCGACATTGACAGCGAGGCGTTGGCATTGCGCTGCTTCCACACATACCACGCGATCAGCGGTACGAGCAGCAGTAGCAGCCATAGCAGCCCCGGATGTGCGAATTGCGTCATATCTTAATCGTTAACAGATTCAGTTTTAGTGTCCTTCTTTGCGGTAGTATCTGTCGTCCCGGCTTTCGGCTCGTCGGCTTCTGCCTCGGGTTCGGGAGCGGGTTTTGTCTCCTCTATAAACCGCATGGCGTTATTGAACGAGCGTACGTTGTCGTCGGGAAGCGGGCGCACCTTGGCGAATTTTACGAAATCGGCGATTTCCACGACCTTCTTCATGTACTCCGAGGGCAGGCGGGTGTCGTCGTTCTTGGATAAGGCCTTGACAATCTGCGACGAGGTCATTTCCATCGCGTTTATGCCGAAGCGGTATTGCAGGTATTCGCGGAGAATGTCGATAAGGGCGGTGTAGAACTCCTTTTCCTGTCCGTGCTCGCAAAGCTGGGCCTCGCGGAGGGCCTGCATCTTCTGCATGGCGATTTCGTAGGGGGGGAGGCGCTTTTTCTGAGGAAGTATGTTGACCGCCACCTTCTTCGTGAGGATCAGGTAGGCGCATATACCGCCGGCGATAACGATAAGCGAGAGAAGAATCCAAAGCCAGTAATCAGTCAGCCAGTCGGGCAGGAAGTCGTACCATTTGCTCTCGAACTCAGCCGTTGAAGCGAGGGGGTGTATATCCTCCAGCTTGCTTACGTCGGCAGGGATAACTTTCAGCGTCAGCGGGTTGGTGCGGACTGTGTCAGGCCCCGTGATAAGGAGGAACGGGGGGATTGTGTAGACCCCGGAATCGAACGACTGTACCAGGAGCGCCCGTTTTATCTCAACGAGGCCGTTGCCGAGGTCTGTTGTGTCTCCGTCGACCCAGTCGACCGGTTCGACTTCGGCAGGCATCGCGGTTTTGTCGAACACGAGCTGCGACGCGGCTCCGGCTTTGTCGACGATGTCGAACCGTACGGCCGTGACGTTGCCCATCAGCATCTGTGCCGAGTCGATTGTTGCCTTGACTTTCACGGCGGGTGCTGCTGACGCGTGGCCGACGGAAAGAACCGACGCGAGCGCGAGGATTATTGATGCTGTCAGTTTGTTTCCAGACATATGGTGTTATGCGTGTAGGTCAGCTATAATTCTTGTTTGGAGGTTAGGGGGGCTATCGGCGCTTGAAGAGTCCCATCAGCGCTACGACGTAGTCCTCGTCTGTCGGAATCGAGCAGAAGTTTACCCTGCAGCGTTTCAGCGTGTCCGACATGGTCTGTTGGCGGCCGTACCACCAGCGCCCGTATTCGTCGCGGACCTTTTTAGAGGAGGTATCGACCCATCGGTCGGCTCCTGTCTCGAGGTCGCTGACGCGCATCAGCCCGACGTCGGGGAGCGACGCGTCGCGTTTGTCGTAGACCTGCACCCCGAAGACATCGTGCTTGTTCGACGCGATTGACAGGGCCTTGTAATAGTCGTTGCCGTCGATGAAGTCGGAAATCAGGAACGTCGTGCAGCGTTTTTTGAGGGCGTCGGTGAAGTAGCGGAGCACCATCGAGATGTCGGTCCCCTTGCTTTCCGGCGTGAAGTCAATCAGCTCTCTGATTATGAAGAGAATGTGCTTGCGACCTTTCTTCGGGGGGATGAATTTCTCGATTTTGTCGGAGAAGAATATGACACCGATTTTGTCGTTGTTCTGAATCGCCGAGAAGGCGAGGGTCGCGGCGATTTCGGCAATCATCTCGCGTTTCTCCTGCCCGACGGCTCCGAAAAGCCGCGAGCCGCTGACGTCGACAAGAAGCATTACGGTCAGTTCGCGTTCCTCTTCGTAGACCTTGACATACGGGCGGTTGTGGCGCGCGGTGACGTTCCAGTCGATGTCGCGGATGTCGTCGCCGTACTGGTATTCCCTGACCTCGGAGAAAGTCATGCCGCGACCCTTGAAGGCCGAGTGATACTCGCCCGCGAAAATGTTTTGCGAGAGGCCGCGCGTCTTGATTTCTATTTTCCTGACTTTTTTCAGGAGGTCTTTGGCATCCATAGGGTTTTCGGATAACAGGGAATCAGGGAACGACTACCTTGTCGAGGATTTCAGAGATTATCTCGTCGGAGGTGATATTGTTGGCTTCAGCCTCGTAGGTCAGGCCGATGCGGTGGCGGAGGACGTCGTGGCACACGGCGCGGACATCCTCGGGGATGACGTAGCCGCGCTGGCGCAGGAAGGCGTAGGAGCGGGCTGCGCGGGCCAGGGAAATCGATGCGCGGGGCGATGCTCCGAACGCGATGATGCTCTGGAGGTCGGCCAGGCCGTAGTCGGCGGGGAAGCGGGTCGCGAAGACGATGTCGACGATGTAACGCTCGATTTTCTCGTCGATATAGATCTGCTCGACAATCTTCTGTGCCTCGATGATTTCCTCGGGCTTGAGAAGCGGGCGTACCTCGGTTTTCTGGTTGGAGATGTTCTGGCGGATAATCAGCTTCTCCTCCTCGCGGCTGGGGTAGCCGATCACGACTTTGAGGAGGAAGCGGTCGACCTGCGCCTCGGGGAGGGGATAGGTACCTTCCTGCTCGATGGGGTTCTGAGTGGCCATAACGAGGAAGGGCTCGTCAAGTCCGAATGTCTTGTCGCCGATGGTTACCTGCCGCTCCTGCATCGCCTCGAGAAGGGCTGACTGCACTTTGGCAGGGGCGCGGTTGATTTCGTCGGCCAGCACGAAGTTGGCGAATATCGGTCCGCGCTTGATTTGGAACTGTTCCGACTTGACGCTGTAGACCATTGTGCCGATTACGTCGGCCGGCAGAAGGTCCGGGGTAAACTGAATGCGGCTGTATTTCGCGTCGATAAGCTGGGCGAGGGTCTTGATGGCGAGGGTTTTTGCCAGACCGGGGACACCTTCCAGCAGGACGTGGCCGTTGGAAAGCAGAGCTATGAGCAGCGACTCAACGAGGTGTTTCTGGCCGACGATGGTCTGGTCCATACCCCGCGTGATAAGGCTGACGAAGTTGTTCTTGCTTGCAACCAGGTCGTTTAACTCTCTGATGTTTACCGAGTCACTCATAAAATGGTTTCTTTGTGTTGGGTATTCTGTTTTTCTTGTTTCCGGATGTGATGAACGGGGCGGCTGACTCCTTTGGTTTCGTCGCTGACGTTGGGGGAGAGAGTCTGCCGCGTCCGATCGGTGATGCAAAAGTATGGATTTAGGCTGCTAAAACGTTAAAACGAATTGTTAATTTTGTCTATCAAGTATGAACCACTATTAAGATTTAAGCATTTTTAGCTGTTATTGCCTATAATTTCAACTGCCTTTCGCTCTGCGGCTTGCTCCGATATTTTGTCGCCAGCCTTGATGCCGTATTTTCCCGCCGGAGGGATGACTACGACCGTGTTCGGGGCGATGTTGTCGGGGTCGGAAATGACGGCTTTGTTTTCTTCGTAGATATAGACCCAGAATATCTTCCGCCCGTAATGCTGCCGGGCCATAGTCGTCAGATAGCGGTTGCCGCGGATCGTGTCGTAGACAACGGGAGCGGTCGCTGTCGGAGCCGCGGCTTCTTCCGCGTCGGCCTGATGCACGGTTGAGTCTGCGGTTTCGACGACACGCACCTGTTCCGTCGCGATTGAATCAGCATCGGCGCCGGGCTCGCTTTCGCTCTCTCGCAAAGCGGCGTCTTCTGTCAGATTGACATTCCCGGCTGTTAATTCAACATTCCGGACCCCGTTAAGGTTTAAGTGCGGATAGAGGAAATACCCCGCTACCAGGCCGATAAGTATGCCGGCGATACCGGCAAGAATCCCGGTTAGCCAAGGGTGCTCGCGCACGACCACCTTCACTATTTGCGGCTCGGGCGCATAAGCCGCCTCAGGTTCGGCAGGATATTCTTCCGGTTCGGTATTCAATTCTTCAGATGCCGCTGGAGGCTCTTCGGAATTGTCTTCTGAGGCAATCGGTTCCTCCTCGGATTGGATAACAGGCTCTTCCTCCTTGGTTTCGCCAAGCGGCTTTTCCCCGTAGTTCTCCGCCTCTTCAGGAGTGTCGTCTTTTGCCGCAATCGGTTCCACTTCGGCGGGGATTGCGGGCAGAACTGGTGGTTCCGGGTTGGATGCGACCTCGGTTTCAGCCTGAATTGTTTCGGTTTCAGCCTCAAATTCCGTGCCGTCAATCTCGACAGGCTCGAAAATAGAGAACGGGGCGTTGATTATATCGGCCAACGCCGCATCAGCCTCGAAAGATATGTTGCCTGTGCGGTCGCTTCGGAAAGTGCCTATGCCTTTTATTTTCACAATGCCGTCGGAGCGCAGGGCGTTGACGACGGTTTCTGTCATGGCTGACACATAGGCTTCGGCGACGTTCTCGCTGACACCGCATCTCTCCGCAAGCGCCGCAATCAGTACAGGAAGCGGCATAGCGTTAGGGATAAGGACGTTATCGCTCATAACGCACCCCCTTTCATCGCTTTTTTCAGCATAGAGGAGGGGAAAAATTCAAGGCGCAAGGATGGAGGCATAAGCAGCATTTTCCCGGTTTGCGGGTTTTCGACAATCTCTTCGTCGCGCTTGGTCCCGGCGAATGTGCCGAAGCCGGGAATAGCCACCCGGCAGTCGTTGGCCGCGCTTTCGGCTATGATTGCCGACAGCGCCTCTGTCAGCCTGGATGCCAGGGGATTGTCAATCGCGGCGCGATGTGCCACCGCTGCAAGAAATGACTTGTTTTCCATCTTTACGTCGTTTATTCCGACAAATATACGAATTTTCCGGGACTTGGCCCCTCTGACAGCGATTCATCGGCTGCGTTTGTGGGGGCAGCTTTTATAATCGTCCTCAAAATCGCATGGATAACACATCCCCGGAAAACGCAGACACCCATGAAACCCGCCGTCTGCCGGCTGGCCGTAATATCTGCAGCCAATGGATGCCGGCCATTTATCCCCAGAACCGCTCTGTGGGGCAGTCGCGCTTCGGCCCGCTCCGGCCCGAGGCTTTGGCGGTTGCGCTACCGGCATTCTCTTCAATACTTCCCTTTCAATCTTGGCAGATTGCTCCTGACCGAGGTATTCGTAATAACATTCGGTGCATTTGTATTTGGGACGGAATTTTCTGAATCGTTCGCGCACGAGAAGCACCTCTTTCGAGTAACGTTCCTCCTTAACCTCCGTAGTTATGCCGAGATAGACTTCGCCTATATTGACTATTGTGCCGATCCGGTGACATTTGTCGCAACGTCGGCCGCGATCCGGCTTGCTCATAACCGGTATCGCAAATAATATGGCGGTTATCAGCGCCGCCCACCATTGGCCCCACGTTTCAGCGCCAATACTCCATCCGTTAAACAGAAGGCAAAGTATCGTGAGGATGACTGGAATTGTAGCTTCCGAATTGGAGAGTGAGCGGTCGTCCTCCAGTTTCATCGCTATATTGCGGTGATACAACGCATATGCCGCGATATATAATACACAAAGAGTGCAGCCCCACGTCGTTCCGTAATGAATGAAAACATGCCGCCAAACGAAATAGAGGCCGAAGGATGTTAACGCTCCTACCGCCGGGCCGGCCAGGTAACGTCTCGCATCGGGTCCTATGCCGCTTACCTTAGTCGCGGTTAACGCGGCTGCGATACCAAGAGCAAGAAGAAATAATCCGATATTAAAAAACTTGTCTGGCGAACCTGACGTGATTTCTGTTTTTTCTAATATATAGTGGTTTACCAACTCCTGCTCCTCGGGGGAAACGACGTAGCTTATTTCCCGTTTTAAGCAAGGTGTCCGATCGATACCGCTGTCTCCGTAATAGTTGTGGGCCTCCGTCCAGTTTCCCGCGTTGTCCGGGTTCACGCCGACTATATTCTCATTAATCCGGTTTGTATGCGTGAAATCAGGCTTCCAAGAGGTTTCTGGCTTTTCAACGACATAAGTGCGATACTGTATCTGTCTGCCGTTTTCCGTGAGCAGATGGGAATGTTTGAGCATCAGACCTTCGGAGGAAAGAAGGGTCGTGTCGCTCATGAATCTGCCGTTGCTTTTCAACACGCAGTTTTCGATAGCCAGCAATGGGATTCCGGCAGTGTCAGAGTAGACCGTTACTGTTCTGTCGCCCATGAAGTCGGAATAATTGAATGATACCTTTGGCGCGGGAGAGCGGAGTATGTGGATGGAATCTATTGACACCATCTCGCCGGTAGTTGGTGTCCGCTTCGAGCCGGGAGTGTTTTGTGATATTCCGGTTTGGGCCGTAATCGCGAATAGCGCTAACAGTAAAGGCAGTATGAATCGTTTCATTGGTGGTTGAAAGGGGGAATGTTTGGCTTTATTTATGGAGCTGCTGGCGGAGGGATTCCTCGTGGATTACCCCCAGGAGTTTCCTGACGAAGTCGGGACTGAGCCCCAAGGCTTCGGCATTGTTTACACGGGTGGTAATCAGAGAGTCGTAGCGTTCGGGCTGAAGCACCGGCATATTGTTGCGCTCTTTCAGCTCCCCGATGGCGCGGGCGATGCCCATGCGCTGCGACAGGAGTTCCATCAGTGAGTCGTCGACGCGGTCGATTTGCTCGCGTAGCGCTGATAGCTCGGCGGAGTCGTTGCCCGAATCAGACGTATTCGAGGCCGGGGTCTTGCGTAATCGGCCGAGAATCGCGGAGAGGGCGGCGGGGGTGAGTTGCTGCCGCGCGTCGCTGAGGGCCGCGTCGGGGTCGCGGTGGCTTTCGATAATCAGCCCGTCGAACCCCATCCGTAACGCTTCCTTGGCGAGAGGCTCAACGAGTTCCCTTTTCCCCCCGATATGGCTGGGGTCGCAAAGAATCTGGATGCCCTTTATCCTGCGGCCGAGTTCGACTGGAACAGGCCATTGCGGCGGATTGCGGTAACTCTTTGCCCCATAGGCTGAAAAGCCGCGGTGGACGGCGGAGATACGGCGCACTCCAGCGTTGTATAGCCTCTGTATCGCGCCTATCCACAGGTCTACGTCGGGATTGACGGGGTTTTTTACGAGGAACCTCACATCGCGCCCGTTGGCGACATATGTAGATGCCTCGTCGGCGATTTCCTGGACGAGAAACGGGTTTACCGTTGTGCGAGCGCCGATCCACATGATGTCAATCCCCGCGTCGAGGGCCGCCCGCAGGTGGGCCGGAGTGGCAACTTCCGTCGCTGTGAGCATCCCGGTGCGTTTTCCCGCCTCAACCAGCCAGGGTAGGCCGGCCTCGCCGACCCCCTCGAAGCATCCGGGCATTGTGCGAGGCTTCCAGAGCCCGCAGCGGAACACGTTTATCCCGGCTCCGGCGAGCTCTTCGGCGGTCTCCACGACCTGTTCGCGGGACTCGGCCCCGCAGGGGCCGGCTATTATGACAGGCGAGCCGTCGGACGGGATGTCGAGCGCCGGCTTCAAACCATCGAATTCGAGTCTGTAGCTTTTCATTTCACCGCGAATTTACGCCAAAATTCCCCAATTACATTCATCCGCCATAAAATAAAAGCCGCGCCCTGGTTGGGGGCGCGGCTCCGGGTTATTGAGAGCAATAGTGCTTAGTTACCTTTTTAAGGTGTTCTATGAAGATTATCAGTTACCGGGCACGAAGATTACGATACGGTTCCAGTCATTGGTGTCGTAAGGCTGGGTAGCGCTGCCCTCGGCGTCGATGCTCAGACGGTTGGAGTTGATGCCGTAGGTCTTGGTGAGGGTGTCGTAGACAGCCTGGGCGCGGCGGCCGGAGAGTTCCTGGTTGTACTCGGCAGTACCGGTGTCCTTGTCGGCGTAGCCCTTGATTACTACGTTCACGTCAGGATTGCTCTTGAGGTATTCGGCGGTGTTGTAGACGTTGACCATCTCCTCGTCGGAAATCTTCGCGGAGTTGATTGTGAAGCGGACGGTCGACATCATAGGAGCGTAAACCTTTGCGGGAGCGGGCGATTCCTTGACTTCGGGGCATGGGAGCTGAGCCTGTGCTGCAGCGAGGGCTGCCGCAGTCGCTGCGAGTTCGCCGCGGAGACCGTTAACCTGGTTGTTGAGCGAGTTGATGTAAGCCAGGTCCTTGCACTCGTTGTAAGCGTTGTAGTTCACGCCGCCGAGGTTGAAGGAGAAGCCGCCGATTGCCTGGACGTTGATGTCGATGGACTTGTCGTAGGCGCATCCGTTGGCGTTGTCGCCGTAGAACGAGGCGCGGCCTTCGAGGAAGAAGTCAACATAACGGCAGAGACGGAAGCGGAACTGGATACCGGCCGATACGGGGAGTAGCCATTCGCGCGAGCGGGTCCCGCCGTCCTTCTTCATTATATTGCGTCCCTCGCTCTTGATGTCCCATACGTAGGTGCCTCCGAGACCGACGAACGGAATTACGCTTACGGGACGGCTGGCGTTCACTCCGCCGAGCGAGTTGCACATATCCCACATGAAGTCAAGGTTCAGGTTTGCCATCTGGGCCTTCGAGAAGTTCACGTTATCCCAGTGCCACGCGCCGTAGTACGCGCTCAGGCGGAATCCGAGATAGGGGGAGAACCATCGGCCTACGCCGAGGTTGTAGGTCGCGGTGATGTGGCGTTTGGGGTCCTTGCCTCCCGCGAGCTCGTTCTCGAATACGGGAACATCGATACCCGCGCCTAACTGGATAAACCAGTTGTCACCTTTGTCGACGCTGTAATGGGTCTTGCAGTTTGCTACATCTACCACGCTTACAGACTCTTCCTCGACTACTACTGCTTCTTGGGCGTTAGCTGTTGCGGTAGCGAAAAGACCGCAAGCACACGTAGCTGCAACGTAAAGAAGATTTCTTTTCATTTCTTTGAGCAATTAAGTTTACAAATCATTAGTTTCTCTCATAAAAAGTAGCCGTGCAGGGTGTATGAGCTGATACATCTTAATTATTAACCCTCGTAACTAAGCTGCCTTTTGACTGAATAACATCCTTTGCGTTTTGTTTGTTCAAAAGAAAAGGGCACTCTTCCCAGAGCGCCCTTTGTTCTTTTCCCGGTGTAATCTGTCGCTACTGCCGGGTAACAAACCTAACATAAAACACGATTAATAACATTGGTGCTTCATTGAGCACAATCTGATTTTTTAATACTAACCCTAAAAACTAATTCCTTAAATCAAACAAATCCTTTTGTCTTTAATCCAATCATGTCTGTTGCGGAGGCCGGTTTCCCGGCGCTTCCGTTTTGTTTTCGGTTGCAAAGTTAGCGCGCCGCGGAGGCTTTGTCAACTACCTCGGGCGCCAATATTTGCCCGATATAGACATATATAGAAAAATATAGTTGTCAAAATGCAATATGTCAGAATATTAACGATATTTGAAAAGCTAATAATATAGATAGCGGTATAACTAAATATAGCGTCATTCTGGCGATAATATGGCTATTCTTCCAGCATTTTGACCAACTCTTCCCTTGATTCGACCTTGATTAAACCGGGCGAGAAAGTAATGGCTCCGTTAAGCCGCATATCGGTAAGGGCCGCAATCAGGGATTGGCGGGGGACGCCGAAAACTGTGTAGAGGTCGCGCTGCTTACATTCCATTTCTATATCGGTGCCCCCTCTCTGAGTAAGGGCGAGAATCCAGTAGGCTATGCGTTTGCGCAGGTCGCCTGACGTAAGGCACATCACTCCCTGTAATCCCTGTTGCGCGTCGACCGAAAGAAGATTCAGGAAATTGAACAGGAATACCGGGTCGCTTTCGATTATTTTCAAGTATTCGCTTTTTTCGATGTCAACTATTCCTGCTGTTCCGAGTGCTTTCACGGAACAGGGGTAGGTAGTCGTGCGGCCGAAAAAGAAATCCGGGGCGATCACGTTGGGGGAGGAAATGGTCTGCGAGACCTTTATGCGGCCGTCCTGGCTTTCAATGGCACTTCTCACCTGGCCGGAGATGACGAACCGGAGATGGGTACACGGGTCTCCGGCGGCGATCATTTGTTCTCTGTCGGTATATTTCAGAAAGTGAAACTTGTGCTTTCCAACAACCTGCTGGATTTTCTGTGTGCTTGCCCCGCTGAACAGTTGGAGACTGAGCAAAACGTCTAACGTGCTCTTCATTGCCTTATCTTTTATTATATAACAGATTGAAGAGCTATTATGTTGGAGTTGAATAAAGGTACGGACCACGGCTTGCGCGGGTGATGGATTTTTCTTAAATTTGCGCTCTATGAAACGATTTTCTCTTAACCTGCGAGGCCGGATATTCGATGTTGACCATCCTCTTGTGATGGGGATATTGAATGTTACTCCTGACTCGTTTTATCCCGGTTCGCGTACTCCGGTCGGTGCGGTTGACGATATTAAACGCCGCGCTGCTGCGTTGTTGGAGCAAGGCGCCGATATTATTGATGTCGGTGGTTATTCGACCCGTCCGGGGGCTGAGGTCGTTTCGGTACAGGAGGAACTGCGCCGGATTGAGACGGGGGTCGGCGCTGTCAGAGAGCTGTCCTCGGATATTCCTGTGTCAATTGACACGTTCCGTTCGGAAGTCGCCCGGGAGGGAGTGCTGAATATGAGCGCTGATATAATAAACGATGTAAGCGGCGGACTTCTTGATGATAAGATGTTCGACACTGTGGCCTCTCTCGGTGTCCCTTACATACTTATGCATATGCGCGGCACTCCCGATAGTATGACCCGGCTGACTGATTACCCGCAGGGTGTCGTGGCCGGAGTGGCTGCGGAGCTGTCGGGAAAACTGCGTGAGCTGTCGCTCCGCGGTGTGTCGGACGTTATCGTTGACCCCGGTTTCGGATTTGCCAAGACTGCCGGACAGAATTATGAACTGATGGCGGCCCTCCCCGGTCTGGAGCGGTTGTTGGGCAGGCCGATGCTCGTAGGCGTGTCGCGCAAGTCCATGATATATAAAAGCCTGGATATAACTCCGGCAGAGGCTCTGCCGGGTACGACGGCCCTCAACGTGCTCGCGTTGGAGGGTGGAGCTTCGATTCTGCGGGTCCACGATGTGGCCGAGGCTGTACAGGCAGTGAAAGTGTGGGAGCTTTTTGACAAGGCCCGCGTAACTTTTTAAGAATCCGCGGAAATCTTTAAGAATATGATAGGATCGTTCGGCATAAAGGATATATTCGACATTACGATTGTCGCCGTGATGCTTTATTATCTCTACAAGATAATGAAGGAGTCAGGCACCATCAATATCTTTTACGGAGTGCTCGCGTTCATAATGGTATGGGTCGTGGCCTCGGAAATCCTGGGGATGCGGCTTATCGGCACCATTCTTGACAAGTTCATGAGCATCGGCCTTCTCGTGCTGGTGATTATCTTCCAGGAGCAGATCAAGCGGTTCCTGGTCGAGCTTGGATCGAAAAAACGATGGAAGTTCCTGACAAGCCTGTTTCATCATCGGAAGGATAGCGGTGCTTCAGAACAGGAGATGCACGCGAGGGTGATGCCGATTGTTTACGCCTGTATGTCTATGTCGAAGAGCAAGACCGGCGCCCTAATCGTGATCGAGCAGGATGTGCCGTTGGAGTCTTATGAGAAGTCGGGCGACATGATCAACGCCGAAATCAATTCCCGCCTTATAGAGAATATCTTTTTCAAAAATTCTCCGCTCCACGACGGAGCGATGATTATCGCGGGGGGACGCATCAAGTCGGCCGGCTGTATCCTTCCTGTCAGCCACGACACCAACGTGCCCCGTTCGCTTGGGCTGCGCCATCGTTCCGCGCTCGGCATCTCGCAGGCGACCGACGCATTCGCCATAGTCGTTTCAGAAGAAACGGGCAACATATCCGTCGCCCACCGCGGCAAGCTGTCGACCCGCCTAAGTTCTACCGAACTCGAAAAGCGCCTGTCGACCCTTCCCGTACCGGTTTAGTGCCGGGTCCGCATACGAAAAGCGCTGTGCCATAGGAACTTGTGGTACAGCGCTTTCTGTATGGTGCTCAGCGTGTGGGTTAGTCGCCCATAGTGCGGAGCAGCTCGTCGTTGTCGGTAGTGCGCTCCATGCGTTCTTTGATGAACTCCATCGCTTCGATAGAGTTGCGGTCGGAAAGGAATCGGCGCAGAATCCACATGCGGTTGAGCGTTTCCTCGCGGAGGAGCAGGTCGTCGCGGCGTGTGGAGGAGGCCATGATGTCGACGGCCGGGAAGATACGCTTGTTGGAGAGCTTGCGGTCGAGTTGCAGCTCCATGTTGCCCGTTCCCTTGAACTCCTCGAAGATGACCTCGTCCATCTTTGAAGAGGTTTCGGTCAGGGCTGTCGCGATGATTGTCAGCGAGCCGCCACCTTCGATGTTTCGGGCCGCGCCGAAGAAGCGCTTGGGCTTCTGAAGGGCGTTGGCGTCGACGCCGCCGGAGAGGATTTTGCCCGACGCAGGTTGCGCCGTATTGTAGGCGCGCGCGAGTCGCGTGATGGAGTCGAGAAGAATGACGACGTCGTGGCCGCACTCTACCATTCGCTTCGCTTTCTCAAGCACGATGCCGGCGATTTTCACATGGCGGTCGGCCGGCTCGTCGAATGTCGAGGCTATGACTTCGGCGTTTACCGAACGGCTCATGTCTGTAACCTCTTCGGGACGCTCGTCGATGAGGAGAATCATTATGTAGACCTCGGGGTGGTTTTCGGCGATGGCGTTGGCGATGTCCTTCAGCAGGATGGTCTTACCTGTTTTCGGGGGAGCGACAATCAGGGCGCGCTGTCCTTTGCCGATAGGGGAGAACATGTCGACAACGCGGGTGGAGAGGTTGTTTGAATGTTTTCCGCCGGTAATATTGAATTTTTCGTCGGGGAAGAGCGGGGTTAGGTGCTCGAAGGGCACGCGGTCGCGAATGAAGTCCGGTGTGCGTCCGTTGATTCTGAGCGCTTCGGTCATCGGGAAATATTTCTCCCCTTCGCGAGGAGGCGCGATCGTACATTCGACCACGTCGCCGGGCTTCAGCCCGTAGTTCTTGATCTGGGCCTGGGTGACATAGATGTCGTCGGGGGACGCGAGGTAGTTGAAGTCGCTGGAACGGAGGAAACCGTAACCCTCTGGCATCACTTCGAGCACGCCGGAGGCTTCTATGAAGTTGTCGAAATTGTAGAGCGGCATCTTCTGCTGCTGTTGCATTTTCTGCTTCTTCCCTTTCTTGTTCTTGGGCTCCTGTACCTGCTTCTGCGCTCCCGGTTCGCGTATGGTAATCGGTTCGGGAACGAAATCCTGCGCCTGCTGGTGCTGTTGCTGATGCTGGTTGTCGCGGTTGTTGCGCGGCGTGAATCCTCGACCACCCATGCGGGGGAAGAAAGAGCCGAAGGATTCGTCGACATTGCGTCCGAACACACCCGGCGGGTTCTGTCGCGGACGCTGGGATTCCGCACTTTCTTCGAGGCGCTGTTCCTCGCCACCCTGTTTCGGGAGCGCTTCGTCAGCGGAAGATGTCTGCTCTCCTTCCTCGTTGCCGGCGGCCTGCTGGGTGGACTGTTGGTCGCGCGGGGTGAAGACGCGCTGGCCTTTCTGCTGGAATTTGTTCTGTCGGTTATTCTGGAATCGCTCGTTGCGCTGCTGGGCTTTGTCGGTCTTTGGTGCTTCGGCAGAGGAATCCGTTTCGGCTTTGGGCTCGTCATCCTTGGGGGCCTTATCCGTTTGGTTTGCGTCCTGAGCGGCGTCCGGCGTTTGGTTTTCAGCTACCGCGGGAGCGTCAGATGCTCCCTGCTCGGAAGACTGCTGTGCCTTAGGCTTGCGGCCGCGCTTTTTCTGCTGCTTATCCGCTTCGGGAGCGGCGGCTTCCTGTGCGGCGTTTTCTACCGGTGTTGCCGGTTCGGCAGCGGAAGCCTCTGTCTCGGCGGGCTGGTTCTTGGGCTTGCGGCCGCGCTTTTTCTGCTGTGCTTCGGGTTGGGCCGCGTTTGCCGGAGCATCCGCGGCTTGTTCGTTCTTTGGTTTCCTGCCGCGGCGTTTCTTTTCCGCGGGTTCGGCGTTGGCCGACAGGGTTATAGCCTGCTGGTCAAGTATCTGGTAAATAAGCTGTTCTTTGTCGGCGAGACTGATTTTTTTCAGTCCCACTTCTTTGGCCACGTTGGAGAGCTGGTCGTCGGCCATGTTTTGCAATTCCGAGATATTGTACATCTTATGTTGTAGGGATTCAGGGCTGTAAGCCCCTTGTTCGGGGAATATATCCAATGTATGGGGGAATCGCCGATGCCTAATCGGCCTTATTAATTCTGGTCTGATTTAATACCCGCTTTTAGGTCGCGCACAGCAGTCGTATGCTTCTATCGGGAGGAACCGACACTGATCGCACTGCGGATTCTGATGTTGTTTTTTGATGGGGAAAACGGGAGGAGAGGGGAGAGGGGGTTGTGCTGTGATGAGAGGGAAACCAGGCCGCTGTTGAATTAATCTGATTAAGCGGCATTGAATTTCCCGCAAAATTACGGCATTTTTCTTAATTAACCAAATTATCGCCTCAAAAGTTCATGGCGCGCTCCCGGAAAGTGGGTGTGGAAGTAAATAGGCCGGATTGTTTGGTATTCATCAAGCCTTGCTCCATTGCTAAATGCCGGCCTGACTCGTGATGCGCTTTCAGACCCGGGGGCAGGCGGCTGTCTGCCGTCGAATATGTTATTCCTGAGGTTGGAGTGCCTCTGCTTCAGCCGGGAAGGGGAGCGAGAGGGACGCTGCTTTGGCGATGCGGCGGTTGCGCCAGCATTTGCGGCAGACGGCGATATAGCGGTCATCCCCTCCGATTTCCACCTGCGCGCCCTCGCTGACGATGTCACCGTTAGCGTCAATACGGGCGTTGACGATTGTCTTGTGGCCGCAAGTGCAGGTTGATTTTATCTCGTCTATGGTATCAGCGATTTCAAAAAGGCGTTTCGACCCTTCGAAAAGATTGGTCTGGAAATCGGTGCGGAGCCCGTAACAAATAACGTTGGAACCGAAATCGTCGACAATCCGCGAAAGCTGGTCTACCTGAGGGGCGGAAAGGAACTGTGCCTCGTCAATCAGAATCCAGTCGACCACTACCCCCTCGCTGGTGAATTTCTCGCGGGCGAACTCGTAAAGGTCTGTTTCGGGGTAAATCCACGTACATTCGCGCTCGATGCCGAGGCGGGAGCGTATCACGTTGCGCATATCGCGGGTGTCCGTTGCCGGTTTCATGCACATATAGCGCATCTTGCGCTCTTCGAAGTTGTACGCGGTGGTCAGGAGGAGGGCTGTCTTCGCCGACCCCATTGTGCCGTAGCGGAAATATAGTTTGCCTTTGCGGTTCATCTTTAGTGTCAGGGTTTCTTTGCGGCGAAGTTAGCTATTTTCTCCAAAAATGACCCCAACAGCTCCACGAAAGTTTTCAACATTTACCGCGAATCCAGAATTGTTCCGCGGCTGAATAAAGTAACGGGAACTGCCCCAAAAAGGACAGTCCCCGAAATCGAGGAATCTTATAGAGGATATAGTATTTATTCTTCGTAGTCGAGTGCCATGTAATGCTGGTAGGGATGGTCGCAGGCGGGGCAGACCTTAGGAGGCTCGGTCCCTTCGTAGACGTAGCCGCACACCAGGCACTGCCACTTGATCGGTTTCTCTCTCTTCCAGACGGTTCCGGCCTTTACCTGCTCAAGATAATGGACGAAGCGGTCGTGGTGGCGCTGCTCGATCTGGGCGATATGGCGGAAATGCGAGGCGATTTCGGGGAATCCCTCTTCGTCGGCCACTTTCGCGGCGTTGGCATAGAGCTGCACTCCCTCGGCGATTTCCTCCTTGGCGGCGATTTCCAGGTTGGTGGCGGTGTCGCCGATAATTCCGGCGTCAGCGTCCATCGGTACGTTTACAGAGCCTCCTTCCAGGAATTTGAAGAAAACTTTGGCGTGGTGCATCTCGTTGTCTGCTGTGTCGCGGAATACCTGCCCGATTGGGAAGTATTCTTCCTTGTCGGCCTGCTGGGCGTAAAAATTATAGCGCGTGTAGGCGCTTGATTCCGCAAGGTAGGCAATCACGAGGTTTTTCTCGGTGCGTGTCCCCTTGATGCTTTTCTTTGATGTTGCCATAGTTATGGAATGTTGTTTCTTAATTCTATTTTTAAAACAAAAACAGTGCGTTATGGTTCATTGCCGGGCTTGGGATAACAATACCTCGCGGATGACCGCGGTTTGAGCTTTTTTGCGTAAATTCGCGGTTGAATTGATGACTATGGATAATATTTTATTCGACAGTTTCGACCACGACCATCTGTGGCATCCATATACTTCCGCCATCGACCCGTTGCCTACCTACAAGGTAGCAGGAGCGCGCGGCAACCGCATTATTCTTGCCGACGGACGCGAGTTGGTCGACGGTATGTCTTCCTGGTGGTGCGCTGTCCACGGCTATAACCACCCCGAACTCAATGCCGCGGCCGCGGCGCAGATTGAGAAGATGAGCCATGTGATGTTCGGCGGCCTGACCCACGACCCCGCTATCGAGCTGGGGAAACTCCTTCTGGAGATGTGTCCGGCGGAAATGAACAATATCTTTTTCGCCGATTCCGGCTCCGTTTCAGTCGAAGTGGCTTTGAAGGTCGCGATCCAGGCGGCTGTCAGCCGCAGCGGCTCCCACGAAAAGACTAATTTCGCGACAATACGTTCCGGCTACCACGGCGATACCTGGAACGCGATGAGCGTCTGCGACCCCGTCACAGGGATGCACGGCGCTTTCGGCCCCGCGCTTCCCAAGCGCTATTTCCTGCCGCAGCCCGCTTCCCGTTTTGACGGGGAATGGAATCCGGCCGACATAGCGCCGTTGCGCGACCTGCTCGAAAAACATTCCGACGAGATAGCGGCCCTGATACTCGAGCCGATTGTGCAGGGCGCCGGGGGTATGTGGTTCTATCATCCCGAATACCTGCGCCAGGCTCGCCGCCTCTGCGACGAGTTCGGTGTCTATCTGATATTCGACGAGATAGCGACAGGATTCTGGCGCACGGGGCGTTGCTTCGCGCTGGAACACGCCGGAGTCGTGCCCGACATAATGACAGTCGGCAAGGCGCTGACCGGCGGCTATATGACTATGGCAGCGGTGATTACTACCAGGGAGGTGGCCGAGACGCTGTCGCGGGGCGAGGCGGGGGGACTTATGCACGGGCCTACGTTTATGGCTAACCCGCTTGCTTGCGCTGTCGCCTGTGCCTCCCTGAAACTGATGAGGAAGCAGGATATGACGGCTAATATCGCCCGTATCGAGAGCCGTCTGAAGGAACTGCTCGAACCGGCCCGCGAGCTTCCGGGGGTAACGGATGTGCGGTGCCTGGGCGCGATCGGGGTTGTCGAGGTTGAGGGCGCTGTGGATGTCGGCGTGTTCCAGAAGGAATGTGTCCGCCGCGGCGTTTGGATTCGTCCTTTTGGCCGGAACATATATGTAATGCCCCCCTATATAACGCCGGACGAGGATCTCGAGACTCTCTGCCGCGAAATGACTGATATTATAAGACAAGGAAAGTGGAAATAAAACGATACCTCCAACAGCTCCGCGACGAGGGGAATTTCCGCGAGATTCCCAATTTCACCAAATCCGGGATTCTTGACTTCTCCACGAACGACTATATGGGGCTTGGGGCTGACGAGGCTCTTCAGGAGCGCTTTTTCGCCGATCCGGCTTCCCGCAAGGTTTCGATGACCTCTTCCGCGGCGCGTCTGCTGGCTCCCCGCCAGATTGACTATGCCAATCTCGAAGTATTCTTGCGTCTTCTGTACGCTAAGCGCCGTGGCGATGATACCGGCGCGCTGATGTTCAACAGCGGCTACCACGCCAATACCGGGCTTATCCCCGCGATTGCTGCGAAGGACACTTATATTATAGCCGACAAACTCGTGCACGCGAGCATAATAGACGGCATAATCCTGTCGCGGGCGTCTTACGCCCGTTTCCCGCATAACGATTTTGACCGGCTCGAGTCGATGGTGGCCAAAAAGGCCCCGGAGTTCGGCAACATTCTCGTCGTTGTCGAAAGTGTTTATTCGATGGACGGCGACTCCGCCGATATCGAGCGCCTTATCGATTTGAAACGGCGTTATCCGAACGTGGTTCTGTATGTCGACGAGGCCCACGCGTTCGGAGTCCTCGGCCCCCGCGGGCTCGGGCTTGTCGCCGCCTCCTCCGCGCCGGGAATGGTGGATGTAGTTGTCGGCACGTTCGGAAAAGCGGCCGCTTCGATGGGGGCTTTCGCTATAACCGGCAGGGATATGCGCGACTACCTTGTCAACACCACGCGGAGCTTTATATTTTCTACCGCGATACCTCCGATTCAGGCTGCCTGGAGCCGTTTTACCGTAGGGGCTTTGGCCCAGATGGACAAAGAGCGCGCCCATATAGCCGAGCTTGGTAAGCGGCTGCAACAGGTGATACATAAGTATTCGCCTGTCGATGTAGTCCCTTCCCATATCCAGCCGTTGATTATAGGGGATTCCAAAAAAGCGGTCGAGCTTTCGCATAAGCTGTATAACATATATGGCATCAAGGCGTTGCCGATTCGCAAGCCGACGGTTCCGGCCGGTACGGAACGCCTCCGCTTCAGCCTAAGCGCCTCGATGAAGGTTTCTGACATAGATGCTCTTGACAAGGCGCTGGCCGACCTGTTGCCGGTCATTAATCCTCCGAAACTTTGATGGAAGAAGTGGGAGAATCTATGCGAATGCCCGTTTTCCAGGCTGATACTCGTCTGACTTCGCACGGTAACGGAAGGCTGTTGATGGTGTTCCTCGGCTGGGGAATGTCGCCGGAACCGTTCCTCTCGCTTTCCAAGCCGGGGTATGATGTGATGCTCCTATGGAATTTCCGTCCGGCAGGTGATGATTCTTTTGACCGCCTCAGGCGTATGATTGACGGATATTCTGAAATCGTGGTGGTAGCCTGGTCGTTCGGCGTGGTAGCAGCCTCGTATGTCCTGGACGCTCTGTCCGGCCTACCTTTCACCCGGACAATAGCTGTCAACGGCACCCCGCGGCATATCGACCGGCGCATGGGCATCCCTCCCGCCGTCTTCGCGCTCACGCTGAGAGGTCTTTCTCCGGCGGCTGTCGCTAAATTCAACGTCCGGTTGTTCGCGGAGGAAAAGGACCGGAAATGGTTCGAATCTTATCCATTAAGCCGCGATTTTGAATCCGTAAAGGCCGAATTATACTTTTTCGGTACATTGCTTCCTTATAATTCATCCGAGAATCGCTGGAATTTCGCGGTCGTGGGAGGAAAGGATGCGATTTTTCCCCCTGCCAACCAGTCAGCTTGCTGGGAGGGGAGCGGGTGCAAGGTGACCCTCTTCCCCGAATCCGGCCATTATATCGACATGCAGAAGGTAATTGACGATTTCGTGGTAGACAAGGAACTTGTGGCGAACCGTTTCGGAACAGCAATGGAGACGTATCGCGAAAGTGCCGGAGCGCAGCGCGAGGTTGCCAGGAGGCTGTGGAATTTCGCAGAGCCGTTTTTGCCCGGGCGGACGGATACGGTTGTCGAAGTCGGGGTAGGGGACGGCCTCTTCACTGAGCTGTATGCCGACCGTTTACGCCCGAAAGAACTGCTCCTTCTTGACATAGCCGAAGTTGGAACATCAAGTTTTCCAGCGAAGTCGCGTTTCGTGCGTTGCGACGCGGAAACGGAATTTTCCCAATTATGTACCGACGCTTCGGTAGACGCGGTTTTCTCCTCTTCAACATTGCAGTGGTTTAACTCCCCGGAGGTGTTTGTCGCCAGGACCTACCGGGCGTTGAGGCCCGGAGGAATCCTCGCTTTCTCCTTTTACGGCGATGGAACCTACCGCGAGGTCGCTGAAATTACCGGTGTCTCTCTCAAATATCCCGACCCTTCAGGCTGGAAACATGTTGGTGAAATCCTTCTGTTTGAAAAGGAAACCGTCGAGGCTCGGTTTGCCGACGCCTCGGCCGCGGTGCGCCATATAAGCCGTACGGGAGTGAACGCCCTTCGCCGCAATCCTTCTACCGCCGTTGCCGCGGGAAGAAAACTGATTCGCGACCTGCCGAAAAACGCTGACGGTAGCGTCAGCCTGACGTACGTCCCATATTATCTGATAATAAGAAAACCAATCATATGAGTCAAGTCTATTTTCTAAGCGGTATCGACACTGATGCCGGGAAAAGTTATTGCGCCGGATGGCTCGCCCGCGAATGGGCCAGGGCCGGAAAAAACGTGATTACGCAGAAATTCATTCAGACCGGCAACTGCGAATATTCCGAGGACATTGAACTCCACCGCCGCATTATGGGGATTCCCCTCCAGGAGGCCGATCTGGATCATACGACGGCCCCATTGATATACTCTTACCCCTGTTCGCCGCAACTGGCGGCGCGGCTCGACAAGCGGGACATTCCTCTTGACGTTATCGAGGCATCGACAGAAAAGTTGGCGGCTCAATACGACGTGGTGATTATCGAGGGCGCCGGGGGCCTGATGGTGCCTCTGACCGACGAATATCTCACGATTGACTATCCGGCAGACCGAAAGATTCCCCTGATTCTCGTCGTCCACGGCGCTCTCGGCTCGATAAACCACGCCCTTCTGTCGCTTGAGGCGGTCAAAAGGCGCGGGATGGAGCTGGCGTATGTGCTGTACAATACCTGTTTCGACGACGACTCCCTTATAGCCGACGACACCTTCGGCTTCATCGGGCGCTACCTCGCGAGAGAATTTCCTGAAACGGAGTTAATAAAGGTGCCCCGTATTTTTTTTACCTCAGCAAAAAAATTAGTAACTTCGCGCCATGACTGATCAGATGCCTACCCCGCGCAAAGCATTCCTCCTGCTCGAAGATGGCACGCTCTTTGAGGGCAAGTCCTTCGGCTTCGAGGCCCCGGCAGCCGGTGAAGTTGTTTTCAACACCGCCATGACGGGCTATCCTGAGAGTTTGACCGATCCCTCTTACGAGGGGCAGATTCTTGTCACCACCTATCCGATTCTGGGCAACTACGGCGTTCCCCCCGAAAGGGAGAAGGACAGCGTCAGCGAATTTCTCGAGAGTTCGAGAATCCACTGTCGGGCCATCATTGCCCAGGACTACTCCTGGGAACCGAGCCACTGGCTCGCGACCCGTTCGCTCCATCAGTGGCTTCGCGACGAGAAGATTCCCGGGCTTTACGGCATCGACACCAGGGCGCTCACCAAGCATCTGCGCGAAAAGGGCTCGATGCTCGGCAAGATTTATTTCGGAAATGCCGACGAAATCGGATTCAGCGACCCGAATACCGAAAACCTGATCGCGAAGGTCAGCATAAAGGATGTGCAGACCCATGGCGCGGGTGACAAGACCGTCGTCCTTGTTGACTGCGGAACCAAATACAACATTATCCGATGCCTTACCCGCCGCGGGGTGAAAGTCGTCTGCGTCCCCTGGGACTATGACTTCAACACCATCCCCTACGACGGGCTGTTCATATCCAACGGCCCGGGTAACCCGGACTTCGCCGAGGCCACTGTCGCCAACATACGGAAGGCTATGGAGACCGGCAAACCCATCTGCGGGATCTGCATGGGGAACCAGCTTCTGGCGAAAGCGGCCGGAGCGAAAACCTACAAACTGAAATACGGCCACCGCAGCCATAACCAGCCGGTGCGTCTCGCGGGAACCAATACCTGCTATATCACGTCGCAGAACCACGGTTTCGCCGTTGACGATTCGACGCTCCCCGCCGACTGGGAACCACTCTTCACGAATATGAACGACGGCACGAACGAGGGTATCCGCCACAAGAGCAAGCCCTTCTTCTCCGCCCAGTTCCACCCCGAGGCCTCCTCGGGTCCCCGCGACACAGAGTTTATTTTCGACCAGTTTATCTCCCTGCTTTAAGACCTGTTTTCTATGACTGACCGAAACACGGCATCCGAGAATATCGACAAGACAATGAAGAAAGTGCTCCTCCTCGGCTCCGGGGCGCTGAAAATAGGCGAGGCCGGCGAATTTGACTACTCCGGCTCCCAGGCACTGAAAGCCCTGAAGGAAGAGGGAATCGCGACCGTGCTGATTAACCCGAACATTGCGACGGTGCAGACCTCGGAAGGGTTCGCCGACAAGATATACTTTCTCCCCGTCACCCCGTATTTCGTTGAACGGGTTATCGAGAAGGAGCGCCCCCAGGGCATTCTTCTGTCGTTCGGCGGCCAGACAGCCCTTAACTGCGGCGTCGAGCTGTTCGAGAGCGGGGTACTGGAGAAATACGGTGTGAAGGTGCTCGGTACCCCCGTGCAGGCCATCAAGGACACCGAGGACCGCGAGCTTTTCGTCAAACGTCTTGATGAAATCGGTGTCAAGACAATCAAGAGCGAGGCGGTAGAGACTACGGCCGACGCTCTCGCGGCGGCCGAACGTCTCGGCTATCCTGTGATTGTCCGCGCGGCTTACGCGCTTGGAGGTCTCGGCAGCGGATTCTGCGACAACGCCGAGCAGCTCGTCGCGCTTACCGAAAAGGCATTCTCTTTCTCGCCGCAGGTTTTGGTCGAGAAGTCGCTCAAGGGATGGAAGGAGGTCGAGTACGAGGTAGTGCGCGACCGCTTCGACAACTGCATAACGGTCTGCAATATGGAGAACTTCGACCCGCTGGGAATCCATACGGGCGAAAGTATCGTCGTGGCTCCGTCGCAGACCCTCTCCAACGATGACTACCATTATCTGCGCCAGCTCGCGATCAAGATTATTCGACATATCGGAATCGTAGGCGAATGTAACGTCCAGTACGCGTTCGACCCTGATTCGATGGACTACCGCGTGATCGAGGTTAACGCCCGTCTGAGCCGTTCGTCGGCCCTCGCTTCGAAAGCCACCGGGTATCCCCTGGCATTCGTGGCGGCGAAGCTCGGTCTCGGCTACGGTCTGTTCGACCTCCGCAACTCCGTTACCCGCGAGACCTCGGCTTTCTTCGAGCCGGCGCTCGATTACATCGTCTGCAAGATTCCCCGCTGGGACCTTGGAAAATTCCATGGCGTGCGCCGCGAAATCGGTTCGTCGATGAAGTCTGTCGGCGAGGTGATGGCAATCGGACGCACTTTCGAGGAGGTAATCCAGAAAGGTTTGCGCATGATCGGCCAGGGGATGCACGGTTTCGTCGGAAACCGCGATATCAAGTTTGACGACCTCGACCGGGCGCTCTCCGAGCCGACCGACAAGCGTATCTTCGCGATCGCCAAGGCGATGCAGAGCGGCTATACCGTGGAGAGAATCCATGAGCTTACGAAAATCGACCGCTGGTTCCTCGAAAAGCTCCACCATATCATCGTTACGGAATGTGAGCTGAAAAACATAGAGGAGATTAAGGATATTCCCTCGGAGCTGCTGCGTAAGGCCAAAGAGCAGGGCTTCAGCGATTTCCAGATTGCCCGCGCCGTAAGGAAAGCCGATTTCGATATTTCCGGGGCTGACAACGCCCGGGTGCGTTCCCTGCGCAAGGAGCTGGGAATCCTCCCCGTGGTCAAGCAGATAGATACTCTCGCCGCCGAATATCCGGCGATGACCAACTACTTGTATCTGACCTACAATGGTTCGGAAAACGATGTTACTTATCTCGGCGACCGCCGCTCGGTAGTCGTGCTCGGTTCCGGCGCCTACCGTATCGGCTCCTCCGTCGAGTTCGACTGGTGCTCGGTCAACGCTCTGATGACTGTCAAGCAGCAGGGCTACCGCTCGGTGATGATCAACTACAATCCCGAGACCGTGTCGACCGACTACGATATGTGTGACCGCCTGTATTTCGACGAGTTGACCTACGAGAGGGTAATGGATATTCTCGAGCTGGAGCAGCCCCATGGCGTCATACTTTCCGTGGGTGGCCAGATTCCTAACAATCTCGCCACCAGGCTTGACGATGCGGGGGTCAATATACTCGGCACCTCCGCCAAATCGATTGACAACGCTGAGGACCGCCACAAGTTCTCGGCGATGCTTGACCGCCTCGGCATTGACCAGCCCCGCTGGCGCGAGCTTACGAGTTTCGCTGATATCGACGAGTTTATACAGGAGGTAGGTTTCCCGGTGCTTGTCCGCCCGAGTTACGTGCTTTCAGGGGCGGCCATGAATGTCTGCTCCAACGAGGATGAGCTTCACCGCTTCCTGAAACTTGCCGCCAATGTCAGCAAGCAGCATCCCGTCGTCGTCACGGAGTTCATCCAGAACGCGAAGGAAATCGAGATGGACGCTGTGGCTCAGAACGGCGAAATCAAGGCTTATGCGATTTCGGAGCATATAGAGTATGCCGGCGTACACTCAGGCGACGCCACAATCCAGTTCCCGCCGCAAAAACTCTATGTCGAGACGATGCGCCGGATAAAGAAGGTGTCAGCCGCCATAGCCAAGGCGCTGAACATCTCCGGGCCGTTCAACATCCAGTATCTCGCAAAGAATAACGACATAAAGGTGATTGAGTGCAACCTCCGTGCGTCGCGCAGTTTCCCCTTCGTGTCGAAAGTTCTGAAACTTAACTTTATCGATCTCGCGACCCGCGTCATGCTCGGTCTTGATGTACAGAAGCCCAACAAGAATCTCTTCGACTTGGATTATGTAGGCATCAAGGCATCGCAGTTCAGCTTCTCGCGTCTGCAAGGGGCGGATCCGGTTCTCGGTGTCGACATGGCTTCGACAGGCGAGGTCGGATGTATCGGCGACGATACCTCGGAGGCTCTGCTTAAATCAATGCTTTCCGTAGGATGCCGCATACCCCGCAAGGCGGTTCTGCTTTCAACCGGAACTCCGCGCCAGAAAGCCGACATGCTCGACGTTGCCCACCGTCTACATAACAGCGGGTATGTCATCTACGCTACCGAAGGGACCTTCAAGTTTCTGGCAGAAAACGGAATCCCGGCAATACGCGCTTACTGGCCTTCGCAGACCGAGGGAACGCCGCAGGTTCTCGACCTGCTGCACGAGCGCAAGGTTGACTTCGTGGTGAACCTCCCGAAGAATCTTTCCTCAGCGGAACTTTCAAACGGATACAAGGTGCGCCGCGCCGCGATTGACCTGAACGTTTCCCTGCTTACGAACGCTCGCCTCGCGTCGGCGTTTATAGAGGCGTTCACGACTCTCCCGCTTTCCGACATCCAGATCAAGTCCTGGGACGAATACAAGTAACCCTCTGTTTTTTCGGCAGGGAGCAGGTATCCCTGTCGATTGTTACAACCTCACAATTCCTTATTCGGATTCATTTCGGATAAGGGATTTTTTGTTAATAACTTGCCCGATTGGGGCGAGGCGCGATAACGGAGCGATTTTTAATGGCTTAACCATATGCGTCTCCTGTGGCATTAATGCTGCGCTGAGGCTTTAATGCGCTTGTTGACAGCGTTATATCGGCCTTTCCGGCAGCATTGCTTTAAGGGGGTCGGTAACGGGCTGACAGACAGTGGTGTTTGGCTTTGTTTGAATTTTCCAAATTTTTCGGCCTTTGTTTTTCAACATTTTTTTGCGGAAATTTGCATTACCAAATTGCGAACGCGCCAAGAATTTCGCCATCCGCACTAAGCTAATCTGAGTCTCTAACATCTTTACACCTCCCTACAGGTTTATAATGGATAGATCGCACCTTCAGCTTTGGGAAGAGTGCAGCGGCATCATCCGCAATAACATTTCTCCCGAGCAATACAAATACTGGTTCGAGCCGGTCTCCTCGTTGGATTTTTCCAACGGCGAGCTCCATATCTCGGTCCCCTCGGCCTTCTTTAAGGAGCATATAGAGGACACGTTCCTGCCCATAATGAAGCTGGCCCTCCGCCGTGTCTACGGCCCGGAGGTAAAGCTGTTCTACCATTACGAGCAGGTTAAGGACCGTCCCGATACCCAGGTGAAGGAAGCGGGTCTGACGGCATCCCCGGCGGTAGGGCGCAAGGGTGCCGACCTTTTCCGCGCTCCGGTCGACCCGGCGTTTGACTCGCAGCTTAACCCGCGGTACACGTTCGAGAACTATTGCGGCTCCTCGTCAAACAAAATCGCCCGCGCGATTGGCGAGGCTATTGCCAACAATCCGAAAGTAAAGACCTTCAATCCTCTTTTTGTCTTCGGCCCTCCGGGTGTCGGCAAAACCCACCTCATTCAGGCGATAGGCATAAAGATACGCGAGAACAATCCGCGCGCCCGGGTGCTATATGTGTCGGCGCGCCTGTTCGAGAGCCAGTTCACGGTTGCCCAGCGTAACGGCAAAATCAACGAGTTCATCAACTTCTATCAGAGCATCGACGCTCTGATTGTGGATGACATTCAGGACCTTATCGGCAAGGAGAGCACGCAGAAGACCTTCTTCCATATCTTCAACCACCTGCATCTGAACCAGAAGCAGATTGTGCTTTCGAGCGACTGCTGCCCGACAGACCTCAAGGGGATGCCCGACCGCCTGTTGTCGCGCTTCAAGTGGGGTATGACGGTCGAGCTGGAGCGTCCCGACCTTCTGCTTCGCCGCGAGGTGCTTCAGTTGAGAGCCGATCAGGATGGTCTTTCCCTGTCGAAGGAGGTAATGGACTTCATAGCAGAGAATGTGACAGACAGTGTACGCGAGCTCGAAGGGGTTGTCGTTTCCCTGCTGGCCCATGCGACGGTGCTCAACCGCGAAGTTACGGTCGACCTCGCGCGCCATGTCCTTTCCAATGTGGTCAAGATGCAGAAGAGCGCCTCGATTAACTTCGAGATGGTAACGCAGGGGGTTGCATCGCATTACAATATCGACCCCGACGCTATTTTTACCAAGTCGCGTAAGCGCGAGATTTCCGATGCCCGCCAGATGGTGATGTATCTCGCTAAGAAACACGCTAAGATGCCTCTGACCGCTATCGGCACCCGTCTTTCGCGTACCCACGCGACCGTGCTCTACGCTTGCAAGAATATCGAGGAGCGCCTTCCGTTTGAAAAGCAGCTCCAGGAGGATGTCGCCGCGATTGAAAAGTCATTCCTTGAATAAGAGCTTTATATAAGCTCTCCAATTTCCTGCTATGGCGAAACTTAACGAGTTCATGCGGTTTTTCGAGAACTCGATGATTGAACGAATCTGTCTTGCCCAGGGCGAGCCTGCGATGTATGCCCGCGGTGAAAGTTTCGTCCAGGAAGGGCAAATATGCCGCTATGTCGGAGTCATAAAGGAGGGATATTTCAAATTCTGTTCTCTGTCTTCAGCGGGAGACGAATGTGTAACCGGTTTTTCATTCGCGGGAGAACTCGTGACCGATTATCCCAGGTCATTTGCCAACCTGCGCCCTTCGTTCTGCTCGATTATAGCCGGTTGCGACGCTACAGTGTTTCGCATGCCATTGAAGAAGCTGCGGCAGCTTCTGATTGACTCTAATCCGAAATTATTATCCGAGTATTCTGCTGTCCTTCTCGAAGAGGCTTACCGACGCTATATTGATATGCATATCATGTCGCCGTCAGAGCGTTACGCGGCTCTTCTTGAAAGGTTTCCGGCGTTGGCCAGCGAGCTTCCTGTTAGCGAGATAGCCTCGTACCTTGGCATCTCGCGCCGCCATCTCCACCGCATCCGGGAGGGCAAGTGTTAAATTGGTGGCTTAACCGGGGCTTTTCGCTCTGAGTGGGACATTTGTCCCGCAAAGTCTTATGTCAATTGGGTATTTTCGCGTCAAACTAATCTTAAACCCAATTATTATGACGCGTAAATTGCTCGTTCTCCTGTTTCTCCTTTCTCTGAGCCTTCCGTTCGCCGCTATCGCGAAGAAGAAGGAAAAAGGAAATGACGAACCTCAGACGGTGAAAGTGCTGCTCAAGGATGGCAGCCGGGTCGAAGGGAAGCTGACTACGGACTGGTTCCGCTGGCCGGCAAAGTCCATCAATGAGAACTTCAAAGTAGGGCAGCCCGACGGTTCGGAGCGTGAAATCAGATCAGAGGAGGTCGATACCATATGGTGCTCTAACGAAAAAGCCCCTTGGACCTCTGTCCTTACCCCCGTTGGGAAGATGTTCAAGGTAAAGAATTGCTGCTGGATTGTGAAATGCGGTCCGAAGTCTGCAAATGCGGAAATCCTGACTTACGTCGCGTGGGCGAACATCTCTTATGGCACTCGCTCTCAATGGGAGCCGCACAACACCTACTGCGTCCGCTTCGGCAACGATTCGATTGCCTATCCCTTCTACTATCCGATTCAGAACGGCGATTTCAACGTCAAGCTGATGAAGAAAGCGCTCAAGGAGAGCCGTCCCGGAACAGCGGAGTATATCGAACAGTATTTCAAAAAACACAAGGACCAGCGCAAGCAGCTCCGGGAACATCCCGAACTTCTTCTCGAAGCCTACGAGCAGTTCCTGAAAGAGAACAAATAGACTCGGTTTCCCGGTCGCGCTTCATTGTGAAGATGCGGCAACCATCCTGTTGTTAGGAGGCTTAACCCGCCCTTGTCCCGGCTTTTGATACAGCTTTTTTATCCGGGACGGGGGCGGTTCCCTCTTTACAAAAATCCGCTTTCCTGAAGGAAGCTGAGGAATTTTTCAGAGAATACCTCGTTGTTGACGCGGGGATAGCGGATGTCGGTAAACACTTGGGCCAAAGTCTCTTTTGAGTTTTCTTTAACGTAAAACTTTGAATCTTCGCGCCCTTCTTTTTCGGCATACAGCTCGTTGATTCTGTCGGCTGTGTAAGGTGTGTATCGCTCCCGGTGGATAATCGCTTCAAGAGGCAGCCGCCCTACATCCTCTCCATTGTCGGCGGGGTAGCCGACGGTCAGCGTGATTATGGGGACGACGAGCTTCGGAAGCGAAAGAGCGTCGGCTATCTCCCGGGCGTTGTAAGTCGTCGTGCCGAGCCAGCACACGCCAAGCCCGTTCAGTTCCGCCAGGGTGTTGAACTGCTGCGCGAAAGCAACTGTGTCGATAATAGCCGCTGTCAGAGACTGGAGGTTGTCGTAGCACGGTTCGGCCCGGCGCTCCTCACACCAGCGGCTGAACCGGTTGAAATCGGCGCAGAACGTCAGCGCTACACGGCACCCCTCGACTTGCGGCTGGTTGAAATGAGCCGGGGCGAGGCGGCGGAGCCCCTCCTTGTCGCGGGTCTCTATCACGCTATATAGTTGCATGTTGCCTGTCGTAGGCGCATGCGATGCTTCAATCAGCAGCCGGTCGATAAGTTCCGCCGGGACTTCCCGGTCGGAATATCGCCGGATAGTTCTACGATTCGGAAAATATTCGCGTATGTCCTGTGTCATAAAGTCGTCAGTTTTAGATAACGCGAAGATAGCGCTTCTGTTTCGGAGCGTCAAATAAACTTATCGAATTTATCCATTTATTTTTGCTCCTGTTTTTTGTTTTCTCGCGTAAATTATCGAACTTTGCTATCGGATTTCTCTTCGCTCATCAAGCATCCGCATCATTTACATCATAACCAATACTCAAATTTCATTATGAAAATTCTTGTGAAAACCGCGGCTGTGGCTGCCGTGCTCTTCTCTTCCGTGTGTTTCAGCTCCAACGCTGACAGAAATCCGATAATCAACGCGACCTATGCTGTAGGTTCGCGCTTCGCAGAGTCGGACATAGATGCCGCTGATTTGGCTAAGTTCGATTTTATCTATCTCAACGCCGCACCGAAATGGTCTCCCTCCGATTTTGACCTCTCTTCTGATGAGGTGGTGCGAAAAATCGTCTTGTCACATCGTTATGACAACGAAGCGGCGATAAGGAAGCTGGTCGCTACCGTCCATGCCAACGGTGGGAAAATTCTCTGCTCCTTTCCCGGACAGGAGTTCGCCGAAATCGCACCCGACGAGCGGCGTAGTCGTCAATTTGCCACAGTGATGGCTGAGTTTGTCAAGAAATATGACTATGACGGCATCGAGCTGGACTGGGAGCATACCGTGACAGAGGAACTCCACGCCGGGTTTATGCACCAGATAAGGCTCGCTCTCGATTCTCTCTCAGCCGGCAACCGCAGGTACTGGCTGACGACGGCTCTACATCATTACAGGAACTATACTCCTGAGCTGGCCGACAGGCTTGTAGCCGACGCTGACTGGATCAACATAATGTACTACGACATGGGCGGAGGCATCTGGGGCAAGTCTGCGTCTCATAACGCCCCCCTCCCGGAAATGAAGCGGTCGGTCCTTAAGGACTGGAATATGTTTCCGGCGGAGAAACTCCATATCGGGCTTCCAAGCTATGGCTTTTATTATAAGGGAATCGCTCCGGGCCAAACGGTACCCGAGGGTACGAGTCTCGGGGCTTTTGGACGTTACTGCGGTTATACGGAACTTCCAGGATGTCTTGAAAAGGGATGGACGGAAAAGTGGGATTACGCGGCCCAGAGCGCTTATTTCTTTTCGCCCGACGGCACCGAGTTTATGACTCTGGAAACGGAGAGGTCGCTGGATTTAAAGATTGACTGGGTTCTTGATTCAGGCTTCGGGGGTGTTTTCTGGTGGGAATATTCCTGCGACCTGGTTAAACCCGCCGCAGGTGGTTCGGGCTCGAGCCATATGATTACCGACTTCGTGACCAAGCGCGTACGGGGCGCGAATGTCTCAGCCCGTTAGTGCTTAGGTGGAAATGCCGTGGTCGTGTGCGTGGCCGGAAGTTGTCCGTTCGGGACAACTTCCAGCCACGCTCCCTCATCGGGAGTTCAAAAAACTTATCAACATTCAGGCAAAAATACGGCGGGGCTCTTTGCTGTTTCGCGAAAAATAAGGAACTTTACAACCGAGTTTTCGCGACGAGCGAACAAATACTGTCAACAAATCAACTCTCAAACATACAGTAACATACTACTGCCGTGTCAACTAAACCCACCTACACCTACGAGGAGGCTTACGAGGCCACTCTCAAGTACTTCAACGGCGACGAGCTCGCTGCCCGAGTTTGGGTTACGAAGTACGCTTTAAAGGACTCTTTCGGCAATATCTACGAAAAGACCCCTGACGACATGCATATGCGGCTCGCGTCGGAAGTCGCCCGCATTGAAAGCAAGTATCCGAATCCGATGAGCACCGAGGAAGTGTTCTCGTATTTCAAGAACTTCAACTATATCGTGCCCCAGGGTAGCCCGATGACTGGCATCGGCAACAACTTCCAGGTCAGCTCGCTCAGCAACTGCTTCGTGATCGGCCTTGACGGGCATCCCGACTCTTACGGCGGTATCATCCGCATAGACGAGGAGCAGGTACAGCTTATGAAGCGCCGCGGAGGGGTAGGACACGACCTCAGCCATATCCGCCCGAAAGGCTCCCCGGTCAAAAACTCCGCCCTCACTTCAACCGGCCTTGTGCCCTTTATGGAGCGCTTCTCCAACTCGACCCGCGAGGTCGCGCAGGACGGACGCCGCGGGGCGCTCATGCTGACGGTTTCTGTCAAGCATCCCGACAGCGAGGCGTTTGTCGATGCCAAGATGACCGAGGGAAAGGTTACCGGGGCGAACGTCTCGGTGCGTATCGACGACGACTTCATGCGCGCCGCAACCGAAGGCACCACTTACCGTCAGCAGTTCCCCGTTGATTCCGAAAATCCCGAAGTAGTCAAGGAAATCAATGCCCGCGACTTCTGGGCCAAAATTATCCACAACGCGTGGAAGTCGGCCGAACCCGGCGTGCTTTTCTGGGACACTATCACCCGCGAATCGGTGCCCGACTGCTATGCCGACCTCGGTTTCCGCACCATCTCCACCAATCCGTGCGGCGAAATCCCCCTGTGTCCTTACGACTCCTGCCGCCTCCTCGCCATCAACCTCTATTCCTACGTCAAGAACCCCTTCACCGACAAGGCTGAGTTTGATTTCGAGCTGTTCCGCCGGCATGTCGGTAAGGCTCAGCGCATAATGGACGACATTATCGACCTCGAGGCCGAGAAAATCGACCGTATCATCGACAAAGTCGACGAGGACCCCGAAAGCATCGAGGTAAAAGGCCCGGAGCGTCACCTTTGGGAGAAAATACGCCGCAAGACCCTGATGGGGCGCCGTACGGGTGTCGGAACTACCGCCGAGGGGGACATGCTTGCCGCTCTCGGGCTGAAATACGGCACGGAAGAGGCAACAGCGTTTTCTGAAAAGGTTCACCGCGAGCTCGCCCTCGCGGCATACAATTCATCGGTTGTCATGGCCGAGGAGCGTGGCGCGTTCGAGGTGTTCGACGCTGAACGCGAAAAGGAGAATCCCTTTATCAAGCGTCTTGTCGAGGCTGACCCGGCCCTTGGCGAGCGCATGGCGAAATCCGGCCGCCGCAATATCGCCTGCCTGACAATCGCTCCGACCGGGACTACGAGCCTTATGACCCGCACAACATCGGGTATCGAGCCTGTCTTTATGCCCGTCTACAAGCGCCGCAGAAAGGTCAATCCCTCCGACCCCGAAGTCCGTATCGATTACGTCGACGAAAGCGGCGACGCGTTCGAGGAATACGTCGTTTACCATCCCAAATTCGTTGACTGGATGAAAATCAACGGCCTGGAGGTGAAGGACGACTACTCGCAGGAGGAGCTTGACGCTCTGGTGGCCCGCTCGCCGTACGCCGGCGCGACCTCCAACGATGTCGACTGGCTCGAAAAGGTCCGCATGCAGGGCCGCGTCCAGAAGTGGGTCGACCACTCCATATCCGTTACCATCAACCTCCCAAGCGATGTTTCAGAAGAGCTTGTCAACAAGCTGTATGTCGAGGCTTGGCGTTCAGGCTGCAAAGGATGCACCGTGTATCGCGACGGCTCCCGTTCCGGCGTGCTTCTCGCGATGGAGAAAAAGAAGCCGGAGGAGAAGGACTCGGTCGGGATTCCCCAGCACGTCATCAAGCGCCCGATCGAGCTTGAGGCCGACGTCGTGCGTTTCCAGAACAACAAGGAGAAATGGATTGCCTTTATCGGTCTGGTCGATGGTCGTCCGTACGAGATTTTCACAGGTCTGGCTGACGACGAAGACGGCATTTTCTGCCCGAAATCCGTCAGCCACGGTAAGATTATCAAGGCAATCGCTCCCGACGGGACCAAGCGCTACGACTTCCAGTTCGTTAACAAGCGCGGCTACAAGACCACGATCGAGGGTCTCTCCGACAAGTTCAATCCCGAGTACTGGAACTATGCCAAACTGATTTCCGGCGTGCTCCGCTACGGTATGCCTATCGACCAGGTGCTCAAGCTGGTCGGCGGCCTCGAACTTGACTCGCAGAGCATCAATACCTGGAAAATGGGTGTTGAGCGTGCCCTGAAGAAATACCTCCCCAACGGTACTTCCGCGACCGGGCAGAAATGTCCCAACTGCGGCCAGGAGACTCTCGTCTATCAGGAAGGCTGCCTGATTTGCACCTCCTGCGGCACCAGCAAGTGCGGCTGACACTCCTGCAAACTCCTTAAGTATAAAATTAGCCGCGTCAAACATTTGACGCGGCTAATTTTATGTCACTTCGTTAATGTCGTATCAAATTCCGGCACATTGTATTCTTGTGCCCTCGATCAGCCCAGGTTGGGGTTGAGGCTCTTCCACTGGTCGATGGGGGGCATGATGCCGAGCGAGATAACCTCGTCGCGGAGAGCGCAAAGGTGCTCGTAGCTCTTTTCAAGCGCGGCCTCTTCGGCGGGAGTCCCCTTGACAGGCATAACCTTGACACCATCCTTGGTGATGGTGGTCTCCATGGCCATCATGATGTGCTGGAACTTGTCGTTGTTGACATACACTCCGGCAGGCCAGCGGAACGGCTTCCCGCCCATGGCTGCGGCGATCATCTCGATGCTGAGGTAAGCCGGGCTCTGGAACGACGAACGGCCGCGGAGGTCGATGATGTTCTTGCCGCCCTGAACGACTTTGACCTTGATCTCCTCCCAGTCTTTGTCAGGCAGCTTTTCCGTGCCGATGATTTCGGAAAGGGGTTTGCCGTTGACGAGGGTGGTGGATTCGAAGACCGCCATCTGCTCGCCGTGGCCACCGTAGGTGCGGCTGTTGACGATTTCGTCCGCGGGGATTCCGAAATATTTTGCGAGTTCGCTGCGCAGGCGCGTGCTGTCGAGCGCGGCGAGGGTGGTTACCTGCGAAGGCTTCAGGCCGGAGTACAACAAGGTTACAAGGCCGGTTATGTCGGCGGGGTTGAATACCACGACGATGTGCTTGACATCGGGGCAGTATGCGCGTACGTCCTTGCCGAACTGCTCCGCGATTGCCGCGTTACCTTTCAGCAGGTCCTCGCGTGTCATACCGGCCTTACGTGCGGCGCCTCCTGAGTTGACGATATATTTGGCATCGGTGAGAGCTTCCTTGACATCGGTTGTGTAAGTGAGGTTCAGGCCCTCGAAGCCGCAGTGACGCATTTCCTCAGCGACGCCTTCCAGCGCGGGGCCGTAGGGGTCATAGAGGCAGATGTTCGGTGTAAGCCCCATCATGATTGCTGTCTGGGCCATGTTGGAACCAATCATGCCGGCAGCGCCCACGATAACAAGTTTGTCAGTTGTCAGAAAATTCATAATAATATTAATTAGGTTAACCGTTATTAATCACGCATAAGATATGGGATGATACTATCCTGTCAGTATTCACGTATTCGCAATTAGTAACAACCGAAGGGAGTCAAATGTTCTTGACGCGGCGCGATTGCCGGTAAATCTGGTAGGAATTTATCGTGTTGTGCCAGGCGACGTATGCCGCCGGAGCCGCCGAGGCGAGAGGGTTCAGGTAGGCGAGGGCGAGCCATATCGCGAGGACGGTATTCTTTTGTCCAAGACTTTGCGCGCCGGAAATCCTGTCGGCATACCGCGCCCCGATTTTTCTCCCGGCCCAGAACTGCGCGCAACAGGCAAGCAGAGCCGCTAACGCAAGAAGGAAAATCTGCGGAATGGCCGAGACGGGTTCCTTCATCAGGAAGCTGACGGAATTTCCGACGACAATCAGCAGGGCGAGCGCCCATATATAGAACGACAGCCCCTGGTGGTTGGCGACAGCGGCTTTTGCCTTAGGCGTGAAACGGCCCATCAGCGCGGCTACGGCAAGTGGTCCGAGAATCAGAGGAAGCACTGTCCGCGCGATCGTCATCAACGACTCGCCAAAGCCTATGCCGGCTCCGGCGCTTCCCCCGACCCACGTCAGGAGCAGCGGCGCCAGGAACGCGACACTGACGTGGGAAAACAGAGAGTAGACCGCGACACGGCCTACCGAGCCGCCCAGCATCCCGGTTATCACCGGAGCCGCCGTGGCCGTCGGGCAGAAAACGCATATGAACGCCCCCTGGGCGATGACGTTGTCAATAGGGCTTAGAAGCAGATATACTCCGACCGCGCCCCCGAGCTGCACCGCGAGCAGCAGCCAGATGTAACGGCCGACGTGGAAGTCCGAGACCTTAAGGCGACAGTATGTGATCAGGAGCATAGTGAAAATCAGGTAGCGCGAGAGAAACGCTACCTGACCTATGCTTTCGTGGAACAGAATCCCGAGCAACATCGCTATCGGGAGCATCCACGGCTTGATTCGTTGACGGAATGTCGAAAGACTCATTACTGTTCGTTGTCGATACCTTCTGAAGACATCAGCTCGGCCTCCTTGTCGGAGCGGATATTGGGAAGCTCGAGGCCGTAGTGTTTTCGGGCATCGAGAATCCTGAGCCATATGCCGAATACGAGCGCCAGAGCTCCGAGAGACGCGAACAGGAGCATCGGTACGGTATAGTTGTATTTCATCGGGTCATCGATGCCTGGGTTGCATGCCTGGAGCACTTTGCCGATAAGAATCGGGAAGGCCATAAGGCCGATATTCTGTACCCAGAAAATCAGCGAGTAGGCCGAGCCGAGGAAACGCTTGTCCATCACCTTGGGCACGGAGGGCCAGAGCGCCGCGGGAACCAGCGAGAAGCTGACCCCGAGAACAATGATCGCGACGAACGCGAGCCATGTGGCGGGATAGACCGGCAGCACGAGGGCGAACGTCAGGTGGCAGCCGATCATCAGAATCGCGCCGAGGATAAGCATCGAGGCCCCTTTCCCCTTATAGTCGAGGAACATCCCGAGGAACGGCGTGAGGGCCGCGGCTCCGATCGGGAACCAGCGGAATATGTCGGCGGCCTGGGTAGCGTCCATCCCCAGCGTGCATTGCAGCATGTTGGTCGCATAGCGCTGGAACGGGAAGATCGCCGAATAGTAGAGCACGCAGAGCAGGGCGATAATCCAGAAAAGCTGGCTGGAGAGGATTCGGCCTACATCAGAGAACTTGAACTCCTCCTCGGCGGTCTCGTCGCCGCTGACATTCTTGCGCTCGGCAGCCAGTTCGCGGTCAAGGCGCGTATCCATAAAGGTGAAGACGATATAGCAGATCAGGCCGATGAAAAGCAGGGCGGTGCAGAATCCCACGGGGATTACAACCGTCGGGTCGTTCTTTCCCATCCACTCCGCCAGACGCGGGGAGATTGAGAATATCGCGAACACTCCGACGCGGGCTATCGCCATTTCCAGGCCCATCGCAAGGGCCATTTCCTTCCCTTCAAACCATTTGGCGAGGGTCTTGCTGACGGTGATACCCGCCATTTCGCAGCCACAGCCGAAAATCATGAAGCCGAGGGCGGCGAGCTTGGCGCTTCCGGGCATCTCTACCCACCACGAACCGAGCCACTGCTCCAGAGCTGTCCCCTGGAATCCGTCGGAAATCGCGTACAGCTTGATGCACGCTCCGATTACCATCACTGAGGCCGACAAGGTGCCGGTAAAGCGGATCCCCATCTTGTCGAGAATAATTCCGGCGAGAATAAGGAAGCCGAACACGTTAAGTATGTACTCTGCACCGGCGTAATAGCCGAAAGCCTCGGGGGTCCAGCCGCGCTGCTGCTCGATCAGCGACTGGAGGGGCGACATAACGTCGACGAACATGTAGGCGAAGAACATCATGGAAGCGACAAGGATAAGCGCCGTCCAGCGCGCCCAGGCCTTGTCGTTGAGCAGTTGCTTCGTTGCCGCGGTAACTGTCTTGGTCACGATTATTTGTGTTAAATTGGTTAATGGAATCGGTATATAAAAACGTACAAATTTACGACAATTTGAGCCGTTATGAAAACTTTTGTCTAAATTTGTACGCCGTTTTCAACAAAGCGTCTGAATAATCGAATGAATACAGGCTCGTCATACTCCCGTCCGTTCACTTTCGACCGCGTGGTTCGCCTACTGATAGGCTGCGCGATAGTCGTCTTCCTCGTCTGGCTCGTCAATCTGTTGAAAGACGTATTGCTCCCGTTCTGTGTCGCGTGCCTGATCGCGTATATTTTCGAGCCGTTCGTGCAGTATAACCGGAAGCTGTTGAAATTAAAGGGGAGAATCGTCGCGATATTCGTCACTCTGTTTGAAGTGCTCCTCTTTGCCGGGATACTCGCCTATTTCACTATTCCGATGATCATTGACGAGATGAGGCAGATGGCGGCGCTTCTCGAACGTTATGCTACAACCGAGGTTTCAATTCAGTTCCTGCCGCCGGAGCTTCACGATTTCCTGCGCCAGAACATCGACTTCAAGGCGCTCGGCGAGCGCCTGATGCAGCAGGATTTCAACGCGTTGGTCCAGAGGTTTATGTCGGTAGTAAACGGTGGCCTCCACGTGGTGCTCGCCGTCGCGGGTTGGCTTATGGTCCTTCTGTATGTGGTGTTTATAATGCTTGACTATGAGCGGCTAATGGCTGGATTCCGTCTGCTCGTGCCTCCGCGGATGCGTCCGATGGCCTATAAGATCGGCAACGACATAAAGGATTCGATGAACCATTATTTCCGCGGCCAGGCGCTGATGGCCGTATGCGTCGCCTTTATCTATTGCGTCGGATTCTATCTTTGCAAGCTGCCGTTGGCCGTTGTTCTCGGTCTCGGAACCGGGGTACTCTTTATGATACCGTACTTCCAGTTCCTTACGATAATACCCGTGACGCTGCTTTGCCTGGTCGGCTCTGTCGACGGCACGGCTGATTTCTGGGGCCAGTGGTGGAGCTGCATGGCGGTTTTCGCCGTGGTCCAGGTCGTTGCAGACCTGATTCTGATGCCGCGCATAATGGGAAAGGCAATGGGGCTTAATCCCGCCATAATCCTCCTTTCCCTTTCGATATGGGGAACCCTCTTCGGCATGATCGGCATGATTATCGCCCTCCCCCTGACAACCCTCCTCCTCAGCTACTACGACCAGTACATCATCAAGCCTAACACGCCTTCCTCGGTTAAGCAGGATTGACCTCACACTCTCTTAGTAAAATCTCACTCTCTTGGCAGATACCCCCATTCATTGAATGGATTTATCGGAATAGTGTCTGCTATGTCAGGTTTTGCCCATACGGACAGATGGGGATAATGAGTGCTAAAAATATGTCTGTATTTTTCCCTTTCAAGGAATTGCTCAAACACCGTGTCTTGTTTGATATTCAGGCAGACTATAACTGCCGCATCCCTTTTAACGTTCTGTTTGTTGTAATCTCGATATAAGTCATCTGTAAACACGTCGAAAAGCATCCCGGCGTTTTCTCCTTTTTCTCCGAAGCTGAAGTTATACGCGTTCAAGTCGCGGCCGACGACTATTCGGCGTAAGCCCTGTTTTTCAAGATTGTCGGCGATGAACTTTATGCTGTCGACTGACTCAACTATGTAATAATCGTTGCCGATTGGCCGCGCTCCGTTGTATCTTGTCGCGTAATGCACGTTTATGGGTTTCCCATACATATTGGAAAGCGTATACACCTTTAACGCGAAAAATCCGAATGTTACAACTGCGGAAAAAGAAAGAAAGTAAAAAGTGAAACGGGGTACCTTTGCAAAATGTTCGCTGTATGCCCCGAATGAAAAGACCATAACAAGCCCCCAGCCGATTCTCTCTATCGGGCTGTTGGATCCAAATGCTTGCAAGAGAGCTAACGACACAAGAATTAGTGCGACTGTTGATTGTCTGCTGGGTATAGTGCCTTGTTTCGGTATGCCTTTGAATGATAATGTGCCTTGATAAAGAGACCCGAAAAAAATCGCTATAAACGCTGCTGGAATTATAATGCCTGTATTGCTCCAGAAAAAACCATTGAGATTGTCTTGGTTCCATATGGAGCTGCGAAGAAAGTAATACAGGATAAGGGCCGTGAATATGATGAGCCATATGCTGTGCTTTTTCGCCTTTGTATAATAACACGCGAGCAAAATGGCGATACATCCTGGCAATAGCATAGTATATGTGCCGTAAGCGTGCTCTATGCATCGGTCGAATATCCAGTCAATATCGCTGAGACTATGCGATGCCACGGTGTTCTCCGGACTTATGGCAGAGAAATAGTCCATGGGACCTCCAACCATTAAAACTGTCATAGCGATAAATGTTATAATAAAAGCCGCCGTTACAGTTATAATGTCGGAAACCCATAGTGAAATTATGCTTGTATTTTTCTGAATTAACTTATGCCGATAAAAATATATTAGAAAATAGCAGATTGGTAAAAAGGCTAAAAGAGGTAGTCGGCTGAGCGCCATAAGTCCGGCTGCAACTCCGATATAAGCGGCCCGTTTCCTGTTAGGGTGGTCAAGATAGAGAAATAACGCCAGTATGCCGAGGGCGGTGAATGGATATGCTCCCGCATCGCATCCATATAGAGGCAGGTAGCTTATGATAACCCCGAACACACCCAGGAAATAGACAAGCGATGTCTTTAAAATGGAGAAGCCTTTTACGCGTACATATATGCATCCGATTGCGACAGATGCTATATAACAGATTGTCATCAATACCCTTAGCGATATGAGACTCTCTCCGAACAGCCGCATCCATATGTTGCCGATGAAGAAGGACAACATTCCGAGATAAGCCCGCTCGTAATCGGTACAACAATATGCCTGGTATGTTTCATCGCAATACCTGAAATCCTCGAATGGTACTAACAGAAAAGGGAGCAGAGTCGCCGAAAGAATTAAGGCAGCGGACCAAACGGCGCGTTTAACCGTGGTGTCGGATAAACCGCGGAAAGCCTCATACGGGTCTGTGATGAATTTCATTATCGCGGTGATGTGCTCTGTTGTGTCTTTCAGTTGTTGGTGGCGTAGGTGTGCCAGCGGTCGATGAGGGCGGACATGTCGGAGGGTATGGGGGCTGAGAAGAACATCTCCTGGCGGGTCCGGGGATGGACGAAGCCGAGGGTGCGGGCGTGGAGTGCCTGGCGGGGGCAGATTGCGAAGCAGTTCGTTATGAACTGGCGGTACTTGGCGGAGGTGTTGCCGCGCAGAACGATGTCCCCCCCGTAGCGGGCGTCGTTGAACAGCGGATGCCCCAGGTGCTTCATATGCACTCGGATCTGGTGGGTGCGCCCCGTTTCCAGCACGCATTTGACGACTGCGACGTGTCCGAGGGGCTCAGCTACCTCGTAATGGGTGACAGCACGCTTCCCTTCTTCGCCGTCGAGCGGATAAACGGTCATTTTCAGCCGGTCGCGGATGTCGCGCCCGATGTTGGTGCTGACCGTGCCGGAAGCGGGGGAGGGGACGCCCCACACCACGGCGACGTACTCGCGCTTGGTTGTCTTGTTGAAGAACTGCCTTCCGAGGTCGGTCTTCGCGTCTGGGGTCTTGGCTACCACGAGCAGCCCCGAAGTGTCCTTGTCGATTCGGTGGACGAGCCCGAGCCGCGGGTCGTTGACGTCATAGTTCGGGGTGTCGCGGAAGTGCCAGGCCAGCGCGTTTACCAGTGTCCCGGAATAGTTTCCGTGGCCCGGATGCACAACCAGCCCTGCCGGCTTGTTCACTACCAGCACATCCTCGTCCTCGTACACGATGTCGAGCGGAATATCCTCCGCCACGATTTCCATCTCGTAGCGCGGGCGGTCCATGACGATGCTGACTACGTCGTCGGGCTTGACACGGTAGTTGGACTTGACCGCTTTCCCGTTTACGAGGATGCACCCCGCTTCCGCCGCCTGCTGTATGCGGTTGCGGGAAGATGCCTTCGGCATGCGCTCTACCAGGAACTTGTCGACCCGCAGGAGCTGCTGCCCCTTGTCGGCCACGAAGCGGAAATGCTCGTAAAGTTCCTGGCCCTCGGCCGAGGCCCCGGCGAGCTCGTCTAATTCGTCGGTGTCGAAAATATCCTCAGCCATGCGTCATTCTATGTTCAGTTGGTCTATTACCTGGTCTATGGCTTCCGGGTCGTATATCGAATCTTCATCCTCGATAGTGTCCATTCCGGTGCCTACCTCAAGGGTCACGACCGACGAAACCGGGATGCGGGCCCCGGGCTGGAGGTCTACACCGTTGAATTTCGCGCCGAGCACGAGTCCGGCGTACTCCGACAGCACCGGAACCTCGCGCACCTGCGCTATCCCCAGCCCCTCGAACATCGAGCGCGCCTGGCGCACAGAGACGTTATAGAAGTCGGGCACCGTCACCAGTTTAGGCGAATAAGCCACTATGGTGACATAAACGCTCCCTCCTACCTTGATGCGGGCCCCGGGGACGGGTACCTGCTCGACGACGGTTCCGGGGCGGCTGTACGAGTCGAACACCGAATCGGAGACCACTCCCTTCAGCCCCATATGGTTTATGTTGTTGACGGCCATCTCGACAGTCTGCCCCTTCACGTCGGGCACCGGGCGCTCCTGGCCGTGGAACGTCCAGTAGTCGAGGAACCACATCAGGATCCACAGCATCAGGCAGGTGGCAATGACAACGTACAGCAGGTTCATCAGCACGGGATGGCGCTTCCGGAAACTTTTCGGTGCGTCTTCATCCTCGCGGAGGTCCATATCCGGCTGGCGGCGGCTTTGCCGGCGGCGGGGTGCGGGTTCGTAGTCCTCTTCCTCCTCCTCGTCATAGCGGTAACGCTTTCGGCGCGGAGTGGTGAACTCGTCATCCTCCCAGTCCTCGTCGCGGAGGCCGTCGGGACGTCTGCGGGAATAGCGCGGGTCGTTATCTTGGTTCATATGTGGTTCTTGTGGTCCTTTTCGTTGTTGTTTGTTGCGCGAAGTTACGAAATACGGCGGTTTTAGCAAAATTTTGCACCCGGGGGTTGAACGTGTTCGACGGAAAATTTGTAACTTTGTGGCTTGAAATGCCCTGCCGTCCCGTGCGGCAGGAGAGAAACCATTAAAAGTTAATCGGTTATCCCCACATATGCTTAGAAAAATAGCCGGATTGCTCCTTTGCGCCGTTGCCGCCATGTCGCTCCTGACCGGTTGCGGCGAATACCAGCGCGCTCTGAAAAGCCCGGACCCTAATTATAAGTTCGACTACGCCAAACGCGCTTTCGAGAACAAGCGCTACGTGCAGTCCTACACCCTGCTGAAAGACATCGTCACCCAGCTCAAAGGCTCCGAAAAGGCCGAGGAGGCGCTCTATCTGCTCGGGTTGAGCTATTACGAGAACAAGGAGTACCCCGACGCGGCCGCTTATTTCAAGGCATATTACCAGCGCTATCCGAAAGGAAAGTTCTCGGAGCTCTGCCGCTATTACGCCGGATACGCTTATTATCTTGACTCTCCCGAAGCACAGCTCGACCAGTCGGAGACCATCAAGGCCATCGAGGAGCTCCAGGGCTTCCTCGACTTCTTCCCCCGCTCCGACAAAGTAACTTCCGCCCAAAACGCCATCTTCGAGATGCAGGACAAGCTGACTCTCAAAGAGCTGCAGAACGCCCAGCTTTACTATAACCTCGGAACCTACAGGGGCAACAACTACGAAAGCGCCATAATAACGGCCAAAAACGCCATAAAGGAATACCCCTATTCCAAGTACAAGGAAGAGCTGGAAATGCTCGTGCTGAAATCGCGCTACCAGGAAGCGAGCCTCTCGGTCGAGGAAAAGAAGGCCGACCGTTTCCGCGACGTGCTCGACGAGTATTATTCGTTCATTAACAACTATCCCGACTCTCCCCGCCGGTCCGAGGCTGACAATATATTCAAGATAGCCCAGAAATATGTCAAGGACTGAGCCTCCCTCCCCGATAAACTGAATAATCAAAAAAGCAACAACCGCATATGGACTACAAGAAGACAAACGCTCCGCTCAACACCGTTACCCGCGATATGATGGAGCTTTCCAAGGACACCGGCAACGTCTACGAGACCGTCTGCATCATCGCCAAGCGCGCCAACCAGATCGCCGGCGAGATGAAGCGCGACCTCGACGAGAAGCTGCAGGAGTTCGCGTCGCTCAACGACAATCTGGAGGAAATATCTGAAAACCGCGAGCAGATCGAAATCTCGAAGTACTATGAGAAGCTCCCGAAGCCCACTCTGATCGCGACCCAGGAATACATGGACGGCAAAATCTTCTACCGTAACCCCGCGAAAGAGAAACTCGCCCTCGACGATTAATCCCCTCCAAACTAAATAGTCAGGGCTGGAATCTAATTTTGATTTCGCACTGATGTAGGGACGCGGCGTGCCGCGTAAAATCTGACAAACAGCGTCACGATTTACGCGGCACGCCGCGTCCCAACGCAAATAGGTTTATCAACCCATTCCAAAACGGGAGGACGACAAACCCCGCTATCGTCAAGATTAATGCCTTGAGATAGCGGGGTTCAAAGTTTTGTTGGGCGTATTTAGAGCTGCGAATCCGGGTCGAGGTTGGCCGATTCGATATCCTTGAAGTAACGGTAGGTCTGGACCTGGAGCTCGGCGCATGCGGCGTCGTCCGCCACGATAACTGCGGCCGGATGGAGCTGGAGTGCGGAAATTGTCCACATCTGGCTTACGGCTCCCTCGACGCCGTGGCGAAGGGCGCGGGCCTTGTTGTGGCCGTTGACAAGCAGGAGCACGCTCTTCGCGTCCATCACTGTCCCGACGCCGACGGTAAGAGCGGTTTTCGGCACTAAGTTCACGTCGTTGTTGAAGAAGCGCGAGTTGGCGATGATGGTGTCGTGGGTCAGCGTCTTCATGCGGGTGCGCGAGCTGAGCGAGGAGCAGGGCTCGTTGAAGGCGATATGGCCGTCGGGGCCCACGCCCCCCATGAAGAGGTCAACGCCCCCGTAGGATGCCATCTTCTCCTCGAACTTGCGGCACTCCTCGACCGGGTCGGGGGCGTTGCCGTCGAGAATGTTTACATTCTCCCGGGGAATGTCGATATGGCTGAAGAAATTGCTCCACATGAACGTGTGGTAGCTCTGCTCGTGGTCGCGGGGGATGCCGCGGTATTCGTCCATGTTGAACGTCACGACGTTCTTGAAAGATACCTTGCCGGCCTCGTACAGCTTGATCAGTTCGCGGTACATCCCGAGCGGCGACCCGCCGGTGGGGCATCCGAGCACAAACGGTTTTTCAGCGGTGGGTTTTGCCTCGTTGATTCGATGGGCGACGTAGTTGGCGGCCCAGCGCGACAGGTTGTCGTAGTTTTCCTGGATGATTACTCTCATGTTGTGGAAATCGTATTGTTAGGTTAAGTGTGATGCTGCGGATCAGGCGCGGTTAAGTGGCTCACAAGCGCGGATGGTATTGTTTTGTACGAAAATGTACATTTTTTATACAAATTTCGCACCAACTTTATCGCTTTTTGCCTACCTTTGCAAAGGTAGTATAAAACACGGATTATTCCAAATCAATCCCAAAATTCTCCCATGAAAACAAATTTAAGTTCGCAAATCAAACTCGACCGCATCCCGAGCCGCTATTATATGCCCCAGGGTGAAATCGAAGCCGCGGCTCTGACCCGCGAGGAGAAAATCCACACCCGCATCTTCGAAACTGTAGCCGATGGCAGCTCATATCTCGCGCGACATATAGCGGAAGTAATCCGCAAGAACGTGGCCGCGAAAAACCGCTGTGTGATCGCGCTCGGTGCCGGAAGCGCGACCCATTCGGTCTACTCCTCCTTAATAGAGATGTGTGTCCGCGGAGAGGTCTCTTTCGACAAGGTGATTGTTTTCAACCTTAACGAGTTCTTCCCCCTCGTGCCCGACGGCCCCTCCTCCCTGGCGCGCCTTCGCGAGGTCTTCCTGGACCATGTGGATATCCGCCCCGAAAACATCCATTCCATCAATCCCGCCGTGACGATGGAGGATATGTACGAATACTGCAAGGAATATGAGCGCAAAATCGCCGACTGCGGAGGCCTTGACCTCACAATCTGCGAAATCGGTCCCCAGGGCGCTCTCGGCTTCAACGAGCCCGGCTCCCTCTCGACGAGCCTCTGCCGCCTGGTGCTCCTCTCGCCGGAACTCCGCCATATAATTAAGAAAGACTACAAGTGCGAGGCTACGCCGACTTCGGCTATAACCCTCGGACTCGGAAACATCCTCAGCTCCGGTAACGTTATGGCAATGGCCTGGGGCGAGGTCCGCGCGAAGGTCGTTGCCGAGGCTATCGAAGGCCCCGTCACCGACAACGTGCCCGCTTCCTTCCTCCAGCTCCACAACAACGCCCGCATCGCCCTCGACTTCTCCGCCGCCGACGACCTGACCCGTATCTCCCATCCCTGGATGGTTACCTCCTGCGAATGGAACGACAAGATGGTGCGCCGCGCGATCGTATGGCTGTGCAAGCAGACCGGCAAACCGATTCTCAAGCTCACCAACAAAGATTATACCGACTGGGGACTCGGCGAACTGGTGGCCCATTTCGGCTCGGCATACACCGTAAATATAAAGGTGTTCAACGAACTCCAGCATACGATTACCGGATGGCCCGGCGGCAAGCCCGACGCTGACGACACATACCGCCCCGAGCGCGCCAAACCCTATCCCAAACGCGTGGTAATCTTCTCTCCGCACCCCGACGACGACGTGATTTCTATGGGAGGCACCTTCAAGCGCCTCGTCGACCAGCACCACGACGTCCATGTAGCTTATGAGACTTCCGGCAATATCGCCGTCGGCGACGAGGACATGATGCGATATTTCCTCATGATGGACAAAATCGCCCCGATGTTCGGTTTCGATACCGAAGGGTACGAGAAACTGTCGACCGAGGTCCGCGACTTCGTAAAGGGAAAGGCTTCCGCCGGCGACGTCGACACTCCCGATATCCGCGAAATCAAGACCAAAATCCGCGAGGCCGAGGCCACTATCGCTTGCGGATTCATCGGCGTCAAGCCCCAGAACATACATTTCCTGCGCCTGCCGTTCTACGAGACCGGTACTATCAAGAAGGGCGACCTTACCGAGCGCGATGTCGAAATCGTCAAGAACCTGCTCCAGGAAGTGCAGCCTCAGCAGATATTCGTTGCCGGAGACCTCGCAGACCCCCACGGAACCCACCGCGTCTGCACTGACGCCGTCCTGGCCGCGATTGACGAGCTGAAGGGCGAGAAATGGCTCAAAGACTGCCGCATATGGATGTACCGCGGCGCCTGGGCGGAATGGGAAATCGACCATATCGAGATGGCCGTCCCCATCTCCCCCGAAGAGCTCCGCTTCAAGCGCAACTCCATCCTTAAGCACCAGAGCCAGATGGAGAACGCTCCCTTCCTTGGCGACGACGACCGCCTCTTCTGGCAGCGTGCCGAAGAGCGCAACCGCGCTACCGCCGGCCTCTACGAATCGCTCGGCCTCGCCTCTTATGAGGCTATGGAGGCGTTCGTGGAGTACCATCCCCTCTGAACTGACAAAGAAAGCAAATAGCAAATAAGTGAATCATAGGTAAAGGAGCTGGCTGCCCGTGAGGGTGGCCTGCTCCGTTTTTTCTCAGAGAGTGTTTGTCAGCGGAGTGGGCTGCGACGGGTTTCGCTCCGTCTGGATAAAAGAAAAGTCGCCTCGGGCGTGCGCGCCCGAGACGACTCTGATAGGTCTATTATTTAGAGAGAAACGCTGTGATTTGGAAGTAGGGGAGCGTCTTGCTCCCGGATTTGCCTGCCCCCCTGGGGAATTACTGGCCGAGGTAGGTCTTTAGAAGCCGCGATTTCTGCCCTTTGAGGCGGCGGATCGCCTTCTCCTTGATCTGGCGCACGCGCTCTCGCGTAAGGTCGAACTTGGCGCCGATCTCCTCAAGCGTCATTTCCTGGCAGCCGATTCCGAAGAACATCTTCAGGATTTCGCGCTCGCGCTCGTGAAGCTGGTGGAGCGCCCGGTCTACCTCCTTGGAGAGGGATTCCTGCGTAAGGGTGGCGTCGGCCATGGGGGAGTCGTCGTTGGTCAGCACGTCCAGCAGGGAGTTGTCTTCCCCTTCTACGAACGGAGCGTCGACGGATATGTGGCGGCCGCTTACTTTCAGTGTGTCCGCGATTTTCTCCACGGGCACGTCAAGCGTCTCGGCGAGTTCCTCCGGCGACGGGCGGCGTTCGTTCTCCTGCTCGAACTTCGACAGGGCCTTGGAAATCTTGTTGAGCGACCCTACCTGGTTGAGCGGGAGGCGCACGATGCGCGACTGCTCGGCGAGCGCCTGGAGTATCGACTGACGGATCCACCATACTGCGTACGAGATGAATTTGAACCCGCGGGTCTCGTCAAACTTGCGAGCGGCCTTGATAAGCCCCAGGTTGCCTTCGTTGATGAGGTCGGGGAGGCTGAGACCCTGGTTCTGATATTGTTTCGCCACGGAGACCACGAAACGCAGGTTGGCGCGCGTGAGTTTTTCAAGGGCTACCTCGTCACCTTCCCGGATGCGCTGTGCGAGTTCGACTTCCTGTTCTACGGTGATGAGGTCCTCGCGGCCGATTTCCTGCAGGTATTTGTCGAGCGACGCGCTTTCGCGGTTGGTGATTGACTTTGTTATCTTAAGTTGTCTCATCTTCAAATAGCGATAATTATCAAGATGCAAAGTTAACACTTTCCGGCGAAATATCGGCGCTTTTTCCCGGTTAAAAATACGTAAATCTCCTCTTCTTAACTAAATTCAACATTTTGCAGGGATTACGTCCCCTCGTATCCCGGGTCGCGGCGCGCGTGCTCGCGATGTGTCCGGGGCTGCCGAGGCCCGCTTCAAGATTGCGCGGAGAGAAAGATTGCGGAAAGTTTGGTCGTTAGCGGGAAATTTGTTAATTTTGCACCCTGAATTGTGGCCGCTGCGCGCTTTGTCGCGGTAAGGGCTTCGAGAAAACCCGGTAACGGAGAAAAATAAACAAAACATCATACCGCAATGAAAAGAACTTTCCAACCTTCCAACAGAAAGAGAGTTAACAAGCACGGTTTCCGCGAGAGAATGTCTACCAAGAACGGTCGCAAAGTGCTTGCTCGTCGTCGCGCCAAAGGCCGCGCTCGTCTTACCGTTTCCAGCAGCATCGGCGGCAAGTAATGGTCTGCTGATTGGCGGACTCTCCTTGTCTCATCCGAACAGATGACATTCAGGGCGCCGCTCGAAATCCGCACCCCCGGAGGTCATAATCCCCCCGAGGGCGCGGTTTTTTTATGAAACGCACTCCGATAAGTAACTGGTCGTAAATATTGAAATAATCTGACCGGACAATATATAGTAATTTTGAACAGTTACTTATACCTTTATACCTTGGAAAATGACAATCGACGACCTTTTCTTCATCTACGGACTATGCGTCATGTTCTATTTCATAACGGCGTGGATGTTCTGGCGCAAAAACTCCGACCGGCTTTCGAGGCTTGTCATGCTACTTATGCTGACAATAGGGCTGCAGAGCGTCAAGGACTTGTTCTTCATACGGAAATCTCTCGCAGGCGATGAATGGTTGTGGCAGGCATTGACTGCCGCCGATATGGTCGCTGTTCCGATGTATGCCTTCATCCTGATTGAGCTGTGCCGCCCGGGAGTTTTACGTTTACGCGCCATGGTGCTGCACATGGCCCCGTTCGTGCTGTTGCCTGTTGTTTTCATTATGTCTGGCTCGGAAGCGGTCTATGTGGCAAACGTGGCTTACGCCGGTATTTACGGCTTCTGGTATGCGATCTGGACTTTGCGGGAGATTCCGAACTACCATCGCAAGCTGAAAGAGCAGTATTCTTTCGAGGAAAACATCAATCTTAACTGGCTCCGCGTAATCCTCCTTTCGTTCTTCGTGATTCTGAGCATCTGGCTCATTGACTGCACGGTCATTTCATTCGTATTGGAAGGTACGTATATGGTAGTGGCCCTGGTGGTATGGATGTTCTTCTCTTATTTCCTATATCGTCATGAGCAGGCGATGAGCGGGCTGGAAGTCAGCGCGCCCCGCCCGGAATCTGAGCCGGAGGCTGTCGCTCCGAACGAGCTGCATCTGCGCATCGAGCGCCTCTTTTCCGACGACCACCGCATATATCTCAACTCCCATTTGAAGCTGTCTGACATCGCCCGGATGGTCGGGTCTAACAGAACCTACGTGAGCGATTTTTTTAATCGTGCCAACGGGCAGACTTTTTACGAATTTGTCAATCGCTACAGGGTGTCTTATGCCTGCGGGCTGCTGAGGAATACCGACAAAAGCGTTGAAGCCGTCGGCGAGGAGTCTGGATTCTCTTCGCGTTCTACTTTCTTCAGGGTGTTTTCCAATATGATGGGGCTGACCCCTTCGGAATATCGACGCTCTGCGGTTGAGCACGAGCCTTTGTCAGCAAGCGTCGATTAATCAGCGGATTGCGATTTCGGGATGTTTATTTTGTGAAATCGGGACTTCCCGTCATACCGATTGGGATAACAACTTTACGCCTAGGCAACCGCGGAGCGTTTTTTTTTGCCATATTCGCGTTACGAAACCTTTATAAGATAGAATACCCTGAAGCCGGACAGAGAGCCCTTCACAGGGTAATCTGTTCGGCTTTAATATCGGAGTCAAGGAATATCGACGCCATTGACGAAAATTTAGCGGCGTCTTCGGTGGTAAGGTACTCTGTCGTTCCGCCTCGGGTAAGTCGCCGCTCCATTTCCGGATGACGACGCAGATAGTGCGCAAGGCTTGCCGCTACAATCTCCCCTTGCTTTATAAGCGCTACATTGGTAGGCAGGTACTTCTTTATTTTATTAATCAGCAGGGGGTAGTGCGTGCATCCCAGAATTATGGCGTCAATTTCGCCGTCAAGCCGCGTCAGCGCCTCGATTTCCTGGCGCACGAAGTAGTCGGCACCCGGTTTGTCTGCCTCGCCGTTTTCAACCAGCGGCACCCACATTGGGCAGCTATGGGCCGAGAATTTGAAATCAGGGTACAGTTTTTCTATTTCGAGTTCGTAGGAACGGCTTCCGACAGTCCCCGGGGTTCCGACCAGTCCGACATGTCCGTTCCGCGTATGGTCCGGCAGGCTCTCGACCGTCGGACGGATTACCCCTAAAACGCGTCTCGAGGGGTCGATTCCGGGCAGGTCGTTCTGCTGTATCGTGCGCAATGCCTTGGCCGACGCGGTGTTGCAGGCGAGTATGACGAGCGGGCATCCGCGGGCGAACAGTTCGTTTACGGCTTCGAGCGTGAAGCGGTAGACAATATCAAACGAGCGGGAGCCGTAAGGGGCCCGGGCGTTGTCGCCAAGGTATATGTAATCATATGCCGGCAGCACGCGCTGAAATTCCCGAAGGATTGTCAGTCCTCCGTAGCCGGAATCGAAGACCCCGATCGGGCCTGAGTAGGATAACGGGTTTTGCTGGGTAGTTGTTAGCATTATGCGACGCTAATATGCTTGACTTTAATAAGGGGGTGTATCAAAATTCTGAAGTGACCCCCAAAAGTTGGACAGATTATTAACTATCTTGATTGAGAAAGAGT
>CALBWF010000080.1:0-4612 GCA_937969265.1 uncultured Porphyromonadaceae bacterium
TTGGCAGAGTTAAATATGCGCTATTTTAATTCCGCCAACGGGTTATTTATAATCTCTATGGCTTTCCCGACAGTGTAGTCTTCTGCCGTGTCAGCAAAGATTATATCCCCATTTTTGAGATAATCGGATTTGACGATAACATCGTCATTTACATATGGGATATGAATAAAAGATGCATCTACAATAGTAGGTAATTTTATTAAAATATCTCCATAGTGAATGTTTTTTATATTCCCGATTTGCTCGTTTAAACAGTCTCGTGATAATGTATTTGATGATAGGAAATGTCCGATATCTCCCAATTTTACTTTTTCCCAAGGTTCGGAGAAACCGGGGAGACGGAGTTTTGCGGAGAGGAGTCGCTGCATCAAGGCGCGTTTGCGCAGGGCGAGTTTTTCAATCAGCCGCGCCTGCTTTTCAATCGCCTCATCCCACACGCCCAACACCTCCGCAATCTTCCGCTGCTCCGCCAGCGGCGGAACGGCTATCTTATAGGGAATGATATGTTTATTGTTTATTTGAGGAATGGATGAGGTGTCAGCGATTCGATATAATCGTTCATGTAAAATCCGGATATACAGGAACTCTGTGTCTACGATGGTCGTATGGGGTGTAATAGCCATCATATTGCTGTCCATTTGAATGTCTTTGGCGGCTATGCGAACTTTATTATTTAGAATTGAGGCTCCTCTTTTAGGGAAAATGATGCTCCCGGCTTTAATGGTTGTATTATTGTCGTCGGAATATTCTCTGCTGGATTCTTGGTATTTCTCGCAGTTGTTCAGGTCTTCGACCTTGACATATGGATATTTCCCCTCTGCCTTGAGGTGGTATAGGGACGGGCTTTCGCCGCTGGTTATTGATACAATGTCGCCTAACCGCATAACCTCCCACTCCTGCGGAATAATCCCCAGCGCCGTCGCCTTATAGCCTTGTGGTATGTTGGTATCGTGTGTCATTGTTGTAACTTGCTTTACCATGTTTTTTCAAATCGGAACTGAAGAATCCCTCGCAGAATGTTGTTGAGGTCTATTTTGTCCACGCTATATATACCGGGTGGAACCAATTGCCTTATTTTGTTCAGCTTATTGAAAGTTTCCGCGGAAATCGGGGAGGAATCAAGGTAGTAGACCGTATGGTCGATGTGGTACACGTCTTGATACTTGATAGCTATCAAGTCGGACTCGCGGACTATGACGGAGGTCATGTAGGGCATTTGGGGTACCAGTTTTTTGCTGTGGACAAGACTGTTCCATATTTTTGATGAAATCTCGTGCAATTTGGCTCGGTCTTCTTCTGCGAACAGACATGTGCCGACCACTCCATCCAGTTCCTCCTGGCTGCGACAATTCTTGTATATGTTAATCGGGTAACAATATACGAAGGTTTTCAACCCTCCCGGGAGAAACATGGAGGATTGCACATAAATCATTGAGCCGATGGAAAACTCAATGGGGCGATGCAGTTTTGCTCCACTGTTGCAGATGTCCATGTGGTCCTTCTCCCGTTTGAAGAAAAACAGCGGCTGGTGTTCCATTTGTTGGATTTTCAGCTTTTCCTGCTCCAGCTTGTGTTGCTCCTGTTGCAGTTTATGTTGTTTGCAGAGTACGACTGCGGTAACAATGGCTGTAAACACAGAGGTAATACCGAGAATGATATTCCCGAGGTCGCCCCATGTCGAAAGATTCATATTGAGTAGAAAACTTATAGTGTAATTACCTTAGTGGTTACGTTGTTCTGTCCGGATTCATCGTCACAAATCAGTTTGAGCGTTAATTTGTGGGGACAGCCAATCGTTAGATAGAGTTTGAGTTCGGCATCGTCTTGCGGGTTCATAATCTCGTATGGGAATATTTCATCGTTCATGACGATTAGACCTTCAACATCAAGCCCTTCAACTCGAATATTCCGAGCTACAGCCCGGCCATTGTTCCAGATTCGAAGCGTCCGGGGTCCTTTGGTATTCTGCGAAATCTCCGCGCGGATATCGGCTTTTTTGTTTGCTTGCTCCTCTTTCTGCAGCTGTTTCAGTTGATAAGAGTTGATTAACCGTTCTTGTTGTTTCAGCCTCCGGTCGTGCGCGAAATAGGTATACAGGCTGACGGCAAGAGCTGCGGCCGAAATAATAAGCGTCCAAGTCTCCATATTGGTCTTTTTAATATCCCAACTCCTTCAGATAACCATCCATCCGGACATGCACTTCTGCAAGCTCCTTTTCCAGGGCATCAATCTCCTGCTGCACGGCCGCAATGTCGATTTCGGGCTCCTCCTCGAAGGTGTCCACATAGCGCGGGATGTTGAGGTTGTAGTCGTTGTCGGCAATCTCTTCGCGCCGGGCCACGTAGGCGTAGCGCTCCTCGACGATGCCCGGCTTGAGTTCGCCCTGCGCAAAGCGGCGGTAGGTCGTGACGATGTGGTCGATATCCTCGTCGCGCAGCCGGTTCTGGTTCTTGCCGTTCTCAAATTCGCGGCTGGCGTCGATGAAGAGCACGTCGGTCGTCGTCTTGGCCTTGTTGAAGATGGCGATGGCAGCCGGAATGCCCGTTCCGTAGAAGAGGTTGGCCGGGAGTCCGATGATGGCTTCGACGAGGTTCTCCTCGACGGTCTGTTGGCGGATTTTCCCCTCGCTGGCGCCGCGGAACAGCACGCCGTGGGGAACGACGACGCCCACCTTGCCGTGTTCGTTGGCCACTTCGAGCATGTGGCAGATGAAGGCCCAGTCGCCCTTGCTCTTGGGCGGGATGCCGCGCCAGAAGCGGTTGTAGGGGTCGTCGGCCGCCTCGTCGGCGCCCCACTTTTCGAGTGAGAAGGGGGGATTGGCCACGACGGTGTCGAACTTCATCAGCGCGTCGCCCTCCTTGAGCTTCGGGTTGCGCAGCGTGTCACCCCAGCGGATGGTGGCGCTGTCGAAGCCGTGGAGCAGCATGTTCATCATGGCCAGCGCCCAGGTGCTGCCGTTGAGCTCCTGACCGTAGAGCGAGAAGTTGTCGGAGCCTACCTCGCGGCCTGCCTTGATGAGCAGGGAACCCGAGCCGCACGTCGGGTCGCAGATGCGCGAGCCGGGGGCGCTCTTGGTCAGACGAGCCAGCAGGCTCGAGACCTCCTTCGGTGTAAAAAATTCTCCAGCCTTCTTCCCGGCGTCGCTGGCGAACTTCTCGATCAGGAACATGTAGGCATCGCCGATGACGTCGTTGTTCGCAAGGTGTGACTCGTCGAACTGCAGCCGCTCGTCCGAGAAGTCGATAAGCAGCTGTTTCAGCCGGGCGTTGCGCTCCTTCGTTTCGCCGAGGTTGCTGCTGTTGAAGCTGATGTTGCGGAAGATGCCGCTGCCGTCCTCGCTGCTCAGTTTTTCGCGGTTGGCAAATTCGAGGTCGGCCAGCGCAATGTCGATCAATTCGCCGATATTGGGCTCGTTGCGGTGCTCGAAGAGGTAGTCGAACGAACTTTTCTCGGGGACCTGGAACCGTTCGCGGCGCATGGCTCGCTGTGCGCGCTCCGTGTCGCCGTCGTAGCGCTGGAGGTATTCCTTGTATTTCGCCTTGCTGACATCGCTGACATACTTCAGGAACAGCATCGTGAGGATGTAGTCCTTGTACTGGCTGGGGTCAATCACGCCCCGGAAGGTGTCGCAGGCTTGCCATACGACTTTGTTGATCTCTTCCTGTGTAATTTTACCGTTCATCTTTATATATTTTTGTTAATTTACAATCGGTGATTTGCCGGCGGCGCTCCGCGATAGCCTTGTAGAGGGCCTGTTCGCGGCGATGCAGACGGGTGAGGGCGATGCAGGCCCGCTGTCGCTCCAGCGGAGGGAGCGGAACATCGAACTCCTCGAGGTCAGCCTTGCTGAGCGAGGTGATGGCCGACCCTTGGGCCTGTGCCGTCAGCAGCTGCCGGGTGGATGGCAGGTTGAGGAATCCGCAGAGGTATTCGGGCAGGATGCGGGCCGGGTCGTCGATTCGGATAATCAGAAACGAGGGTGAGGCCACGCACGGCCCGAGTTGCGTCGGGGCGATGGCGCAGAAATTCTTGCCACCCTTGGCGGCGAGCAGCAGGTCGCTTTCTGTCAGCAGGTGGCGGGCTGCCTTGGAGCTGACGGTGGTTGTCGGTCGGACGGTCGGACGGATGTTTCCCACCTCGTCGAAATCGTTCACCTGAAGGTAGCAGGTGTCAGGCGAAGGGGCGTTTTTCAGGTAAACTCCCGTCTGGATGGTGGCAATATCTTTCAGTTTTACCATTTTTTTCTTTGTAGGTTTATTACAAAAGTATGTGCTTTACCCGAGAAAAGCAAATTATTTTCGAAAAAAAATCGCAGTACAAACTCTACAAATATTCCAATTAAGCGAGTTTCTTCACTTTGTGAAGAAAAATATCCGGCTGTTCGACCGGATATTCTCTTTGTCTTTTGGGGCAGGTGTTACCGCTTGATGGTATGTCGCCGGACTACCGGACGTTCGGGGCGGACGGGGTAGCCCAGGCGGATCATGAGCTCCACATACCGTTGGCGGAACCAGGCGTGTGCGGGTTGGCGGTCGATAAGCAGCTGGAAGCCTCCGGGGCCGTTCGGGTCGCGTTGCAGGCGGATCTCGGTATTTGAGACGTCGAAGCGGCG
>CALBWF010000081.1:0-26720 GCA_937969265.1 uncultured Porphyromonadaceae bacterium
GAAGATTGTGACCGAGGCCGAGCCTTCAAGCGACGACCCAGATGGGCCGTTATGATACACCCTCTTACTTGTTGTTGAAGTCGCACATCGCGTGTTGCAGCCCCGCTAACACGAATGTCTGCACCGCGTCGACGGCAACCTCGACACGGGCCGGCAGCGCCTCCCGCTCCTCGGGGGAGAACTGGCCCAGGACATAGTCAATCTGGCAACCCCGGGGATAATTGTCCCCTATGCCGAACCGCAGACGAGGATATGCCTGCGAGCCAAGCATCTGGGCGATATTCTTCAGGCCGTTATGCCCCGCGTCGCTCCCCGACGGCTTCATACGGATCGCGCCGAACGGCAGGGCGATGTCGTCGACAATGACGAGGATATTCTCCATCTCGATACCCTCCTTCTCCTTCCAGTAACGCACCGCGTTACCGCTGAGGTTCATATAAGTCGATGGTTTGAGTATGACAATCTGCTTGTTTTTCAGGCGGCCGCGGGCGATGTCGCCGTACCGCTCGGTAGAGAACGAGAACCCGCGGGCCTCGGCGAGAGCGTCGGCGACGCGGAAACCGATATTGTGGCGCGTCCCGGCATACTCCGGGCCGATATTCCCAAGGCCGACTATAAGATACTTCATATATGGTGTTATTTACTGAGCGCCGTATTTTTCATGAATAATAATGCGGCATCTATAATACCCGGATGGGAGGGTGCTGTCAGAGCGGTTCAGATGGTAGGAGCTTGGAGGTAAGGCCGATGGGATCAATCTGAAGATTGTGACCGAGGCCGAGCCTTCAAGCGACGACCCAGATGGGCCGTTATGACGCGCGCTCTTGAAAAGAGAAGCGGCGCCGGTCGCGCAGGGCGCATCCCGGGCCGCTTCAAGGCGTTAGCGTTAGCGATTGATTACTTCGCGGCTGCGGCGGCTGCGGCGGCAGCACCGCGGGCGGCGCGGGTAAGCTGAACGGCGCATACGACAGCTTCCTTCGGGGTAACGAGTTCCAGACCCTCGAAGTGGAGGTCGCCGACCTGCATGGTCTTGCCCAGGCCGAGGTTGTCAACGTTGATTACGAGACGCTCGGGGATGTCGGTGTAGATAGCTTTAACCTTGATGCGCTTCATGGCGAGGGTGAGCTTACCACCGGCCTTCACACCTTCGGCGTGGCCTTCGATCTTCACGGGAACCGACATAACGACGGGCTTCTTGTCGCTTACCTCGAAGAGGTCCATGTGGAGGATGTTGTCCTTAACGGGGTGGTACTGCACCTCGCGGAGAACGGCCATCTTCTTGCCCCCGTTGAAGTCAAGCTCGATAGCGAAGATGTCAGGGGTATAGATGAGCTTGCGCACAGCGTCGTTCGTAACGGTGAGGTCGGTGGTGATCACACCGCGGCCGTCTTCGATTTCGACGAGCTTTTCGCCGGGCTTGAGAGTGCCGGTGAAAGGAAGGGTCACGATTTCGCCTCCGTTGAGCACAACGGGAATCTTGCCCTCGGCGCGGAGGGCCTTGGCTGCCTTCTTGCCGAGGTCGGTACGAGGCTCAGCTACAAGCTGGAAAGTTTTCATTTTCTGTTATTTAAATGTGTTACTCAAAAATAATGTGCAATTATTTTCCCATCACACCGGGAGAAACCCTTCAGGGATTCCGGCCGCGAAGTTACGCGAAATCCCCGTAACTTCCAAACAACCACCCCGAAAGTTTGAAAAGTTAAACAGGTTCCCGCTGTCCGCGGCGACGGAGGCGCTACGGACAGCGGGAATGATATGGCTTGTTTTCAGGCGGATTACGCGAAATTGGAGAAGTCGGCCTTCTGCATGTCGCCGTGGTTGGCGAAGGCGCGGTGGAACTCGAAGGCGGCGTCGGTCACCAGGGGGGTCTGGCCGCCGCGGCCGATCTTCAGGTAGTCGTTGAGAAGCTCGCGGTACATCGGGTGGGCGCAGTTGTTGATGATTTCATTGGCGCGCTGTACCGGGTCTTTGCCGCGGAGATCGGCGATACCCTGGTCGGTGATCAGGATGTCGACGGAGTGCTCCGAATGGTCGACGTGGGCAGCCTGGGGCACGATATTGCTTATCAGGCCCTCCTTCGTAATCGACGGGCAGGAGAAAATCGAGATATACGCGTTGCGGCAGAAGTCGCCGGAACCGCCGATACCGTTCATCATACGGGTGCCGAGAACGTGGGTCGAGTTGACGTTGCCGAAGATGTCGGCCTCCAGGGCGGTATTCATCGCGATCACTCCGAGGCGGCGGATTACCTCCGGGTTGTTGGAGATTTCCGAGGGACGGAGCAGAATCTTGTCGTGGAAGAAGTCAAGGTCGGCGAAAAGCTGGCTCTCGACCTGGTCGGAGAAGGTCATCGAGCAGGTGGAGGCGAAGGTACACTTGCCGAGGCGCAGGAGCTCGAGCACCGAATCCTGTACCACTTCGGTATACATCATGAAGTTAGGAAGCTCCTTGTCCTCGCCGAGGTAGTTCAGCACAGCGTTTGCCACGTTGCCCACGCCGCTCTGCAGCGGAAGGAACTCCTTCGGAATACGACCCTTCCGATACTCGCTGACGAGGAAGTTCACGACGTTGGCGCCGATGCGCTTCGACACCTCGTCGGGCTGGGTGAAAGCCTTCACGCCGTCGAGGGCGTTCGTGCGCACGATGCCGACCACTTTCGACGGGTCTATTTTAAGTATCGGCGCGCCGATGCGGTCGCTGGGCGAATAGATGGGGATTTCGCGGCGGCGGGGAGGATCGAGAGGTTTGTAGATGTCGTGCATCCCGTAGAGCGATTTCGGAAGAGCCTCGTTCAGCTCCACGAAAATCTTCTTTGCCAGCGGGGCGTAAGTGGGCATGTTGCCGACGCCGCAACCGAGAAGCACCTCGCCGCTGTCAGAGATGTCGGCAGCCTCGATGATGGCATAGTCAATATCGCCGTAGAAACCGTAGCGCACCTCCTGCGCCATTTCGGAAAGATGGCGGTCGAAATAGTGCGCGTCGTGGGAGTTGATACGCTTGCGCAGGTCGGGAGTGTTCTGGTAAGGAGCGCGCATGTTGATGGCGTTGTTGCGCGCGAGCACTCCGTCGACATGGTCGTTGGTCGACGCGCCGGTGAAGATATTCACTTTGAACTCGCGTCCCTCCTCGTGTTCCTTGGCGGCCTTGGCGGCCACAGCCTCGAGAATGAGCTTCGGGTTTCCGGGGGCGGTGAACCCGGAAAGCCCCAGGGTATCGCCGTTGTGAATAAGCTCGGCCGCTTCCTGCGCCGATATGAAATTGAATGCCATAATGAGTGTGGTTTATATTCGATTTAAGGGCCAAAAATCCAAGCCGGGGTTGGAATAAGGCGCATTTTTTGTAATTTTGCGCAAAATTAGGCCATTTGCGCGTCACGGGCAAATTTTTAAGTCTGTTTTATAGCGCACTTTCGCCCGACAAGCCCCGAAGGCCCCCGAAAATATGGAAAAAGAAAAGAAACTCTTCATAGAGACATACGGCTGCCAGATGAACGCCGCCGACAGCGAGGTCGTGGCCTCGATTATGGAAATGGCCGGCTACACCGCCGCCGAGAACCCCGAAGAGGCCGACGCTGTGCTGCTCAACACCTGCTCCATCCGCGACAACGCCGAGCAGAAAATCGTCAGCCGCCTGCAATACCTCGGTTCCGTGCGCCGCAAGCGCCGCGGGGTACCGTATATAATAGGTGTAATCGGCTGCATGGCTGAGCGCGCCAAGGAGGAGCTGATCCGGGAGCACGGGGTCGACCTCGTTGCCGGGCCCGACTCATACCTCGACCTCCCCAACCTCTTCGCCGCGGCTGAAAAAGGGGAAAAGGCCATCAATGTCGAGCTGTCGACCACCGAGACATACCGCGACGTGATTCCCTCGCGCATCTCCGGCAACCGCGTCAGCGGGTATATCAGCATCATGCGCGGCTGCAACAATTTCTGCTCCTACTGCATCGTGCCCTACACCCGCGGACGCGAGCGCTCCCGCGAGCTTGGCAGCATCCTCAACGAGCTTGCCGACCTCCGCGCCCGCGGCTTCAAGGAGGTGACCCTTCTCGGGCAGAACGTCAACTCCTACCGCCATGTCGCCGATGACGGGACGGTAACCGATTTCGCCGCCCTCCTCGCCGCCGTGGCCGAGGCCGCTCCCGACATGCGCGTCCGCTTCACCACCTCCCACCCCAAGGACATGTCGGACGAGACAATAGACACCATCGCCCGCTATCCCAACATATGCAACCATGTCCACCTCCCCGTGCAGTCAGGCTCCGACAAGGTGCTGAAAGCGATGAACCGCAAATATACCCGCGAATGGTACCTCGGACGAGTGCGGGCCATCCGCGAGCGAATCCCCGGATGCGGCCTCTCCACCGACCTCTTCACCGGCTTCCACGACGAGACCGAAGAGGACTTCGAGCAGACCCTCTCGCTGATGCGCGAGGCCGGATTCGACTCCGCCTTCATGTTCAAGTACTCGGAACGCCCCGGAACGCTCGCGTCCCGCGAGATGCCCGACAACATCCCCGAAGAGGTGAAAATCGAACGTCTAAACCGCATGATCGCCCTCCAGAACGAGCTGTCGGCCCAATCGAACCGCCGCGACGAGGGGAAAGTTTTCGACGTCCTGGTCGAAGGGGTGTCGAAGCGCAGCACAGACCGATGGATTGGCCGCACGGAACAGAACAAGACCTGCGTCTTCCCCCGCGGAGACTTCCGCGTCGGCGACACTGTCAAGGTGCGCGTCGTCGGCAGCTCTTCCGCCACCCTCCTCTGCGAACTCGCACAATAGGCGACATATGCCTTTAAATTGGACAAAAAGGGATAATTGTTGCTAAATCCTCACAAAAAGTCTAACTTCGCGTCTATCCAATCACTAACACATAAAATCACATGAAATTTCCAACTCTGAAACAGATAGCGATGCTGGCCGCAGCTCCTGCTGTCGCTTTTGGAATCGCGGCCTGCAGCGACGACGACAATAACGACAATGGAAACAAGCCCGTCGAATACACAGATATGTGGGGCGACGTGCTCCGCGGAGACAATATGACCCTCCAGTTCTATCCCGACCATTTCGCGTATTACTGGGAATACACCTTCGACGCTGAGAAGAATCCCGACCTCGGACTGGTTATCGAAGGCGAGTTCCCCGATTCCCGCTTCCTGAGCTACAATGTCTACGACGATGACGAGCAGACCAGCTACTGCGAGCGGGGGTTCAGCCTTATGGATGTGGACATAGTGCCCGACGAAGGCTCCGTCAACCCATTCCTCACCTCTGCGGCCGGCAGCCGTAAGTACACAATCCACATACTGCCGACCGATGCCCCGGCCTCCGTCAGCAACGGCAAGAAAAACATCGTCTGGTTTGACGCCGATGTCAAGAAAGTATGCACAATCCTTCGCTACTACATTCCCGAGAACGGGATTCAGGGAGGAGTCGGCATGCCTGTTATAAAGGGCCTCGACCTGAAAACCGGCAAGCTCGTTGCTACTCCGGAACGCGAGATGAGCGGTCTCCGCGGCGAAATGCAGCTCCCCGCGGCCGCCTTTTCCTCCACCCCCAACCTGCTGTTCTTCCGCGCGCCGTTCGCGTTCGCTTACCCCAACGGCCCCGCTGAATACTGCTATACCCGCAACGTGCTGGAGCCGGAGAACGTGATGGTGTTCAACTTCAAGGCACCCTCCTACCCCAAAAACGTCGGCGAGTTCGCAACCGCCGACATGAGATACTGGTCTGTGTGCGTCGGCAATTCCGACACATATACTCCCCTGGCGATCAGCGACTACCAGACTAAAATCGATGCCGACGGATTCGCCAACTATATTCTTGCCGACAAGAACGCTCCCGACTATGCGAACGTAAAGGCTGTCGCTGAGGCAGCCGGCTACAACATCCTCGAATGGAACGGACAGGAATGGGGCGACGGCGTGATGGTACTGTATCGCAACATGGTGTTTGCCGATGATTACCCCCACTCGCTGCGCAAGCTCGACCCCGTAGGCCCCGGCGTGAACCCGATGGAGAACCCCGCGAAATACATCTGCGTGCTCGGCCTCGGGCAGTGGGGCGCGACTGGCAAGAAAATCTCTGCCGCCGACTTCATCGCCGCAAACGGCAACATCCAACTCCGCCAACCTCAGGCCAACTGACCCCGACTTCTCCCTCCAATTGAATGAAAAACAAACTATCATACGTCATATCGTGTCTCATCCTTGGCGCCACTCTCTCCGGGTGCGTCAAGGATGAGATGCCTAACATAGAGGTAGACATCACAGGCGTTTCCTCCCAGGCCGACGACATATTGAGCGTCTCCATCAACATAAACGCGGAGATAATAGATATTTACGCTGCTCCAGGCACCGACCTTGCCGACATGCGCCTTACCTATACCCTGTCGGATGGCGCCAAAATCACCCCCGATCCGGCAGAAGTCACCGACTACACCGCCCCCCGGCAGTTCACCGTCATTAGCGAGGACAGCAAATGGCACAAGACCTATACGGTGACTGTCCGTTTCAGCAATCTCCCGACTACTTACGGGTTTGACAACTGGAAACAGCCAGAACGCGCCCGCTATAAGATTCCCTACGAGACGAGCGACGGTTACGGCAACCCCGCGGAACTCAATATATGGGCCTGCGGCAACGACGCGTACAGCTTCCTGACCAACAAGAACGACGACTTCACGGCCTTCCCGACCCAGCCCACCACGGAATCGTATGCCGGCGCCGCGGCCGCAAAGCTCGTAACACGCCTCACCGGCCAGATCGACCGCCCGATAGCCGCAGGGAACCTGTTCATCGGCGTTTTCGACTCTTCAATGCGCGAGCCTAAGGAATCGACTCAGTTCGGCCTCCCGTTCATGTCCCGGCCAGACCGTTTCAAAGGTAAATTCAAATACCGCTCCGGGGGGCTGACCCTCGCCTCCCGACAGCCCGACCATTGCAAAATCCAAGCCGTGCTCTACCGCACGGACAATGGCGTCGAACACCTCAACGGCTTCACTATCAAGAATAGCCCGGCAATCGTGGCAAGAGCCGAACTCGACGAGGCGGCTGCCGTCGACACCCCAGGGGAATCGTTCGCCTCTTTCGACATCCCGTTTGTTTACACAGCCGATATTGACCCGACGCTACTTCGCGCCGGCGGTTACAACCTGGCTGTGATATTCTCCTCAAGCCGCGACGGAGACGTTTACGACGGGGCCCCGGAAAGCACCCTGGTTGTTGACGAGGTTGAAATAACACTTTACGACTAACCAGCACGACGCGACATGAAGAAAGCTATTTTATACCTGGCGTTTCTCGCCTTATGCCCTGCGGCTGCTTCCGCCATATCGCGGGGAGCGGTCGATCTCCGCTTAACCGCCGCTTACAACATCGGGGGGACAACTCCTATGGGACTCCCGGCCGAAATCAGGAAAATCAGAAGTTACAATCCCGGCGCCCACTTCGCAGTCTCGGTGGATGCCGCCAGGATGGTGTCTGAGAAATGGGGACTCGCCTTAGGGGCCGGATACGAAACTGTCGGGATGGAGACAGGCATCAGCGCCCGCAACTACCATCTGACAATGAATATCCTCGCCGGAAACGCTACCGGCACACGCACTGGCTATTTCACCGGCAACATAAAGAACACCACGAACATAAGCTATATCTCCATTCCGTTGACCGCTGTGTTCCGGCCTGTCCGCGACTGGCGTTTCGATGCCGGGGTCTACTTCGCGGTCGCCATAGACCGCGAATTTACCGGACTGGTCCACAGCGGCCAGATTCGGGAGACCCCGATGCACGCGGCGATCGGAATTGACCGCGCTGAATACGACTACTCCTCTGACCTAAGCCGTTTCGACTACGGCCTGACAATCGCTGCCTCACGCCGCGTATTCCGAGGGCTCGGAGTACGCGCCGGCCTGAAATGGGGCCTGGAAAGCGTTTTGAGGAAATCCGTGCGCAAGATTGATATGAACACGTACAACGTCTACCTGAACGTCGGCTTGGACTATACTTTTTAGAGCGGTCTTGGCGTAACGGACGGCTTTTAGGGAATTTTAATATAAAAAACATTGACAAGGGGATATCGATGTTGTAATTTTGCACGAAATTAGCGTCAGTAGGGCCATTTATGTTGCCGCCGACGCCCGTTTCCCGGGCAGAACGGCAGCCCGGAATGGCTCCGTACATATTTTATGGAGAATCAAAACCACCACCGCACAGCCGGAATCGGCGACCGAGTGACCTCCACCATCTCGGTAATGCTCGTTCTATTCATCCTCGGCCTCGTAGCGGCTTTAAACATAACGTACAGCGGCATAGACCGCCAGGTAAAAGAGAAAATGGGTTTCACTGTGGTGCTCCGCGACAGCGTCGCGCCGGGCGCCGCCGAACGGCTACAGGCCGAATGTGCCAACGCCCCCTATATCTCCGGCTTCACCTACCTAACCGCCGACCAGGTAATGGCCGAAGAGACCCAGGGCGAAGGGGCCGAGCTTGTCGAACTGTTGGGCGTTAACCCCTATGCGCCGATGATTGATATCCGCGTGACCTCGGCCTACGCCGACGTAGACAGCATCTCGCGCCTCGCCGCCGCTTGGGGCGCGAAGCCCGAAGTCGACGAGGTGTCCGTCAACAAGGAAATGGTAGGCAACCTCGCCCGCAACGCCCGGATGCTCAACACCATACTTCTGATTATCGCCGCCGCGCTGCTCCTGATCAGCTTCGTGCTAATCAACAACACCGTGCGCCTCACCGTCTACTCCCGCCGCTTCCTGATCCACACCATGAAGCTCGTCGGAGCCAAAGGCTCCTTCATACGCCGCCCGTTCCTGGTCTCCAACGTGATTCAGGGAGTAATCGCCGGAGTGTTCGCCTGTGGGCTCCTCGCCCTCCTCGTCGGCTGGGCCAAGACCCTCGACCCCGCCATGGACTCGCTGCTCCCCTGGGGCACGCTCGCGGTTGTGTTCGCGGCCGTGCTCGTAATCGGTGTCGCGATTTGCGCCCTCGCGGCCGTCTTCGCGACCAACCGCTACCTCCGCGCCAGCTACGACGACATGTTCGACTGACCTCCCTCCCCAAAATTTTCCCCTCATCCGTTACAATCCTCTATTTCTGAAAATGGCTTCCAATAAAGAAAACCGCATAGAGCGCGAGAGCGCCTCGCAGTTCCCTCTCGGAAAACGCAATTTCATACTTATGGGCGCCTCCGCCCTGCTGATTGTCATAGGCTTCCTCCTCATGCTCGGCGGCTCGTCGACCGAGGTCCAGTTCAACCCCGACATCTTCTCGGCGCGACGCATCGTCGTAGGGCCGACAATCGCGTTCCTCGGCTTTATCGCCCTCGGCGTCTCGATTATCCTGCGCCCTGGAAAGAAATCCGCAGACAGCGCGCCTGAAAACAAATAAACGTTTCTATTCTCCGGCGGCCGTCCAAAGATAATGTTCTGCCGCTTTTCAACTATTTAATATGGACTGGTTAGACGCTCTGATTCTCGGCATCGTACAGGGACTTGCCGAATATCTCCCCATAAGCTCCAGCGGACATCTGGAAATTTTCCGCGAAATTCTCGGATTGAAACTTTCAGGAGCCGACTCCCTGCAATTCGACGTGGTGCTACATGTCGCGACCGTGCTATCCACCATCGTGGTGCTATGGAAACGGTTCGTGCCCCTCTGCACCTCCTTCTTCACTTTCCGCCGCGACGCCAACACTACTTACGTATGGAAAATCCTCCTCTCCTGCGTACCCGTCGGAATCGTCGGAGTATTCTTCAAGGACTATGTGGAGCAGTTTTTCGGGGGTGAACTGCTGACGGTCGGCATATGCCTGTGCATAACCGCCCTGTTGCTCTCCTTCGCGTATTTTACCCGCACTTATACGGGCGGCAACGGCGCTTCCCATGTCGTTTCCGCCGAAAAAGGGCGCTCCATATCCTGGTCGGACGCCTTCATCATCGGATGCTCCCAGGCGGTAGCGGTCCTTCCGGGCCTCTCCCGTTCCGGCACCACCATCGCCACCGGCATAATGCTCGGCGACAAGCGTTCCGAGGTCGCCCAGTTCTCATTCTTTATGGTAATCATACCGATTCTCGGCGAGGCGCTGCTCGATATCGTCAAACTCCTCGGAGGCGACGGAGCCGACTCCCCGATAGGCTTCCTCCCCATGGCCGTCGGCTTCATGGCCTCCTTCATCGTCGGCTGCCTGGCTTGCAAATGGATGATCGAGCTTGTCAAGCGCGGAGGCCTCGTATGGTTCGCCATCTACTGCGTTATCGCCGGCGTGCTCTGTATCTGCTGGTAACCATCCGTTCATAACCAAACACCCCCTGATGAATCCGCTCGAAGGTGAAATAATGGTAATCGACAAGCCGCTCGGATGGTCGTCGTTCCACTTGGTAAAGAAACTGCGTTCGGCGCTGGTCGCCCGTCTGCGGCATGCCGGAATAAAGAAAATAAAGGTAGGGCATGCCGGAACGCTCGACCCGCTCGCGACCGGGGTCATGATCGTATGCTCCGGCAAAGCGACCAAGCGAATCGACGAGCTGCAGAGCGGCGTAAAAGAATATGTAGCGACAATCGCTCTCGGGGCGACAACTCCCTCCTTCGACCTCGAGACTGAAATCGACGCGACTTATCCGACAGAACATATAACCCGCGAACTCGTCCTGGAGGCGCTCGGGCGCTTCCGCGGCCGCATCGAGCAGGTACCCCCCGCGTATTCGGCCTGCAAGGTCGACGGCCACCGCGCCTACAAGATGGCCCGCACCGGCCAGGAAGTAGAGCTGAAGCCCAAAATACTCGTAATCGACGAGCTTGAACTGCTCTCGTTCAAGCCCGGAGAGCTGGTCGTAAGGGTCGTATGCTCGAAGGGCACATATATAAGGGCCCTCGCCCGCGACATAGGGACCGCCCTCGGGAGCGGCGCCCACCTGACGGCCCTGCGCCGCACGCGCGTCGGCTCGCATACCATCGAGGAGGCTCTTTCCCCCGACCGGGCAGCCGACATAATCCTCACAGCCCCGATGGAGGTAACCGGCGAGAACGGAGAGACCATCCAGGTAGCCCCGCTCCTCCCCCGCAAGACGGAAGAAAGCGACCTACCGGTCCACCACCGCGCCGACATCCTGACCTTCGCACAGCGTAACAACACCCGCCGCCCCGCTGACGCGGCAACAGAAGCAACGATAACCGAAGAATAAAACAACATCATCATATCTTACAGAAATGAAACTTTCCCAGTTCAAATTCAAACTTCCCGACGAATTAATAGCACAACGCCCGGCTACCGCGCGCGACGAGTGCCGCCTGATGGTCGTTCACCGCAAAACCGGCGAAATCGAGCACAAGGTATTCAAGGAAATCCTCGGCTACTTCGGCGAAGGAGACGTGATGGTGTTCAACGACACGCGCGTGTTCCCGGCGCGCCTCTACGGCAACAAAGAGAAGACCGGGGCCAAAATCGAGGTGTTCCTCCTCCGCGAACTCAACGAGGAACACAAACTATGGGACGTGCTCGTCGAGCCTGCCCGCAAAATCCGTATCGGAAACAAACTTTATTTCGGCGACGACGAGTCGATGGTCGCCGAGGTTATCGACAACACGACATCCCGCGGCCGCACCCTCCGCTTCCTTTACGACGGTTCCCACGAAGAGTTCAAGGCGAACCTCTTCAAGCTCGGAATGACCCCCCTGCCCGAATATATCCAGCGCGAGCCGGAAGAGCAGGACGCCGAGGACTACCAGACCATCTTCGCCCGCAACGAAGGTGCCGTAGTAGCCCCCTCTGCCGGCTTGCATTTCAGCCGCGAACTGCTGAAGCGCCTTGAAATCAAAGGTGTCGAACAGGGCTTCCTGACCGTCCACAGCGGCCTGGGAGCGTTCCGCGAAATAGATGTCGAGGACCTTACCAAACACCGTATGGACTCCGAGGACATGAACGTCAGCGAGGAGCTGGTCGAAATGGTCAACAAGGCCAAGGACGACGGCAAGCAGGTGTGCGCAGTAGGTACCTCGACGCTCCGCGGCATCGCCAGCGCGGTAAGCATGGGTGGCCACATGAAGACCTACACCGGCTGGACCAACAAGTTCATCTTCCCTCCCTATACCTTCACCGTCGCCACGTCCCTCGTCACCGGCTTCCACCTCCCCTACTCCACAATGCTGATGATGACCTGCGCGTTCGGCGGCTACGACCTGGTTATGCGCGCCTACCACGATGCCGTCAAGGAGGGTTACCGTTTCGGCGCATACGGCGACGCGATGCTCATCGTCGATTGATTTTGACAGCGATTCTATTTCCAATGATTATAAACGAACGAGACAGCCGCCGGGAGAGGATCCTCGAAGCCGCCCGCAAAATGATCACCGCCGCCCGCACCGCCCCCAAGGCCCGCGGGGTCGACATTCTGGAATGTTGCGTTGTTGAAGGTGACGACATCAAGCGCCTCTCAGACGCGATGCTGCTCCTTTTCGAAGAGACTGGCCGCCCCGTGTTCCAGCGCGACGCGGCGAACATCCTCAAGGCCGACGCGGTAGTGGTAATCGCGACGCGTCCGCAGCCGATGGGCCTGAACTGCGGCCATTGCGGCTCCCCGACCTGCGCCGACAAGCCGGGCAATGTCCCCTGCGTTTTCAACAGCGTTGACATCGGCATAGCGATCGGCTCCGCCGCCGCAACCGCCGCAGACTGCCGGGTAGATACCCGCGTCATGTACTCTGCCGGAATGGGAGCGCAGCGCCTCGGGTTGCTCGACAGCCCTGCCGGAGAGTGCCGCCAGTATTTCGCCATCCCCGTTTCCGCCTCGTCGAAATCACCATTCTTCGACCGATAGCACCCCCGTTCCAAGCCATCCTGACAACCCCGCATACTGAATAATAACCATATGGCCGCACTGAAAGACTGGTTATACGACCTGCGCGGGCTGCTCTTCCCCCGGACCTGCGAAATCTGCGGCCGCACGCTGGTTAAGGGTGAAATACTGATGTGCCTCCAATGCCGGGGCGAAATGCCGTACACCGGCTACCACGCCCAGCGCGAAAACCCGCTGACGATGAAACTCGTCAGCCGTGACGCACCGATTGAGACAGCGGTCGCCATGTTCCGCTACGACAAGGATTCAGCCTACGCCGGGCTTATCCAGCGGGCAAAGTACAATAACCGCCCTGAAATCGACCGCGTTCTGGCCGGGGAGTATGCCGCGACGCTGAAAGGGATACGCTTCTTCGACGACATAGACCTCGTTGTACCGGTCCCCATGGCGAGCGGGAAGCTCTTCCGGCGCGGCTACAACCAGGCCTTTGAGATAGCCGACGCTATCGGAGAAGCCGCCGGAATCGAGGTCGGCGAATACCTCACCGCGAAGCCCCACTCCACCCAGACGAGAAAGCACGCCGACGAACGCCAACGAAATGTACGCGACACATATTCGGCTATTCCGGAAGCCGTCGAACTCGGAGGATGCCACATCCTCGTAGTCGACGACGTCATAACGACCGGCTCCACAATCCTCGCCTGCTGCGCCGCCCTCCACCGCGCCGCCCCGACAGCGAAAATCTCAGTTCTCTCCTTAGCCGCCACACAGCCCCATTGACCTCTATCCAAAACACAGCTTTTTTATGCCAAACTTACAAATGATTTTCAACAGCGGTAAAAATCCGAAATGGAAATACTACCTCAATGCGAATTTCCGGAAGTTAATTCCGTCCGGACTACTTCGCGGAAAACTCGACAAGCTGCTTTTGGAAATCGAAAAGCGGCCCGATGCGGATGAAATTCACCAAAGAGCATCATATTATTGCAAAATTTCCGGAACGGATTGCAACGGATGGGAAAATATTCCCCTCATACATAGCGCCATACGCCGCACGACAATTGGAGAGGCTAAACCTACACGCCAAAAGGTCTATTACCACGACATAATGGAATATGCCCGTTATTTCGCTCCTGAATTACGGCTCAATTTTCTCCCGGGGGATATCACATATACTCCTGAGATTCCGGCCATCGTAAAGAGCCGCCCGATTGCCGGGGAAAACGCCAATTCCGTGCTTCTAAATCTTGACAAAGTACGTCACTTTATTTTTCCGAACGACAGACTCCGATTCGAGGATAAGAAAGACAACGTATTGTTCCGGGGCAAAATAAACGGGAAACCGAATAGAATAGCCTTTATGGACCAATTCTTTGGCAAAAAAGGAATTGATGCCGGGGCAATTGACGTGGTTCCAGGCCACGAAGACTGGCACTGCGAAAAGTTAACTTTGTGGCAGCAACTTGAATCAAAACTGATTATGGCATTGGAAGGTAACGATGTCGCTTCCAATCTGAAATGGATTATGAACTCCAATTCGCTTGCCGTCACTCCGCGGATGCGCTACGAAACCTGGTTTATGGAGGGGACGCTTCGCCCAGGCGAGCATTATGTCGAAGTCGCGGATGACTTTTCCGACCTGGAGGAAAAGGCGGAATACTATCTCACCCATCCTGCCGAGGCGCGTGAAATTATTCAGAACGCCAACAGATATGCCAGCAAATTCAAGGACAAGCGGCGCGAAAAGCTCGTCTCACTACTGACTTTGCGTAATTTCCTCGCAGCTATAAACTAACGCAATTATTTTTCCGCAATTATGCTCCAAATAAAAAACGGACAGCTATCCGCAAAGCAGCTCTTCGCCTGGTTCATAGGAACGTTGTATTTCAAGTTCCTTCTCTTCGACCTTATCTGGGCGTTCGCCACGACTTTCTCCGGCTTCCAGTTCCCGCTCGGCTACCTTACGAAACTGATGCTCGCGACATTGCTGGCTGCCCCGCTGCTCGGGATACGCTCCCGCGGATGGATTATCGGAATCTGCCTGGCGGTCGACGCGTGGCTCGTCGCCAACCTGATGTATTCCAGGACATATTACACCGTTATCCCCTTTTCGAGCTACCTCCTTGCCGGCAACCTTGCAGACTTCACCGGCAGCGTTGTCGAATCGCTGCGCTGGTCCGACATTCTTTTCCCGCTGACAACGATAGTACTGGCCTTCATCATCCGACACACCTCCGTCAAGAAAGTGCTGGCTGGCAAAACGAAACATTTTGCGAAGGTCCTTAGCCTTCTTTTTCTGATTCCAGGAATAATCGTGGCTGGATGGATAACATTCAAAGGGGGATTCAAAAAAGCATACGAAGACCTTATTCAGAGCCACGTTACTTGCGGAGCATCTGTATATACCATACCTGCAACATGGGTTTTTGAACAAGTCTACGGAACCTCCGCTCTTACACCAGAGGTGGAAGAGCGAATCGAGACATGGCTCGATTCGCAACCAGAATCAACAGTTCCCGATTCTATAAAAGCCTCCATTACCACACCCGACAACATCATAATAATCCTCGCCGAATCGCTGGAGAGCTGGGTAATCGGCACTGAAATTGACGGCATCGAAATCACGCCGAACCTCAACCGGCTGGTCGCTGAGGACAGCACGCTCTACGCCCCGAACATGCTGACGCAGGTGCGCGGCGCCCGTTCGATAGACGCCCAGTTGCTGATGCACACCGGTCTCTTCCCCGTAGCCTACGGTTCTTTCAGCCACCGTTTTCCACATACGACCTACGCCTCGCTCGACAAAGCATGGAAGCACAAATACGCCGACGGGCTGAGCGCCAGCTTCACCGTCGACAAGAAGATTGTATGGAACGCGGCAGTGGCGGCGCAGGACTTCGGTATCGACGTGCTTCTCGACAAGCCCTATTTCAACCTGGACGCGGCTACCGGACCGCGCAAGCGCCTCGGAGACCACTCGCTGCTGCGCCAGAGCGCCGAACGGATAGAGACCGAAGAACTGTTCAAGACCGGCGGCCACACACTGCTGCAAATCGTCACCTATTCCGGCCATAGCCCCTTCATTATTCCCGATTCCCTGCGGCAGATTACCATTGACGAGCGTTTTCCCAAGCGCCTGAAACGCTATATGGAGGTCGCCAACTACACCGACCGGGCCATCGGGACATTCATCGACCGCATACGCTCCAACCCCAAGTTCGCCAACACGATGATTGTCATAACCGGCGACCATGAAGGAATCGGAGCCGACCGCGCCGAATGGCTGAACGACCCGGAAATAGCCTCCTTTATGTCAGCCGGGCAGTTTACCCCGCTGATCGCAGTCAATTCGCCCGTCGGACTGAAATACGACGGGGTTCTCGGCCAGATAGACCTCTACCCGACCCTGCTCGACCTGGCCGGACTTGACAGCTATCCCTGGCGCGGTATGGGCCGTAGCATTCTCGACCCCGGCAAAAAGCCCTTCGCCGTCACCCCCCGCCGGCGAAGTCATCGGCGACGCCTCAACCGCCACCCCCGAGGAAATCGCCCACGCCAAGGAGGGCTACAACATCGCCGACATCATCATCTCCACCAACTACTTCTCCCACAAAGACCTCCCCGCCAAATAATCAGCGGAGGGTGACGCCGGAGATGGAGGAGAGGCTGGAGGCGAGAGCGGGGGCGGAATCAGCGCGGACTGAGAGGGTTATCTCGCAGGAGTTGTCGAAGGTCTGCGATACGATTGTTATTTCGGGATTCTTTACGACCTTCATGACGTCGTTCATCGCGAGGTAGGGAAACGTGAAGGTGATGGTCTCTTTCTTGTGGCACTCGATTATCTCCCCTGCCTCGATCGCTAGGCGCGCCGCTTCGCGGTAGGCCGCGATCAGGCCCGGCGTACCGAGCTTGATGCCACCGAAATAGCGCACCACGACAATCAGCAGATCTGTAAGGTTGAACGAGTTAATCTGGCCGAGAATAGGCTTGCCCGCCGTCCCGGAGGGCTCCCCGTTGTCGTTGCTCAGAAAGTCGAGACGCTCGGAACCGAGCATATACGCCCAGCAGACGTGGCGCGCGTCGAAATACTCCTTGGAGAAGCGCTTGACCGCCTCGCGGGCCTCCTCGGCGGTAGTGACAGGTATGGCGAAGCTGAGGAAACGGCTCCGTTTCTCGGTCAGAGACGCCTCGGCCGGCTTGGCGAGCGTATGGTAAGTATCTCCCATAATGATGTTCTACTGCTGTTCGTTGGGCTTTGGGGTGTCGCCGGGAAGCGGGGCGCGCTCGAAGGCATCGATGAAAGAGCCGGGGGTGGCGTTGTAGACCGTCGCCCCTATTGAACGGGCGTAAGGCTCAATCGTATGATACGATTTGAAGGCGAGGTAGAAACCTCGGAGCACGTCGTGGAGCGGCCTCTTTATGTACTCGGCCTTGATGCGCGACAGCTCCCGGTCATCCTCCTTATAGAAATGGGGCTGCACGGTTGCCACGCGGTTCTGCTCGTCAACCGCGAGCGACCCGAGCCAGGAGTGGTCGGCCCCGAGAAGATAGATCCGCCGGAAACCCATCCACAGACCCAGCATTATAGAGGGTATCAGCACGTTACGCGGGCGCGGCATACCCCTTCGGCTGTTGAAGGCGAACCGTTCAAGCCATCCGAAGCCCTCAACCCCGACGCAGTTATACCGGTAGACGTTAACCTTCGTTCCCTCAGGGAGTTCCGGCATATCGGCGGCAGCCGGGACAAACAGAGTCATCGGCCAGTCAGCCGCCGCAAGGTTCGTCATAAGCCGGGCCACATTCGCGTCATCTGGATTACGGAAGAAATGCGGGTCGGCCAGGACGTAATATTCGGGCTTCAATATCTGAAACTCAGGAGTATTGGCGAAGAAGTTGACAGCCATGAGGGGATAGCGGTCCAACGCCGCGGAACCGCTGTCGAGCACCCTGCGGAGCGACGGCCCGTTGCCCAGCACCACCAGCGTGTCGCTCCCGCCGGAACGGCGCGGAACGGCGCACCGCCTCGTCTGCAACGCTATTTTAGCCAGCGATTTAAGCGAAGCGCCTAACGCTCCGGCCCACGATGCCGCCTTGTCTGCCATACTCATAAGCCGCAATAATAACTTGAAACTTTCCGCAAAAGTAACAATTAAGCGGGTAACTACATCGCTGTTACAGCAAAAATTAGTATTTTCGCGCTATGTTAGCTGACAACAGCATAAGACTCGACGTGGCTGATGTGCTTCGCAAGCGCGTCCCGCGGCTGTCGCGACTGATTCCCGGAGGGGTGGTGCGATGGCTGGAGCGCACTATCTGCCAGGACGAAATGAACCGCCTGCTCGAAGAGAACCGCGGGCTGACCGGGGCTGACTTCTGCCGCGGCGTGCTCGGCTCGCTGGAGATAGGAATCGATGTCAGAAACGCCGGGCGCCTCCCTGCGAAGGAGGACCGGCGGGTGGTCTTCGTCTCCAACCATCCCCTCGGCGGACTCGACGGCATGGCGCTGATCGATGTCCTGCAGAACCATTTCGGAGGACAGGTCTGGTTTATCGTCAACGACCTGCTGATGGCAATAAAGCCCCTAAACGACGTCTTTCTCCCGATCAACAAGCACGGGGCGCAGTCGCGCCGCGCGGCAGCCGCAATAGAGGAGGCCTTCGCGGGAGACGACCCGGTAATAATCTTCCCGGCAGGGCTGTGCTCCAGGCTCCACAAGTCGTCGTATATTGGGAAGCGCGTCAACACGGTAGCCGACCTCAAATGGCACAAGATGTTCGTCAACAAGGCCATACAGCACCACCGCGACATAATCCCCCTCCATTTCAGCGGACAGAACTCCGACCACTTCTACAAGGTTGCCCGAAACCGCAAACTCCTGCACATCCCCTTCAACATCGAAATGGTCTATCTCCCGCAGGAGGTATTCAAAGCCCGGGGCAAACGGTTCACGATAACCGTCGGAGCCCGGATTCCCTGGAACTCCGTGGCCGGAGGAAAGGACGCGCAAGGGTCGGCCAACTCGATACGCTCGATGACCTACCTGCTCGACGAAGACTCAGTCAATCCCCCGATCAATCTTGAATCCACACCCCATTAACTTATGGCAGAACCCATAATACCCCCCGTTGAAACCGAACTTATCGAGAAAGAGCTGTCGGAAGGACGCTTCCTGAGGCAGACCAACAAGGGGGGCAACGAAATCTACATAATCGACGGCCGCGAGGCTCCCGCCGTGATGCGCGAGATCGGCCGCCTCCGCGAAATCGCGTTCCGCACAGCCGGAGGCGGGACAGGCAAGGAATGTGACATAGACCAGTACGACCTGATGGACCCTCCCTGCCGCCAGCTCGTCGTATGGAATCCGCAGGAAAAAATCATTACCGGGGGCTACCGCTTCATCCTCGGTAAGGACATACGGTTTACCCCCGACGGCCGCCCCCGCATCGCGACCTCCCATATGTTCGACTTCTCCGAGCGCTTCATCAAGGAGATGCTTCCCCGGACGATAGAGCTGGGGCGCTCCTTCGTGAGGCTCGAATACCAGTCGACCCGCGCCGGAGCCAAGGCGATTTTCGCCCTTGACAACCTTTGGGACGGCCTGGGGGCGCTGACGGTGCTCCATCCCGAAATCAAATACCTCTTCGGGAAGTTCACGATGTACCCCAGCTACGAGCGCGAGTGCCGCGACCTGCTGCTCTACTTCCTGAACAAGCATTTCCCCGATCCGGAAAACCTGGCCCGTCCCTTCCATCCCCTCGAGACGCGCCCCGACACCGCCCGTTTCGCCGAGATTCTCAACAGCGACAACTTTCACGACGACTATATCACCCTCAACGGCGAAATCCGCCGCCACGGCATAAACATACCACCCCTCGTCAACGCCTACATGACCCTCTCGCCGACAATGAAGATTTTCGGAACGGCAATCAACGACGAGTTCGGCGACGTGGAGGAGACCGGCATCTTCCTGACTATCGACGATATTTTCGAGGAGAAGAAACAACGCCACATCGAGACTTTCAGATACGATGACACCTATCCGCAATAAATCACGGCTCCTGGCCATAGCGGCCCTGCTGGCAGCGGGAACCGCCAGCGCCGAATACTCCGTCGACTACCACGGAGGCCTTCTCGGCACATTCGGCGGGGGAAATTTCGCCCCCTACTATATGTCGGCCAACCGCTACGGCACCGTCACTCAGAGCGGCAACGCCCTGCTCCGCGTCGGCGTCAGCCGCGATATCGACCGCTCGAAGCGCTTCTCCTACGGGTTCGGAGCCGACTTCATCGGCGGCTACGGCAGCTCTACCGACTATCTCGGATACCGGGCCGGGGTGGAAGAGGCCGGAATGAATCCCTGGGACTGGAACCCGGAACAACCCGCCGCGGCATGGGTGCAGCAGCTTTACGGCGAAGTGAAATACCGCTCTCTGTTCCTGTCGGTCGGCATGAAGGAGCGCGGCTCGGCGCTGCTTGACAACTCGCTGTCGAGCGGCGACATGACCCACAGCGCCAACGCCCGCCCAATCCCTGAGGTGCGCGCCGGATTCCTCGACTTCACCGACATCCCCTGGATCAACGGATGGGTACAGCTCCAGGGCGAAATCTCCTACGGGAAGATGATGGACAACAAGTATAACGAGAAGCGTTACAACTATTACAACTACCACATCAACACCGGGGCGCTCTACACCTACAAACGCCTCTATTTCCGCACCAAGCCGTCGATGCCCTTCTCTGTGACGGTCGGGATGCAGTCAGCCGGATTCTTCGGTGGCACCACGACTACTTATGAGAAGGGGGAGGTCTCCAACGTGACCCATCTGTCGCGCGGCCCGAAAATGTTCCTGAAGATGCTCGTGCCGACCGACGGCGGAGCCGAATACTACGCCGGAAGCTCTCTCGGTTCGTGGGACATCTTTTTCCGCTACCGTCTGAGAAACAACGCGACGCTGAGGGCCTACCTGCAAAAGCCATTTGAAAACGGCTCCGGCATCGGCTTCATGAACGGTTTCGACGGCCTTTGGGGACTGGAATACAAGGCCGCGGCTCCCGGATGGGTCAGCGGCGCGGTTGTCGAGTACATCGACCTCACAAACCAGAGCGGTCCCAACCACTGGGACCAGGAGGACTTCCCCGGAACGACCAAAGGGAGCGAGTCGACCGGCGCGGACGACTATTACAACAACTTCGAGTACAACTCGTTCGCCAATTACGGCATGTCGCTCGGCACCCCCTTCATCCCCTCCCCGATTTACAACACCAACGGCTGTCTGCAATTCCTCAACAACCGCGTGCGCGGATTCCATGTCGGCATCGAGGGGGAAGCCCCCGGTGGACAGTGGGCCTACCGCGCCCTGGGAGGGTACCGCAAGGGATGGGGCACGCCGTTCACACCCCTGCTCGAGCCGACAAGTTCCACCTCGGTGATGGTGGAAGGGAAATACCGCCCCACCTCCGTCAAAGGGCTGGAGGTCGCCCTCCAGCTCGCCGGGGACAAAGGCTCGATGTTCGGCGACCATTTCGGCGCGCTCCTCGCTGTGCGCTATTCGGGAACTTTCACATTCGGTAAAAAATGAACAAGACCATACTCCGAAGCCTTTTGATAATGGCTGCCATGCTCGCCGCCCTCCTGAGCGGCTGCACCCACAACAACGGCGACATCGGCTCCAAATTCGGATCCTGGAAACAGACCGCGATGACTATCGACGGGGAACCGAATCCCGATTACCGGGGGAACATCTTCTGGGGGTTCCAGCACGGATCGCTGACCTTCACCTATATGTTCTACGACCACGGAATCCCCGTCAACCCTCCGACCGGCGAACCGCGGCTGGTGTTCACCTCCTGGAGCGAGGAGGACGGCTACATCATAATAGACACCGACTTCTCTGACGACCAGGGGACATTCCGCTACACACCTCCTGAAGTCCTCCTCCTTCCGGCCCAGACAGCCGGCATACGCCTGAAAATCCTCTCGGAAAGTTCCAGGGAGATGCGGCTCGAATATGTCACAGCCGACGGCAAGCGGGTAGTCTATACCCTCAGCAAATGGGGCTGACCCTTCACCCTTCACCTTATATGAATTGAATATGGCAAGAAACATAAAGAAAGCGTTGGTTACGGGAGCCGACGGATTCATCGGCTCGCACCTCGTTGACGAGCTTCTCTCCCGCGGAATCGAGGTAAGGGCCCTGAGCCAGTATAACTCGTTCAACGACTGGGGATGGCTCGAAGGCATCAAGCACGACGGGCTGGAAATCGTCTGCGGCGATGTGCGCGACGCGGCATACTGCCGCCACATCGCCGAAGGGGTGGACACCATATTCCACCTCGCGGCGCTGATCGCGATTCCCTACAGCTACGAGGCCCCGGAAAGCTACGTCGACACCAATATCAACGGCACCCTCAACATCTGCCAGGCAGCCCGCGACAAGGGGGTTGACCGCCTGATTGTCACCTCCACCTCGGAGGTCTACGGGACCGCCCGCTACGTCCCGATCGACGAGAACCACCCCCTCCAGCCCCAGTCCCCCTACTCCGCGACTAAAATCGGGGCCGACGCCATCGCGAAGAGCTTCTACAACGCCTTCGGGCTCCCGGTAGTCACCGCCCGCCCCTTCAACGCCTACGGGCCGCGGCAGAGCGCCCGCGCGATTATCCCGACGATTATCTCCCAGATAGCCAACGGCGAGCGGGAAATAAAGGTCGGCGACCTTACCCCGACACGCGATTTCAACTATGTCGAAGATACATGCCGCGGTTTCCTCGCACTGGCCGAAACCGACGGAATCGAGGGGGATGTGTTCAATATCTCTACCGGCACCGAAATCACCATGGCCGACACCCTGAAGCTCATCGCCGAGCTGATGGACGCGCCCGAGACCCGCTACGTCGTTGACCCGCAGCGTCTGCGCCCCGGCAAGAGCGAGGTGTTCCGCCTCTGCGGCGACAACTCCAAAATCACCGCCGCGACCCCCTGGCGCCCGCAGGTCGACATCCGCGAGGGCCTGCGCCGCACGATAGCCTGGTTTACCGACCCGGCAAACCTGGCGCGCTATAAATCAAACATCTACAACCGATGATAGCTGAAAGCAAACCTCATTCGGAAGCGCTCGCTCCCGAAGACATCCCTAACCCGTTCGCCGAGGAAGAGGCGATGGAAAACCGCGGGGAAGTATGTCAGAAACCGTTTAGAATCCTGTTTTTAGGGGGAGCCAAGCGCGTTTCGATCGGACGTATGTTCCTCTCCGCGGCCGCCCGGCTCGGTTTCCGCGGGGAACTTTACAGCTACGAGCTTGACCGCGAGGTCCCGCTCGCCGAAATAGCCGAAATCCTCCCCGGGCTGCGCTGGAGCGACCCGGCGCTGATGGACGACCTGCGCCGCGTCTGCGACAACCGGGGAATCGACATCGTCGTGCCCTTCGTCGACCCCGCGGTAGAGATCGCCGCAAAGCTCGACGGCTTCCGCCGGTCCGACAACGGAGTGGTGCGCGCCGCGACCCATACCGACCCCGCCGAAGTGGCCCGAATATTCGACAAGGTGGAGGCAAACGCCCTCTTCCTCGCCGCGAAGCTCCCTGTGCCGAAGGATTATCCGATGCGCGGGGCCTTCTTCCCGATGATCGCGAAACCCCGTTTCGGCTCCGCCTCGCAGGGGATAATGATTCTCCACCGCCCGACGGAACTGGCCGACATCCCCAACCAGGAGGACTATCTGATACAGGAATATGTCGCAAAACGGGAGGAATACACGGTAGACTGCTACGTCCGCCGCGACGACGGGACAATCCTCTGCGCCGTGCCGCGACGCCGCCTCGTAGTCGTCGGAGGGGAGGTCTCCTCGACCGTTACGTTCCGCGACAAGGAGGTCGAGGATCTCGCCCGGAAAACACTGGCCCAGACAGGCCTGCGCGGCCCGGTGACGGTCCAGATGCTCCGCGACACCACCGACGGGCGACTGATGCTGATGGAAATCAACCCGCGCCTCGGAGGCGGAGCCGTCTGCACCGTACACGCCGGGGCCGACCTGCCGCTGATGATTCTCTCCGACCTCCTCGGCCTGCGCCCCGGAATCTGCGACGACTGGCAGGGTAATGTCAAAATCTGCCGCTACATGCAGGAAGTCGTCTTCCGCAAGTTGTAACGCAGTGTGCCGCATAATATTAAGGACAAATACAGCTTGTGTAGGAACGCGGCGTGCCGCGTAAAACAAGATAACGAGTGCGGTCTGTCAAGGTTTACGCAGCACGCCGCGTCCCTACACGAATATGGTACATGATAATATGACTGAAAACGAACTGTTCCCTGCGGGGAAGGTGATTATAATCGCCGAGGCCGGGGTAAACCATAACGGCGACTACGGCCGGGCTGTCGAAATGGTCGCGGCCGCCGCGGAGGCCGGGGCCGACTATGTGAAGTTCCAGACCGCTGTCCCCGAGCTGGTAATATCCTCCGTAGCCCCGAAGGCCGAATACCAGAAGGAGACCACCGGCGCCGAGGATAGCCAGCTTGAAATGTGCCGCAAAATCCACCTGCGGCTCGACGACTACGCCCCGCTCGCCGCAGAGTGTGACCGCCGGGGTATCCGCTTCATGTCAACCCCCTTCGACCTCCGCTCGATCGACTGCCTCGCGCCGCTGGGAATGGACTTCTGGAAAATCCCCTCAGGGGAAATCACCAACCTCCCCTATCTCCGCAAAATCGGAGCGTTGGGGCAGCCTGTCATTCTGTCGACCGGAATGTCGGAACTCTCAGAGGTAGAGGACGCGCTGCGGGTGCTCGAACAGGCGGGAACACCCCGCCGGATGGTCGGCCTCCTTCACTGCAACACCCAGTACCCCACCCCGATGCGCGACGTCAACCTCCGCGCGATGGAGGCGCTCCGCTCCCTCGGGGCCGGAACAGTCGGCTACAGCGACCATACCGTCGGCATCGAGGTCCCCGTAGCCGCAGTGGCCCTCGGCGCGGGGATTATAGAGAAGCATTTCACCCTCGACAAGACCCTCCCCGGACCTGACCACCGCGCGTCGCTCGACCCCGCGGAGTTGGCGGCGATGGTAAAAGCCATACGCAACATCGAACAGGCGCTCGGCTCCCCCGATAAACGCGTCAGCCCCTCGGAGCGCCCTAATATCGAGGTAGCCCGCAAGAGCATCGTCGCCGCCCGCGACATCGCCGCCGGAGAACTGCTGACCGAGGAAAACATCACCGTAAAGCGCCCCGGCGGAGGGGTCTCCCCGATGCTGTGGGACAGCGTCGTCGGCACCCACGCCGTCCGCGACTTCCCCTACGACCACCTTATCACCCTGGAATAAGCGTATGGAGGACGAAATGACCCTTAACGCGCTCCTGCGCCGAATGCGCGCCATAATCGCTCCGGAAACGGGAGAGCAGGAGGCAGCGGCGATTGCCCGGGAGATCATGTACGACCTCAAGGGATGGGACCTCACCCAGCTCGCAATCCGCGACGGAGACCCCGTCAGCGCTTTCACCGCCGATAAGGCGCTCGAAGCCGCCCGCAGGGTCGCCGCCGGGGAACCGGTGCAGTACATATTCGGCACCGCCCGCTTCTACGGGATGAACTTCAAGGTAACCCCCGCGACCCTCATCCCCCGCCCCGAGACCGCCGAACTCGTAGACCTTATTATAAAGGAGTACGGAGAGACGAAGGACCTCCGGGTGCTCGACATCGGGACCGGTTCCGGGTGCATAGCGATCGCCCTCCGCCGCTTTCTCCCATTCCCAGAGGTAACGGCCATAGACGTCAGCCCGGAGGCGCTGGCCGTAGCCCGCGCCAACGCCGCAGCGCTGAAAGCCCCCGTCAACTTCGTAGAGGAGGACATACTGCGGGCCGTTCCCGGCCCTGAACGCTACGACATAATCGTCAGCAATCCGCCTTATATCGCCGACAGCGAGCGCGCCTCGATGGAACGGAACGTCCTCGACCACGAACCCGCGTCGGCGCTCTTCGTGCCCGACAGCGACCCGCTCCTCTTCTACCGCGCCATACTTCGCTACGCCGACACCACTCTCGCGCCCTCAGGCCGCGTATACTTTGAAATCAACCCCCTCTACGCTGCCGAACTCTCGCGCCTCGCCCTCTCCCTCGGCTTCGCCTCCCCCCTACTCCTCCCCGACAGCTCCACCCGTCCCCGCTTCGCCGTAATCTCCCGCAATCTCCTCTGACCGGCTTCAGATTCCTTGCGGAATCTGTGTAGGGACGCGGTGTGCCGCGTATAATTAGGGAAATCAACCCGGAGCGCCGAAAGTTACTCCGTTCAGTGGAGCGAGCGTAAGCGAGCGGCCTCCCCGTAACCCATAAACCATAAACCGTTGAAGGCAAAAACCATATCCCCCGAAATGGCCCTGAGCCGCCTGGAAACCCTCTGCGCCCGCGCCGAGCGCTGCCGCTACGAGCTGGAGCAGAAGCTGCGCCTGTGGGGAATCTCCCCTTCCGACCGCGACAGAATCCTGGAATGCCTCGAACGCGGGCGCTATTTCGACGACTCCCGTTTTGCCGCGGCCTTCACCCGCGACAAGGCTCTTTACGCCCGCTGGGGACGGCTCAAAATCGAAGCCGCCCTGCGCCTCAAACGAATCTCCTCCGCCGACATAGCCGATGCCGCCGGAGAGCTTGACGAAGACGAATACCGCTCGGCGATGCTCGACGCCCTCGCCGCCAAGGCCCGCTCCATAAAGGAAGGAGACACCTACGAGGGGCGCACCAAGCTCTACCGCTTCGGCCTCTCGCGCGGTTACGAACCCGCCCTCGTCGCCGCCGCCATCCGCACCCACCTCCCCTTCCGCGAAGGGTGAACGGTGAAAAGTGAAAGGTGAAGGGTGAAGGGTGAAAGGTGAAGAAGACACTGGCGGAGCGCCCGGAGGGCGCGGGGCCGTGAGTAACACCGTGTCGAGCCTC
>CALBWF010000082.1:0-6529 GCA_937969265.1 uncultured Porphyromonadaceae bacterium
CGCTGTGGTTCTCCTTAAAAAAATTCACAAATCACAAAAGTTTAAATGAGTTCATGTTATAAAACGCAAGAAGACAGGAAATGCCCGATAAATTATTACGGATGAAGGAGAGTTCTAAAGGGGTTACAGGCTGATTCAACCTCGTCCTCTCTCAGTCTTCCAGTCATACCGACCTTCTGCGACATCTCCAACCTCGTTGAGTGTTAGGTGATGTTTTATTTCATCAAAAGGCTGTTGGCGTTCCGCATATTGGCAGCGATGTCGAGGAATTTCTGCAGGTCAAAACTCATAATTTTGTGACATCCCCTTAAGCTTTAAACTGTAAAGGTTAGGAGACGGGGAGGGTGCGGATTTCGGCGAGGATGTTGACGGCGGAGAGGACGGTCGGGACGTTGGCGATGGAGAAGGAGCGGCGGCCGGTGGTCGGGTTGGTGCGGATTTTGACGCGCTGGGGGTTCTTCTGCAAGTAGCTGACAATCCGGCCGAAAGCGGCCGACTGGTAGTAGGCCTCGTTGGTGTCGTCGACGAAGTAGAGGTACATGAGGCCCCCTTTGAGTGCTACTTTCTCGACCCCCAACTGGCGGGCCATGCGCCGCAGACGGGGAACGCGGGCCAGCTCTTTGGCCTCCTCCGGCACGGGGCCGAAGCGGTCGGTCAGCCGGTTGAGGAATTTCTCGATGTCTTCGTCGCGCTCCATGGCGTCGAGTTCGCGGTAGAGGTTGATGCGCTCGCTCTCCTGGGGGACGTAGAGCGCGGGGAGGAGCAGCTCCATGTCGCTCTCGACAACGGTATCGGCAACGAAGTCCTGCCCCTCTTCGGGGGTCTGCCCCTCCTCTTCGGCGAAGGTCGAGGCGAACTCCTGGGTGCGCAGCTCGGTCATTGCCTCCTTGAGGATTTTCTGGTAGGTTTCGTAGCCCAGGTCGGCGATGAAGCCGCTCTGTTCGGCTCCGAGGAGGTTGCCGGCTCCGCGGATGTCGAGGTCCTGCATCGCGATATGGATTCCCGAGCCGAGGTCGGAGAAGCTCTCGATTGCCTGGAGGCGGCGGCGCGCCACGGGGGTCAGCGGGTTCCCCGGGGGCACCATCAGGTAGCAGAAGGCCTTTCGCGAGGAGCGCCCGACGCGGCCGCGGAGCTGGTGTAGCTCGCTGAGGCCGAAGTTCTGGGCGTTGTTGACGATGATGGTGTTGACGTTCGGCATGTCTATGCCGCTCTCTATGATGGTGGTTGCCAGGAGGATGTCGTATTCGTGGTTGGTGAAGTCGAGAATCGCCTGCTCCAGCTTCTCGGGGGGCATCTGGCCGTGGGCGACGAGGGTCCTCGCGTCGGGGACGACCCGCTTCAGCATCGCCTCGAGCTGGTAAAGCCCCTCGATGCGGTGGTTGACTATGAACACCTGCCCGTTACGCGACAGCTCGAAGTTCACGGCCTCCGCCAGGATGTCGTCGTCGAGGGTGTTGACCGAGGTCAGAATCGGATAGCGGTTGGCGGGAGGGGTTGTTATGGAGCTGAGGTCGCGGGCCCCCATGAGGGAGAACTGGAGGGTGCGGGGGATGGGGGTGGCGGACATGGTGAGGGTGTCGACGTTGACCTTCATCTGTTTCAGCTTCTCCTTGACGGCGACTCCGAATTTCTGTTCCTCGTCGACCACCAACAGCCCCAGGTCCTTGAATTTAACATCCTTGCCGACAATTCTGTGGGTTCCGATCAGGATGTCTATCTTCCCTTCCGCCAGGTCTTTGAGAATCTCGCGGGTCTGTTTGGCGGAGCGGGCGCGGGAGAGGTAGTCGACCCTTACGGGGAAGTCGGCCAGGCGCTCCCGGAAGGTGTTGTAGTGCTGGTAGGCGAGGACGGTTGTCGGCACTAAGACGGCGGTCTGCTTCCCGTCGGTGGCGGCCTTGAAGGCGGCTCGGATGGCGACCTCCGTCTTGCCGAATCCGACGTCGCCGCAGACGAGGCGGTCCATCGGGCGGGGGCTCTCCATGTCTTTTTTCACTGCGGCGGTGGCTGTCACCTGGTCGGGGGTGTCCTCGTAGATGAAGGACGCTTCCAGCTCGTGCTGGAGGTATGAGTCGGGGGAGAACTGGTAGCCCTTCTCCTCCTTTCGGGCGGCGTAGAGCTTGATCAGGTCGCGGGCGATGTCCTTTAACTTGTTCTTGGTCTTCTCCTTGAGCTTGTTCCAGGCCCCGGAGCCGAGCTTGTTGATGGTCGGCTCTACCCCCTCCTTTCCGCGGTATTTGGCGAGCTTGTGGAGGGAGTGGATTGAGACGAAGATGCAGTCGTTGTTCTTGTAGACGAGCTTGATCATCTCCTGGGTGGTGCCGTTGACCTGGGTTCGGAGAAGCCCCCCGAACTTCCCGACGCCGTGGTCGGAATGGACGATGTAGTCGCCCGGTTCGATAGCCTGCAACTCCTTGATTGACAGTGCCAGTTTCCCGGACCGCGCCCGCTCGCTCTTGAGGGTGTATTTATGGAAGCGGTCGAAAATCTGGTGGTCGGTAAAGAAGCATATCTTCTGCGCGTGGTCGGCGAACCCCTCGTGGAGGGTACCGAGCACCGGGGTGAAGGGAATCCTGTCGCCCCTCTCGGCGAAAATATCCTTCAGGCGGCGGGTCTGCTGCTTCGAGTCGGAGAGGATGTAGAGCCGGTAGCCCTCCTCCAGCAGCTTCGTCAGCGAGCCGCTCAGGAGGTCGAAGTTCTTGTGGTACAGCCCTTGGGGGGAACACTGGAAGTCAATTCCGGCTTCCCCGTCGTCCCCTTTCGACTTGCTGAGTTTCAGAATCGGGAACTCGCGGAGCCTGTTCCTGAAGGCCTCGGGGTCGACGAGGTTCTTCATCGCGTCGGCATCCCCCTCTTCGCTGTAAGCCGCTGAGGCTGAGAAGCTCTGGCTGGCGACACCCTCGACCCGCGAGACGAGCCACGAGGGGTCCTCGGTAACAATCAGCGTCCCGGCCGGCATGAAGTCCAGGACGCTCTCCCCCCTGCCGTCACCCCCCTGCGCCATGTTGGCGGTTATAATCGCCGTATCTACCTTCTGCTCAGAGAGCTGGGTTTCGATGTTGAAGGTGCGGATTGACTCTATTTCGTCGCCGAAGAGGTCTACGCGGTATGGGAGTTCGTTGGAGTAGCCGAAAATATCCAATATCGAGCCGCGGACGGCGAAGTGCCCAGGCTCGTAGACATAATCCTCCTCCTTGAATCCGTTGTCGCGCAGCCATTTGCAGGTCTCAGTAAGGTTGATTTCCTTTCCTGCTGACAATTGCATGGTATGCTCTTCGAGCACTTGGCGCGACGCGACACGCTCGGCGAGCGCCTCGGGGTAGCTGACGACGAAGCGGAGCGTTTTCGCCGCGTCGCGCTCCCCCCAGCGGGAGATGGTTTCCGTGCGGAGAATCTGCTGGGGAGGGTCGGGCTGGCCGTAGCGGATGTCGCGCTTGTAGCCTGAGGGGAGGAACATCACCTTCTGCGGCTCCCCCTCGCCCAACAGTTTGACAAGGTCCTGATAGAGATATCCGGCCTGGTCGAGGTCCGCGGCCGCGACGAGCACTGGCGCGTCCTGCGGGGGGAGCGCCGCGAGGAGCATCGCCCCGGCGCTCCCGGCGAGGCCTCGGACCTCCGTGATGCCGTTTTTCTTCCGGGCGAGCGCGAGCCCCTTTTCGAGGGCCTTCATCCGCGCCTTTCCCGGGAATATATCTTCTATCTCCTTGATTTCCATTTTGCTAAAATGAGTTACAGGCCTGACGCGGCACGCCGCGTCCCTACACCGAGGTATCTTCTAAACAGCCCGGCGGAAGCCGAGCCTAATCCTTAACCCTTAAACTTTAAACCATTAAGCGGTATGCCGCTTCTGTTTCTTTGGGGGTCAGGGAAATGTAGGCACCGAAGGGGTTGCCTTTGTCGCGGTGGAACATGGCGGTCATGGCGGCGAAGTCGGGGTTCTTGATTCCTAACTCGCCGAGGGTCAGGGGGAGACCGAGGGAGCCGAAGAAGCTCCTCAGAGCGGCGACAGCGGCAATGGCGGCCTTATGATCGTCCTGCTCCTCGATACCGAAGACGCGGCGGCCGAACTGCGCGACCTTGGCGGGTTTCGTCTCAGACGCCAGGGTCATCCACGCCGGAAAGACGACAGCCAGCCCGGCCCCGTGGGTTACGCCGTAGAGAGCCGAGAGGACATGCTCGAGGCCGTGGGAGGCCCAGTCCTCGCGGCGTCCGCAGCCGCATATCCCGTTGTGGGCCAGGGTTCCGCACCACATTATGTTAGCCCGCGCCTCGTAGTCGTCGGGGCGCGCCATAACCTTGGGGGCCTCCTCGACAATCGCGCGGAGTACACCTTCGGCGACGCGGTCGGTGACCTCTACCTCCTCCGTCGGGGAGAAATAGCGCTCCATGATGTGGGCCATCATATCGGCGATTCCGGCGGCGGTCTGTTCCGGGGGGAGGGTGAAGGTCAGCTCGGGGTTCATCACCGCGAACTTCGGGCGGAGGGCGAAGTCGGTGCGGAGGGAAATCTTGTGCATGCCGTCGAGCTTGGTAATCACGGAGTTACCGCTACCCTCGCTTCCGGCGGCGGGAATCGTCAGGACAACGCCGACGGGGAGCGCCTTCTCCATGACCGCTTTCCCGGCCCAGAAATCCCAGAAGTCGCCGTCGTAGGGGACACCTCCGGCGATTGCCTTGGCGGTGTCGATTACCGAGCCGCCCCCGACAGCGATGATGCCGTCGACCCCTTCGGCGCGGCAGAGGGTGATCCCCTCGTAGACGCGGTCATCGGTGGGGTTGGGACGGATGCCGGTAAGTTCGAGGGTCGCGATGCCCGCCGCATGGAGGCTCTCCCCGACGCGGCCCAGGAGGCCCGAACGCCTTGCGGAGCAGTCTCCGCTGACAATCAGCGCCTTGCGGCAGCCCATCGCTGCCGCCAGCTTTCCGGTCTGCTCCTCCGCGCCGCGTCCGAAGACGTAGCGCGTCGGGCTCTGGTATGAGAAATTATCCATAATCGCTTGATTATAAGCCGGTGTAGGTTGAGGGGGATAGGGCGCGGAGCTCCGCCTTGACGGCGTCGCTGACTTCCAGGGTGTCGATGAACTCGGCGATGCTCTCGGCGGTGACTTTCGAGTTGGTGCGGGTGAGCTGCTTGAGGGTTTCGTAGGGGTGGGGGTATCCTTCGCGGCGGAGGATTGTCTGGATTCCTTCGGCTACGACGTTCCACATCGCGTCGAGGTCGCGGGAGATCGCGGCTTCGTTGAGGAGGAGCTTGCCGAGACCTTTCAGAGTCGAATGGATGGCGATGACGCTGTGGGCCATGGGGACCCCGACGTTGCGGAGTACGGTGGAGTCGGTGAGGTCGCGCTGAAGCCTCGATACGGGGAGTTTCTGGGCGAGGTGGGCGTAGACCGCGTTCGCGATGCCTAAGTTGCCTTCGGAGTTCTCGAAGTCAATCGGGTTGACCTTGTGGGGCATTGCCGACGAGCCGACCTCCCCGGCCTTGATTTTCTGCTTGAAATACTCCATCGAGACGTACATCCAGACGTCGCGGTCGAGGTCCAGGATGATTGTGTTGACGCGGCGGAGGGCGTCGAAGAGGGCGGCGAGGTTGTCGTAGTTGGAAATCTGGGTGGTGTATTCCTCGCGCTCGATTCCGAGGCGCTCTTTCAGGAAGCCTGCGGCGAAGGCTTTCCAGTCAATCGAGGGGTAGGCGGCGTGGTGGGCGTTGAAGTTGCCGGTCGCGCCTCCGAACTTGCCGGAAACGGGAACGGCGGCCAACTGGGCGCGCTGCTGGCGCAGGCGGTAGGCGAAGACTTCTATTTCCTTACCGAGGCGGGTCGGGGAAGCGGGCTGTCCGTGGGTTTTGGCGAGCATGGCGATACCCTTCCATTCCTCGGCGCGGGCTTCGAGGGTCCCGATTAGCTCGTCGAGGAGGGGGAGGAAGACGTTATGGAGCGCGTCCTTGACCGACATGGGGACGGAGGTGTTGTTGATGTCCTGGGAAGTGAGGCCGAAATGGATGAACTCCTTCCACCGGTCGAGGCCGAGGAGGTCGAAACGCTCCTTGAGGAAATATTCGACAGCCTTTACGTCGTGGTTTGTCACCGACTCGAACTCCTTGATTTTAAGCGCGTCGGCCTGGGTGAAGTCTTCGTAGATTTTCCGCAGTCCGGGGAGCGCGTCCGCGGGGACATCCGCCAACTGGGGGATTCCGAACTCGCAGAGCGCGATGAAATACTCGACCTCGACCTTGACCCTGTAGCGGATCAGGGCAAATTCCGAAAAATACTCGTCGAGGCCCGATGTCTTCGACCGGTAGCGCCCGTCGACCGGCGAAATCGCCGTAAGCGTTGTCAGTTCCATATCAGTCAATTCTTGCTATTCGATTATTAGAGTGCAAAATTACAGAAAACTCTTGTCCGCTCCAAAAAACTTTCGTATCTTTGCGGCGCCTAAGAAGCTCCCGCGGAGGCGTAGAGGGCTTTTTGGCAGAAAAGGATTGTCTTATGGTGTAATGGTAGCACTGCAGTTTTTGGTTCTGCCTGTCTTG
>CALBWF010000083.1:0-53369 GCA_937969265.1 uncultured Porphyromonadaceae bacterium
TTACGATAATCAGTTGACGCTCTTTTGATTATTTTCGTCGAACTCACGTTAAAATTAACAAAAAAACCGCGGCCGCGGTTCTACACCCTCCCTATGTGCCAGATTTTACGAAAAAAGTTCGTAATTTTGCCGCATGGAACACCCCTCAGCGCCCGCTCCGCGCCCCTCCGGGAGGCGCAAATGGCTCCCGATGCTGCTTAAGATCGCCGTTCCGGCGGTTGTGAGCGTCGGGCTGTGCGTCGTCATGTTCCGCGACATCGACTTCGGGGCGATGATGGAGATTATCCGGCGCGACTGCCGCTTCGAGTGGATCGCCCTTAATCTCGCGATCGGGCTGCTCCCGATGTTCTTCCGGGCGATGCGCTGGCGGCTGCAACTGCGGGTGATCGGATGCCGCCCACCGCTACGGGCGTTGGTTTACAGTATGTTCGGGACCTACGCCGTGAACCTCGTCTTCCCGCGCCTGGGGGAGGTATGGCGCACGGGCTACATCGCCGGGCGCGAGGGTACCCCCTTCCCCGCCGTCTTCGGCTCGATGGTCGCCGACCGCCTGGCCGACACGTGCACCGTGGCGCTTCTGACCCTCTTCACCTTCATAATCGCCTCCGGGCCGCTGACCGACTTCGTACGCGAGTACCCCGACGCCTACCGGGCTATCTCCGCCGTGCTGGCCTCCCCCTGGACGTGGGGGGCCGTCGGGGCCTTCATCCTCCTGGCGTGGCTCTTCATGAAGCGGGGCAACGGGGGGCTGTCGCTGAAAATCAAGGGATTCTTCCGGGGACTATGGGAAGGCTTCGCCGCCATAGCCCGGATGGACCACAAGGGGGCGTGGCTCCTCTACACCGCCGGGGTATGGGGGTGCTACTTCCTTCAGCTCTACGTAGCCTTCCGCGCCTTCCCGATGACCGACGGCATCCTGGAGCGCTACGGCGCTGTCGCTCCGCTCGTCTGCTTCGTGCTGACGAGCATCTCGATGGGGGTTCCATCCAACGGGGGCATCGGCCCCTACCAGGCCACGATGATTTTCGGCCTGAGCGTCTTCGCCCCCGCCGCGGCGCTGGCCGCCGGCCCCGCCCGCGAGGCGTTTCTCACCGAGGCCGCGGCGTTCGGCAACCTGCTGATCGGCGCGCAGACGCTCTTCTGGGTAGTCTGCGGGCTGGTGGTGTTCGGACTGATAGCGATTGACAAGCGGCGGGGATAAAATTTGCTAAGTTTTTGTTAAAAAGGAGGGCGGTTTGGTAAATAATCGCTAACTTTGAAGCGTGGATGCCGCGCAGCGTTCCCCCGCCGGAAACGAATGTCGGCCAATCCCTTTCAACCATCAACTATCCACAACAATTAACTAATAATCTATCGCATTTTATGAAGAAACTTTTACTCTCTGCTCTCGCGATGCTCGGAATCGCATCCGCAGCTTCCGCGACAACCTGGACCCTCCCGATGAGTGGGGACAATAAACCCGCCTGGACTGTTGGCACAGGCGCTAACGGTAAAGGCGAAGTGACCTGCCAGGTTACCGCCGACGGCAAGACCTTCGACATCGCAATCAACCAAAGCAGCTCGACAACCAAAGTTGACGGCATCGCTACCGGAACAGAACTGCGCTGGTACAAAAACATGGTCATGACAATCAAGGCCGAGGGCGTTACCTTACGCACAGTGGTTTTCTCCGGCATGTACGAGGACAAATGCGTGTCCTTTACCCCATCAGCGGCAACCGGAGGCACCGTCACCCTCGACAAGACAGCAGACCCCCGCACCGTTACCTGGGTTAACGCAGCCGGTGTGGCAGAATTCGAGGCTACCTCAACCGAAGGCCAGATTCGCGCCAACAACATCATCATCTCCGACGAGGCTTCCGAAATTCCCGACACCCCCGTCGACCCGACCCCTTCCACCGGTCTGATCGACGTACCGGAATTTACCGCCAATTTCGACTTCACGTTCGAGGACGGCACTCTCCCCGAAGGCCTTTCTTATGTATGGACCCGCGACAGCAAAAACAACTATATGAAGGCAAGCGCGTACTTCAAGGGGAATTTCGCCGTTGAAGCCGCATACCTCGTTTCGCCTGTCGTAGACCTCACCGCACTGACTCACATCGACCTGACATTCGCCCAGTGCGTAGGCCAGTTCAAGGATGCCGCAGGCACTCTCATCGTGCCGAACGATTTCCTGAAACTGTGCGTTCGCGAAGAGGGCGGCCAGTGGGGCGCGCCCATCGACATCCCCTCGTTCCCCGCATACAACGAAGGCAAGAACTTCTCCTCCTTCGCCGACTGCACAATGAGCCTTGACGCTTATGCCGGCAAGAAAATCCAGCTCGGCTTCCGCTACAGCTCCACCGCGACCACTGCCGGGACATGGGAAATCAAGAGCGTCAAAGTCAGCGACCGCGACGGCGCCGGCGTTGATACCATCGTCGTAGAGAACGAGAACGCCCCCGTCGAGTACTTCAACCTCCAGGGCGTACGCGTTGCCGAGCCCGCCAACGGCATCTTCATCCGCCGCCAGGGCAACAAGGTTACCAAGGTAGCGCTCTAAACAAGACACCAATCCTGTAAAGGTCTCGTTAAATAATAAACGACCTCTTTACTTTGCTCGCGCCGCGCCCCGAACCCCGGGACGCGGCTTTTTATGTTTTATAACATATTACGGCAATGCGCTGTCGCTCTTATGATTAACGTTTATTAACTGTGTTAAATGGTGTTTTGGAACGCGAAAAAATTGCTTTGTTGGGGATTTTCAATAATTTTGCGGCTGATTCTAAACGAAAACATGTCAACCGGGACGAAAAACCGCTCTTAAGCCGTAAAGGGATACCATGAGAAACGGCGATTCCCGTCCCCCCGGCGCCCCTTCCCGGGCCCGCGTGACTTAGAGATTATTATTAACGACAAGAACTCGTAACAGATTTTATTAGTACGCGCCATGGCGCGTACTACGAGGTAACCGCGGTTACCTCGCCGAGCTGCCAGAGAAACTTACATCAACCGTGAACGCAACATCAAATCCAAACATCTATTAAATGAAACATTCACAAACAGGAATCGCCAGGAAACTTCTGTTTCTCATGGTGGGACTGCTTTGCGCCATGGGCGCCAACGCGCAGTCAATCTCCGTCAGCGGTACCGTCACCGACCCCTCGGGTGAGCCGCTGATCGGTGCGAGTGTTATCGCGCAGGGTTCCGGGGCCGGCACCGCTACCGACATCGATGGCCGATACGCCATCACGGTGCCCTCCGACGCCGTGCTCGTGTACTCCTATGTCGGCTACGACACCCAGAACATCCCCGTCAACGGCCGCTCGACCATCGACGTGCAGATGAAAGAGAACTCCGTAATGCTTAACGAGGTCGTGGCCATCGGTTACGGCGTTGTCAAGAAGAGCGACGCTACCGGCTCCGTTGCCGTCATCAAGCCCGACGAAATCGAGGCCGGACTCGCGACTTCCGTGCAGGACATGCTCGTCGGCCAGACCCCGGGCGTGGTCGTAACCACCGCCGGCGGCCCTGAAGGAAACGCGACCATCCGCATCCGCGGCGGCTCCTCCCTGTCGGCTTCCAACAACCCTCTGATTGTGATCGACGGGGTGCCCATCGAATCCTCCACCTCCGTCGGCATGACCAACCCCCTGGCGCTGATATCGCCTGAGAACATCGAGTCGATGACCGTCCTCAAGGACGCCTCCGCGACCGCCATCTACGGTTCGCGCGCGTCGAACGGCGTCATCATCGTGACCACCAAAAAAGGCAAAGCCGGCAAGCCGCAGGTCAACTTCGCCGCCAACATGTACGTCAACCACGCCCGCAAGACCTGGGACGTTCTCTCGGCCGACGACTTCCGCTCGCTGATCGCCAAGAAGTACGGCGAGGACTCCGGCGCCTTCAAGGCTATGGGCGACGCCGACACCGACTGGCAGGACGAAGTGCTCCGCACTACCGTCTCCCATGACTACAACCTCTCCGTGGCCGGCACCGCCGCCATGCTCCCCTACCGCGTCAACGTAGGCTACACCGGCTCGAACGGCATCCTGCTCGACTCGAAGATGGACCGCGTGACCGCCGGGCTCTCCCTTACCCCGAAGTTCTTCAACGACCACCTGTCGGTCAACCTCAACGGCAACTACACCTACATCTACAACAAGCGCGTAGAGGAAGGCGCGATGAACGCCGCGATGAACTTCGACCCGACCCACGCCGTCAAGGACAACCGCCCCATCACCGGCGGAACGGCCATGGACCAGCACAAGTACCTCTACAACGGCTACTTCAACTGGGACAACACGAACGACAAGGGTGAGACCGCCGTCAACGACAACGCTACCCAGAACCCCGTGCAGATGCTCAAGGACCGCGACTGGCACGCCAAGCTCAACCGCTTCAACGGCAACCTCCAGCTCGACTATGCGATCCACGGCTTCGAAGACCTCCACGCCAACATCAACCTCGGCATCGACGTCCAGCGCGGCGACGAATGGAACGAGGTGGCCTCCAACTCCATCATGGCCTGGCGCGGCCACGACCACTACGCCGGCTCTTACATGGACCGCCTCCACCAGGAGCGCGACAACTACCTGCTCGACTTCTACCTCAACTACAAGAAGGAGGTAGAGAGCATCCACTCCAACTTCGACGTGACCGCCGGTTACTCCTGGCAGCGCTTCGAGGACTCCGGCTGGAAGCGCGGCGCCGACTCCAACTCGGGCTACCGCACCGGCGTAGGCTACCTCACCCCGACCGTCAACCCCGAGGGTGGCTGGAACCTCAACGTCAACGACAAGACCACCGACCTCGTAGGCAAGAACTTCGCCGAGGACGTAGTCAACCCCGAAGGCAACTACCACTGGAAGAACCGCCTTCAGATCCTGTCGTTCTTCGGCCGCGTCAACTACACGCTCTACGAGCGCTACCTGCTGACCGTCACCGTCCGCGGCGACGCGACCTCGCGCTTCTCGAAGGACAACCGCTGGGGCGTGTTCCCCTCCGTGGCCCTCGGCTGGAAGATCAACGACGAGGCCTTCCTGCAGCCCGCCTCCGGCTGGCTCAGCGACCTCAAGCTCCGACTGGGCTGGGGCGTCACAGGCCAGCAGGAAGTAGGCTCGACCTGCAACTACCTCCCCCTGTACTCCATCGCCGCTCCCGGCTCCTTCTACCCCGACATGCTCGGCGGCAACGGCTACCAGTCGACCTACTTCCTGATCGGCTACAACCCCGACCTGAAATGGGAGCAGACCGTCACCTGGAACGCCGGACTCGACTTCGGCTTCCTCAACAACCGCATCAACGGTAGCATCGACTACTACTACCGCAAGACCAAGGACCTCCTGTCGTTCGTGACAGTCCCCGCCGGTTACTCGACAACCAACATGCTCAACCGCAACATCGGCGACATGAAGAACTACGGCGTCGAATTCAACATCGCCGCCAAGCCCGTTGTCACCAACGACTTCACCTGGACCCTTACCTACAACGTCGGCTGGAACCACAACGAAATCACCAAGCTCAACGACAACGCCGCGATCTACAAGGTAGGCGGCATCTCGGGCGGCACGGGCAACACCGTCCAGGCCCACGCCGTAGGCTACCCAGCCTACTCGTTCTACCTGCTGCAACAGGTATATGACGCCGACGGCAAACCCGTCGAAGGGTGCTACGTCGACCAGAACCAGGACGGCAAGATCGACGAGAGCGACCGCATCCTCAACCACTCGGCAGCCCCCAAGGTAACGATGACCTTCGGCTCGCAGTTCCGCTGGAAGCAGTGGGACCTCGGGTTCAACCTCCGCGCCTCCCTGGGCAACTACGTCTACAACAACGTGCTCTCGACCAAGGCAGTCTACGCCGACCTCTTCGGCTACGGCCTGAACAACCTCGTTGTCAACGACGTATACTTCGAGCAGGCCCAGCTCATGAGCGACTACTACCTCCGCAACGGCTCCTTCCTGCGCTGCGACAACATCACCCTGGGCTACACCTTCGAGAACCTGCTGAAAGACCGTCTGCGCCTGCGCATCTTCGCCGGCGTGCAGAACCCCTTCGTGATCACCAAGTACAAGGGCCTCGACCCCGAGGTCGAAGGAGGTATCGACAACAGCGTGTACCCCAAAGCCGTCACTTACTCCCTCGGCCTGGTAGCGACTTTCTAACCATCATCGTTTAGAACCATTTAGCACAGAATCAACATGAATCTCAAAAAATATCTCCTGTTGGGCAGTGTGGCTCTCGGCCTTGGCGTAACCACTTCTTGCGTGGGCGACCTCGACCTCGAACCCAACGACCCCAACCAGACCAGCCAGACGGGCACCACTCAGTTCTACCTGGGCGCCCTGGCAAAATGCTACTCCGGCATGGCCGTCTCCGGCCAGAACGGAGCCGGAAGTTCCGACATCTCCGGCCTCGACAACGGCACGGGCTGCTACTCGCGCGCCCTGTTCATGATGAACGTCTTCCCCACCGACGAAGCCATCTGGATCTGGAAGGACGCCGGGGTTGTCGACCTGGTGACCAACACCTGGGACGCCTCCAACGGCAACATCTACGGCACATACTCGCGCCTCTACACCCATATCGCGACCTGCAACGACTTCCTGACGATGACCGACAACGTCGCCGGCGACGAAATGGCGCAGATGCGCGCCGAGGCCCGCGCCCTCCGCGCGATGAGCTACTACTGGGTGACCGACATCTTCGGCAACGGCTCCTACGTTACCGAGAAAGAGCCCGATCCCCGCCAGGCGACCCGCAAGGAGCTCTTCGACTTCGTAGAGCGCGAGCTCTGCGAGGTAGCCGGAGTCTCCTTCGACGAAGCCGGATTCCTCCAGGACGGCCAGTCGCTCCTGCCCGAGACCAACCACTACGGCCGCCTCAGCCGCGACGCCGCCCTCGGCCTCCTGAGCCGCTTGTACCTCAACGCCGAGGTATACACCGGCACCCCCCAGTACCGCAAGTGCGCCCAGGTCAGCGACCTGGTGATCTCGCACCACAACGGCGGCTTCCAGGGTTCCGGCCTGGCCGAGCAATATCTCTACCTCTTCTGCGCCTCCAACCGCGACTACCAGAACGGAGCCAACGGCGGCGAAATCCTCTGGGCAATCCCCTACGAGAAGGACATGATCCAGAGCTACGGCGGCACTACCTTCCTGATCGCCGCCTCCATCGCCAACGAACTTGGCATGAGCCAGACCAACTACGGCCTCTCCTCCGCCTGGAAGTGCATGCATGCGACGCTCCAGTTCGCCAACAAGTTCGAGGACGGCGACGCCCGCGACGCGATGTGGGTCAAGGGCGACGTGCAGTCGAAGAAGTCAGAGCTTGACAAGGACGGAAACGAAGAGCTCGAAACGACGAAGTACATCGCCGAAAACATCGAGTTCTCGGAGTGGACCAACGGCTATGCCGTAATCAAGTTCACCAACCTCCTCAAGGGTGACGGCCAGGGCAGCCCCCTCCCCAAGACCGAGTTCATCGAGAAGACCAACGAGCAGGGCAAGAGGGTATATGAGGCCAAGTTCGTCAACGGCGACGGCGACCCGATGACCTTCTGGGCAGCCGGCTCCTTCGCCGACGGCTACGCCAGCGCATTCGCCAGCACCGACCTGCCGATGATCCGCCTGGCAGAGATGTACCTCAACTACGCCGAGAGCTTCATCATGGGCGGGGCTAACGCCGCCGACGCGACCAAGGCCAAGAACTACGCCAACCTCGTGCGCCAGCGCTCGGGCAACAAGGAGTGGGCCGCTTCCGACATGACCCCCGACAACATCCTCGACGAGCGCTGCCGCGAGCTCTACTGGGAGCTTACCCGCCGCTCCGACCTGGTGCGCCACCACAAGTTCACCGGCCCGAACCAGGCACTCTGGGCGTGGAAGGGCAACGTAGCCGGAGGCATGCGCATCCCCGACCACTACGACCTGATGCCGATCCCGACCAACACCCTGGCCGCCCAGCCCGAATTCAAGCAGAACCCCGGCTACTAAGCCGCAGCTTTCCAAAACTTAATTTTAGAATCCAACTGAAATGAAAAAGATAGCATTAACGCTCGGCCTCGCGGCTGTCGCCTTAGGGTTCTCCGCCTGCAACGAAACCTGGGACGACAACCCCACCCTCAAGGCCCCCAACCCGAAGTACACCGACTTCCTCAACGAGCCGGAGCTCCGCGACACCTGGATCACCCTCACCAAAGAGGGCGCCGACAAGAACGGAGCGCTCCATATGACCTGCTCGCAGCCCGACTTCGGCTACGCCGCCGTGGCCAACTACGTCGTAGAGGTCTGCCTGACCCCCGACTTCAAGAAACCCTTCGCCGACGGCCAGGCCCCGGAGGAGGGTGACTACTACTCGACGGAGTACCCCTTCACCGACTGCGCCCAGATCAACCCTGTAGGCGACGAGATCGCCGAGTGTATCTGCAAGCTCAAGGGATGGACCGACGAGACTATGGTCAAGCCCGACGAGTACTCCAAAATCTATGTGCGCCTCCGAGCCTTCATCCCCCAGGACGAGGAGCTGACGACAATCCACTCCAACGTGCAGTCGTTCGAGCATGTCCGCGTCACCTACTACGCCGCCTCAGTGCCCGGCCTGAAGGTCGGCAACCTCGGCCTCTATATCCGCGGCTCCCTCAACAACTGGGGCAACGACGGCCTCGGCAGCGAGTACGAGTTCCTGACAACGGCCAAGCGCGGCATCTACGTCCTTAACAACATCACCGTGCCAAAGGGCGCGGAGTTCAAGTTCGCGTCGCCCGACTCCGGCTGGAGCGAATGGAACCTCGGAGCCGGCGGTTCCTTCAAGATCGGTACCGCCTTCACCCTCACCCCGAACGGCGGAAATATCAAGTGCAACGAGGACTTCACAGGCCGAATCCTGGTCATCAACAAGGGCGGTGTATGGCGCGCATGCTTCCAGAAGGAAGGAAAGTTTGACCCTGACAAGCTCGAATACACCCTCTAACCTACCCCCGCGAAAACCCGCCCGCCGCCCCGGACTGCGAGAGCCGGGGCGGAGAGGCCGGGAATCCGCCAAACTTTTTTCAACGATAACCAACTTAGGAAATGAAAAAACTTAGCATACTTCTCTCGGGGGTAATGGCCCTGGCCGCGTTCACCGCTTGCGACGACGCGCCCGAAGCCGCCGCTCCCCAGAAAAACCCGCAGCCCGTCATCTTCCAGAACGCCGACGTGCAGGCTACGCTCGCCGCTCCCCTGGCCGAGGCTTCGGCTCCCGGAGCGCTCCCCCTGAACCTCCAGGACTACCGCGAGGCAAACATCATAACCCTGATGGAGAACGTCTCCGCGACCAACATCCCCTCCGGGGCCGAGGTTGTCTTCGAGCTTGAGCTCTCCAACGACCCCGCGTTCCCCGCCGAGGCCACCATACCCCTGGCAGCCACCACAAACGACGACGGTACGGCCACCATCCTTACCTCCGACTGGAACCAGGCCCACTACGACCTGGAAGGGAAGGGCATGGCTCCCAAGCAGTTCTACTACCGCGTCTACGGCTACATAAGCCTCGACAACACCCGCTACCTGATCGGCGAGGCCGACCCCGCCGACCCCTCGAAGGTTCTGCCGAAGAGCTACGCCGCCGGCCAGTTCGCCGAAATACCTTTCGAGCTGATCATCGACTCGGCCTACTACTTCCTCTCCAACGCGACCAAGTTCGACCTGGCCGAGGCCGTCAACTACAAGTTCGACCACGAAGGAGACGACGTTTACGCCAACCCCGTGTTTACCTACGAGTTCGAGGTCACCCAGGAAGTACTCGACGCTAACGGCGGCGGATGCTACTGGAAGGTAGGCTCGCAGAAAGCCGTCGACGCTGCCGACTGGGCGCTCGTCTACGGCCCGGCCATCAACGGCGACAAGAGCCTCAGCGGCAAACTTATTGTCAACGGCCAGGCAGGCCAGGTTAACGAGGCCGGCAAGTACACCATGACCATCAACATGGAGAAGATGACCTACGACCTCGTCAAGAAGATCCGCCCCGAGTTCGTAATCGTCGCCAACAACGCCAACGGTTGGAACCCCGCATCCGGTAAGTCAGCCCTCTACTGGTCCAATAAGGAAGAGGCCGAAAAGCAGTACTTCTGCGGCGCGGCCGTTGTCAACAACAAAGATGGCGGCTTCAAATTCGTCTGGGACGGTACTTGGCACGGCCAGGAGTTCAGCACAGCGCCCGACGCCAAAAACATCAAGGCGCCCGTTGACGACACCCGCCTCTACTGGTTCACCGTTGACACAGAAAAGCCCGCTTACACCATCGCCGAGGTTACCTCGCTCGGTATCATCGGCGTGACAGGCTGGGATGTTGACAGCAATGTGATCGAGATGACTCCCTCCGAAGATTATCTTACCTGGACTGTCGACACCAAGCTCTCCGGCAACTGGAAAATCATCATCAACCACAGCTGGAACAGCAACTACGGCGGCGACATCGAAGGCCTCGTCTTCGACGGCGGAAACATCGAAGGCTACGACGGCGACTATACCGTCACACTCTCCTTCAACAGCGACAAGCCGACTCTGTCCATCACCGCGAAGTAAACCAGGGACAACAGCCGCCAACGCGGCCAACCATAACAGCCGCGCCCGGATTGGGCGCGGCTGTTTCATTCCAGACAAGTATCGTTATCGACGTATGTAGGGACGCGGCGTGCCGCGTCAGCCCTGCCCTCTGCTTTATTCCGAAACGGCGTTCTGCGAAAAACCGGCCGCCCCCACGCCTGACGCGGCACGCCGCGTCCCTACACGGGGCTACCGGTTCCCTCTTTTTAATATTTTTTGTTAAAAATGATGGTGATGGCAGGGAATTAATGCGTACTTTTGCGTTTACAAACAAAAGACTATGGAAGAAAACAAGAATATTGACCGTATCTCCTACGCTCTCGGACTGAGCATGGGGAACAATTTCCGCGCCTCCGGCATCCAGCAGCTTAACGTGCAGGACTTCGCCGACGGCGTGGCAGCCGTGTTCTACGGCTCCAAGCCCAAGATGACCTACGACGAGGCCAAGGCCGAAATCCAGGCCTTCTTCACCGAAATGGAGAAGAAGCAGCAGGAAGCCGCCGCCAAGGCCGGCGAGGAAAACCTCAAGGCCGGGGAAGCCTTCCTCCTCGAAAACGGCAAGCGCGCCGAGGTGAAGACCACCCCCACCGGCCTCCAGTACGAGGTGCTCGCCGAGGGTGACGGCCCGATGCCCTCCGCTACCGACCAGGTGGAAGTCCACTATACCGGCAAGCTGCTCGACGGGACCGTCTTCGACTCGTCGGTCGACCGCGGCATGCCCGCGACGTTCGGTGTCAACCAGGTAATCCCCGGCTGGGTCGAGGCCCTGCAGATGATGAAGGCCGGCTCGAAATGGCGCCTCTTCATCCCCTCGAACCTCGCCTACGGCCCCACGGGCACCCCCGGCGGCCCCATCGGCCCGAACAGCACCCTGCTCTTCGACGTCGAGCTTATAAAGGTCCTCGGCAAGTAATCCAATTCCAGCCCTGACGCGGCACGCCGCGTCCCTACACCGCCCTGGCAAACAAACCGCGATCCAACATGAACCCCCTTGCGAAAGCGATCCTCGGCCTCGCCGCGGCTGCCGCGTCCCTGACGTGCGGCGCCGCGGAGCCGTCATATATGCCCTCCGAGGCGGAGACCGACTCGGTCAACGCCGCCTTCGCGACGACGATGGCCCATTATCTCGCCCCCGACCTGGAGAAGCGCTTCCCGGGCGACAGGAAAGCCGCCGGGGAGTTCGTCGACGGCATGGCCCACGCGTTCGACATAAAGAACCTCGACGCGCCCTACTACCAGGGGGTCCGCGCAGGGTTCGCCTTCATGATCGACCGCCTGGAGCAGATGCGCGACATGGGCTTCCCCGTGACCCCGGAGAAATACCTCGCGTCGCTCCGCAAGGCCCTGGCCGACTCCGCTTCCACGGGCTTCACCAACCGCGAGGCCGACGAATACCTCCACTCCTTCATGAACCGCATGTACCCTGCGCCCGAGCGCCTGAGCGACGAGTCGCAGCAGGCGTTTCTCGACGCGCAGCTCGCCCGCGAGGGGGTGCAGCGCCTCCCTTCGGGGCTTCTCTTCGAGGTCATAACGGAGGGTGAGGGGGAGCATCCGGGAATCGACGACCGCGTGAGGCTACTCTACACGGGCAGCCTCGCCGACGGGACGGTGTTCGACCGCACGGAGCGCCCGGTCGACTTCCCTCTGCGCGGCCTGGTACCCGGCTTCTCCGAGGGCCTGCAGTTGATGAAGCCCGGAGGAACCTACCGCCTCTTCATCCCCCCGGCGCTCGGCTACGGCGAGGATGGAGCCGCCGGAGCGATCCCCCCAAACGCTGCGATCGACTTCCAGGTACAGCTCCTCGAAATCCTTCCCTGAAAAAACCATCGCAAATCACATTAAACAAACCTCAGATATGAAAAAGATTCTTCTCACACTCGGCGCCGCCGCTATCGTTGGCGCCTCGGTCGTATCCTGCAGCAAGGGTGGCGACACAAAGGTTTCCTCTGAAGACAAGGCTTTCGGCGACTCCATCGCCGTAGCGCTCGGCGAATTTGCCGGCGCGCAGCAGAACAGCCAGTTCAACCGCATGACAACGCAGCTCGACTCCGCCGAGGCCGCGAAATACAGCCGCGAGGACTTCATGCGCGGCCTCAAGACCGTCATGGCCGCCGACACCTCGAAGCTCGCCTACTACCAGGGCCTGATGTTCGGCCTGCAGCTCATGCAGCCCATCAACGGCATGACCAACCAGTACGGCTACCCCGTAGACAAGGACGTAGTCCTCAAAGCCTTCCAGAAGGTGTTCGACATGCCCGCCGACTCCGTACAGGCCAAGGGCCAGGAATACTACATGGCCTACTCCACCCTCTTCCAGGAGGCCGAGACCCGCATGAAGGCCCGCGAGGCCGCCAAGCGCGCCGAATCCCCCGAGGCCCAGGAAGCCCTCTCCAAAGGGAAGGCCTACGCCGAGAAGATGACAAAGGAGGGTTACACCCGCGCGGAGTCCGGCCTGGTCTACAAAATCGAGAACCCCGGGACCGGCGACAAGGTCAAGGCTACCGACAAGGTTAAAATCAACTATGTAGGCAAGCACGTCGACGGCGAGGTATTCGACCAGACCCAGCCCGACCACCCCTACACCTCCGCCGCCAACAGCTTCGTGCCCGGCTTCACCGAGGCCCTGCAGCTCGTCGGCAAGGGTGGCAAGGTAACCGTCGTTATCCCCTCCGAACTCGCCTACGGCGCTGACGGCGCCGGCAGCGTGATCGCCCCCAACGAGACCCTCGTGTTCGACATCGAAGTCCTCGACGTCAACCCCGAATAAACCCGATTTCCTCAAAAAAACAGCCGTCGGACAGGTCGGACGAGTCTGACTTGTCCGACGGTATAATTTAATCCCCCCTCTGAAACCATGAAGAAATTAGCCATCTACAAGAATGACCCCTGGCTGAAGCCCTACGCCGAAGCCATCAACGGCCGCCACGCCGACGCCGTCAGCAAGGAAGCCGACCTTACCCAGGCCGCCGGCTCGCTAAACGACTTCGCCAACGCCCACAAATACTTCGGGCTGCACCGCGTGCGCGGCGGATGGGCCTTCCGCGAATGGGCCCCCAACGCCACGGCCATCTACCTGATCGGCGATTTCTCGAAATGGAGGGAGAACCCCGCGTACGCCCTCAAGCCTGTAGGCGGGGGCGTGTGGGAGGGGATTTTCCCGACCGACGCTCTCAAGCACGGGCAGCTCTACAAGATGAGGGTCCACTGGGCAGACGGCCAGGGGGACCGCATCCCAGCCTACGCTACACGCGTCGTCCAGGACCCCGAAACAAAGATTTTCTCCGCCCAGGTATGGCACCCTAAAGCCTACAAATGGGCCGTCGAGAATTTCAAGCCCGACACGCGCCCGCTGCTGATCTACGAGTGCCATATCGGTATGGCGCAACAGACCGAGGGGGTCGGCTCATACGCCGAGTTCCGCGACAAAATCCTGCCCCGCGTCGCCAAGGACGGCTACAACGCCATCCAGATCATGGCGATTCAGGAACACCCCTACTACGGCTCGTTCGGCTACCACGTCAGCAGCTTCTTCGCCCCCTCGTCGCGCTTCGGAACCCCCGAGGAGCTTAAAAGCCTCATCGACGAGGCCCACCGGCTCGGTATCGCCGTCATAATGGACATCGTCCACTCCCATGCCGTAAAGAACGAGAACGAGGGGCTCGGGCGCCTCGACGGCAACCGCGACCTCTACTTCTACCCCGGAGGCCGGGGCGAGCACCCCGCATGGGACTCCTACTGCTTCGACTACGGCAAGAACGAGGTGCTCCACTTCCTCCTCTCCAACTGCAAATACTGGATCGAGGAGTTCAAGTTCGACGGCTTCCGCTTCGACGGCGTCACCTCGATGCTCTACTACGACCACGGCCTGGGGAAAGCCTTCGGCTCTTACGCCGACTACTACGACGGCGGCCAGGACGTCAACGCCATCACCTACCTCACCCTCGCCAACAAGCTCATCCACGAAATCAACCCCCGCGCGATCACAATCGCCGAGGAAATGAGCGGCATGCCCGGCCTCGCCCTCCCCTTCAAGAGCGGTGGCATCGGCTTCGACTACCGAATGGCGATGGGAATCCCCGACTACTGGATCAAGACCATCAAGGAGAAGAAGGACGAGGACTGGCACCCGACTTCGATTTTCTGGGAACTGACCAACCGCCGCGCCGACGAAAAGACAATCTCCTACGTCGAAAGCCACGACCAGGCGCTCGTCGGCGACAAGACCGTCATCTTCCGCCTGATCGACAAGGAGATGTACTGGCACATGATGGTCGGCGACACCAACTCCGTAGTGACCCGCGGCATCGCCCTCCACAAGATGATACGCCTCGTTACCTGCGCGACAATCAACGGCGGCTACCTCAACTTCATGGGCAACGAGTTCGGCCATCCCGAATGGATCGACTTCCCCCGCGAGGGTAACGGCTGGAGCTACAAGTACGCCCGCCGCCAGTGGGACCTCGTAGACCGCGAAGACCTCCAGTACAAGTACCTCAACGCCTTCGACAACGCGATGGTGGAACTGGTCGGGGGCGTACGCGACTTCCAGAAGCTCCCGATCGTGAAGCTATGGGACAAGGACTCCGACCAGGTGCTCGCCTTCATGCGCGGCGACCTCGTCTTCGTCTTCAACTTCTCCCCGACGGAAAGCTATTCCGACTACGGCTTCCTCGCCCCCCAGGGGAGCTACCGCACCGTCCTCTCGACCGACAACCCCGCCTTCGGCGGCTTCGGCAACATCGACGAGACCGTCGAGCACCTTACCCAGTGCGACCCCCTCTACGCCCCCGACGGCAAGGGGTGGCTGAAACTCTACATCCCGGCCCGCTCCGCGATGGTGCTCCGCAAGAAGAAGGGGTGAAAAAGGTGAAAAGTGAAGGGTGAAGGGAAATCCTTAAAGCAATCAAACCTATATGACTGACAACGACATGCGCGACCTCCTGGACCGGGAGGCCGCGCGTATCAATTCTCCGGAGTTCGCCGAGGCGGACCCCGTGCAGTTTCCCCGCCGGTTCGAGCGGCAGGAGGATGTCGAAATCGCGGCGCTCCTCTGCTCGTCGATTGCCTGGGGCAACCGCAAGATGATATGCGCCAACTGCGAGAAGATGCTGCGGCTGATGGACTACCAGCCCTACAACTACATGATGGACGAGGGCTACGAGGAGCTCCCCGACATGAACATCCACCGCACGTTCTTCGCCCGCGACCTACGCGCCTTCCTCCGAGGCCTCCGCGCCGTCTACGCCAGACATCCCACCCTCGACGCCTTCTCGGCCTCCATACGCGCCGGGGAGTCGGAGACCCCGTCGTGGACCCTCGTCGAGGCCCTCAACGCCATCCTCCGCGAGGAGAACCGCGACCACCCCGAGGCCAACCTCTCGCGCTGCCTGCCGCAGAACCTCGCGTCGACCGCCCTCAAACGCGTCAACATGGCCCTCCGCTGGCTGGTCCGCGACGACGGAATAATCGACCTCGGCCTCTGGCGCTCGATACGCCCATCGCAGCTCTACATCCCCCTCGACGTCCATGTCGGCGACACCGCCCGCGAGCTGGGCTTACTGACCCGACGCGCCGACGACCGCCGAGCCACCGTCGAGCTGACCGCCGCCCTCCGCCGCTTCAACCCCGCCGACCCCGTCCTCTACGACTACGCCCTCTTCGGCATCGGCATGGGCCTCTGAACCCCGCCCGGATCCGGCCTCCCGAGAAAAATCTCCGGCCTCCCGCTTGCAATGACGGGAAAAACCGCTATCTTCGGCATAGATGAACGACAAAAAAGTTGCAAAAATCCATTGGGAAAACGGCAAGCCGGAATCGCGGCAAGGAATAAACGCAAAGATTTCAGCCCGTTGTGGCCGCCGCTGGGATGTCGCAGTTAGAGTTAGCCCAAGTCGAGCGCCGAAGGCGCGGCGCGATTGTAGCACATTGCCGAGCGACCGCAGGGCGCGAAGGCTGTGTGTTACGGGGGCACCCCCGACAAAGGGACCTCGAAGAGGCCAGTTAATATTCAACCCTCAAAACAACGGAAAAATGAGCTATGTGACCTCTTTATACCATGTCGTATTCTCAACCTACAACCGCCAACCTACCATCAACGCCGCAAACAAGGAACACCTTTACCGCGTCATAGCTGCCCGGATCAAGGAAATGAAAAGCAAGGCACTGATAATTAACGGGGTGCAAGACCATATACACATCCTTCTGAGTCTCAGTCCGCAGGTAGCACTCTCCGACCTGATGAGGGACATCAAGGCCAACTCGTCCATGTGGGCCAAATCATCCGGATTATTTCCTCTGTTCCAAGGCTGGGAAAAGGAATACGGAGCCTTTTCCCTCTCGGCGAATCACAAGGAAGCCGTTTACAATTATATAAAGAGCCAGGATGCGCATCACAACCTGGTTTCCCTCGAAAACGAGTTGGAGCGGCTGGTTATGAAGGCCGGGCTGGCGTTCTACCGACATAACGCAGACCCGGCCGATTAACGAGGGTGTATCATAATGGCCCATCTGGGTCGTCGCTTGCAGGATTCGGCCTCGGTCACAATCTTCAGATTGCTCCCATCGGCCTCACCTCCAAGCTCCTACCATCTGGACCATTCTGATAGCACCCTCCCATCCGGGTACAAAATGGGGGTGTATCGGAATTTTGATACACCCCCCTTGACGGGGCATCGCCGTAACACACAGCCTTCGCGCCCTTCGGTCGCTCGGCAATGTGCTACAACCGCACCGCACCTTCGGCGCTACGACAGGACAAGACATTATATCGCTTCAACCCTCCTCTCCTTGGAAAAACGGCGAAAACCGCCCCTTTCACCCCTGGAAAAACGGCAACCTATTGCGCCGCAGCTACTCCCGTGCTACAAGCGGCGGAGCCGCGTGGTGATTGTAGCACATTGCCGAGCGACCGCAGGGCGCGAAGGCTGTGTGTTACGAGGGCGTCCCCGCCAAAGGACCTCGAAGAGGCCCGTTAATGTTTATTCAATGTCGGGGTTTATTCAATGTCGGGTGGAGTGAGCCGAAGGCGAGCGGCTTGCGATTGCGGACAGGAGGGAACGAAAGGGGGAAAGGGATGAGAAGACGGGAGGAAAAACGACGGGTGCGGAAGGGAGGCGAAAGAGGGGGGATTTCGGGATTTTTTGCTAAATTCGCGGTTGAATCAGAAAAGCTGAAGTCAAAGGTTTAACATAGCAAGTCCCGCAAAATGAATATCGCTATCGTTGGAGCCTCCGGGGCCGTCGGCCAGGAGCTCATGAAGGTGCTCGCGGAGCGCCATTTCCCCGCTGAGAAGGTCACGCTCTTCGGCTCGAGCCGGAGCGCCGGGCGCAAGTACGCTTTCCGCGGCGAGGAGCTGACCGTAAGGGAGCTGACGGAGAATCCCGAGGATTTCCGCGGTATCGACATCGCCTTCACTTCGGCCGGGGCTGGCACCTCGCGCCGCTTCGCGGAGGTAATCACGGCCCACGGCGCGACGATGATTGACAACTCGTCGGCCTTCCGCATGGACCAGGACGTGCCCCTGGTCGTTCCCGAGGTGAACGGCGACGACGCGTTCAACGCCCCGCGCAGCATAATCGGCAACCCCAACTGCACGACAATCCAGATGGTAGTGGCGCTGAAGCCTATCAACGACCTGTCGCCGCTGCGCCGCGTGCGCGTCGCGACCTACCAGGCAGCCTCCGGGGCCGGAGCGGCCGCGATGGAGGAGCTGCGCGAGCAGACCGGGCAGGTGCTCCGCGGCGAGAAGCCGACAGTCGAGAAATTCTCCGCCCAGCTCGCCTTCAACCTCATTCCACATATCGACGTCTTCACCGACAACGGCTATACCAAGGAGGAGATGAAGATGGTCAACGAGACCCGCAAGATCATGCACGCCCCGGGCCTCCGCGTCAGCGCTACCTGCGTCCGCGTCCCTGTCATGCGCGCCCATTCCGAGGCTATATGGGTCGAGACCGAAGGCCCGGTGACGCTCGAACAGGCGCGCCAGGCGTTCCGCGACGCCCCCGGCGTGGAGCTGATGGACGACCCCGCGAACCGCGTCTACCCGATGCCCTACACCCTGGCCGGCTGCGACCCCGTATACGTCGGGCGCCTGCGCCAGGACCTGGCCGACGACAACGCGTTGACGTTCTGGACCGTCAGCGACCAGATCCGTAAGGGCGCGGCCCTCAACGCCGTTCAGATCGCCGAACTCCTCATAAGCAAGAAATAGCCCTCCCCCATAAAACCGCCCCCGATGCATCTCCTCTCGGCGCCATTAGTAACAGGTCCCGTCACGATTTTCCTAATCGTGATGGTGATAATCCTGCTCGCGCCGGTGCTTCTCAACCGCCTGAAAATCCCCCATATCGTCGGGATGATTGTCGCGGGCATAATCGTCGGGCCTTACGGGCTTAACATCCTGGCGAGCGACTCCTCGTTCGCGATTTTCGGCCAGGTCGGGCTTCTCTACCTGATGTTCCTCGCCGGGCTGGAAATCGATATGTTCCATCTGCGGCTCAACCTGCGCCGGGGTCTCGGCTTCGGGCTGCTTACCTTCTTTGTGCCGATGGCTATGGGGGTGCTCGCGAGCGTATATATCCTCAATACCGGCTGGCTGACAGCATTCCTTCTGGCGTCGATGTACGCCTCCCACACCCTGATCGCCTACCCCGTAGCGGCCCGTTTCGGGGTCACGAAAAGCCCGGCGGTGCTGATTTCCGTCGTCGGGACGATTATCGCCGTAATCGGGGCGCTGTTAGTGCTCGCGGCGTGCGTCAACATCCACGCCACCGGGGAGTTCCAGCTATCGTCGATGGGGTGGCTCGTCGCGAAGCTCGCGATGTACTGCGGGGCGGTGCTTTACGCCTATCCGAGGGTAGCCCGCTGGTTCTTCAAGAGTTACAGCGACCGCGTGACGCAGTACGTCTTCGTCCTGGCAATGGTCTTCCTTTCGGCATGGCTCTCCGGGGCGATTGGCCTGGAGCCGGTGCTCGGAGCATTCTTCGCCGGGCTGGTGCTCAACCGCTACATACCCTCCAACTCCGCGCTGATGAGCTCGATAGAGTTTGTCGGCAACGCCCTGTTCATCCCCTACTTCCTGATCGGGGTCGGGATGATGATCAACGTGGGGGTCATCGTCAAGGGTAACACCCTCTGGGTCGCCACGGTAATGCTGGCGGTCGCCCTGGCGAGCAAATGGCTCGCCGCCTGGGGGGCGCAGAAACTCTACGGCATGGCCGGAGCCGACCGGCGCATGATGTTCGGCCTGACGACGGCCCACACCGCCGTGGCCCTCGCCGTGGTCACAATCGGCTACAATATGATTCTCCCCGACGGCTCGCGGATGATGGACGAGACAATCCTTAACGGGACGGTGCTCGTAATCCTCGTCACCTGCGCGATCGCGCCCGTGGTGACCTCCGAGGCCGCCGCGAAGATAAAGGTGCGCATCCTCAACGCGATGGGACCGGAGTCAGCCCAGGAGAAAGCCGCCGAGACCCGCCAGTACCGCACCCTCGTCGGGGTCGCCAACCCGATTACCGCCGCGTCGCTCGTAGAGCTGGCGATGCTTTCCAGGGTCAGCCGCGAGGGGCGCTACCCCGACCTGATGTACGCCCTACACGTCCGCAACGACACTACCCCCGCCTCCCGCGCCATGGGGCGCAACGCCCTGCGGCTGGCCCAGGAGGCCGCCGCTGCCGCCGGAGCAACGCTCGACACCATCGAGCGCTACGACCTAAACACCGTCACGGGGCTCCTTAACACCGTCGAGGAGCGGGGCATAAACGAAATCGTCCTCGGGATGCACCGCAAGGGGACAGTCATCGACACCTTCCTCGGCTCGAAAATCGAACAGCTTCTGCGCCAGACCAACCGAATGGTGCTCGTATCGCGCTGCTACATACCCCTCAACACCCTGACGCGCATCGCCGTCTTCGTCCCCGCCAAGGCGGAATACGAGACCGGCTTCTCGCGCTGGGTAGAGACCCTCTGCGCCCTCGCCCGCGAAGTCGGGTGCCGCATAATCTTCTGTTGCGACAGACAGCAGCAGCGCCTCATCCGGGGCGTCATCGCGGCCGCCGGAATGGGCGTGCGCCACGAATACCGCATCCTCGAGGGGCTCGACGACTTCATCCTCCTGGCGGGCCGGGTGCTCGACGACGACCTGATGGTTGTCATCGGCGCGAGGGCCAACTCCGTCAGCCATTCAGCCGACATGGCGGAAATCCCGATGATTCTCCAGCAGCATTGCGAGCGGAACAACCTCCTTGTGGTCTACCCGGAGCAGTTCGGCGACGCGCCCGTCCTGCCGTCGTTCACCGACCCCCTGCAGGCCGACCTCGACGCCCCCGTCAGCGGCCTGTGGCACTCGCTGCGCTCCCGCTCGCGCGTCGCCTGGCGAGCCCTCCGGCGCCGGCTCAACAAACGAAAGACAAACATCTAAGGCAAAACGAGATATGAAACAAGGTTTCGACAACGAGAAATACCTCCGAATACAGTCGGAGCACATCAAGGAGCGTATCGCGCAGTTCGGCAACAAGCTCTACCTCGAACTCGGGGGCAAGCTCTTCGACGACCACCACGCCTCGCGCGTCCTCCCCGGCTTCCAGCCCGACAGCAAGCTGCGCATGCTCCAGCAGCTCAGCGACAAAGCCGAAATCGTAATCGTTATCTCGGCCCGCGACATAGAGAAGAACAAGGTGCGCTCCGACCTTGGAATCACGTACGACATGGACGTACTCCGCCTCCGCAACGAGTTCCGCAACCGCGGCTTCCTGGTAAGCTCCGTAGTCGTCACCCACTACAACGGCCAGAGCAGCGCCGATGCTTTCCGCGCCCGCCTCGACCGAATGGGAATCCGCACCTACTGCCACTACACCATCGAGGGGTACCCCAACAACGTAGCCCTGATTGACTCCGACGAGGGTTTCGGCCGCAACGACTATATCGAGACCACCCGTCCGCTGGTAATCGTGACCGCTCCCGGCCCCGGCAGCGGCAAGATGGCGGTCTGCCTCAGCCAGCTCTACAACGAGAACAAGCGCGGCGTCGAGGCCGGATACGCCAAGTTCGAGACATTCCCCGTATGGAGCCTACCGCTCAAACACCCCGTCAACATCGCCTACGAGGCCGCTACCGCCGACCTCAACGACGTCAACATGATCGACCCATTCCACCTCGAAGCCTACGGCAAGACCGCCATCAACTACAACCGCGACATAGAGATTTTCCCGGTCCTCGACGCGCTTTTCGAGGGGATATACGGCAGCAACCCCTACAAGTCGCCTACCGACATGGGGGTCAACATGGTAGGGTTCTGCATCAGCGACGACGAAGTATGCCGCGATGCGTCGCGCCAGGAAATCATACGCCGCTACTTCACCGCCCTGAACCGCATGGCGCAGGGCGACGGCAACGAGGCAGAGGTCAACAAAATCGCCCTCCTCTTCCGCCAGGCCGAAATAACCCCCGACTACCGCAAGGCGATTCCCGCGGCCCGACAGCGCGCCGAACGCGACGGAGTCCCCTGCTCGGCAATAGAGCTGCCCGACGGCACGATTATCACCGCCGGCACCTCGCAGCTTCTCGGCCCGAGCGCCGCCCTGATTCTCAACGCGGTAAAGCATCTCGCCGGAATCGACCACTCCGTAAAGCTCATCCCCCAGGCACTCATCGAGCCGATACAGCACACGAAGCTCACCTACCTCCGGGGCCACAACCCGCGCCTCCATACCGACGAGGTACTCGTGGCCCTCTCCGTGCTCTCACCCCGCGACGAACTCTGCCGCCGCGCCCTGGAGAAGCTCCCGGAGCTAAACGGGTGCCAGGCCCACTGCACCGTCATGCTCGGCGAAGTCGACCACAAAATCTTCCGCAAGCTCGGCGTCGGCCTCACCTGCGACCCCGCCAAAAAACGCTAATCCCTCCCCCATAATGCGGGGGAGGACTTTCAGAAACTACGGAAGAATGTAATTATATGAAGGTATACGAAACCTATCCCGTTCTTCCTCTGTGACAGCCTTGAGCCTTATTATTGTCTCGCTGGATGTTGACAACGAAGAATTGCTATCTTGCTTAACCAGCTTCCGTGGGGCTGATTCCCGCTTTGGCGTGTTCGTTTCAATTTTCATATGGGTTAAGATAGTCAAACCGCCAGGTCAAGCGGCAGGTCGCTTATATCCTTCAGACGTTTCCCGTCAACAAGTATCTTAAGCATCTCGATGGAATCCTCTGCTCCTGTGGCCTGTACTGCCTTGATTAGTTCATCCAGAGCGAAATGGTACAGGCAATCTATATCCCCCGTGCCTAATGCGAGAGAGGCCAGGCGCGATGGCAATGGTTCGGCGGTTACCACAGCGATATGAGGCAGATGCCCTTTACGGTTGCGAATCAGCCCCAACGCCTCTGTCCTGCTGTTTTGGGCGCGGTCGCTACGCATAGTCCATTTGGCTGAAATAGAGGCGTGCATTATCGGCAGTTGATTGTCCTTCAGCCTTATAACCGAATTATGGCTTACGGAATCATCAACAATGAGTTTGTGGTTATTGATAACCTCGTCAGATTCCGGCTCCCGGAATATCACTATGTCGGGTGCCACCATATAATCGTTTCCAAGGGTTGATGCCAACAGCGGGTCTTTGCTTGTAATCTCCCTGAGGTAATCCAGGTGCTGATACTGCACAAAAGATGATGTTTTCACCGAGCTTCTATTCCCAAGGCGCTCGACATGCCATTTACCCGGTCGCAGATTGCCGAGTGAGAGGAACGTCTCCCGAACAAACTTCATCGTCTCTACCTCGAACTGGCCTCCAAGCGTCTGCCCGACATTCTTTTCCTGTATCCCGACTTCTCCGATAAGCTCCATCGCTATGGATTTCGCTATCGCGCACGATAATTTTGAAGACTTGTCGGCGTTACTTGCCACGCCATGCGAATCAATTGAAAGAACGCCAAGGCGCACCAAGGCTTCATGATATAGTTTTCTCTGAGACGCGATTAAGGGAAGCATTATTTAGTAAAGTTTTAAATATCTGTTCTCCAACCGCTTTGGCGACAGGAGGCGGGAAAGCGTTACCTATCATGCGGCAGGCAAGGGTCTTTGTTGTTCCGAAATCCCAAGTATCGGGAAATCCCTGGATACGGGCGAGCATCCTGACCGTCAGCCGGGGTAATCCGTCGAAGCCTTTTTCGGGGGCCTCATTAGCGACACCTTTGCCATCAACGCCGAGATTAGCCCACTCTCGCTTGGCACGCGTCGGGCCCAGGTCTGGACCGCCATGTTTCTTACTTCCCCCGACAAGGGTAGGGGCAATTTTAGCGGCTTTCACCTTCCAGTCGCCGATGCCTTCCCAGCCGTTTACTCCCATCAGGTCGCAAAGCAATTCGCCCACGGATGCCGTAGCACAGATATTCGGCTGGGGAAATTCAAACGTGTCTTCAAGATCCTTTCTGATTCCGACGATTATGACCCTTGGACGAAGTTGGGAGACCCCGAAATCCGAAGCCTGAAGCAGTTTGATATGCGTGTTATAGCCCAAGACATTCAACTTGTTCAATATTGCCTCCCTGTACTGCGTGAATTTCTGGTCAAGCAGTCCCCTGACATTCTCAATCATCACCGCTTTGGGCCGGATTTCGTCCACGAGGCGGAGCATTTCCGGGAACAGGTCTCTTTCATCATCCTGGCCGAGTTGCTTGCCGGCGACACTGAACGGGGGGCACGGCACTCCTCCCGACAGCAGGTCGATCTGACCGCGGTAGTCCGTGCCGGAAAAGTTCCTTACATCCGCGCAACGCACATCCCATTCGGGGCGGTTGCGCTTTATCGCCTGGCAATAATCCCTTTCGTATTCCACCAATAACCGATGCCTGAATCCGGCCATCTCCAGTCCTAAAGCCTGCCCTCCGGCTCCAGCGCATATTTCAAGCGAGGAAAATCCGTCTGATTCCGAATATTCCTCATTGAAAAGGGATAGCTGTTCGCTTATATCCATTATTTACGTTTACGTTGCGGAAAAGGAGGTTAATGACAGAGGCGGGGTTACTCGCGGATTTCCTCCCAGGTGACGTCGACGGTCTGCTGCTCGACCTCGATGGTGGCGGAGGAGCGGGAGGCGGAGGGGTCGGCGGGCGCGGGGTCCTCGGGGGGGAGGTTGGTGAAGCGGACGTAGTCGCCGGCCGAGGGGTCGATTTTCTTCTTGCGGGGGTGCGGGGCGCTCCAGCCCCCTTTCGATCGGCGCCCGCGGGGCTGTTCGTCTTCATCGGAGGGGGCGCCGGCAGCGGTGAAACCGTTGCGGCGGAGAAAATCCTCCATCGCTTTCTGGGGGTCGCGGTAAGCCTTGTAGACGCGCCAGGCCGGGCGCAATATGAAGTAAAAAAGTATAAGGGCTACAATTATCCAAATCATAGAGAGGGTGTGTTAGTTGGAGCCGCGATGGGGTCAGCGGTTAGGCGTGACGGCGGCCAGGAGGATGTAGAGGATGATGGCGGGGGCGAAGCCTGCCACTCCGAACCATATAACAAACGCCAGGCACCCGAGGATTAACAGGTAGCGCGTAAGGTTCGCCGCGAGGCTGAAATTCTTCAGCTTAAGCGAGAACATCCTCATCGGGGCCACCATCATCAGGGCCGCGGCCGCGATCAGGGCGCACCACAGGAGCTCCGCCAGCCATTGCGGACCGAAGGCCGCAAGCCCGGGATTCTCCGCGAGCCAGGCGGTCGCGCCGATCCAGAAGATAGCCTCGGCGGGGATGGGGAGGCCGCGGAAAACTGTCGTCTGCGAATCGTCGATATTGAACTTCGCCAGGCGCAACTGCCCCATCACGGGTATCAGAATCGCGGCGTAGGGGAGCCAGGAGGATTCGCCGTAGGCCTGCAGGAGGTTGAAGAGGAGCATCGCGGGGGCCACTCCGAAACTTACCAGGTCGGAGAGGGAGTCGAGCTCCTTACCCATCGCCGAATAGGCTTTCAGCAGCCGGGCCGACAGGCCGTCGCAGAAGTCGAACACGGCGGCAGCGCCGATGCAAATCCAGACCCACTGGTAGCCTTGCAGGAAGCCGAACCAGTCGAAGGGATGGAAGGCGAAAGTAATCGCCAGCACGCCGCTGATGAGGTTGCAGCAGGTGATGGTGTTGGGTATGGAGCGGGTGATTACGTTCATTTTGTTTCAGTGGCTTCGGGGCGAAGCAGGCCGACCTGGGTAATGCCGCCCACGGTCGGGTCGCCGATTTTGACGAAAATCTCGGTCGAGAGGGGGAGGTAGAGGTCGATTCGGGAACCGAGCTTTATGAAGCCCATATGGTCCTCTATCGAGGCCTCGACCCCGGGGTGGGCATAGGTCACGATGCGGCGGGCCATCGCCCCGGCGACCTGGCGCATCAACACGAGTTGCCCTTCCGGCGTGCGGATGACGACGGTCGAGCGCTCGTTCTCCGTGCTCGACTTGGGGAGGTAGGCGGCGCGGCAGCGCCCGTTGTGGTGCTTGGAATATATCACCTCGCCGTCGACCGGGAACCAGTTGGCGTGGACGTTCAGCGGCGACATGAACACGGAGAGCTGTATGCAGCGGCATTTGAGGTACTCCCCCTCGTAGGTCTCCTCCAGGGCCACCACCTTGCCGTCGGCGGCCGACACCACGGCGTTAACCGGGTTGCCGGGGAAATGGCGGCGGGGGGAGCGGTAGAAGTTCACAACCAGAAGGAAGAGCACAACCGACACCAGGCTGACGGCAGCGGCAATCCACCGAAGGGACTCCGGCAGCCACGCCCACAGGGGGATGTTGACGAGCAGCAGCCCTGCGGCAAGGACTGTCAGCACATGGGTGCCTTCGCGGTGTATCTTTACTCTCATTTCAGTTCTTTATGCTCGGTTTCTGAGGTTAGCGGTTATCAGGAAAGGGGCGGCAGCGCGGGGCTGCCTCCTCATATTTTGAAGCCGGAACGGGGGAAAACCGCCGCTGACTTCCATCCGAAACACAAAGGTAATAACAAATTTTCGATTTAACATATTAACTCCTTGATTTTTCTGCCCAGAGGGGCGAAAATCTGTCGCAGTGACCGAAAAAGCGCCCCGGCACCCATATTTTTTTGCGTTTGAGCGGGGAAAAAGCTAATTTTGCAACCTACATCGAAGCAATGACCAAGGAATACGACTATTTAGTTATTGGCAGCGGCATCGCCGGAATGAGCTTCGCCTTGAAAGTAGCTCATACGGGGAGGGTCGCGCTTGTCTGCAAGACAAAGCTCGAAGAGGCCAACACCGCCCTGGCCCAGGGGGGAGTGGCGTCGGTGACGAACCTCGAGGTTGACAACTTCGAGAAGCATATCCGCGACACGATGGTCGCCGGCGACTGGCTCTCCGACCCCGCGGCGGTAGAAAAGGTGGTGACCGGCGCTCCCGGCCAGATACGCCAGCTCCTTGAATGGGGCGTGAACTTCGACCGCAAGGCCGACGGCTCCTTCGACCTCCACCGCGAGGGTGGCCACTCGGAGTTCCGGATCCTGCACCACGCCGACAATACCGGCTTCGAAATCCAGCGCGGCCTGATCGAGGCCGTACGCGCCAACCCGAACATCGACATCTACGAGGACCATTTCGCCATCGAGATAATCACCCAGCACCACCTGGGGAAGGTCGTCACCCGCCGCACCCCCGACATCACCTGCTACGGGGCCTACGTCCTGAACCCCCAAGGGGGCGTAGACAAGTTCCTGGCCCGCGTCACCCTGATGGCGACCGGGGGCGTCGGAGCCGTCTACCAGACTACCACCAACCCCCTCGTCGCAACCGGCGACGGCATAGCGATGGTATACCGCGCCAAGGGCACGGTAAAGGACATGGAGTTCATCCAGTTCCACCCGACCGCCCTCTTCCACCCCGGCGACCGCCCCAGCTTCCTGATTACCGAGGCCATGCGAGGCTACGGAGGCATCCTGCGCAACCTCGCCGGGGAACGCTTCATGGAGCGCTACGACCCGGAGCGCATGGAGCTGGCACCCCGCGACGTCGTGGCCCGCGCCATCGACTCCGAGATGAAGCAGCGGGGTGAGGACCACGTCTTCCTCGACGTCACCCACAAGGACCCGGAGGAGACGCGCCGCCACTTCCCCAACATCTACGCCCACTGCCTCAGCCTCGGCATCGACATCACCCGCGAACCGATTCCCGTGGCCCCCGCCGCCCACTACCTCTGCGGCGGAATCAAGGTCGACACCAACGCCGAATCCTCGATCAAGCGCCTCTATGCCGTCGGCGAATGTTCCTGCACCGGGCTCCACGGCGGCAACCGCCTGGCCTCCAACTCGCTGATCGAGGCGGTAGTCTACGCCGACGCCGCGGCCCGCCACGCGATCGAGAACGCGCCCAACTACCAGCTCCGCTCCGACGTCCCCGACTGGAACGACGAGGGAACGCGCCACCCCGAGGAGATGGTGCTCATTACCCAGAGCATCCGCGAGGTGAACCAGATCATGGGAACCTACGTCGGAATCGTGCGCTCCGACCTGCGCCTCGACCGCGCATGGAACCGCCTCGACATCCTTTACGAGGAGACCGAACGCCTTTTCAAGTCGTCGAAAGCCTCCCGCCAGATCTGCGAGCTGCGCAACATCATCAACGTCGGCTACCTCATCATGCGCCAGGCCAAGGAGCGCAAGGAGTCGCGCGGCCTCCACTACACCGTCGACTACCCCCCTGTCGACCACTCTCCCGAAAACAAAACCGCGCCGCGCTCCGTTTAACGGAGTAGGCACCCTTAACCTCTCTCCAATTGCGAAACCTGCTGTTCCGACATATCCCGCTGCTGCTCGCCGTAATATTCGCCGGAGCCATCCTCCCCGCCCGGGGCGCCGACTTCCAGGAACTGGAAACCCAGGCCCCGACAATCGAGAACCCCGGCAGCGGCCGGCGGCCCGTCTACCGCGGCAAATACCATACCGTGACCCCGGAGGGGGACACGGTCCTCGTGGTGATATTCAACGACATCACCGTCTATCCCGCCCTCCGCTTCAAGAACCGCAAGCAGGAGGAGTTCTACTGGCGCACCGTCCGCGACGTCAAGAAAGCCCTGCCATACGCCAAGCTCATCAGCGCGACCCTGCTCGAGACCTACGAGTATATCGAGACCTTCCCGACGCAGAAAGAGCGCGAGGCGTATCTCAAAGAAATGGAGGGGGCGATTTTCAAGCAGTACAAGCCCGCCCTCAAGCGCTTCACCAAGGGGCAGGCACGGATGCTCGTAAAACTCATCCAGCGCGAGACGAACCAGAGCGGCTACGACATCGTAAAAGCATTCCTCGGCTCCTTCCGCGCCACGTTCTGGCAGGGGTTCGGCAAGCTCTTCGGAGTCAGCCTCAAAGGGGAGTACAAGCCCGACCGCGACGCCGGCGACGCCATAATCGAGCGGGTCTGCGTCGGGGTCGAGCAGGGAGAACTTTAAAATATTCAACTTTCGCAAGCTCAAGTCGAAGTGAAAGAAGTGACAAGTGAAAATCAGGCTTCGCCTGAGTGAAGTTAATAGTTAATAAAGAGAAGTATTTCCTTCACCTTTCACTCTTCACCTTCCACGGTGAGCAAGTTGAAAACTTGCGAAACTCTATTAACAACATACATCAATGAAGAACATCGAAGTAAACGTCAAGGAAACCCTCTGCGCCGTAACCGGCGAGCAGATCCAGGCGATCTATCCCGAAGCCGAAAAGGCGCTGAAAATGCTTGCCGAGGGCACAGGCCCCGGTTCCGACTTCCTCGGATGGGTCAAGCTACCCTCTGAAATCACCGACGCCCACCTGGCCGATATCGAAGAGACTGCCAAGAACCTCCGCGAGAACTGCGACTACGTCGTGGCCATCGGCATCGGCGGCTCCTACCTCGGGGCAAAGGCCGTCATCGAGGGCCTCAGCGACACCTTCGCCCAGCTCCGCCCCGAAGGGGACGCGCGCCGCTGCCGCGTGCTCTTCGCCGGACAGAACATCGGCGAGGACTATCTCTACGAGCTCCAGGACCTCCTGAAAGGCCATAAGTTCGGAATCATCGTAATCTCCAAGTCGGGAACGACAACCGAGCCCGCCATCGCCTTCCGCCTCCTCAAGGAGCAGCTCGAAAGCCAGCTCGGCAAAGCCGAAGCCTCCAAGCGCATCGTCGCCGTAACCGACGCCGCCCGCGGCGCCCTCCGCCAGCTCGCGACCGAGGAAGGCTACAAGACCTTCGTCATCCCCGACAACGTCGGCGGCCGTTTCTCCGTGCTGACTCCGGTCGGACTCCTCCCCATCGCCGTGGCCGGATTCGACATCCGCGCCCTCGTCGACGGCGCGCGCCGCATGGAGGCCGCTACCGCCGACGGCATCGAGAACAACCCCGCCGCCATCTACGCCGCGACCCGCAACGCCCTCTACCGCGCCGGAAAGAAAATCGAAATCCTCGTGAACTTCACCCCGAAGCTCCACTTCTTCGCCGAATGGTGGAAACAGCTCTACGGCGAGTCCGAGGGCAAGGAAGGCAAGGGCATATTCCCCGCAGCCGTTGACTTCACCACCGACCTCCACTCCATGGGCCAGTGGATCCAGGAAGGGGAGCGCACAATCTTCGAGACCGTGCTCTCCGTCGACACCACCTCCCACAAGACCGTAATCCCCACCGACCCCGCCAACCTCGACGGCCTCAACTTCCTGGCCGGCAAGCGCGTCGACGAGGTCAACAAGATGGCCGAGCTCGGAACACGCCTGGCCCACGTCGACGGAGGCGTTCCCAACATCCGTATCACCGTTCCCGCCCTCAATGAGGAATATCTCGGCGAGCTGATTTACTTCTTCGAGAAAGCCTGCGGCATCTCCGGCCACCTTCTCGGCGTGAACCCCTTCAACCAGCCCGGCGTCGAAGCCTACAAGCGCAACATGTTCGCCCTCCTCGACAAGCCCGGCTACGAGGAAGCCTCCGCCGCAATCAAGGCCCGCCTCTGATTCCGCCAATCCCTTCCCCCCTCATACAGGCCGCCCCGCGAGTTGAATTTCGCGGGGCGGCCCTCTTTTCTATAAGACTGTCGGGTGGAGCGAGCTTCGGCGAGCGGCGCGGCTTATCTGCGGGAGCGGGGCGGGCAAGAGGCAGAGGAGGGGTTTCAGGCGCCGTCGACGGGGATGGTGGGGTTGATGAGGTAGAGGCGGGTAGTGGCGCGGGTGACGGCGGTGTAGAGCCAGCGGTAGAGGTCGAGGGTGCGGTATGCCTCGGGGGGGATGTAGCCCATATCGACGAAGACGGAGGCCCATTGGCCACCCTGGGCCTTGTGGCAGGTGACGGCATAGGCGTATTTTACCTGCAATGCGTTGTAGTACGGGTCTTTGCGGAGGGTGTCGCGCTGCGCCGTCGGGGAGGCCTGGAGCCGCCCGTCCTCGTAAAGCGCCTGGTTGGCGAGCGCTTGCAGCTTCTCGCGGCCGAGCGCCGCCTGATCGGAGGTCAGGCAGTCGAGCGAGAGTTTGGCGTCGATGGTGAACCCTTTTTCCGGCAGGTTCAGCTCGACGTTGGCGAAGAGGCACCCGGCGCGCTCTTCGGTGCCGTAGATTTTCTCGACGACGGCCACCTCGCCGTTGGCGATAAAGTCGATCTGCTCGTGGCCGCGGGTCCAGTAGTAGTTGTTCTTGGCGATCATCAGGCGTTCGCCCGGCGCGAGCATCTCCTCGTGCTCGTAGATTATGGAGCGAATCGCGAGGTTGAAGTCCACCGCCCGGCGGTTGGAACGGGTAATCAGGAGCACCTGGTCGGCCCAGCGCTCGCGAAGCTCATCCTCGAGTACCTCCTGGAGACTTTCCGGCTCGACCACAGCCACATCGCCGAACCCCCTGACGCGCAGCGAGGGGACCGGCAGCGGCACTTCCAGCATCGAGCGGCGCAGCGACGTCGCGTTGTAGAGTATCCCCGAGCGGGCTTTCTGGCGCACGGTCTTTGTCATCGTGGCGCGGGTCACGCTCATCCCCATCCGCTTGAAAGCCTCGGGGGTCATGGCCGGGGACTCCTCGAATCCCACCGGGGGGAGCTGCGCCGTGTCCCCTACGAGAATCAGGCGGCAGTTGACGCCGGAGAAGACATACAGCAGGAGGTCCTTCAGCAGACTCCCCTGCGCGCCGTACTCGTCGTCGCCGATCATCGACGCCTCGTCGACGATGAAGACCGTGTTGCGGTGGGGATTGTGCTTCACGGAAGCGTAAACGCGCCCGTCGGGGGTCACCGCGGGCGCGTTGTAGATGTATCGGTGGATGGTGAACGCGGGCTTGCCGGTGAAGGCCGACAGCACCTTCGCGGCGCGGCCGGTCGAGGCGAGGAGCACCGTCGGCATGGCTACCGCCTGCAGCGAGCGCACGAGCGCCCCCATGACTGAGGTCTTACCCGTTCCGGCGTAGCCGTTTAGGATGAACACCCGGTCCTGTCCGGCGGTGTACGCCGAGCAGTAGCGCGTCAGAGCCGCGATCAGTTGAATCTGCTGGTCGGTAGGCTCGAACGGCAGGTTATCCATCATCAGCTCGCCGAAGCCCTGAAGGTCCATCCGGTCGGAGCGTTTACTTGTTAAGCGACCACTCGAAGGAGCCGTCGCGCGTGTCCTTGACAGCGAAGCCGATCGCGGCCAGGCGGTCGCGTATCAGGTCGGAGGTAGTCCAGTCCTTCGCCGCCTTTGCCTGGGAACGTACCTCCAGGAGAAGGTTTAAAGCCTCCTTGTAAGGCTCCAGCGCACCCTCTCCTGCCTCGCCGCCGTCGGTCGGGAGCATCCCGAGGATTTCAAAGAGGAACGTGTCGAAGAGCGCTTTCAGGGCGTCGATGTCGGCCTGGGTAGCGCGCATATGTCCGTCGCGGGCCTTGTTGATGAGCGACAGAGCCTCGAAGAGGTGAGCGATCACCACCGGGGTGTTGAAGTCGTCGTTCATCGCGTCGTAGCACGCCTGGCGTATCTTCTCGATTTCCCCGGCCATGTCGCTCTCCGCGGCGGGTTTGAGGCCCGCGAGGCGCTTCCACCCCTCCATCATGCGGGCGTAGGCCTTCTCGGAAGCCTGGAGGGCCTCGTTCGAGAAGTCAACCGTCGAGCGGTAGTGGGCCTGGAGGAGGAAGAAGCGGATTGTCATCGGCGAGTAGGGCTGCTGGAGAAGCTCGTGCTGCCCGGTGAAGAACTCGTTGAGGGTAATGAAGTTACCCTTCGACTTGCTCATCTTCTCGCCGTTGATGGTCAGCATGTTGTTGTGCATCCAGTAGCGGACGCTGTCGTGGCCGTTGTGGGCCACGCTCTGCGCGATCTCGCACTCGTGATGGGGGAACTTCAGGTCCATGCCGCCGCCGTGGATGTCAAACTGCTCGCCGAGGTATTTCTCGCTCATGACGGAGCATTCGAGGTGCCACCCGGGGAAGCCGTCGCTCCAGGGTGACGGCCAGCGCATTATATGCTCCGGTGCCGCTTTCTTCCAAAGGGCGAAGTCGGCAGGGTAGCGTTTCTCCTGCTGGCCGTCAAGGGAGCGGGTCTCGGAGAAGAGCTCGTCGATGTTGCGGCCCGAGAGCTTGCCGTAATGGTGGTCGGCGTTATATTTGCGCACGTCGAAGTACACCGAGCCGTCGCTGACGTAGGCGTAGCCCGCGTCGAGGATTGCCTGGATATACTGCTGCTGCTCGATGATATGGCCCGAGGCGTGCGGCTCGATCGAGGGAGGGAGCACGTTGAGGCGCTCCATGTCGCGGTGGTAGCTGTTGAGATAGTGCTGCACCACCTCCATCGGCTCCAACTGCTCCAGCCGCGCCTTCTTGGCGATTTTGTCCTCCCCCTCGTCGGCGTCATGCTCGAGGTGGCCGACATCGGTGATGTTGCGCACGTAGCGCACCTTCAGCCCCAGGTGGGTGAGGTAGCGGTAGACGACGTCGAAGGTAATCGCCGGGCGGGCGTGGCCGAGGTGGCCGTCGCCGTAGACCGTCGGGCCGCAGACGTACATCCCGACCCTCCCTTCGTGGAGCGGCCGGAAATACTCCTTGTCGCGTTTGAGCGAGTTATAGATCTGTAAATCCATCAGGCTTGAAATGGATTAGGGATGCCGCCGTTGTTGGCCGCGCCGTTCTTGGGAGCCTTGCGGGTGATTTCGCCGTAGGTGCTCTCGTATTTCTGGATGTTGTCGCGTAGGGCGAACAGGAGGTTCTTGGCGTTCTCGGGGTTCATGATGATGCGGCTCTGGACGCGTGCCTGGGGCATGTTGGGAGCCACGGCGATGAAGTCAAGGAAGAACTCGCCCGGGGTGTGGGAGAGGACCGCGAGGTTGGCGTAGTGCCCGGCGGCGATTTCGGGGGTGAGTTCGATTTTGATTTCCTGCTGCTTGCTGTTATTGTCTGCCATGGTTTTGCTTGTTTTGAGGGTTGGTTGACTGGATATAGCTAAGGCGGCCGCGCCTGCGCGCCAAGCGCTCAGAGGCGGCCGCCTGAATGCGGAGCGGTATTCGCTGAGGATGTAGGGTTATGCCTCGGCGATGGGGGTCACGCTGATGAAACGGCGGCCTTCCTTGCCCTTGGTGAACACCACGGTGCCGTCGATGAGCGCGTAGAGGGTGTGGTCCTTGCCCATGCCCACGTTGAGGCCCGGGTGGTGCACTGTTCCGCGCTGACGTTTGAGGATGTTGCCTGCCTTGGCGTACTGGCCACCAAAAATCTTAACACCGAGTCGTTTGCTTTCCGACTCACGGCCGTTCTTCGACGAGCCTACACCTTTCTTATGTGCCATGTTGCTGTCTTAGATTTTTAATGGGTTATGCGATTACGTCTTTGATCACTACCTGGGAGAACATCTGGCGATGGCCGTTCTTGCGACGATAGCCCTTGCGGCGCTTCTTCTTGAACACGATCACCTTGTCGCCTTTCACGAGGGGACGTTTAACCTCGCAAACAACTTTCGCCCCTTCTACGGTGGGCGCGCCGACCTTCACGGCACCGTCGGCGTCAACGAGCAGGACGCGGTCAAACTCGAGGGTCTCACCCTCCTTGCGCTCGTCGCCGAGATAGTGTACATACAGGAACTTGCCGGCCTCGGCCTTGAACTGCTGTCCCTGGATTTCTACGATAGCGTACATTAAACTATTGATTTGTATAAGGTTATGCCGTCGGGCGAGCCTTGGTTGGCTGCTTGGTAAGCCCGTTTCGGCCAAAAAGCCCACAAAGTTACTGATTTTCCGCGTTTTCCGCAAGCGTTCGGCTTCCGAGTTTAAGATTTTTTTGTAATTTTGCCGTATGGAGAAGCTAATGCAGTTCGTCTGGCAGCACCGGCTGGGGCTCATAAAGGACGCCGCGACCACCCGCGGCCTCCCCCTCCGCGTGCTCGACCCCGGAAGGCTAAACACCGACGCCGGGCCCGACTTCTTCAACGCCGCCCTGAAAATCGGCGACCAGACCTGGCACGGCAACGTCGAGATGCACGTCCGGGCCTCCGACTGGCATCGCCACGGCCACGACTCCGACCGGGCCTACGACTCTGTGGTGCTCCACGTCGTCGCGGTCGACGACGCCGAAATCCGGCGCCCCGACGGCTCAGCCATCCCCCAGGCCGTCATGGAGATAGGTTCAGGCGCGAGGGAGCGCTACGAGGCGTTCGGCAAAGGCTCCGACACAGGCCTCCCATGCGCCGAGGGGCTGCGGTCAATCCCCTCGATTTATGTTTCCGACTGGCTGACGGCCCTGGCCGTGGAGCGCGTGTTCGCCAAAAGCGAGCGCGCCGCCGCGATCGCCGAAGCGACCGGCGGCAACTGGGAGGAAGCCGCCTATATAACCTTCGCCCGCGCGCTCGGGTTCGGGCTGAACAGCGAGCCCTTCGAGCTGACAGCCCGCTCCCTCCCCCTCAACATCCTGCTTAAACACCGCGACAACCCCCTTTCGGTCGAGGCCATGGTGTTCGGGCAGGCCGGGCTGATTCCCGACCCGGCGATTGACGAGGACCCCTACGTCGAGGCCCTCCGCCAGGAATACAAATTCATGGCGGCCAAATTCTCGCTGCGCTCCCCGCGGCCCCAATGGAAAATGGCCCGCACCCGCCCGCAGAACCTCCCGTACCGCCGACTGGCGCTCCTGGCGAAAAAGGTTGCCGACGGATTCGGGCTGATGGGAGACCTGGCCGCGACCGGCGGCTCCGCCGAGCGCATACGCGACCTCCTGAGCGTCACCCCCGAAGGATTCTGGGCCACCCACTACACCTTCGCCCCCTCGCGGGCAAAGGCGTTTCCGGGCGTGCTCGGAAAGAGCGCCGTAGACTCCCTGATCATCAACGTCGCCGTCCCCCTGCTCCACGCCCGCGCCGCCTCGCGGGGCGACGACTCCGCGATGGAGCGCGCCCTCGACCTCCTCTGCTCCCTGCCGCCGGAGGAGAACTCTGTCGTGCGCCTGTTCACCGAGGCCGGCATACCCTGCCGCGACGCCTTCGCCTCGCAGGCACTCGTGGAGCTGCGCCGCGAGTTCTGCGAGAAAAAGAAATGCATTTACTGCCGCTTCGGTCGCCGCCTCCTCTCCAAATCCATAGCCGAAGCCCCCGCACCCTCCGCCACCGCCGTATCCCCCCTCGGCCCCGCCCTCCCCTTCTGATTCCCGGACAAGCCCTACCATATTATAAATCTTATAATTCTTATAAAATTCTATAAGTTTTTATTAGAAGTATCTCCTTAACCTTTCACCCTTCACCTTTCACCCTTCACCTTGCTACCCGAAGAAGAGGTATGCGGCGAGGACGCCGGCGACGGAGCCGCTGACGTCGGCGAGAAGGGCGTAGCCGACCGCGTAGCGCGTCTTACGAACCCCGACAGAACCGAAATAGACCGCCAGGACGTAGAACATCGTGTCGGTAGAGCCCTGGATCGCTGCCGAGACGCGGCTGACGAAAGCGTCGGCCCCGTAGGTATTCATAAGGTCTATCATAAGACCGCGCGAACCGCTGCCGCTAAGGGGCTTCATCAACGCGGTAGGGAGCGCCTCAACCCAGGAGGTGTCGCACCCGAGCCAAGCCACAAAGTCGCGGGTCCAGGCCGTCAGCATGTCCATCGCCCCGGAGGCGCGGAATACCGCGATGCCTACCAGTATCGCGACCAGGTAGGGGATTATCGTCACGGCGGTCTTGAACCCCTCTTTCGCCCCCTCGATAAACGTTTCGTACATATTCAGCCGCTTGCGCATCCCCGCGAGCAGGAATCCGACAATAACGCTGAACAGCAGGAAGTTGGCGATAAAGCCCGAATAGCGCTCAACCCGCTCGCCGTCCATTCCTGAGAAAACCCACACCATCGCGGCGATCACGGCCATCATCCCCCCGAGCCATCCAAGCAGCACGGGGTCGGCAAGCCGTATGCGCTGCTTGACGCACAGCGCAACGATGCCGACAAGCGTCGATACGAAGGTCGCGAGCAGAATCGGGAGGAACACGTCGGTAGGATTGGCCGCCCCCGCCTGCGCGCGGTACATCATAATCGAAATCGGTATGAAGCATAGCCCCGAAGCGTTGAGAATAAGGAACATAATCATCGCGTCGGTCGCCGTGTCCTTCTCCTTGTTGAGCGACTGCAACTCCTGCATAGCCTTGAGGCCCAACGGAGTAGCGGCGTTGTCGAGGCCGAGCATGTTGGCCGAGACATTCATGAAAATCGAGCCCATCGCCGGATGCCCCTTCGGCACCCCCGGAAACAGGCGGCAGAAAAGGGGAGACACCAACCGGCCGAAAAAGCCGATTACGCCGGCCCGCTCCCCTATCTTCATCAGCCCCAGCCACATCGCCAGGATTCCCGTCAGCCCCAGCGACACCTCGAACGCGAGCGCCGCGGCCGAGAACGAGCCCTGCATCATCTCGCTCCACACCCCGGCGTCCCCGGTTACGACCGTGCGTCCCAGCGCCACCGCGAACGCCACCAGGAAAAACGCCGCCCAAATATAATTCAGCACCATATAAGCATCTATCGATTTACTTCTTAAACAGCTCGGAATGAGAGCCAAGCCTTACTAAATCAATTACATCGGCCTCTCGGTCAAACCAAATCAGCAAGAAATCACCTTCTATATGGCATTCCATATGATTGGCATAATTACCAGTAAGCATATGCGGGCTGAACTCAGCCGGAATCGGTTCCTCATTCTGCAATTTTTGCAAGATTGCGAACAACCTGGCAACCTTAGCCGGATTGCGACGAATGCGCTTATAGTCTTTTTTATATTGCGTTGTCGGGTATAGCCGCTTCATAGCCCCATTGATTTTTCCATTGCCTCGATTGACGAGAGGTCGAGAGGCTCGGAGTCGCGTAACTTACCACTACGCGCCTCCGCCATCGCGGCAAGCGTCTCCTCGTTCGGTTCGTTGTATGCCGCTCCGAGAAGCAAGGTCTCGACGAAGTTGTTCAGACTTCTGTTCTGCCGCTTTGCCAGCAGTTTAAGGCGCTCAATCAGGTCAACCGGTAACCTGAAGCTCTGATTCTTTTTCTGTACAGCGAGTTCCATCTTCTTCATATTTACTTATACCGCGAAGTTATATCATTTGTATTACAAAAACAATCAGTATGCCGTTTATGTTAATCTTCTATGTTGCCAAACAGGGATTTTAGGCTGGTTAAATCCCGTTAAAACAAAAAATAGGTGTAACTTCGCGTTCTATATGTTTAAGCGATGAGAAAAATACTGACAATATTGATGGCGGTCTCGATAAGCCTCGCCGCCTTCGGCGAGGGTCCGGCTGTCGCGCCCGGCGCGACAGCGCCGCTGGATTTCACTGACTTCAACCCGGCCGACACCGCGAGGGTCGCGCCGCTCTTCAAAGCGGAAGAGACTGTCTACGAGAGTGTTCCGGCGGTTCCGTGCCCCTCCTTCCGCGACGGGATGAAGGTTAACTACTGGCAGCTCGGCACCCCGGTCGTAGTCGGGGCAGCGGCCTCGCTGTTTGTCAGGACCCCGAAACTGGTCCAGGCCCGCGAATACGTCCAAAAGCACCTCTCGCAGCACGGCAACCACAAGACAACGGTCGACAACTACCTCCAGTACGCCCCGATTGTTGCCTCTTACGGCCTCTACGCCTGCGGTCTCAAAGGGGAAAACGGGCTGCTCGACCGCACGATCATCGCCGCGATGAGCTACACTATCTTCGTCGCGATCAACGCCGGAATGAAATACGCCTTCCACGAGAAGCGCCCCGACAGCAACGCCCATAACTCCTTCCCCTCGGGTCACACGGGGACAGCCGTCACCGGCGCCGAGTTCCTGCGCCGCGAGTACTGGTCCACCTCCCCCTGGATCGGAGTCGCCGGATACGCCGTGGCGCTCACCACCGCATACCTGCGCATCCACAACGACCGCCACTGGATCAACGACGTAGTCGGAGGCGCCGCGGTCGGCTATTTCTCGACGACGCTCGCCTACTGGCTCTATCCCAAGATTTTCCGCAAACGCTACGAGCGCCATATGAAGGAGCGCGAGGAGCGGCTGGCCCGCGAGTGCGCCGGTCTCGACCTTCCGCGCCGCCGCAATTCCGTCACCGGGTTCGGCGCCCCGTTCGCCGGCTCAGGCGTGGTCGGATTCTCCATGGCCCTAACGTTCTAATAAACCTTAAAAAGTTGGTGAATAGGCGAAGTTGGCGTAATTTCGCGCATCATAAGGGCGCCGCGGCGCTCCCCCACGTTTCCGCAATGAAAAAGTACAACCTCCTCAACAACATCCTCGGATGGGCGTGTTTCGCAATCGCCGCTGTCACATACCTGCTGACAGTCGAGCCTACCGCCTCGTTCTGGGACTGCCCCGAATTTATCGCGCAAGGCACGAAACTCGAAGTCGGCCACCCGCCGGGCAACCCGATTTTCATGCTCGCGGCCCGCTTCTTCGTGAACTTCGCCGGAGGCGACGTGACGAAGGCGGCGCTGATGGTCAACTCGATGTCGGCGCTTCTCTCCGCCGGTACCATCCTGCTGCTGTTCTGGACGATTACCCACCTCGTGAAGCGGCTGATTGTCAAGGACGACGCCGAGAACGTGAGCCTGCTGGAGATGCTCGTGATCTTCGGGGCGGGAGTCTGCGGCGCGCTGGTCTACACCTGGAGCGACACCTTCTGGTTCTCCGCCGTCGAGGGTGAGGTCTACGCCTTCTCGTCGTTCTGCACGGCGCTGGTATTCTGGCTGATCCTCAAATGGGAAAACCGCGCCGACCAGCCCCATTCCGACCGCTACCTGGTTCTTATAGCCTACATTATCGGAGTGTCGATCGCCGTCCACCTGCTCAACCTCCTCTGCATCCCCGCGATCGTGCTGGTATTCTACTACCGCAAGTTCAAGGACACCACGGCCACCGGCTCGCTGATTGCCCTGGCCGTCGCTGCCGCCATAGTGGCGCTTATCCTCTACGGACTCGTTCCGGGCTTCATCGAGGTAGCCCAGTCGTTCGAGCTGCTGTTCGTCAACACCTTCGGGATGGGCTACAACACCGGCGTCCTCGCCTACACCATCCTGTTCCTCGCCGCCGCCATATGGGCCGTCTCGGCCCTCTACCGCCAGAAGTCGGCAACCGAAATCCGGGTGTCGTTCCTGCTGGCCATAATCCTTTCCGGAATGCCCTTCATAGGGTCGGGATGGCTCGTTCCCGTGGTGCTGATCGGCGCCCTGGGAGCCTTCCTGTGGATGTCAAAGAAACTCCCGGTACGCATCCTGACGGTCTGCGCCCTGAGCGTCCTGGTGATTTTCGCCGGATATTCGAGCTACGCCCTGCTGCTGATCCGCTCCCACGCCAATCCCCCGATGAACCAGAACGCCCCCGACAACGTGTTCGCCCTCTCCTCCTACCTCAACCGCGAGCAGTACGGCGAGACCCCGCTCCTCTACGGCCACACCTTCAAGTCGTCCGTACAGTACGAGGCAGACGACTACGGGAGCTACGGCTTCAAAAAGAAAGATGTCAAGAATGTCTACAGCAAGGTAGTCAAGAGCGACCCCTCGGAGCCTGACCGCTACATCGCCAAAGAGTCCTTCTCCTACGAGATGACACCCAAGATGCTCTTTCCCCGCATGTACTCCACCTCGGCTTCCCATCCGGCGGCCTACATGGAATGGATCGGGGCGACAGAGGCCGACCTCGACAACGTCGAGGCCCCCGTAATCGTCGACAAGGAGGGGAACACCATCCGCACGATGATGATGCAGAAGCCCACCTTCGCCCAGAACATGCGCTACTTCTTCAACTACCAGTTGAACTACATGTACTGGCGCTACTTTATGTGGAACTTCGCCGGCCGCCAGAACGACATCGCCGGACAGGGCGAGGCCAACCACGGCAACTGGATTTCCGGCATCCCCTTCATCGACAACCCCCGCCTGGGGGACCAGAGCCTCCTCCCCGACGACATAGGGAAGAACAACAAGGGGCATAACGTATTCTACATGCTCCCCCTGCTTCTCGGAATCCTCGGACTTACCTGGCAGGCGTTCCACTCCAAGCGGGGCATCGAGCAGTTCTGGGTGATTTTCTTCTTCTTTTTCATGACGGGAATCGCCATAGTGCTCTACCTCAACCAGCCCCCGCTGCAGCCCCGCGAGCGCGACTACGCCTTCGCCGGCTCCTTCTACGCCTTCGCCATATGGGTAGGCATGGGGGTACCCGCCCTTTGGGCTCTCGTAAATCGTCTGATGAAGAACTCCGTGGCCCCCGAAGGGGAAGATAACAACGGCATCAATCCCCGCGCCGACCGCCGCAAGGCGCTCTACGTCGCCTGCGCCGCCTGCGCCGTCGGGCTGGCCGTGCCACTTCAGATGGTGTCGCAGACCTGGGACGACCACGACCGCTCGGGCCGCTACACGACCCGCGACTTCGGAATGAACTACCTCTCGTCAGTCGACCAGAACGGCGTTATCTTCACCAACGGCGACAACGACACTTTCCCCCTCTGGTACGCCCAGGAGGTCGAGGGGTACCGCACCGACGTCCGCGTCGTCAACCTCTCGTACCTCACGACCGACTGGTACGCCAACCAGATGCGCGTCGCGACCGACGGAGCCGCCGGGCTTCCGACCTCGGCAGTTCCCGCCGACTACGCCCAGGACCGCCTGCAATACAGCTACTTCGACCAGGAGAACATGAGCCAGGAGCGCGTCAACGCCCTCAACTCGCTCGACGACCTCTACCATAACCCGAAAGCGATGTGGCAGGGCTCGCGCGTCATGCGCTACCCCTATATGTACATCCCCTCCAACGCCGAGGCCGCGGCCAAGGCCGGGGTAATCCTCCCCTCCGAGCTTCCCGCCGCCGAGGAGGCAATCGAGGTATCGCTCTACAAGGACCCGAAGAACCCCGCCGGAGGCGTTACCCTCAGCCAGGCCCTCAGCCTTGACGTGATCGCCTCCCAGGCCCGCGACGGATGGAACCGCCCGGCATACTTCGCGATGACCGTTCCCGACGAATACTACCTGTCGCTCTCCCCCTACCTGCGCAACACCGGCCTGGCGTACCAGGTTACCCCCCTGCGCAATCCCGAAGACGGGCAGTCGACCTGGATCGCGACCGACAAGATGTACGACAACGTGACCAACAAGTTCCGCTGGGGTGGTCTCGACAACCTCAAGGAGGGGCAGGAGGTCTACCTCGACGAGACCGTGCGCCGCATGGTAACCACCCACCGCTCCGCGATGTCGGAGCTGGCGTACGCCCTCTTCCTCGAAGGGTACGACGCGATGCACCCCCTCGACTCCATCAACGGCAAGCCTGACGCTGTTTATGCCGCCGACCGCTTCACCAAGGCCGCCCGCGTGCTCGACATGATTGAGGAGAAGCTCCCCGAGAAGATTGCCCCCTACAGCATACAGATCGGTTACCAGATCGCCGGCACATACCTGCGCCTCGCCCAGGCTACGGGCGACACCAACCTGAAGGCCAAGGGCATGGCGATTCTCGAGAAGGAGATTCTGCGCTACGGCCAGTATATCCCCTACTTCATGGAGCTGCAGCGCACCCTCCCGGGAAGCGGATTCTCCGGCCTCACCTACGCCGACCGCTACATCCCGACCTACCTCTACGTGCTCCTCGACGCCTATAACAGCGAGGGGGGCGACAACGCGCTCCTCCAGGAGAAACTCCTGGCCGAAGGGGTTAACATCAACGACCTCACCAGGTTCCTTCCCAAGAAATAACCGGCTGACGCGAGAATATGCTGATTGAACGACCGCCCCTGTTCTACCGCCTCCTCTTCCCCGAAGGGCTCTGGCGCTTCAAGGTGAAGAAGCGCAAGGTGATTTACCTGACGTTCGACGACGGGCCGGTGCCGGAAGTCACCCCCTGGGTGCTCGACACCCTCGACCGCTACGGCGTGAAGGCGACCTTCTTCATGGTGGGAGACAACGTCGCCCGCAACCCGGAGCTATTCGAGGAGATAAAGCGCCGCGGCCACTCCTACGGCAACCACACGATGCACCACCTCCAGGGGATGCACGTCTCGACCTACCGCTACCTCCACGACATAACCGAGGCCAACGACCTGATTGACAGCACCCTGTTCCGGCCTCCCCACGGCCTTCTGCGCTGGAAGCAGTCGAAAATCATCAAGGACCGCTACAACATCATTATGTACGACCTGGTGACCCGCGACTACTCCAAGAAGCTGACCCCGGAGAAGGTTTTCGCCAACGTCCGGCGCTACGCCCGCAACGGCTCGATCATCGTGTTCCACGACTCGCTGAAAGCCGAGCGCAACATGAAGGCGGTGCTTCCCCAGGCAATCGAATGGCTGAAAGCCAGAGGCTATGAGTTCGCGGTGCTCCCGATGTGACAATGAAAGAAGGTGATAACGGAAAGAATGGCGGAGCCGCCCCCGACGGCGGCTCCGGCCTTTTACACGCTCTCTCGGAGGCTATTGAAGCCGCCGGAGCGGCGGCGTGGGGCGTCGCGGAGGCCGGAGAGGTCGACCCGGCGGTAATCAGCAGTTACGACAGCTTCATAGCCCGGGGGCTCCACGCCTCGATGGAGTACCTCGAGCGCTACCGCGAGATACGCGCCAACCCGCTCCGGCTGCTCGAAGGGGAGCCGACGCGGGGGTGCGTCATTTCCTGCGCCTTCCCTTACACCTCCGACTACAGCCCCGCGCCGGGCGCCGGGCGCATAGCCCGCTACGCCCTCGGCGACGACTACCACGACGTGCTCCGCAAGCGCCTCCGGCCCGCGGCGGAACTCCTCCGCGCCGCCGGGTTCCAGGGGCGCGTATGCGTCGATTCCGCCCCGATTCTGGAGCGCTACTGGGCGGAACGCGCCGGGCTGGGAAGCATCGGGCTGAACCACCAGCTCTCCATTCCGGGCCTGGGGAGCTACTTCTTCCTGGCAGAAATCGTTACCGACGCGCTCTATGAGGCATTAGCGGCCGCCGAAACGACAGGGAAAGGTCGCCGGGGGGATGAAAGCCCCTCAGACAACGGCAACACCGGACAGCGCTGCGCCGGATGCGGGGCGTGCGCCAGGGCGTGCCCTACCGGGGCACTCCGGCCCGACGGCTCCTTCGACGCCCGCCTCTGCCTCAACTACCTGACAATCGAGCACCGCGGCCCGATTCCCGAAACAGTCGGTGGCAGGCCCGCCGAAGAACTCCTCCGCGACGTTATTTACGGCTGCGACCGCTGCCAGGAGTGCTGCCCCCTGAACCGCGCCATAACCGCCGAACCCCTCCCCGAGTTCCGCCCACGCCCGGCCCTGCTCACCCTCTCCCGCGAAGCCCTCGACACCCTCTCCCCCGAGGCCCGCGCCACCCTTCTGCGCCGCTCCCCCCTCCGCCGCGGCCTCAACCGCCGCTGACCTTTTCCAGGCCGGACATAAAAAAGCCGCCCTAAGGCGGCTTTAAATTTTTAGCGGCTAATCTGATTTGAATTGTGAAAGCCGGGCGATGTCTTACAAAGATAACAGCGTCAGGAGTATCTCCTTCACCGTTCACCCTCCACCCTTCACTATTTCTTCACGGGCGCGGCGGCGGTGTAGCGGCTGTTGAGGCCGGAGATAACGTCGGCGGTGATGTCGAGCGCCGGGTTGAAGATTTCGCCGGGAGCGTAAATCAGAATCGCGTCGTAGTGGCGGGTCTTGTTGTAGTCGTTCAGGAAGTTGTTGAGCGAGTCGAGGAACTGCTGCTGCTGGCGCATCGCCTCCATCTCTGCTTTCTGCTGCAGGGAGCCGAGGTAGTTCTGGGCAGCCTGCTGCTTCTTGTTAAGGTCCTGCATGTCGGCGTTGTAGGAAGCCTCGGAGAGGTAGCCGTTGCTCTGCACCTTCTGCTGGATGGAGCTTGCCAGGCGGTTAAGCTCGCTCTCGCGGGAGCGCTGGGCGTTCTGCAGCTCGGTCATGGCGCGGAGGTTGGCCTCGTTGAAGGTCTTTACCATGTCGTAGTTGGCCATGACGGAGTCCATGTTGTAGTAGCGGATGTTGGTTGTCGGGGCGAACGACTCGGCATCGGCCTTCGCGGCCGGGGCGGCGGGAGCGTCGGCCTTCGCGGCATCGGCCTTGTTGTCGGTATTCGAGCATGCGGAAGCGCCGCAGAGGAGCCCTGCGGCGAGGGCTGCCAGGAAGAATTTCTTCATATTTCGATATAGGTGATGTTTTGCGGGTTAATGAACGGGATTTAAGGCTTTCAGCGGCCGTCGCGCAGCTTCTCGCGGAGAGCCTTCTGCCGGCGGGGTATGTCGCGGAGCTCGTGGCTGTGGGCCTGCGGGAAACGGCCCCCTCTGACGAAGAGCGCCTTCACGCCCATCAGCACCACCGCGAGGGCGAGCAGGGCTACCGTTATCAGGACTGTGGCGTACATCCTCGGCTCCTTGAAATTTTGCCGCAAATTTAAGAAAGTCGGGGCAATTTTTCGTAGTTTCTCGATTTTATTTTGTAACTTAGCGGCATCGGAGCGTCACTTTTAACAGATATTTAGGATAGCCCCCGTTTTTTTAAAAGCTAATTTAACGAACACAATAATACAACCCATCATGGAAGTAAAAGACCTCAACCCGAAACAGGTGTTCGAAATCTTCGACCAGATCACCAAGATTCCCCGCCCCTCCAAAAAGGAGGAAAAAATACGCGCCTTCCTGCTCGACTTCTGCAAGAGCCACGGCCTCGACGCCCACGCCGACAAAATCGGCAACGTAATCATACGCAAGGCCGCCACCCCGGGCCACGAGAACGCCCCGACGGTTATCCTCCAGGGACATATGGACATGGTATGCGAGAGCAACGACAAGAGCTTCGACTTCGAGAACTCTCCGATCGAGACTATCGTCGACGGGGAATGGGTGCGCGCCAACGGCACTACCCTCGGCGCCGACAACGGAATCGGTGTCGCAGCCTCGCTCGCCATCATGACTGACGAGAACCTGGTTCACGGCCCCCTCGAAGCCCTCATCACCATGGACGAGGAGACCGGCATGACCGGCGCCAACAACCTCGAGAAAGGGGAGCTGAAAGGCACCATCCTCATCAACCTCGACTCCGAGGACGACGCCGAAGTGTTCGTAGGGTGCGCCGGTGGCATCGACACCGTCGCCACCTTCCAGTACAACCGCTCCTTCGCCCCGACTGACTACCACTACTTCAAATTCGACCTCCGCGACGGCCTCGGAGGCCACTCCGGCGGCGACATCCACCTCGGGCGCGCCAACGCCAACAAAATCGTGGCCCGCTTCCTCTTCAACCTGATGAAGAAGCACGAGGTAGTGATTTCCGAGTTCGACGGCGGAAACCTGCGCAACGCCATCCCCCGCGCCGCCCACGCCGTATTCGGCGTCCACACCTCCCGCAAGGAGGACGTGCGCATAGCTTTCAACCGCTACGCCGCCGACATCGAGGCCGAATACAAAGGGCTAGAAACCACGATGAAACTCGAGCTGGAGAGCGTCGACAAGCCTGACTTCACCGTCGACCAGACTACCTCCCGCAACCTCGTGCTCGCCCTATACTGCGCCCCTCACGGAGTAGTCTCCATGAGCCGCGACATGCCCGGCCTGGTAGAGACCTCCACCAACCTCGCCTCCGTAAAGATGAAGGATAACGAGAAAATCGTGGTAACCACCTCCCAGCGCTCCTGCGTAGACTCCCGCAAGTACGACATCGCCAACCAGGTAGAGGCTTGCTTCACCCTCGCCGGTGCCACCGTCGAGCACGGCGACGGCTATCCCGCCTGGACCCCCAACCTCGACTCCGCGATCATGAAAATCGCGTCCGACGCCTACGAGGAGCTCTACGGAGTCCGTCCCGCCGTCAAGGCAATCCACGCCGGACTCGAGTGCGCCCTCTTCCAGCAGAACTATCCGGGCCTCGACATGGTATCCTTCGGCCCGACCCTCCGCGACGTCCACTCCCCCTCGGAGCGCATGCACATCCCCGCCGTTGAGCGCTTCTACGAGCAGCTTAAGCTGACAATCAAGAAGGTAGCCGACCTCAAGGCCTGACCCGCGGCCCCGCGGCTTCCCGCTTAGATGACCATATCCGGGGGCTGTTTCCGACCGAAACAGCCCCCATTTTTGTTGTATATGCCATGAAAAGACTTCTACCCCTGGCCGCGGCAATGTTGCTCGCGGCGTTCGCACCCGGCTGTTCCGCGCAGCCCCTGCTCAGGCCCCATACGGAATCCTTCGCCGCCCATGACACGACGATGTTCCTGACCCCCTTCGTCGTACCCCCCTTCGACGACGCCGGGCGCTACCGCGACCTGACGGAGGAGGACTACCGCGAGGTAGCCGAGGAGTTGGGCGTGGAAGTCGCCGCTATAAAGGCGGTGGTGGATATTGAGGCGGGAGCCTCCCACGAAGGGTTCTGGGACGAGGGGAAACCGCTGATTAACTTCGACCTCTCGATGTATCAGAAGTTCGCCCCGCGCCACGGGGTAAACCTCGCCAAGGCCAAGAAGAAAGCGCCGGAGGTGTTCCGCCGCCCCGACGCGCGCCGCCACGGCTCCTACCAGGCAGCGCAGCAGGCCCGGCTCGAAGCCGCCAAGGGGATTGACGAGGAATCGGCCCTGGAATCCACATTCTGGGGTATGTTTCAGATCGGAGGCTTTAACTGGAAGAAATGCGGAACCTCCTCGGTCCGGGAGTTCGTCGACCTGATGAGCCGCTCGGAGCGCGACCAGCTCGAACTCTTCGCCAAGTTCATAACCAACAGCGGGATGGTCGACGCGATCCGCCAGAAAAACTGGCTCGCCTTCGCCCTGAAATACAACGGCCCGAAAGCCAAGTCGCGCCGCTACCACACCCGCCTCGCCGCCGCCTACCGCAAGCACGGAGGCCGGTAGCCGCAAGCCGGCGGTATCCCCGTTCAGAGCCGGAAGTGTCTCCGTTCTGTGGAGCGAGCGTAAGCGAGCGGCCTCCCCTCGTAGCCGGAAAACAAGGGGGCTAAAACCCTTAAATTGCTCCCAGGATTGCCGCCGGGGAGAGCGGTACGGCGATTTCCGCGCCGCTGGTGTCGCGCCATACAATCTTGAGCCCCATGCGCTCGTCGCGCAGGGCCTCGATTCCTTCGCGGAACCCCTTGTCGGAGCAGAGGTTCGACAGCTCCAGGGTCGCCGACTGCTCCAGGAACTCGCGGCTGCGGGGCGGAAGGGCGCTGATCGAGACCTTGTCGGTGCAATCGACCGTGAAGACGAGGGTATCCCCCTCGATTTTAGCCTCCGAGCCGGAGAAGAGGCCGGTCGCGACCTCCCTGGCCCGGAACTCCGGGGAATTGAGCGCGTCGACAACGGGCTGTACCTTGCTGTGTCGCGAGCCGCAGGAAGCGAGCGCCAAAGCGCACAAAGCCCCTGCGATAAATATCCTGGCTTTCATCTCCTTACGAATAAATTGAGTCCGCTACCCCTGGATGCGCTTCTCCTCCACCAGGCCGTCGATAAAGCGCGCGAGCTGGTCGGGGCAGGACGTGCCCTTGTCGCGGCACGGGATGCCGCGGCAGAGGTCGGCGATTTCGCCGGCCTTGCGACCCTTGGCCAGGGAGCATACCCCGACGGTGTTTCCGGGGCATCCTCCGAGAAATTCAACCTTGTTTATAGTTCCGTTCTCCTCGACGTCGAGGGTAATCATCCGGGAGCAGGTCCCCTGAGTGCGATATTGGTAAATCATACCGCGAAAATACGAAAAATCCGCGAAAAGGGCCCGATTGTTAAACCTTTTGGCTAAATTTACGCTCTAATAAGGAAAAGAACGGTTATGAGAAAGCTTGCGACAACGATTTCGGCATTAATGGTAGCGGCGGCGATGGTATTCGCCCCCGTGGCCGAAGCGCAAGGGCGCGCCCGCCAGTCAACTCCGAGCGCTCAGCGCGGCAACGGCTCCAACCGCGGCGGCTCTTCCCGCGGCCCCGGAGCCTCGAACGGCACCCGTCCCGGCAACAACGGGAACGGTAACCGCCCCTCAAACCCCGGCGCCAACCACCGGCCCGGCAATGGCAACCGCCCTTCCAATCCGGGAGGCAACGGCGGCTCCAACCGACCCGGGAACGGAAACAACAACCGCCCCGGCAACACCAACCCGCCCATGAACCGCCCCGGGAACGGGAACCACAACCGACCCGGTAACAACGGCCATTATCCCGGCAACAACCGCCCCGGGCACCCTGACTACGGACACCGCCCCCCGCAGCATCCGCCCCGCCCCGGACGCCCTGACTACGGCCACAGGCCTCCCCGCCCGGGTCGCCCTCACGGGCTGCCTCCCCGCCCGATGGGCCCCGGTTACCGCCATCCCGTCCCCTTCTTCGGCCACTGGCACAGACCCGTGCCCCCTCCCCGCTGGCACTATACCGCCGGCGTAGGGCCCGTATTCTCTACAATACTCGGAGTCGCGATCGGCGCCACAATCGCCTCCTCGCTCAACTCCCTGGTAGCCAACGGATACACGGTAAGCAACTACGGCTCCGACGTCGTATATCTGTCGAACGTCCCCCAGATGAACCTCATATGGCCCGACGCGGCGATGTACTACAACAACGGCCTCCTCTGCGGCTCGCAGTTCACCTACCCCACCTCCTACTACGACATGAGCCGCTACAACACGCTCTACAACCGCTTCATGCAGCTCTACGGAGCGCCCGTCAGCACCGGCAACAGCGGCGGAATCGTCTCCGCCACCTGGTTCGGAGGGGACAACCGCTTCGTTACCATCGAGTTCAACGGCAGCTACGGCAACTACTACACGACCCTCTCCTACGGAATGTAACCGCCCTGTCTCTCTCCGCAGACACCCTTCATCGCATTATCCGCACAATTACCTGTAAATGAAACGCTCCGCCGGCATTTCCTTCAACGGGGCAACCCTGGCTCTCGCGGGGTTGCTCCTTGTTACGTTCGCGGCCTTCCTCGGCCAGACTATGTTCTACTCCAAAGGGGAGCCGAGGGAGGCGGTAGTGGCCGTCTCAATGCTCAACCAGGGGAACTGGATCCTTCCCGTCAGCGTCGGGGCCGACATTCCCTACAAGCCCCCGATGCTCGCCTGGATTATCGCGGTTTTCGGCTGGCTAAACGGCGGACACGTCACGGAGTTCCTGTCGCGCCTCCCCTCGGCGCTCGCCGCGACGGCGATGATTCTCTGCGTATTCCGCTTCTACAGCCGCCGGACTACCGCCGGACTGGCCGTCGCGACGGCCTTCATAACCATGACGGCCTTCGAGGTTCACCGCGCCGCGACCTCCTGCCGCGTCGACATGCTCCTCTGCTGCTTCACCGTCCTGGCGATTCTCGCCATGGCGCGTCACTGGGAGCGCCAGCCGGGGCGCTGGCAGCTACCCTGGACGGGCATACTGCTGATGTCGTTAGGGGTGCTGACGAAAGGCCCCGTCGGGATGATTATCCCCTGCCTGGTTATCGGCGTATGGCGCCTGGCGCAGCGCGACCCCTTCTGGCACACATTCATCACCCTGCTTCTGAGCGGGTTGCTCTCGCTGGTGCTTCCGGCGCTATGGTACGTCGCGGCCTACCGGCAGGGGGGCGACGAGTTCCTGCGCCTCGCGATGGAGGAGAATTTCGGCCGTTTTACCGGGCAGATGTCCTATGACTCCCACAAGAACGGCCTCTGGTACTACTTCGCGATGCTCCCGGCGGGAATGGCCCCCTGGACGCTCCTGGCGCTCATCTCCCTGTTCGCCTGGAAGAAGTTCCGCTACGGCATACTGAAACTCAAATGGCGCGACCTGGTGACCAACGACCCAGCGGGACTGCTGGCGCTCTGCGCGTGCGTGATCGTGTTCCTTTTCTACTGCGTCCCGCAGAGCAAGCGCGGGGTCTACCTCCTGCCGATGTACCCCTTCCTGGCCTACTGGATGGCGTTCTACATGCGCTGGCTGGCCGGAAAGACTACCCGCGTGCTGAAAGCCTTCGGGTGGATTATCGCCCTGTTGGGCGCCCTCGTGCCCCTGCTGCTCCTATGCGCCCTCTTCGGCTGGCTCCCCGAAACCGCGTCGCATCCGGCGGTCGACGCCTCCCTGGGGGAGCTGCGGATGCTCGGGACGCGGTTCGCCGCCCCGCTGACCTGCTGCCTCTGCTTCCTCGTGTGCCTCTCGACAATCAAAGTCATGGCGCGGGGCGACAACCGCCAGATTATCCAGTGGACCCTCATCGACGTGATGCTCATATACTGGGTATTCTCCGCCGCCATACAGCCCGCGGCCCTCAACCCCAAGAGCGACTATCCCCTGGCTCAGGCCGTTGCCGACCGGGCGCTCCCCGGGGAGCCGGTCTACAGCTATGTCGACGACCGCATGCTCCGCTTCTACCAGGTCAATTTCTACACTAATGACGGCCTGACCGTGCTCGACAGCGCCCGCGTGGCGCGCCACACCCCCTCGCAGGGGCTCGTACTCGTCGCCCGACGCGACTCCGCGGCCTTCAACCGAATGCTACCCGCCGACCTGCCGCGCCGCGTCGTCATGCGCTGGCCCCGCCGCAGCTCCGACCTCCGCTCCCCGGTGCTGCTCTACCGCCTAAACCCGATGAACTTGTAACTTCCTAATGGATTACGAAATACGCCCCCTGCAACTGCGCCTGCTGAAGATTTTGCAGGCTGTCGACGCCGTGTGCCGCGAGCACGGCCTGAGATACTACATAATCGCCGGCACCCTCCTCGGAGCGGTACGCCACGGCGGTTTCATCCCCTGGGACGACGACCTCGACATCGGCATGCCCCGCCCCGACTACGACCGGCTGCTCGCCAACTGGAAGGAATGGCTACCGAAGCACCTCGAACTGATCGGCCCGGAAAGCGACCCCGACTACCCCTTCCCCTTCAGCAAGATACAGGACGCCGAGACAACCCTTATCGAAAGCAAGCATTTCGGCTATCTCGGAGGGGTATATATCGACGTATTCCCCCTCGACGGGATGACCGACAGCGACCCCGCCCGCCGCTCCCATTTCGCCCGCTACAAGTTCTACCGCAGGGCTCTCTACCTTATATACCGCGACCCGTACCGCCACGGCCACGGGCCCTCAAGCTGGTTCCCCCTGCTGACGCGCCGCCTCTTTACCCGCGCCGGGCTCCACGCCAAGCTGCAGCGCATCTTCCGCGAATACCCCTACGAGGAGTCACCCTCCGTCGTCGAGCATGACAACGGCTCCCACGGCGTCCTCCCCAAGCAGTGGGTCGAACCCGCCCGCGAAATCCTATTCGAGGGAATCCCCTTCAAGACCTTCGCCGAACCCGAGAAATACCTCGCCTACACCTATGGCGACTACATAACTCTCCCCCCCGCCGACAAGCGCCACCAGCACCGCTTCTACTACCTCGACCTCGGAAAGCCCTACCGGGCGGCCCAGGCCGCCGGCAGGCCGCCGGTTTAGGGTTGAAGGTTTAGGCCCGGCTTGCGCCTTTCGCTCCCAGTCCTCCCAGTCCTCCCAGTCTTCCCAAATCTCTCATCCCTCCCATTCCCCTCTTGGTGCGCGAGGCGTAAGCCGAGCGAAGAGGCAGAACACAAAGGCGGCCCTCCCCGCGCAGGGAGGGCCGCCTTTGCTTATTGCCCCGGTATCAGTCGCGGTTGGAACCAAAGAAGCGGAGCAGGTATAGGAAGAGGTTGATGAAGTCGAGGTAGAGGCTCAGGGCGCCCCAGGTGGCGAGGCGGCCGTCGGCCATCGCGGGGTACTGCTGGGTCATCTGCTTGATTTTCTGAGTGTCCCAGGCGGTGAGGCCGATGAAAATCAGCACTCCGAGGCCGCTGACAATCCATTCAAGGGTAGAGTTTGCCCAGAACATATTGACAACGCAGAGGATAATCAGCCCGAAGAGCGCCATATATAGCAGCGAGCCGATTTTCGTCAGGTCACGGTTGGTGAAGTACCCGTATACGCTCATCGCGCCGAAGGTCCCGGCGGTAATCAGGAAGGTCTTGAAGATGCTCGCGAAGCTGAACGCCAGGAAGATAATCGACAGCGTCAGGCCGTTGACAATCGCGAATAGGTAGAACAGCCCTGTCGACATCGCCGGGGAGAGCTTGTTGAGGCGGCCTGTGATGAAGAACACCAGGCCCAGCTCCAGGATCGCGAGACCCCAGTAAACCCAGCGGTGGGTAGCGATATAGTATGCCACGTTGGCCTCCGTGCCCCACGAGGCGGCGAGCCACGCGGTCAGGGCGGTAACGAGGAGCGCCATGAACATCTTGACGTAAACCGACTTCATGACGCTCGACACCTTCGCGTCGAGCGACTGCGGATTCCGTCCGTCGTAATAGTCAGTCTGATAGTAACTCATATTCAGGATAAAATTAATTCACAATTAAATACAAACATTGTCGCGCATTGGTTCGCAAAAAGAGGCACCCAAGGATTCTAATATACCCACCCGGATGGGAGGGTGCTATCAGAATGGTCCAGATGGTAGGAGCTTGGAGGTGA
>CALBWF010000084.1:0-109670 GCA_937969265.1 uncultured Porphyromonadaceae bacterium
GAGGGCGCGCCAAAGGGCGCAGAGGAGGCGCCAGCGCCAGTCGACGGTGGCGACGGGGCGGCGTCTGAGGAGGGCTTTGACGATGAGGCGGCCGGCTCGGTCGGGGGTCATGGCGAGGGGATAGTCGGAGGGCGCGCCGGGAAGGAGGGGGGTCAGCACCCATCCGGGGCGTATGTCGGTGACCGTCAGGGGGAGGCGGAGGGAGGCGGCGCGCTGTCGCATGGCCTGGAGATAGTGCTGCTGGTAGGCTTTGGAGGCTGAATATGAGGCGAGGGTTCCGATGCCTTTTGTTCCTGCGACTGAGGAGATTGCGGCAATCTGGCCGGGGCGGGGGCCGTCGGCGAAGTAGCGCCAGGCGGCGTCCATCATACGGGTGAATCCGGCGACGTTTGTCTCTGCGGTGGCGAGGTCGGGAGCGGGGAGGAAGGATGCGTTGTCGTAGCCGATTCCGGCGACATGGAAGTAGACATCCATCCCTCCGAGCCTGGAAACCAGGCGGGAGAGGGCTTCGGGAGCGTCGGGGGAGGTTATGTCGAGGGGCTCGCAGAGGATGTTGCCGGGGAACTCGGCGCGGAGGGGTTCGAGGGAGGAGGTTCTGCGGGCGGCGGCTCCTACGAGCCATCCGCTGGCGGCGAGGGCGCTGGCGGCGTATAGGCCGATGCCGGAGCTTGCCCCGACGATTACGATTCTTTTCATCAGAGGCTGAGTTTCAGGGCGCGTATGAAGTCGGCGGTCTGGGGGTGGGTTTCAACCATGTGGGCCAGGAGGTCGCGGTCGTTCCAGGCGGTAGGGGCGAGGGCTTTGTCGGAGACGTTCAGGCGGAACTCGACGTAGTCGTTGCGGAGCTCGGAGCGGATGAGGCGCAGGAGCTCGGGGAGTTCGGCGTTCAGCAGCTCCACCTGTCCCTGGTTCTCGACGGTGATGGTGAAGAGTTCGGATGCGGGGGACCGGCGCGCGGGGGGGGACTGGCGCATCGTGTTGGCGAGGAGGTGCTGGGTCGGGCGCTCTGCGGCGTAGCGGGCCCAGAGGGATAGGAGGGCGTCGTCGGTAAAGGGCTGTCGGTTGACTTTCGGGGCCTCGGAGGGGGCGTCGGAGGAGGATGCCTCGGGCTTGCGGTCGGCCAGGGCGGCGCGCATGGAGGGGGTATGGCTCAGGGCCGGGCCCGGGCGGCGGGAGGAGGGGGACGCGCCGCTCGCTAAAGCTCGCTCCACCCGACAGGCTTCGCGAGGAGGGATAGCGGGGGAAGAGGGGACAGGAGAGGGAGAGAAAGAGGCCGGAGAGGGGGCCGCAGAGGAAGAGGGGGAGGGAATATAGGGAGAATTAGAGGGAGAGGAGGCCGAAGAAGGGCCGGGAGAGGAGGGGACAGAGGGGGATTGCCGGGAGGGGGAGGCCGGCTCGATTTTTTTGAGGGCGCGCCCCTCCCCGGAGCCGTCAGAGATGGGGGAGGGGCCGGTTAGTTGGCACAGCCTGATGAGCAGCAGCTCGACAAGGAAGGTTTTGGAGGAGGCTGTGCGGTAGGCGAGGTCTGCCTCGTTGCAGAGGCTCATCGCGGAGTAGAAGAACTCGGGTTCGAGGAGGGCGCCCTGGGCGGCCATCGCGGCGCGGGTCTCGTCGTCGGTGTCGAGGAGGGAGGCTGTCTTGGGGTCGCGGGCCACCATGAGGTCGCGGAGGTATGAGGCGAGGCCGTTGACGAAGAAGAGGGAGTCGAAGCCGCGGTCGCGCACCTCCTTGTAGACGAGGAGGGCGGCTGGGACGTCGCCGGCGCGGAATGCGTCGAAGAGGCGGGAGTAGTAGCGCTCGTCGAGGACGTTCAGCGCCTCGATGGCGGAGCGGTAGGTTATGTCGCCGCGGGAGGAGGCTGCTACCTGGTCGAAGATGGAGAGGGCGTCGCGCATGGCTCCGTCGGCTTTCCGGGCTATCACTCCGAGGGCGGGTCGCTCGGCCTTTATGCCTTCGCTCTCAGCGACGTAGGCCAGATGGTCGGTGATGTCGCCGACGGTAATGCGGGCGAAGTCGTAAATCTGGCATCGGGAGAGGATTGTCGGGATGATCTTGTGCTTCTCGGTTGTCGCGAGGATGAAGATGACATAGGAGGGGGGTTCCTCGAGGGTTTTGAGGAACGCGTTGAAGGCGGCGGAGGAGAGCATGTGTACCTCGTCGATGATGAATACGCGGTACTTCCCTTCGGTAGGGGGAATCTGCACCTGGTCTGTCAGTGAGCGGATATCCTCGACGCCGTTGTTTGAGGCCGCGTCAAGCTCGATGATGTTCAGGGAGCGGTTCTCGTTGAAGGCGCGGCAGGAGGGGCACTCGTTGCAGGGGTCTCCCTCCGGGGTGGGGTTGGCGCAGTTGATTGACTTGGCGAAGATGCGGGCGCAGGAGGTCTTGCCGACCCCCCTGGAGCCGCAGAAGAGGTACGCATGGGCCAGCCGGTCTGTCGCGATCGCGTTTCGGAGGGTCGCGGTCAGGGCCTTCTGCCCGACGACGGAGGAGAAGGTCGAGGGGCGGTATTTCCTGGCGGATACTATATATTTTTCTTCCATAGATGGCGGTTGCAGTCCGAGAGAAGGAGGTTGTAGGCCGTTTTATTACAATAGTTAAGGTGAGTTCAACGCAAAGGTAGCAAAAAAAGGGGGTAGGGAGCAATAATTAGAATTTGTTAACGTTATAGTTTCGGAAACCGGGAAAACCGGCCCTACTGACCCCAGGTATGCAGAAAGCGATCAAACGACTTTTCGACATTATTTTCTCCGCGCTGGCGCTGCTGTTGCTGCTGCCGGTGTGGATTGTCGTAGGTATATGGATCGCGGCGACGTCGCGGGGCGGGGTATTCTTCCGCCAGAAGCGTACGGGTTACAAAGGCCGGGATTTCGACCTGCTGAAATTCCGCTCGATGTACGTCAACGCGGAGGCCGACACTGCGCAGGCGGCTGACCGCGACAAGCGGGTCACGCCTATCGGGCGTTTCCTCCGGCGGTCGTCGCTCGACGAGCTTCCGCAGCTTATCAACGTGCTTAAGGGGGACATGTCGATAATCGGCCCGCGCCCCCACATGATCTACCACACGGAGCAGTACGCGCCGCTGATCAAGGACTACATGCGGCGCCACGAGATGCGCCCCGGGCTGACGGGCTACGCGCAGATCAGCGGCTTCCGGGGCCCGACCCCGCGCCTCGAGGACATGGAGAACCGCGTGAGGGCCGACATTTATTATGTCGACCACTTCTCGCTGTGGCTTGACCTGAAGATTTTCACTATCACGCTCTGGCGCATGCTGCTGCTTAAGCTGTGAAAAAGCTGAAAAAAATTGGAGGTTTGGGGGAAATTCCGTACATTTGCACGCTGAAAAATAGGCATTTGCGCTGTTCTACGGGCGCTGATGCCCGTTAGGGCTTGCATAAGTACCAAGCCAGCAACCACTTGCGGCGGTTCCGACCCCGCACCACCCCTCCGCTGCCCCTGCGGCGGGAGCCAAACAGAAGAAATAATAAACAATAACATTAAATACACATTTTTCTAACACATGCAAAGCAAAGGAACCCTCGGAAGCATCATTGCCGGTGTGATCGCGATTTTCCTCGTGTTGGTGTGTCTGTTCTACCTCTCCTTCTCGGTTGTGAGCTCGAATGAGGAGGCCAAGGCCGAGCAGCACGCCCTCTCCATCGCCGGCAACAACAGTTCCGACCAGTACAACAAGGCCTACAAAGCGTACATCGACTCCATCAGCAAGGAGCCGGTATGGCTGGGCTACACCTATGCCGAAGTGCAGAAGTGGGGCGTAGGCCTCGGCCTCGACCTCAAGGGAGGTATGAACGTGATTCTGCAGGTGTCGATGCCCGACATGCTGCGTTCGATGAAAAACTCCGACGCCGACGCCGACTTCGACCTGGCGCTGGCCAAGACCGACTCCATCATCGGCGGGAACCATTCGTCGGACTATGTGGGAACCTTCGTGGAGCAGTACCGCAACCTCAATAAGGGAGCCGACTTCTCGGTAGTGTTCAACTCCGTTGTGGCCCCGGGCAAGAGCGACAGCGACGTGAAGTCGATACTAAAAAGCGAGGTCAAGGACCGCGTGAACAACTCGGCGACGAACGTGCTCCGCTCCCGAATCGACGCTTACGGCGTCGTATCGCCCAACATCCAAGTTCTGCAGGACAACGACGGCCAGATACTTCTGGAACTTCCGGGCGTCAAGGAACACCAGCGCGTGCGCGAGCTTCTGCAGCGCTCGGCTAACCTCGAGTTCTACGAGACTTACACGGCGGCTGAAATCGCCGGGCAGGTAGCGCAGCTCGACAACGCCCTCCGCACCGCCAACGGCGCCGGGCTCCGCGAGTTCATGCAGGTAACGAGCGACGCGTCGCCCATCCTGGGCTACGCCCCCGCCGCCTCGCGCGACACCATCAACTCGATGCTCGCCAGCGCCGAGGCCAAGCAGTTCCTTCCGAGCAACCTGAAGCTGCGCTGGAGCGTGAAGCCGATGGTGCAGAGCTATAAGGACAGCGTCACGGGCCGCGACCGCACGATCGAGTTCTACCAGCTCATCGCCCTCCGCTCCAACAACGGCAAGCCCGCTCTCGACGGCTCCTGCGTCGTAGGCGCTTCGAGCGACTACGACCAGATGCAGGGCAACGTAGTATCGATGAACATGAACGCCGAGGGAGCCCGCGACTGGGCCCGCGTAACGCAGGCCAACATCGGCAAGCCCGTGGCAATCGTGCTTGACGACCTCGTTTACTCCTACCCCAACATCCGCCAGGCCATCGAGGGAGGGCGCTCGCAGATTACCGGCGACTTCACCGTAGAGGAAGCGCAGGACCTTGCGAACGTGCTGAAATCGGGTAAGATGACGGCCAAGGTCGACATCATCTCCGACATGGTAATCGGCCCGTCGCTGGGCCAGCAGGCCATCGAGTCGGGCATCTGGTCGTTCGTAATGGCGCTGGTGCTTCTGATGATTTTCATGTGCGTGATTTACGGTCTGATACCCGGCCTGGTGGCGAACTTCGGCCTGATCTGCAACCTGTTCTTCACGTTCGGCATCCTGGCTTCGTTCCAGGCGGTGCTCACCCTTAGCGGTATCGCCGGTATCGTGCTCGCCCTCGGTATGGCGGTCGACGCCAACGTGCTTATCTTCGAGCGCGCCAAGGAAGAGCTCAACAACGGCAAGAACGTACGCACCGCGATTGCCGACGGCTACTCCAACGCCTTCTCGGCCATCTTCGACTCGAACCTCACCTCGGTTATCACCGGCGTGATCCTCCTGTTCTTCGGCACAGGCCCCATCAAGGGCTTCGCGACAACGCTGATCATCGGTATCATCTGCTCGTTCTTCACGGCCGTCTACCTGACCCGCATCATCTTCATCCTCGGAGCGAAGAGCAAGGCGTTCAACAAGCTTACGTTCTCGACCAAGTTCAGCCGTAACCTCTTCCGCCAGAGCAACTTCAACTTCCTCGGCGCCCGCAAGGTGGCGATGATGATTGTAGGAGCGTTCATCGCGGTTGTTGTGATCTCGCTGTTCGTCCGCGGCCTCAACCAGGGCATCGACTTCTCCGGCGGCCGCAACTACGTCGTGAAGTTCGAGAAGCCGGTGCAGACCGACCAGCTCGCCCGCACCCTCACCCCCGTCTTCAACCAGGACGGCGAGGTAGCCTCGGTTTCCGTAATCACCATCGAGAACTCCAACCAGGTACGCGTCTCGACCAACTATAAGATCAAGTCGACCGAGGACGCTACCGCGATCGAGCAGGAAATCACGCAGAAGCTCTACGACACGTTCAAGAGCGAAGGCCTCCTGCCCGCCGGGATGACCCTCGAGCAGTTCTCCACCACCGACGAGACGCAGGGCATCATGTCGTCGCAGACCGTCGGCCCGACCGTCGCCAACGACATGCGCAACAAGGCTTATGTGGCAGTGATACTGTCGCTGATCGCGATGTTCCTCTACATCCTGCTCCGCTTCCGCAACGTAGCGTTCTCGCTGGGCGCCCTCGCGGCGGTAGCCTTCACGGCCTTCTCGATCATCGGCTTCTACAGCCTGTTCTGGGGCATCATGCCGTTCGCGATGGAAATCGACCAGACGTTCATCGCCGCTATCCTGACGATGATCGGTTACCAGATCAACGACACGGTGGTAGTGTTCGACCGCGTTCGCGAGAACACGGGCCTCTATCCCAAGCAGGACTTCTTCACCACCATCAACAAGTCGCTCAACCAGACCCTTGGCCGTACGATCATGACTTCGGCCTCGACGTTCCTGGTGCTCGCCTGCATCTTTATCCTTGGCGGCGACTCGATCCGCTCGTTCATCTTCGCGATGCTGTTCGGCGTCGTTACCGGTACGCTGGCGACCATGTTCATCGCTACCCCGGTAGCCTACCTTACCAACAAGAAGAAGGTTGCCAACCCCGCAGTGAAGTAATATCCCTCCTTTATAAAAGCTCAGAGCGGCCCCTGGAAAACCAGGGGCCGCTCTGAGCTTTTAGGGATTTAAGAAAAAAAGGGAAAGGGGGCAGCTTCGGGGCCGCGGCCCCTCACACCGGGACCAGAACCCATTCGGGGCAGCGGGGAGGGAGGAAAGGCGGGGAGGGAAAGGCGGGGAGGGGAAGGCGGGGAGGCCGCTCGCTTACGCTCGCTCCACTGAACGGGAATACTTTCGGCTGGCGGAAACGAGGGGGAAAACCGGGAAAGGGAAAGAGGGGGAACCGGGAAAGGAAAAAGAGGGGGGAAGGCCGGGAAGGGGAAAGAAGGGGGAAGGCCGGGAAGGGGAAAGAAGGGGAAAGCCGGGAAAGGAAAGGGGAAACAAACGGCCTCGCGAGCCGGAGAGGCTCGCGAGGCCGGAGAAAGGGGGAGAGGGGCGGACAAGAAAAAGTTTTATCTAAACAGCGAGGCGTGAGCCGAGCCTAAACCTTCAACTTTAAACCGGCCGAAGGTTTTGCCGGCCGAAGGCCTTTACCCTTTGATCCATTCCTTAGTGACGCGGGAGCCGCGGACGACGATGTAGAGGCCGGGAGCCGGGTTCTCGACGCGGACGCCCTGAAGGTTGTAGTAGACTGGGACCGCGGAGGAGGGGTCTGTCTCGGGGGAGGAGATGGAGGCGGGGTCGGAGGCGGTGACGGTCATGGCGCGGAAGTCGACGGTGATGCGATATGTTCCGGCGGCGATTTTCCAGGAGTTGGCGGCTGATGCGTTGACGTTGGCCTGGAATTTGACGAGCTTGGCGGGCGTGCCCTGGGTTATGGGCGCGTCCTTTGAAGCGGCACCGTAGCGGTCTGTGCCGTTGACTGCGTTCCAGTCGGCTCCGGTGGAAGTTATGAAGGTGAAGTAGCCGTTGCGGTCGGTCGCGGAGGCGGATTCGATGGTGGCGGTGATTGTGTATGTGTCACCTTCGCGTGTCATGGCGGGGGCGGAGGAGGTTGACCAGTGGCCGCCGGGGATGTTTCCGATCAGGTATAGGGCTGAAGGCATTTCGGGAGCGGGAGGGGTATCGGGGTCCTGGGTAACCTCGCCGGTAACGGGGACTTTTGTCCATACGCGGTACTGGTCGCCGGAGGCGACGACGTCAGCGTCGGTATAACCGTCGGGGGTGACGTTCCGCGAGCCGATCCGGACGACGAGCTTGCCGTTGGCCCCGGTGACTTCGGCCATATATATGTCCTTGCCGGTGCTGAGGACACTGACGGGGGAGAGGTTGTGGAGGCCTACGGAGTTACGGACATTTATAAGGCGCTGGATCTGACCCTTGTAGTCCTTGTAATGAGGGAGGAATACGCAGGGGGTGCCGGGGGAGCAGAGGATGAAAGCGTTGGCGGCGGGGATGTCGCCGGTGAAGCGGGAGCCGTCGCGGTATGTGTCGTGGTTGTCGACGAAGGTTACGGCATACCGGGTGTAGCCGAAATGCACGAGTCCGGCGGGCTGGTTAGTGACGCCGTTGGCCTTCCACACGAGTTCGCCGAAATTGCCGGAAGACCAGGCCTTGTTGAGCTGGTATTTGAGGGGGAAGTCGAAGGCGGCCGACTGGCGCCCGGTGCCGTCGATCCAGGCGGCGCAGGCGTCGTAGGAGCCGTCCCAGTACTCGCCTACGGAGTATTCGGGGGCGGAGTATTCGTTATATATCTTGGTATACTGCGGGGCGTAGCCTTTCACCATGTCGTAGCGGAATCCGGCGTACCCGAAATCCTGGAGGAGGCATCGGCAGTAGTTCTTGACGTTTTCCTGTACGGCGGGATTGGTATGGTCGAGGTCGCGGGCGCCGTCGAAGTCGTCGCCGGTGTCTGGCGCGCCGGTGGGCTTGGCCTGCCCGGCGGCGTTACGCACCTCGTCGGTAGAGCAGATCGCGTCGGGGCCGAGCTGCCAGGTCTTTCCGTCCCAGGTTTCGGCGGGGAAGTCGGTCCAGTTTGTCGCGCCGCCGCGGTGGTTGACGACCACGTCGGCGATAATACCGACGCCGCGGTCGCGGTAGGCGGCGATCATCGAGCGGAGCTCCTGCTCGGAGCCGAAGGCGGAGTTGTGGTTGGTGAACCAGTAGACGGGTATGTAACCCATTCCTCCGGTGCTTTTCGCGGAGTTGGGGACCCATATCAGTTTGAAATAGCGTGAGTACTCGTCGGCTTTCTGCTCGAGGTTGGTCCATTTCGTGTCGGAGTATGAGTCCCAGGAGAAACCCTGGAGCATCACACCCTGATAGTCAGCGGGCCATCCGGCGGCCCATGCCGAGGACGCGGCGGCAGCGGCGAGCGCGGCTGCCAGAAGCGGTTTACGCACTGTTTTCATGTTTTAGCGGTAATAAGTAAGATATAAATAGAATCACATTCGCGCCGCTTCCCGCGGCGCTACGCCGCGAAGATACGTAATTTCCGAATAAAACCGGAAGGATGATGGTTATTTATGTTTCGTTATAGGAACATTTTCGTTTATTTAGATTTGGGAGAGTGGGGTTTTTGTGGTACTTTTGCCGGGAAAGAACCAACACAACACATTAATCTATGGAAATCAGGAAATTTATCGGGGCCGCGCTTATGGCGGCCGCAATCTGCACGGGTTTCGCCTCTTGCTCCAACGACGACGACAAGGAGGGAACCCAGACCCTTTCGACTCCGAAATACGAGGCTGACGCTGCTCTGTTCGTAATCGACTCGCCGAGGTCGCCTTACGGGTCGGTCGAGCTTACAGCGGCCGGCAACTACATCATCACGCCGTCGACGATGGTCAACCCGGGAGCGCCGCAGAAGAAGGGCATCATCAGGTCGGCTTCCCGCACAATCCAGATTTACGAGGGGAAGTACACCAAGAACGGGGACAACACCTACGAGCTGGAGGGTTTCGGCACGATCACTGTCAACATGGAGGGGGACACGGCGGCTTCGCTCGACTTCTCGCTTGACAACGGGCAGGACTTCACCCTCACGGCGGAGCGCCAGACGCAGTACCCCGACAGCCAGATGACCAACAATCTCTGCCGCAGTTGGAAAATCACCCATTTCCGCCTCACAATCAAGGTGGACGGCAGACAGATGTTCGACAAGGAGGTGAAGATCGAGAACCTCAGGTCGCTTTACGAGGCGCTGGCGAAGCTCGATCCGGACGCGGATGCCGACGATTTCGAGGATATAGACGAATCAGAACTACCCGAAGAGGTCATCTTCACGAAGGCAGGGACGTATATGGTGAAGTACGGCGACAGTACGCTCGCTGTATCGACCTGGGGGTGGGAAAACCAGTCGAAGGGTGTTCTGCGCTACTCGTGGGACTACGACCACCTGTACGACCCGGAGGCGAGCGGCGTGGTTACGATCTCTTTCCCCGGCAACAACTCGATGAGGCTCAAGGAGAGCTATCTGGAGGAGGACGAGGATGAAAGCTACGAGCAGATCGGCACGTGGACATTCCGCCAGATCTGATTTAAGGGAAACGAAGAGCCGCAAAACAGTTAAAAATATATAAATTTTCAATTCCAACCGTTAAATTACCGCCGGAGGCTGACGCGAGTCGGGCAAATGGAACGGTAATAGTTGGCCGGGCGGGAAATTTTGCGTAACTTTGCGGTAAGTTATCGGAGGAAGCTGGACGGCTTCCTCCATTTTGTTGTGTAATAGGAAAAGATGACAGACAAGCAGGAAGTGCTCCGCGCCGCGGAGCAGGCTATCGAGGGGACAGACCTCTTCATTGTCGACGTGCGCGTCGGCGCGGGGAACTCCATCGTCGTGGAGCTTGACTCCCCGGGGTCCATGGACCTCGACACGGTCGCGGCGGTAAGCCGCTCGATCGAGTCGAAGCTCGACAGGGATAAGGAGGATTTCGAACTGGAGGTCGGGTCGGCCGGCCTGACGGCGCCCTTCAAGGTCCGCGGCCAGTATGACAAGAACATCGGCAACGAGGTGGAGGTTCTGACCACGGACGGCCGGAAGCTGCGGGGAACCCTGACGGAGACGACCGACGAGGGTTTCACGATCGTCATGAAGGTCAAGGAGAAACCCGAGGGAGCGAAACGCCCCGTCGTCGTCGACAAGCCGGAGACGTTCGCCTACTCGCAGGCGAAGAAGGTCACCTACTGCATCGACTTCAAATAAAAGAGGGCGTGTCATAACGGCCCGTCTGGGTCGTCGCTTGAAGGATTCGGCCTCGGTCACAATCTTCAGATTGCTCCCATCGGCCTCACCTCCAAGCTCCTACCATCCGAACCGCTCTGACAACGCCCTCCCATCCGGGAGACGCAACAAGCACATATAAGGACAGAATAAACAAAACAAGATAAAACATATACATTAAGATATGGCCCGCAAAGAGGAAACCCCCAACATGGTGGAGCGTTTTGCCGAGTTCAAGGAGTTGAAGAACATCGACAAGACCACGATGATCAGCGTACTGGAAGAATCGTTCCGCAACGTGCTCGCCAAGATGTTCGGCACGGACGAGAACCTGGACGTTATCATGAACCCTGACAAGGGTGACGTTCAGATTTTCCAGAACCTGGAAGTAGTACCCGACGGGGAGGTTGAGAATCCCAACCTCCAGATTTCGCTGAGCGAAGCGCGCGCCGACAACGACCCGGAGGTCGAAATCGGCGAGGAGCACACTAAGGAAATCATCTTCGCCGACTTCGGGCGCCGCGCCATCCTGACCCTCCGCCAGACCCTCCAGTCGAAAATCCTGGAGCTCCAGAAGGAGGCGATCTACGCGAAGTTCAAGGACCTGGAAGGGGAACTCGTCACGGGCGAGGTCTACCAGACGTGGTCCCGCGAGACTCTTCTTCTCGACGACGAGAAGAACGAGCTGCTTCTACCTAAGAACCAGGCTATTCCGGGGGACTTCTTCCGCAAGGGGGAGACGGTGCGCGCCGTAATCGCGAACGTCGACAACAACAACAACAATCCGAAAATCACCGTATCGCGCACTAACGAGAACTTCCTGCGCCGCCTTTTCGAGCTTGAGGTTCCCGAAATCCACGACGGGCTGATCAATATCCGCGCGGTTGCCCGCATCCCCGGGGAGCGCGCGAAAATCGCCGTCGAGAGCTACGACGACCGCATCGACCCGGTAGGGGCGTGCGTCGGCGTGAAGGGCTCGCGCATCCACGGCATCGTCCGGGAGCTTCGCAACGAGAACATCGACGTTATCCCCTTCACCAACAACCCGTCGCTGTTCATCCAGCGCGCCCTGTCGCCGGCCCGCGTCTCCTCAATCCGCCTTGACGAGGAGGAGAAGAAGGCCGAAGTGTTCCTCAAGCCCGACCAGGTATCGCTGGCGATCGGCAAAGGGGGCCTGAACATCAAGCTGGCCTCGATGCTGACGGGTTACGTCATCGACGTTTACCGCGACGTCGAAGAGGCACCGGGCGAGGAGGACATCTACCTCGACGAGTTCAAGGACGAAATCGACGAATGGGTGATCGACGCGCTGAAGGACATGGGGTGCGTGACCGCCAAGAGCGTTCTGCGCACCGACCGCGACGAGCTTGTGAAGCGCGCCGACCTCGAGGAGGAGACGGTAGACAACGTGCTGGCCGTTCTCCGCGCCGAGTTCGAGGAGGAGCCTGAGCCTGAAACTCCCGCCGCTACAGCAGAAGAGGCTCCCGCTGCAGAGGCTCCCGCGGAGCCGGAGGCATAATATAGCGCCCTCCCCCACACCCTCTCCAAAACCAATTTCCGACAATTAACCCCTATTCATGGCGAGAACTAAAATAAGCAAAGTAGCGAAGGACCTCAACGTGGCGCTTCCCACGGTGGTGGAGTTCCTGCGCGGCAAAGGAATCGATGTCGACGACAACCCGAACGCCCGTATCGAGGAGGACGCCGTCAACATCCTTTACAAAGAATTTAAGACCGACAAAGACCAGAAGCAGAAATCCCACCAGTTCTCCAACGAACGGCAGCAGCAGAAAGACAAGGACAAGGAAAAAGCCAAGGAAGCCGCGGCTCCGCAGGGGTCTTCTGAAATCAAACTCACATCGGAAATCAACAAACCGAAGATACTGGGCAAAATCGAGCTTGACCGCCACGGCAACCCCGTGAAGCCCAAGCCCGAACCCGCTCCGGCTCCCGCTGCTGAAGCCCCGAAAGCAGAGGCTCCGAAGGCTGAAGCCCCCGCCCCCAAGGCGGAGGAGAAGCCCGCGGCGCCCGCTCCGAAACCGGAAGCTCCGAAGGCCGAAGCACCCGCCGCACCAAAGGCGGAGGAGAAGCCCGCGGCGCCCGCTCCGAAACCGGAAGCCCCCAAGGCCGAGGCACCCGCCGCTCCAAAGGCGGAGGAGAAGCCCGCGGCGCCCGCCCCGAAGCCCGCGGCCCCCAAGGCCGAGGCTCCCGCCCCCAAGGCGGAGGAGAAGCCCGCGGCGCCTGCCAAGGAGGAAGCCAAATCCGAGCCTGAGGTATTCTCGCTCGGCCTCCCCGAAAACCGCCCGACCATCAACGTCATAGGCAAAATCGACCTCTCGACCATCAACCAGACCACGCGTCCGAAGAAGAAGTCGAAGGAGGAGCGCCGCAACGAGCGCATCGCCAAGGCCCAGGGCGCGCAGGGGGGTAACGCCGGAGGCGACCGCCAGAAGCGCAAGCGTATCGGCGGCAAGGAGAAAATCGACATCGAAAAGACCTCGCAGCAGAACGACCAGCCCCGCGGCAACCGCGGCGGAGGGGGGAACGCCAACGGGGGGAACGGCGGAGGCTCGCGCCGCGACGGACGAGGCGGAGGCCGTGACCGCGGACGCGGGCGCAACACCCATGTCGAGGTCAACGAGGAGGACGTACAGAAGCAGGTACGCGAAACTCTCGCCCGTCTGACCGCCAAGGACAAGGGGCAGAAGAAGGGCGTGAAGTGGCGCAAGGAGAAGCGCGAGATGGTGGCAGAACGCGCCGCCGAGGCAGCCGCCGAGGCAATGGCCGAGGCAAAGGTGCTGAAGCTGACGGAGTTCGTCACCGCCAACGACCTTGCGAACATGATGGACGTACCCATCAACAAGGTAATCGGCACCTGCATGAACCTCGGAGTAATGGTTTCAATCAACCAGCGCCTCGACGCTGAAACCATCAACATCGTCGCCGAGGAGTTCGGCTACAAGACCGAGTTCGTGTCGGCCGAGGTCGTGGAGGCAATCGCCCAGGAGGAGGACAACGAGGAGGACCTCGTGGCCCGTCCGCCGATTGTGACCGTCATGGGCCACGTCGACCATGGTAAAACCTCGCTTCTCGACTATATCCGCAAGGCCAACGTGATCGCCGGAGAGGCCGGCGGCATCACGCAGCATATCGGCGCGTACAACGTCAAGCTGCAGGACGGCCGCCACATCACCTTCCTCGACACCCCGGGCCACGAGGCGTTCACCGCCATGCGTGCCCGCGGCGCGAAGGTGACCGACATCTGTATCATCATCGTCGCGGCCGACGACGACATCATGCCGCAGACGGTCGAGGCCATCAACCACGCGTCGGCCGCCGGCGTACCGATGGTGTTCGCCATCAACAAGATAGACAAACCCGCCGCCAACCCTGACAAAATCAAGGAGCAGCTCGCCAACATGAACTACCTCGTCGAGGAATGGGGCGGCAAGTACCAGAGCCAGGATATTTCGGCCAAGAAGGGTACCGGGGTCGACGACCTGCTGGAGAAAGTGCTCCTGGAGGCCGAGATGCTCGACCTGAAGGCCAACCCGGCGCGCAACGCGACCGGCTCGATCATCGAGTCGTCGCTCGACAAGGGTCGCGGCTACGTCGCCACGGTGCTCGTGCAGAACGGCACTCTCCGCGTAGGGGACATCATCCTCGCCGGAACGCACTTCGGCAAGGTCAAGGCGATGTTCAACGAGCGCAACCAGCGCATCCAGGAGGCCGGGCCGGCCGAACCGGCGCTGATTCTCGGCCTCGACGGCGCACCGACCGCCGGTGACACCTTCACCGTCATGGACACGGAGCAGGAGGCCCGCGAAATCGCGACCAAGCGCCAGCAGCTACAGCGCGAACTCGGGCTGCGCACCTCCAAGCGCCTGACCCTCGACGACATCGCCCGCCGCCAGGCCCTCGGCTCGTTCCAGGAGCTGAACGTGATTGTCAAAGGCGACGTGGACGGCTCGATCGAGGCCCTTTCCGACTCGCTCATCAAGCTCTCCACTCCGGAGGTTCAGGTCAACGTGCTCCACAAGGCTGTCGGCGAAATCTCGGAGAGCGACGTCACCCTGGCCGCCGCCTCGGACGCCATCATCATCGGCTTCCAGGTGCGCCCCTCGCAGGCCGCGCGCCGCGAGGCGGAACGCGAAGGGGTCGAAATCCGCCTCTACTCGGTCATCTACCAGGCGATCGAGGAGGTCAAGGACGCCATGGCCGGCATGCTCGCGCCCGAACTCAAAGAGGAAATCACCGGCTCGGCGGAAGTGCTCGAGACCTACAAGATTTCCAAGGTCGGGACAATCGCGGGAGCTATCGTTCGCGAAGGGAAAATCAAGCGCTCCAACAAGGTGCGCCTCATCCGCGACGGCATCGTGCGCTACACCGGCGAGCTTGGCTCGCTCAAGCGCTTCAAGGACGACGCGAAGGAGGTTGTCGCCGGGCTTGAATGCGGCCTCTCCATCCAGGGTTACAACGACATCCAGCAGGGGGACATCATCGAAGGCTTCGAGGAGGTCGAAGTGGCCCGCACGCTTTGATGAGACAGACCGTACACCTGAACCTGGGTTCCAATATCGGCGACAGCCGCTCCATCCTGGAGCGGGCTGTCGCTGCTGTTTTCCGGCTCCACGAGGGAGCGGGGGAGCCGCGGCGGTCGTCGGTGGTGGAGAGCGAGCCGTGGGGCTTCGACTCGGAGAACCGCTTCCTAAACACGGGCGTTGAAATAGAGACGTCGCTCGCACCGGAAGCGCTACTCGCACGGCTGAAGGAAATCGAGCGCTCGGAAGCCCCGGAGGGTAACATCCACCGCAATCCCGACGGTTCTTACCGCGACCGCTACCTCGACATCGACATTATCTTCTTCGGGGAGCTGACGATAGAAACCCCCGAACTGACGGTCCCGCATCCGCGCTGGCGCGAACGCCCGTTCGTAACCGCCCCTGTAAGGGAATTAAAAACATTCAAAAAACTCTTAGACAGCGATTTATGAAAAAGATACTCCTCCTCCTCACCGCGCTGCTGCCGTTTATGGCTGCCGCGATGGCGGTAAAGGACGTTAAGAACGTGCATCAGGAAAACCGCGGCCGCTTCGTAAGCGACATGGCGGGAGTGATGAGCCCGGAAGCGCTCGCTATGGCCGACTCGCTGCTGTCGCAGGTATGGCAAAGCTCTACGGCCGAGCCGGTGGCGGTCATCGTGCCGGACCTCGACGGAGAGGATATAAACGACTACGCGACGGAGCTGTTCTCCACCTGGGGCATCGGCAAGAAGGACCGCGACAACGGGGTACTTGTGCTCGTGTCGGTCAACGACCGCCAGGCGGTAATCCGCACAGGCTACGGGGCGGAGGGTGTGCTTCCCGACGCTCTCTGCTGGGGCATCATACGCAACGACATGGCTCCCAATTTCAAAAAGGGGGACTACGACCGGGGGATGCTCGCGTCAATTATGACAATCCACAAGGCTATGACCGACTCAGCGGCCCGCGAGGAGCTGATGTCGCGCTACGCCAACGACGCTGGAGCGGGAGACAACGACCTCTCGGGCCGGGAATTATGGGGGCTGTACCTGTTCTTTGCCGGAGCCGGGGGCATCCTGATGCTCGTATTAGCTATCGGCGCGTGGGCCTCCGGGAGAGGGAAGGATACCGAGACGGCCTATGCGAAGCTCTCGCGGCTGCGGCTGCCGGCCATTATGGCGGCTTTTCTGACGCTGGGAGCGGCTCTCCCGGCACTTATACTGGTTCTCTTCCTGATGCGGCGCACGAGGCTTAAAAAACGGCTCTGCCCCAACTGCTCGCACCGCATGGAGCGCCTTGACGAGGAGACCGACAACCGTTATCTTACCCCGGCGCAGGACGCGGAGGAGCATCTCAACTCGGTTGACTACGACGTATGGCTCTGCCCCAACTGCGGCGAGACGGACATTATCCCCTACGTCAACCCCAACAGCAACTACACCGTCTGCGAGCGGTGCGGAGCGAAGGCTAAGGCGCTTGTCGAGGACCGCATACTGCGGCAGCCGACTGAGCGCTACGAGGGGATGGGGGTGCGCGTCTACGAGTGCCGCAACTGCCATAACCGCACCAACACCAACTACCGCCTCCCCAAAAAGGCGGCGGCTGTCCCCCTGATTATTCCCGGGGGCGGAGGGGGCGGCTTCGGCGGGGGCGGAGGGTTCTCCGGGGGTTCCTTCGGCGGCGGCATGACCGGCGGCGGGGGCGCGAGCGGGGGATGGTAACCAGGGATTATGGGAAAACTGGGAGATTTGGGAAGACTGGGAGGACTGGGAGCCATCGGGAAACGAGGGGAGGCCGCTCGCTTACGCTCGCTCCACTGAACGGAGATACTTCCGGCTGGCGCGGCCTGTCGGATTGAGCGAGCTTTAACGAACGGGAATAACTGAGCCTCAGAGGCTGTCGAGGTCGAGATAGAGGCGCTGGAGGAGGGCTTTGGCCTGCTGGAGGCGCAGGGAGGCGGAAGGGCCTGAAAGGCGCTCGGGAGCGGAGCTGTCGAGGTTGAGGATGGCGGTGTCGGTCGGGGTGACGACGCCGAGGCGGTCTTTCTGCGAGAACACGGCTGCGGAGGGGGTGCGGGGGTCGAGAAGGTCGCGGCTGTAACGGAACTCATCGGAGGGGAGGCCTAGGGCCGAGAGGAGCGTCGCGGCGAGGTCGGTCTGGTTACCTACCTTGTCAACCACAACTCCGCCGCACTCCAAGGCTCCTCCTGCCATCACGAGGGGTACGCGGTGGCGCTCCACAACGTCGTCGAGGTCGCGCGGCCACGCCCCGTAATGGTCGGGAACGGCGATTACGAGCGTGTTGCCCCAGGAGGGGAGGGTGCGAAGCGAGTCAACGAAGGCAGTCAGGCAACTGTCGGTATATGCGAAGGCGTTGCGGCGTGGCTTCCCATCGAAACGGGGATTGGCGTACGGCACTTCGAAAGGCTCGTGGGAGCTGGAGGTCTGGATTACGGTAAGGCGCGGCTCGCGGCTGTCGACGGGCACCCTCTCGGCACTGATTTCACGCCAGGCGCGGGAGAAGAGGGCATCATCGTGGGCTCCCCATTTGCTGAGTTTCTCCGAGATTGGGAAATCCTTGTCGGAAACGACGCGGTCGAACCCCATGCACATCAGATAGGCCATCATGTTGAAGAAATTAGCGTCGCCGCCGTAATAGTACGCCAGGGAGTAGCCCCCCTTGTCGCGCATCACCCGCGGGAAGGAGGGCAGATGCTCGATTTTGTCGACATATTTCATCACCGAGACGGTAGGAGGACCGGGAAAGGCACTGAGAATCGCCGGGACGCCGCGGTCGGTGCGGAAGCTGCTGGCATAGATATTGCTGAACATCAGCCCCTCGCGGCCCAGGGAATCAAGCCCTGCGGCCACGGAGTCGCCCCCGAGGGAGGGGAGGAGGTGGCTTGAGAAACTTTCGAGAATCACGAGCACTACGTCCGGGCGGTCGGTGCGCGTCAGTTTCGGGCAGGGAACGGCATCGACAGAGGCGCTGTCAGGCTCCGCGGAAGGGCTCAGAAGGGAAGCCATCAGGCGGTCGGCCTCCGCAGGATCGAAATACTGGAACTGCGAGGAGAAATCGCTCTGGTGGGTCGCGGAATATAGAAGGGAGAAAGCGGGATTTGTCGCGGCGTGGTTGAGGCGAATGTCGCGGGAGAAGTAGGAGCGGCTGAGATTCATCGTCGAGACCGTGAAACTGCCGCGGATCGGGATGAAAAGGAGCCCCGTCGCGACAACCATCGCGACCGGAGCGGCCCAGCGCCGACGAGCGGCGGGTACGGGGTGTATCTTCCCGGCCCCGCGGGTCAGGGCCAGCCAGGTAAGGAGCGCGGCGGCGCCCCAGGCCGCAAGTCCGGCAAGCACTTCCCACCAACGGGCAGAAGCCATCGCCGCCGCCGGGGAGGTTGAGAAATAAAAGAGCGGCGTCATATCAAGACGGAAGCCCCAGTAGCCGTAGAGGAGCAGGTCGAGGCAGTAGATGCCTCCCAAAAGCGCTGAAACCAGGCCGAAACACACGTCCAGCGCCACGCGGGGCCAGCGACGACGCGTCAGCGTCTCGGCGGCAATCAGCAGTCCGGGAATCACCGACAGGTACCCGGCGACGGACATATCCATCGCCAGCCCGTGGAGCGCCACCTGGCCGAGGGCCCCGAGCTGGTCGGGCATCCTGACGGCCATAAACACCACTTTCCACAGCGCCATCACCGCCGTTAGCGTCGCGAACACCGCCAGCAGCTTCACCAGTCCTTTCTTCATAAGATTTTAAAATTAGCGGCCATATATTCCGGCCATAACCACCGCGAAATTAGCCATTCTCGCGCCCAAAACCAAAAACCGCGGCCCCGCCGCCCACAAATGCCGCTTTTTTCGTAACTTCGCCGAAAAGAACTACACTCCTGCGAATGAGAAAATCAAAGTTCATAGATAAAAACAGTTTCATATTTTTCTACCTAACAGTAACGTTTCTCTATGCCGTTATCTTTTTAGGAGCAGAGTTTGCAGGGTCTCCTGTTTCAGGTATCCGCGGATTTGCGGTGTTATGCGCGCAGTGGGCCTTACTGTCTTTTTCAGCCGCTGCCATAATAGGTATAGTAGCTATCAACAAGTATCTTTTCTGTATATTCTTTCCCATACTGACGCTGTGTTCCGCGATAGCAGCCTATTTCAGGCTGACCCTCGGAATGAGCCTTACGCCGGCTTCCATCGAACTCGCAATGCAGAACAATATGGCGACCTGGCTGACTGTAATATCGTGGAAACTCGTTGTTTTGAGCATTATCTCTCTGTCCGTATCAATATGGATTTCAATAATACGTTGTAAAAGAATCCGTGAACCTCGCCACAAATGGATATGGGTAGTATGTTTCACATTAGTTGCAGTCCTATCACTTAACATAGAGCGTGTAAGGCGTCCGCTTGTCTCCCGTATGCCCTTTTCCTTCTATTATTCAATAAAAGACTATATACATAACAGGAAGACAGCATCCGAAATAAGAACGACTTTCGACACCACGACGGCATCTACCTACAACGACTCTCTGACGGTATTGTTTATCATAGGAGAGTCACTTCGCGCCGACCATCTTCCTGCCAATGGCTATAATCGCGCGACGACCCCTCACCTGTCATCAGATACCGCAGTGGTTTACTTTCCTAATACCAAGAGCCGATATGGCTTTACACATGAGAGCGTTCCACACATATTGACAATGCGAGACACTGTAAACCCGGATTATGCTTATGAAGCGCAATCATTCATAACCTTGTTCAAAAAAGCCGGCTTCAAGACAGCGTGGCTTTCCAACCAGGATCAGTGTGGAACATATGTCTATTTTATGCACGAGGCTGATACTCTGGTTATGGCCAATAGTTCGACATCATTATACAGCTTCAATAAATGGCTCGACAGCGACCTATTGCCGGTTATTGACAACTATCTGTCATCTTCTGCGGAGCCTTTGAAACTCGCAGTTATTCATAGCATTGGGTCGCATTGGTGGTATAAATCGCATTACAATGATGCCGAAGCTGTATTCAAGCCTGAAATCGACAGCCGTATTGTCAGCGAGCTGACACGGGAGCAGATGGTTAATTCATATGACAACACCATTATTGCCACAGATAACTTCATCAGCGAACTGATTAACAAAGTCCGCGGAACAAACGCTGTAATTCTTTTCATATCAGACCACGGGGAAGCGCTTGGAGAAGACGGACACTATCTCCACGCGGAATTTTACGAACATGTCGATAATCCAGCAAGCTTCGTTTGGTACTCGGATATCTACGCCAAAAAGAACCCCGACAAAATCCGGGCGTTAAAAGTAAACGCTACAAAAGGCTGGGAAACCACCGACATGTTCCATACCGCGCTTGACGCAGCCGGAATCTCAACTTCCGTGCTCGATAAGAAAAGCAGCCTGTTCTCCGCAAAGAATACAAACCAGGCTCGAAACAATTCCGACGACCCATTATGAGAGAGTCATATATAACATTCTTCAGGCCATGTATCCACCCATTGGACCGTGACAACAATATGGGATTGGCGCGATATATAATGGCTCTCGGCGTCCTTATAGCCCATTTCAATCTGCTTTGTGGCGCGGATTATCCCTGGGTAATCAGTTCTGCCAACTGCGTCGGTTGCTTTTTCGCCCTTAGCGGTTTCGTGCTTGGCAAGAGCTTGCTTAAAGGACAGTCATTCGGAAATTATTGCGAACGGCGCGCCTGGCGTATCTTTCCCTCATATTTTTTCGTGGTAATCGTGTGCGCGTTGTTACTGGTATGTTTCTCAACTCTGAGCCCGAAAGAATATTTTGCGAATGCCGGTTTTTGGAAATATCTGGGTGCCAACCTGTCGTTTATTAACTGGCTTTGGCCGACGCTGCCGGGAGTTTTCGATGGTTTCGATATTCCGGCAGTCAATGGCTCTCTTTGGACAATGAAAGTGGAAATCCAACTATCTCTTTCCGCCCCAATCCTTATCTTTATCTGTTACCGATTCCGGCTGAACCTTAAAAAGGCCATCGCTGTTATACTTGCCCTTGCTCTCGCATACAGGCTCGGAATGGAGTATATGTACGAGCAGACAGGAAATCATATCTACGAGATTCTCGGAAGGCAGTTTTTCTATCAGTCGCTGTTTTTCTATTTCGGAATGGCAGCCTATACCTGCTATGACAGAATGATTAAGCTACTTAATCATCTTGCATTCATTATAGGGGGAACTATAATAGTCATTCTGCTCCTCTACCATACAGCTTTCTATTACTATTTTTTACAACCATTCCTAATTAGTTTCATAGTAATTCTTCTGTCGCTTACACGGGGCAATTACGCAAAATATATCGATTTTGGACACAACATATCATACGAAATATACCTCTGCCATTTTCCTATATGCCAATTAATAGCGCTATACGGACTGGTAGAAAGATTAGGCACAGCGGCCGCCTTCACAATATGCGTGGCAGGTACAATCGTTTTCGCAATCGCTACCTATGCGATTGCCGGACGACTGTACCTGACAAGAAACAAGCCTTACAAACAAGTTAGTTGACTACGAGGATTTTGGTGACGCAGCCGGAGGAGCCCCCTTCGGCGGAACCCTGGGAGGCGTAGACGTAGTAGACACCGGTCTTGACGCGCTCTCCGGCGGGATTGCAGCCGTCCCAGATGAACCGGCCGCCATCGGAACGGCCCTGGGCAAAGACGTTGCCGGCAGAGTCGGCTATTTTCACCAAGGAGTTGTTCATAAGGCCGTCAACCGTAATCCAGCCCGTATAATCGGGACGGACAGGGTTTGGGAAGGCGTAGACGTCGTCGAAGTTATCGCTTGATGGAGCCGAGGTCGAGTTATATTCGACCAGTCCGAACTCGGTTCCGAAATAGACGGAGCCGGAGTTGTCGTCGCAGGCCACGCTGTAAACCTTGTTGGAAGGCAGGGGGGAGTTCTCCATCGTGTAGTGCTCGATAATCTCAGTTCCGTCCTCGCTGACGAGGTAAACGCCGGAAGAGAGAGTCGCAATCCATTTCCTGTTTGAAGCATCGACGGATATACCTCCAACGTCCTGCGAATCGCAAAGGTAGTCTGCGAGGTTGGTACCATCGTTGCGGGGCACCTTTACGCGGCGCACGCGGAAAATATCGTTCTTTATGATGTCGGCGGGGTTCTCTAAAACACAAATACCATGGGCTCCGGCGCCGAACCATATATGGCCATTCTTGTCTTTCACAAACTGACGGAAGTATCCGACATTGATTTCTTTGTTGTCCTGGTCGTAGATTTTTGAAAAATACTTCTTTATGTTGTCGCTCATCGTAGGAGTATTTTTCGTATCAATCACACATATGTCAAATTCTCCGGAAGGACGATTTACTAAAAGTGTACCATCGTCAGCCACAATCATAGCCGCATCACGCAAACCATCGCGATCACTACCTTCCAATATCAGAGTACCTGACCAGTCAGATGCTTTGGTTTCAGCTTTGTGTAGATTATTCAACGAAATAGCATGGAGATTATTGGCATTTTGAGCTGTTTCCTGCACACAATACAGAGTGTTATTAGAGTCAAAAGCCATTTCTGTGACACAACGCACATTTCCCCAAAAAGTACCCAACGAAGTATTTTCAGGAGTATTGTACTGATATGTTACTTTCCCATCTTTGAAACGATAAAGACCGCCGGTAGTCCAGGTACCAACGAGATACTCTCCTGGAAGTCCGGGTATCTCAACTACTCGGAAAGCGTTTTCAAGTAATTTATTGTCAGCGGTATATGGAGTAATGTCTGTTATTACTCCATTTTTTATGAGATTGACACGGAGTTTGAAGGGCACCAAGTCAATTCCCAGCGAGCGCTCGCAGTAGCGGGAGGAGGCGAGGATGCCGCCGGTTGGGGTCTTGGTGAGGTAGACTACCTGGCGGACCTTGAGGTCGGAGGGGGAGAAGGGGGCGCGGAGCTCGACGGGGGTGGAGGAGGTTATGTCGTACTGGGCGATTCCGGCGGGAAGGGAGGCCCAGAGGCGGTTAATGCCGTCGTAGCCGCTGCAAAGCTGTCCTGAGAGCTGGTCGGGGTAGTTATGGCGGGTATACGCGCCGTCGGCGTCAAAGGTGAATACGCAGTTGGTGCCGTAGAGGTTCAGCAGCCCCTTGCTGTCGTATTCCAGCCCCTTGGGGACATCGAAGGCCAGGACTTCGTTGTAGACGGCGTTATACACGCCGCCGAAGTCGAAGTCAATCCTGGCGAGCTGCATCTTGTTATCCTCTTTTCCCATGATAAGAACTCCGTTCCCGAAAGCCTTCATCTCCCCCTTGGGCCACTGGTCGGTAAGATTGTATATGCCGGCGAACTGGTCGAGCTTTGTAAGCCGTTTCGAGGCGTCGGCAGCCTTGATTATCTCGTTTTGGTTGATAATAAGGTATTTGTCAAGGGCGGCTATATGGCGCAGCTCGTTGTTGGTGTCGTAGATTGTCTCGCGCACGGTCGAGGTGGCGTCGTTGTAGATTACGAGGCCGAAGGAGGTCAGGACGGCGAAGAAGTCCTTGCCGAAGGCCACCTCGCGTATCTCGCGGGTATCGGTGCTGACGGCGTCCTTAATGTCGGGAACGTTGATCACGCGCCCTGAGTCAAAGACCTTGTCCATGTTGCCGTTGGCGTATGTCAGGAGGATGTATTTGCCGTATGGGCTGTAATATACACCCGTAATATCCACATCGTTAAGGCCGGAGGTCGAGTTCAGCGTACCCTGCTCCGAAGTCTCCTTGTCGACATAGAACAATCCTCCGTCGGAAAGAAAATAAGCCCTCTGCGGGGTCTCAATAATCTGCTGTGCCTGGGTGAAAGGGGAATAAAGCGCCCAGGAGCCCACGGAAAGCTGCGCGACAGAGGCTGCCGCGGGAAGCAACATGGCTATTATCAGGAGGAGTTTCTTTATCATCGCTAAAAGATTTAAGTTTCGCAAGTTTTCAACTTGCTCACCTTAAATGGTGAAAGGTGAAGGGTGAAAGGTTAAAGAGATACCTGATAAACTGTTATCTTCACTCAGGTGAAACCTGATTTTCACTTTTCACTTCATTCACTACAACTTGAGCTTGCGAAAGTTGAATAAAAGAAATGTCGTAGTCTAAATTGATTGGTTCATGTCAGAGCACCCGCAGGAGGGCTTCCGTCGCCCGGCGGCGGTGAGAAACGGCGTTCTTCTCTTCGGCCGTCATCTCGGCGAAGGTCCGCGTGTCACCTTCGGGGACAAACACGGGGTCGTAGCCGAAGCCGTCGGTGCCGCGGGGAGCTTCAATTATCTTTCCCTCGACGCGGCCGCTGACGGTCACCTCCTCGCCGTTGTCGCGCACGAGCGCCATAACAGTACGGAAACGGGCACGGCGGTCAGCGATGCCCCGGAGGTTTTTGAGCAGCAGGCGCATATTGGCCTCGGAATCGTGGCCCGGCTCCCCTTCGGAAGCGGCATAGCGCGCCGAGCGCACTCCCGGCGCTCCCCCGAGGGCCTCTACCTCGAGGCCCGTATCGTCGGCGAAGCAGGAGCAGCCGTAGCGCGAGGCAACCCAGCGGGCTTTCAGCAGGGCGTTACCTTCGAGCGTCGGCTCGGTTTCGGGAATATCGTCGCGGCACCCTATTTCCTCAAGGGACACGACCTCGAAGGCGTCGCCAAGAATCTGGCGCACCTCCTGTAACTTATGCGCGTTGTTAGTCGCGAATACAAGACGCTGTTTCATCTATACCCTTAACGGATTTCCGGTTATAATATTATGGGAGAGGTGGAAATTATGGGAGGGGTGGGAGGGGTGGGAGGAATGGGGAGGGGCGTGAGCGGAAAAAGGGTTATCTAAACAGCCCGGCAAAAGCCGGGCATAAACCTTAAACCGGCCGAAGGTCCTGATCCTAAAAACAAAGGAGCCTTTTCGAGGCTCCTTTGTTTTTATCCGACAACGATGTTGACTATCTTGTTCGGGACGACGATTACCTTGCGAATCTGCTTGCCTTCCATCCAGCGCTGGGCGGCGGGGTCGGCGAGCGCCATCGCCTGCACCTCGTCGGGAGAGGCGTCGGCCGGGGCCTGGATGGTGTAACGGGCCCTGCCGTTGAAGCTGACAGCGTAGTTGACGGAGCTTTCGCGGAGATATTCCTCGTTCCATTCGGGCCAGCGGGCGTCGCAGACGGTCGACTCGTGGCCGAGGTCGTGCCAGAGCTGTTCGGCGATATGGGGGGCAAAGGGCGCGAGGAGAACCACGACAGGCTCCAGGGCCGCGCGGTCGTGGCAGTTGAGCTTCGTCAGCTCGTTTACGCAGATCATGAAGGCGCTGACCGAGGTATTGTAGCTGAAGGTCTCTATGTCGCCTGTCACCTTCTTTATGAGGGTATGCACAGCCTTCAGAGCCTCGGGCGAGGGGGTGCCGTCGGTTACGAGCCACTGGTCGCCTTTCCAGAAGAGGCCCCAGAATTTTTTCAGGAAACGGTGGACGCCGTCGATGCCGTTGGTATCCCAGGGCTTGCTCTGCTCTACCGGGCCGAGGAACATCTCGTAGAGGCGGAGGGTGTCGGCTCCGTAGCGCTCGACGATATCATCGGGGTTCACGACGTTGAACATCGACTTCGACATCTTCTCGACAGCCCATCCGCATACATACTTACCATCCTCGAGGATGAACTCGGCGGTCGCGTATTCGGGACGCCAGCGGCGGAAAGCCTCTGTGTCGAGAATGTCGTTGGAAACTATGTTGACGTCAACGTGGATGGGGGTCGTGTCGTAGTCCTTTTTCAGGCCGGCTGAAACGAAGGTGTTCGTGTCCTTGATACGGTAAACGAAGTTACTGCGCCCCTGGATCATACCCTGGTTGACGAGCTTGCGGAAGGGCTCCTCCTCGCATACTACCCCGAGGTCGTGGAGGAACTTGTTCCAGAAGCGGGAATAGATGAGGTGGCCGGTGGCATGCTCGGTACCTCCGACGTAGAGGTCGACCTGCCGCCAGTAGCTGTTGGCCTCCGGGCTTACGAGGGCCTCGTTGTTGCGGGGGTCCATATAGCGCAGGTAGTAGGCGCTCGAACCGGCGAAACCGGGCATCGTGTTAAGCTCCAGGGGGTATCCTTCGGGAGTCTTCCAGTTCTCGGCGCGGCCCAGAGGGGGCTCGCCGGTCTCGGTCGGGAGATAGGAGGTTATTTCGGGAAGCTCCAGGGGGAGCTGCTCAACGGGGAGCATATGGGGAATCCCGTCCTTATAATATACGGGGAAAGGCTCGCCCCAGTAGCGCTGGCGCGAGAAGATGGCGTCGCGGAGGCGGTAATTGGTCTTCACGCGGCCGATACCCTTCTCCTCGATGAATTTCTTGGTCTTGGCGATCGCGTCCTTTACCTCCATGCCGTTGAGGTCGAGCTCGGGTCCGGCGGAGTTGATCATCCGGCCCTCCTTGGCGTCGAAGCTCTCCTCGGAGACATCGGCCCCCTCGATCAGCGGGATAACAGGAAGGTCGAAATGGCGGGCGAAAGCGTAGTCGCGGCTGTCGTGGGCCGGAACGGCCATGATCGCGCCTGTGCCGTAACCGGCGAGGACGTAGTCGCTGACCCATACGGGAATCTTCTTACCCGAAAGGGGGTTGACGGCATAGGAGCCGGTGAACACGCCGCTGACCTTCTTGTCAATCTGGCGCTCACGCTCGGTCTTGTGCTTTACCTGGTCGAGGTAGGAGTCGACGGCGGCGCGCTGCTCCGGGGTAGTCAGCAGGTCGACGTACTTGCTTTCCGGGGCGAGCACCATGAAGGTAACCCCGAAGACAGTGTCGGCACGAGTCGTGAAGATTGTCATCTCCACATCGCTACCGTCGACCTTGAAGCGCATCTCGGCACCCTCGGAGCGTCCGATCCAGTTGCGCTGTGTCTCCTTGATGGAGTCGCTCCATTCGAGCTTCTCCAGGGAATCGAGAAGGCGGGGAGCGTAGGCGCTGACGCGGAGACACCACTGCCACATCAATTTCTGCTCAACGGGGTAACCGCCGCGAAGCGACACGCCCTCGGAAACCTCGTCGTTGGCGAGCACGGTGCCGAGCTTAGGGCACCAGTTAACCATCGTGTTGCCGAGGTATGCGATGCGGTAGTTCATCAGCGTTTCCGAACGCTGCTTCTCATCCATAGTGTTCCACTCGTCGGCGGTGAAGGAGAGGGGCTTGGTTTCGGCGGCGTTGATTCCTTCGGAGCCGTGCTTTGCGAAATGGGCCTCGAGTTCGGAGATTGGGCGCGCCTTCTGCTCCTTCGTGTCGAAATAGTGGTTGAACATCTCGATGAATGCCCACTGGGTCCATTTGTAATATTCGGGGTCGCAGGTGCGGATTTGGCGGTCCCAGTCGTAGCAGAAGCCTATATTGTCGAGCTGCCGGCGGTAGCGCGCGATGTTCTCCGTGGTGGTCTTCTCGGGGTGCTGGCCGGTCTGTATGGCGTACTGCTCGGCGGGGAGGCCGTAGGCGTCGTAGCCCATCGGGTGAAGCACGTTGAAACCGCGGAGACGCTTGTAGCGGGCGAAAATGTCGGAAGCGATATAACCCAGGGGATGGCCTACGTGGAGTCCCGCCCCGGAGGGATAGGGGAACATGTCGAGCACGTAGAATTTGGGCTTCGAGGGGTTAATCTCGGTATGGTAGGTCTTGTCGTCCTTCCACTGCCGCTGCCAGCGGGATTCTATATCTTTGTGGTTGTATTCCATATCTTATTTAGGTATTGTAGCTTTTTTAATTCTTATAAGTTTTATAATTCTTATAAGCCCAGTCTGGCGCTCATCTCGAGCATGCGCTCGATAGGCTTTACGGCCCTGGCGGCTGTCTCGGGGTCTACCTCGATCTGCGGTTTCATGTCGCGGAGGCAGTCGCGGAGCTTTTCGAGGGTGTTGAGCTTCATATAGGAGCAGTTGTTGCAGGCGCAGCCGGCCTCTTCGGGGGGGGCGGGGATGAAGTGCTTGTCGGGGCAGGCCTGGCGCATTTTGTGGAGGATGCCGCTTTCGGTAGCGACGATGAACTCCCGGCAGGGGCTTTCGACGGCGTGCTTGAGGAGGGCGGCGGTGGAGCCTACGACGTCGGCCACTAAAACTACCGGCTTCTTACATTCCGGATGGGCGAGCACCTCGGCCCCGGGATGCTCCTTTTTAAGCTCCAGGAGCTTTTCGAGGGAGAACTGCTCGTGGACGTGGCAGGCGCCGTCCCATATTACCATCCCGCGCCCGGTAACGGAGCTGATGTAGCTTCCGAGGTTGCGGTCTGGGCTGAAAATTATTTTCTCATCCTTCGGGAGGGCGTCGACAATCTGCCGGGCGTTGGAGGAGGTGACGACGACATCGGTCAGCGCCTTTACCGCGGCGGAGGTGTTGACATAGCTTACGACCGTATGGCCGGGATGAGCCTTGATAAACTCCTCGAACTCCTCGGCGGGACAGGAGTCGGCCAGCGAGCATCCGGCAGTCTCGTCGGGAACGAGCACCGTCTTGTCCGGGCAGAGGATTTTCGCTGTCTCCCCCATGAAGTGGACTCCGCAGACAACAATCACCGGGTTGTCGAGCGTCTGCGCCTTGCGCGCCAGGGCCAGCGAGTCGCCCGTCACGTCGGCGAGATCCTGTATTTCACCGAGGGTGTAGTAATGGGCCAGGATGGCCGCGCCGCGCTTCTTTTTCAGTTCCCTGATTTCCTCGACGAGGGCCGCGGTCCGGGAGTTTTCAACATCCATTTTTTATTAATTGAATATTCTTTTAAAAGAGAAAATATTTTTTGCACTGAATGAAAATCCCCCAATATTAATAAAGGATGTTGAAAGCCGTGATAACTTTCGGGCTGAAAATTTGCGATTCCGGGTTATCAAACCGCGGGCCGTCGTTATCATCATTCTATCAACAGCGCCCCTGCTGGGGATTAACGGATTGGGCAGTTATCAACACACTGTCAATAAGTCGCGAAGTTAATAACTTTCCGCGAGACTTGCCATTAAAAACCGTTGAAAACCTCGTTTAAAAGCCCTTTATATCTTCATCCGCCGATGTTTGCGCCCCCGCTCCTTTTTCATAAGCCGCGCAGCCGCGCCGAACTCCAAACTTCCGGCTCCTTTTTTCCCCACCCTCTTTAAACAGGGTTTTAAACATACTTTTCAACAGGGATTTTTTCTGTAACTTTGGGGCAAAAACAGAGACGTATGAGAATAGTTATCCAGAGAGTGAGAGAGGCCTCCGTGACCATCGGCGGGGAGCTGAAAAGCGAAATAGGGAAGGGGCTGATGGTGCTTGTAGGAGTGGCCGAAGGGGACACCGAGGAGGATGTCCGATGGCTCGCCGCGAAGACCGTCGGGCTCCGAATTTTTGACGACGAGGCGGGGGTGATGAACCGCTCGGTCGCCGACATCGGCGGGGAGATTCTGGCCGTAAGCCAGTTCACGCTGACAGCCTCGACGAAGAAAGGGAACCGCCCGAGCTATATCCGAGCCGCGGGCCACGGGCTCGCCATTCCCCTCTATGATCTATACTGCCGGCTGGTCGGTGAGGCGCTTGGCCGCGAGACAAAGACGGGGGTTTTCGGCGCCGACATGCAAGTGTCCCTTACCAACGACGGCCCGGTAACAATCATTATCGATTCCCGGCTCAGGGAATAGGATTCCGGGCAATAAAGCCTGGCTTTATTGCCCGGAGGTTTAAGGTTGATGGTTTAGGCCCGGCGGAAGCCGGGCTGTTAAGGAAATACTTTGGTTAAAGAAAGCGGGAATAGAAAGCGGGAAAAAGAGAAAATTAGGGGAGGCCGCTCGCTTACGCTCGCTTCACTGAACGTAGATACTTCCGGCTGGCGGAAAGAGGGCGCGAATAGCGCGGGGAGGGGCGCAAGCAGAAAAAGATTTATCTAAACAGAGGATGTTGCGGAATTAATAGTTTTGGCCTGTTGTATCTTGTGTAGGGACGCGGCGTGCCGCGTCAGGCTTGGGAATCAAGCAATTACTTATTAGCATAGTAGACGCGGCACGCCGCGTCCCTACACAAGCGTAGTTCTGCAACACCCTCCTAAACCCTAAACTTTAAACCGGCCGAAGGCTTTGCCGGGCCTAAACCCTCAACCTTAAACAAAATAAGGAGCCTTTCGAGGCTCCTTATTTTAATGGCGCATGCCGGGAGGGGGACCGCCGGGGCCGCGGCGACCGCCGTGGGGACCGAAGCCGCCGTAGGAGCGCGACTGGGGCTCGTTGCCTTTGCCGAAGGTGTTGAATCGGTAGGTGAAGGTCAGCATGAAGTAGCGCGTCAGGGCGTTGTACTCGGTGTTGTCGATGTAGTTGGCGGTGACGGAGCGGCGCACGGTCTGGCGCTGCTGCAACAGGTCGTAGCCTTTGAGCTGTATGGTAGCGGCGTCGCCGGGGAGGAACTGGTAGGAGATGGACGCGTTCCACATCCATTCGTTCTGCTCGTAGCCCGCGGCGTAGCCTGTCGAGGCGGTATAGTTGAGGTCGGTGGCGAGCACTATGCCGAAGGGGGTGTAGTAGGTCGCGTTGAATCCGCCGCCGTAGTTGTGGATTGTGGTGGAGGCGATGCGGTCGAGGGAGTTGTGGGAGTAGCTCAGGCGGTAGCGGGGACGGAGTTCCAGCTCGAGGTTCTTCGGGCGGAAGGCGAGCGCCGGGCTTTCGGCGAACATGAGCGTTCCGGCGCGGTTGAAGAGTCCGTTGTTATATCCGGCAGCCTGGCTGTACATCACGAAGGCGTTGTTGTTGAACGACCATAGTTTGGTCGAGCCGAAGGGCTGGGAGAACATGTTCATGACGCGCATGTTCCATACGCCGTTGACGTTCTCGTAGGTAGTCACTCGTCCGCCGGAGTTGGGGTTGGAGACGGTGCGGGAGATGATTGAGTTCTGCTCCAGGTCGGCGTCGAGCATGGTCATTATCGAGCGCTGGTGGTCCTGGTTGTAGCTCTGGTAACGGAGCATCAGATGGTGGTTGAAGGTAGGCTTCAGCCCCGGGTTACCGCGGACGACGTTGAGGGGGTTGGAGTAGTCAGGCACCGGCTGCAACTGCTTCATCGAGGGCTGCGAGGAGCGGCCGTTGTAGTTCATTGTCAGCGAGGTCTGCTTCGACCAGCGGTAGCGGAAGCGCATGAAGGGGGCGTAGTTCCATACCCAGCGTTCGGGGATGCTTTTTTCCGAGCGGGTGAGGTTCTCTGATTTCGACATCGAGGGGACTACGGCCACTCCCAGCTCGAGGTTGTAGAGCTTCGATACCTTCTTGTATCCGAGGCGGAGTTCCTGGGTAAGGAAGTTGTTGCGGAAGGAGTTGGAGAGGGTGTCGTTGGGGAGCCACCCGGAGTAGAACGGGTCGCCGAGGGGGCCGTCGTCGTAGATAATCTGCTGGCGGGAGACGTTCTTGTCGGCGTTGTTCCAGCGGTACTGGAAGCGGTAGCTGAAGGTAAGGAAGTTTCCGCGGGTGACGTCGCCGATGGGTTCAGTCCAGCTTGCGCGGGCGGTGATGTTGTTGGCCCAGGTGTGCGACTTGGTATATTCGTCGTAGCAGTCTACGGAGTCGTTCTCGAACTTGTTCTTCAGGCGGTAGAATATGTTGTGGGTGTAGGCTTCCTCGTCCTCGTGAACGTCGGAGAAGCGGTAGTTGGCCATAATTGAGAATGAGCGGCCGCGGCGGGAACGGAAGTTATGGTTGTAGATCATCCGCCCGCCGAACTCCCATGACTTGCCGTTGGAGGCCGCGCGGTTCAGGCTCTGGTTGACGAGCGCGTCCGGGGCTATATAGCCGCTGTAGAGGGTGTCGCCGCTGAGGGAGCGGGAATCGTTCTGGTTGTATGAGAGGTATGGGCGGAAGTCGAAGGTGTTGAACGAGTCGGGTTTCCATTCGATGCGGAAGTCGGCTCGGACGTTGTGCCCCTTGTCGCGGGTGTCGGTGCGGGAGTTGTCGTATGAGGCGGAGTCGGGGAAGAGGTACTCGCGGTTCTGGCGGGTGAGGGTGTGGAGGTTGGTGTGGGAGTAGAGCACGTTGCCTCCGACGCGTATAATCTCCTCCTTGCCGACGTTGAAGTTCACGCCGAACGACTGCGACTCGTTGATGCCGCGGCTGCCGCCGAAGCGGCGGAAGCGGTTGCCGTTGCCGTCGGTGAATCCGAGGTCGTTAGTGTTGTTGGCGGAGCCGAGGAACGTGATCTGGTTGCCGTTCCAGAAGCGGTTGATGTTGAACGTGCCCTGGTAGCGGTCATCGGTGCCGTATCCCCCTTCGACCGTTCCGAACCATCCGTTCTTCATCCCTTTTTTCACGGTGAGGTTGATCACGGTCTCATCCTCGCCGTCGTCAACGCCGGTGAGGCGCGCCAGGTCGCTCTTGCGGTCTACTACCTGCAGCTTCTCCACCATATTTACCGGGAGGTTCTTCGATGCGACCTTTGGGTCGTCGGCGAAAAACTCCTTTCCGTCGACCAGGATTTTCGTGACCTCTTTTCCGTTGACGGTAATCTTTCCGTCTTCGTCGACCTCGGCTCCGGGAAGTCGCTTTAGGAGGTCTTCGACAACGGCGTTGGGCTGGGTCTTGTAAGAGTCGGCGTTAAACTCGATCGTGTCCTCCATAACCTTGATGGGGGTCTTGACGCCGATGACGGTCGTTTCCTGGAGCATCACGGAGGATTCGGAGACCCGGAGGGTGTCGGCCTTCGCGTTCCTGCCGCTGACGCGCACGTCGCGGAACGCCTTGTTGTAGCCGATATATCCGGCCTCGACGATGTAGCTGCCGTTGCTGACTCCGGCAATCGAGAATCGGCCGTCCATGTCGGCCACCCCTCCGCGCACGAACGCGCTGTCTTTCTTAGCGAGAATCCGGACCGTGGCGTCGGGCATCGGAAGCCCTTCGGTGTCGGTCACCACGCCGGAGATATTGTAAGCGGCCGCGGCGAGCGCCATCGCTCCCGCGGGCAGGAGCAGCAGCCGGCGCAAGCGGCCTGTCGTATTGTTGTGGAACATTACTTAACTGAAAAAGTTTTTTGGAAACCTAATAATAGACCTCCCTCCCCTCCCAAAGTTTAACCGCAGCTAAATAAATAAGGAGAGAAGCGGTGCGGAGGGGAAAACAAACGGCCTCCCGCGCCTGGAGGCAGGGCGGGAGGCCGGCATAAATAAACCTTAAACTTTCGTTAGAACTCGGCGGACTTGGGGGTGCGGGGGAAGGGGATTACGTCGCGGATGTTGGTCATGCCGGTCACGAAGAGGACGAGGCGCTCGAAGCCGAGGCCGAAGCCGCTGTGGGGGACGGTGCCGAAACGGCGTGTGTCGAGATACCACCACATGTCCTTCATCGGGATATTCAGCTCTTCGATTCGGGCCATGAGCTTGTCGTAGTTTTCCTCGCGCTCGGAGCCTCCGATGATTTCGCCGATCGAGGGGAAGAGTACGTCCATCGCGCGGACGGTCTTTCCGTCGGGGTTCTGCTTCATGTAGAAGGCCTTGATTTCCTTGGGGTAGCCGGTGAGGATGACGGGGCGGCGGAAGTGCTGCTCTACGAGGTAGCGCTCGTGCTCGCTCTGGAGGTCGATACCCCATTTCACGGGGAACTCGAACTTTCGGCCCGACTGTTCGAGGATTTCGATTGCCTCGGTGTAGGTGAGGCGCTTGAAGTCCTGGGAGAGTACGCTTTCGAGGCGCGCGGGGAGCTCTTTGTCGAAGTGTTCGGCGAGGAAGCTGATGTCGTCGGCGCAGTTCTCGAGGGCGTAACGGATGCAGTATTTGAGGAAGTCCTCGGCGAGGTCCATGTTCTCGTCGATGTCTATGAAGGCGACTTCCGGCTCAATCATCCAGAACTCGGCGAGGTGGCGGGGGGTGTTGGAGTTCTCGGCGCGGAAAGTGGGGCCGAAGGTATAGATAGCCCCGAGGGCGGTCGCCCCGAGCTCACCTTCAAGCTGTCCGCTGACGGTCAGGGCGGTAGGCTTTCCGAAGAAGTCGGCGGAGTAGTCGACGGCGCCGTCGGGGGTCTTCTTGATGTCGCGGAGGTCCATTGTGGTTACCTGGAACATGGCCCCGGCACCTTCGCAGTCGCTGGCAGTGATGAGGGGGGTGTTGAGGTAGTAGAATCCTCTTTCCTGGAAGTAGCGGTGGATCGCGAAGGCGAGGGCGGAACGGATGCGGAGGACGGCGGAGAAGGTGTTGGTCCTGGGACGCAGGTGGGCGATTTCGCGGAGGAACTCGAGGGAGTGTCCCTTTTTCTGGAGGGGGTACTGCTCGGGGTCGGCGGTTCCGTAGACCTGGATGTCTGTGGCCTGGATTTCGACGGTCTGTCCTTTGCCCTGGCTCTCGACAAGGATGCCTTCGACGCAGAGGGCTGCTCCGGTTGTGACGGGCTTGAGCTGGTCGTCGGAGAAGCGCTGCATGTCGGCCACAATCTGGATGTTTTTGATTGTGGAGCCGTCGTTGAGGGCTATGAACTGCACGTGTTTGTTACCGCGGCGGGTGCGTACCCAGCCTTTGACGCAGACCTCCTGACCAACCAGGGCTGAGGCGCCCTGGAGGAGGTCGGTTATCTTGGTTCTTTTCATTGCGGTTGAGTATTATTCAAAGGAACCCATTTTCAGGAAGTTGACTTCCTCCTGGGTGAGGTAGCGCCAACGTCCGCGGGGGAGGTTCTTCTTGGTTAGCCCGGCGAAGTACACGCGGTCGAGCTTGGTTACGTGGTAGCCGAGGGACTCGAAGATTCGGCGTACGATGCGGTTGCGGCCGGAGTGGATTTCGATACCTGCCTGGTTGCGGTCGGTGTCGGTCGCGTAGGAGATTGCGTCGGCGTGGATGGGGCCGTCTTCAAGCTCGATGCCGTCGGCGATGCGCTGCATGTCCTCTTCGGCGATGTCCTTGTCGGTCCAGACGTGGTATATTTTCTTCTTGATGTATTTGGGGTGGGTGAGCTTCGAGGCGAGGTCGCCGTCGTTTGTCAGGAGGAGAACGCCGGTGGTGTTGCGGTCGAGGCGTCCGACGGGGTAGATACGCTCGTTGCATGCTCCCTTTACGAGGTCGAGGACGGTTGTGCGGCCGTTGGGGTCGTCGGAGGTAGTGACGCAGTCCTTGGGCTTGTTGAGGAGGATGTAGCACTTGCTTTCGAGGGCTACAACCTTTTCATCGTATTCAACGGTATCGTCGTGGGAAATTTTGGTGCCCAGCTCGGTTACTACCTGGCCGTTGACCTTGACGAGGCCTTTCTGGATGAACTCGTCGGCCTCGCGGCGCGAGCAGATTCCGGCGTTAGCCATGAACTTGTTGAGGCGGATCTGCTCGTTGGGGTCGGGGATGGGGAGCTCGTACTCGATGCGCTTGGGGCGGGGTGTGAAGCTCTTGCCCTGGCGGACGGGTCCGTTGTTTCCGTAGCGGTTGTTGGGGCGGTTGTTGTAGCCACCCTGGCGGTTGTTGTTGTATCCTCCGGGACGGTTGTTGTTGTAGCCGCCCTGGCGGTTGTTGTAGCCGCCAGGGCGGTTGTTGTTGTAACCGCCCTGTCGGTTGTTGTTGTATCCGCCCTGTCGGTTGTTGTTGTAACCGCCCTGTCGGTTGTTGTTATAGCCGCGGTTGTTGTAGCCGTTGTGCTGGCGGGGCTGGTAGCCTCCTTCCTGGGGATTCTGCTGCGCGTTTTCTCCTTCGGGCTGCTGCGCGGCGGGGTCGTTGTTGTAGCGGGGTTTGTAACCCTGGTTGTTGTAGCGGTTGTTGTACCCGCCCTGACGGGGCTGGTAGCCGCCGTCCTGGTTATTGTTGTAACGGGGTTTGTAGCCTCCGTCCTGGTTGCTGTAACGGGGCTTGTAGCCTCCGTCCTGGTTGCTGTAACGGGGCTTGTAGCCTCCTCCGTCCTGGTTGCTGTAACGGGGCTTGTAGCCTCCTCCGTCCTGGTTGTTGTAGCGGGGCTTGTAACCGTTGCCGTCCTGGTTATTGTTGTAACGGGGTTTGTAGCCGCCCTCCTGGTTGTTGTAGCGGTTGTTATAGCCGCCCTGACGGGGCTGGTAGCCCATGGGACGGGGCTGGTAGCCGTTCTCGCGGTTTTCGGATGCGGGGGCGGCGCCTTCGGATGCGGGGGTGGGGGCGGATGTCTTCTCGTAAGAATTGCTCAGGGGATTCTCAGTCGCGCTCGGTTGTCCGATTCGCGGACGGCGAGGCTTGCGGGGTTCGTTGGCTTCCATGATCAAAATAGTAAAAAGAACTAATCAGTTGTTTTTCAGTAGGTCGTTTCGGCGCGGCGCTCGAACCTCTCGGTTCGAAAGGGGCGCTTTACGCCTACGGGAAAGTTTGTAATAAATAAATAGTTTTTTGTTTGAGTTTGTTTCTTGTTGTTTCGCGAAAAAATATTCAAACGTATTATACGGGGCAAAGATAATGAAAAAAGCCGGGGGTTGCAATCGCGCGTGTATTAAAAAAGCAAAAAAACAGCCCGGCGCTGGTTTCTGGGCGCCGGGCTGCGGAGTTCGGGGATGGTGTTTTCCCCGTCGGCTCGGCAGGAGGAGAGTTCCGGGAGAGAGGCCGGGCCGACGATCTGGAAACGGGTCATTAGGAAGTTTCTCACGAAGCAACCCCGCTTTCGCCGGGCGCTGGCGCCGAGGGCCGGGGAGGTTTTTCCTCCATCGGGGGATTCGGGGGCGCGCCCCTTTCGCGGCATTATCGCGGAGCCAATTCCTTTTTCACATCATTAAAAAATTATGAAAGTTCATGGAAAAGCTTTGAAGCCGTTGCCGGCTTCGCTCTCTTGCGCCCCGTCGCCGGGGCTGTGGGAGAGAGGGTTTGCGGCGCCGCGGGGTCTCGACGATTCCGGGGCTCCTGAATTTGTTCGACTCTTCGAACGTGGTTTCACTCAACATACATCAAACACAAACCGGAATTGGCTAATGAGGGGCTTCGCGGGCATCCGCGCGGGAAGCCGGAAGCTGTGTTTTCCAAATCTGATACAAAGTTATGAAAAATAATCGGAATAAACAAACAGGTTTGCAAATTGTTTGCGGAGTTTGTTTTATCTTAATATCTTTTTGGTTAAATTTGTTAAAAGTTATGGGAGGGATGGGAGGACTGGGGGATTTGGGAGGGATGGGATGGATGGGGAAAGAGGGGAGGCCGCTCGCTTACGCTCGCTCCACAGAACGAAGATACTTCCGGCTGGCGGAAAGAAGGAGAAGAAAAGAGGGGCAATTCCGCGGCAGGAGGCCGAAGGCGGGGGAAGGGGGAAGAAAAACAACCGGCCTCGCGAGCCGGAGAGGCGGGCGGGGCCGGAAAAGGGGGAAGATTTATCTAAACAGCTCGGCGGAAGCCGGGCCTAAACCTTAAACTTTAAACGGGCCGGAGGCAGGAATCAGGGTTTGAGGCGCTCGGCGGCCAGGATGGCGGCCAGGCGCTCGGTTTCGGCGGGGTTGGCGGGGGCTACGTTCTCCTGCTCGAGACGCCCGGCTTCGGTAGTCTGGTCATAGAGCTGGGGCTGGAGGAGGTAGCCGGTCTCGATGTCGGGGCCCCAGGGGATGCGGGGCTTCCCTTTGGAGGGCTCGATGTATTTCCAGCGGGGAGTGCGCACGGAGAGGGCGTGGTTGCTCGCCTGCTCGATCACGTAGGGCGCGCCGTCGGGGGTCAGGCCGAGGATGGCGTCGAGCTGCCGACGGCTGTCGGCGGCTGCTCCGCGGGGTATGCGGGCCCCGGTCAGGGATGCGAGGGAGGCCAGCCAGTCAATCTGGGAGACGAGGGCCTCGGAGGTCTTTCCGGCGGGAACCTTGCCCGGCCAGCGGACGATGAAGGGGATGCGGGTTCCCCCTTCGAAGCAACTGTATTTGCCGCCGCGGAGGCCGCCTGTGGGGGAGTGGCCGTTGAGGAGTTCCTCTGCCTGGTCGATGTATCCGTCGTCGACCACGGGGCCGTTGTCGCTGGAGAGCATGACGATTGTGTTGTCGGCTATTCCGAGGGAGTCAAGGAGGTTGAGCACGGTCTCGACGGTGGCGTCGAACTGGGCGATGGCTGCTCCGCGGAGGCCCATCGTCGTCTTAGAGCGGTGGCGGGGATGGGGGAAGCGGGGCACGTGGACGTCGTTAGTCGCGAGGTAGAGGAAGAACGGGCGCGAGGCGTTCTCGGTGATATAGCGGACGGCGTGGTCGGCGATGGAGTCGGCGATATCCTCGTCTTTCCAGAGGGCTTTGCCTCCCCCTTTCATATATCCTATGCGGGAGATGCCGTTGACAATCGCCTGGTTGTGGCCGTGGCTGGGCTTGAGGTTGTAGAGGAGTTCGGGGTTATCCTTGCCGGTCGGCTCGCCGGGGAAGTTCTGCTTGTAGCTGACTTCGATGGGGGCTTCGGGGTCCCAGTTGGCAACCTGTCCGTTCTCTATGAACACGCAGGGCACGCGGTCGGCGGTAGCGGCCATTATATAGGAGTAGTCGAAACCGAGGTCGTTGGGGGAGGCGGCGAGGGTCGCGTTCCAGTCCTGTTTGCCGGACTCTGAGCCGAGGCCGAGATGCCATTTTCCGAGGGCCGCGGTAGCGTATCCGGCGGAGCGGAACATGTCGGCCATGGTGTACTGCTCGGGTTTTAATATCATCGCTGCGTCGCCGTTGGCTACGTCGGTCCCGGGGTCGCGCCAGGCGTAGCGTCCTGTCAGGAGGGAGTAACGGGAGGGGGTGCTGGTCGCGGCTGTGGCGTGGGCGTTGGTGAAGCGCGTTCCTTCGGCGGCGAGGCGGTTGACGGCGGGGGTTTTGACGTTTTTCGCGCCATAACATTCGAGGTCGCCGTAGCCGAGGTCGTCGGCGTAGATCATGATCACGTTGGGCCGGGGCTGCTTCTGGGCGGGGGCCTGCGCGGCGGCGAGGGCGGGGATCAGCATCGCGGCCGCCGGAGCGAGTGATTTCGCGGTTGATGTAAGCATTTTTTGAGTTTAGGTTATGAGAATGTTAAATAATGTAGACCCTCGGAAAAGGATAAGGTTTAACGGGCGTGCGGGAAAAAAATCGGTTTTGGGAATGTCGGGGGAATTGCGTAACTTTGCGGGACTATCTCTTAATTTCAATGGATACAGACCCTTTACCGAATTTGTTCGCTTTGATTAACCTGGCCGCGGACCCGGCGTCGTTCGGGGCGGCGCAGATAGTCGCTCTGGCGCTGGCAGTAGTCGCGCTGTTTGTCTCGGGCTTTGTCAGCGGGAGCGAGATCGCGTATTTTTCCATCACTCCGCAACAGGCGGAAGAGCTTGACGAGTCGCCGACGTCAGATTCAATCAGGCGGCTTCTCGCGTCGCCGGAGCGGCTTCTCGCCACAATCCTGATTGCCAACAACCTTGTAAACGTGACGATTGTCGTCCTGACGTCGTTCGCGCTGTCTGACCTCTTCGCGGCGATGCCGGGATGGCTCGACTTCCTGCTGCAGACGGTAATACTCACGTTCCTCATCCTTCTTTTCGGGGAAATCCTGCCGAAGCTGGTCGCGAACACGAACCCGCTGCGGTGGGCGCGCCTCGCGGTAGGGGGGCTGGGATTCCTTCAGAAAATTTTCTGGCCGTTGTCGTCGGTTATGGTGAAGAGCACCAAGATTGTAAACAAGGTGGTTACCAGGCAGTCGCGCAACATCACGGCCGACGAGTTAGGGCAGGCGCTGGAGATTACCGACGTCGCGCAGGACAAGGAGATGCTTCAGGGTATTCTGAAGTTCGGCGACACGACGGCCTCGGAAATAATGACGCCCCGCGTGGATATCACGGGCCTGGAGGCCGACATGACCTTCGAGGAGGTAATGGAGGTAGTCGTCAACACGGGATATTCCAGGATGCCGGTTTTCGGGGACTCGCAGGACGATATACGCGGGGTGCTCTACGCCCGCGACCTGCTGCCGTATGTAGATACCCCTCCGGGGGATGACTTCGACTGGAAGGCGCTGATGAGGAAGCCCTATTTTGTTCCCGAGTCGAGGATGATCGACGACCTTCTGGAGGATTTCAGAAAGCTGAAAATCCATATCGCGATGGTGATCGACGAGTTCGGAGGGACGCAGGGGGTCGTTACCCTCGAGGATGTCCTGGAGGAGATTGTCGGGGACATAAACGACGAGTACGACGAGGAGGAGAAGACCTACCGGCGGCTGCCCGACGATACGTATATTTTCGAGGGGAAGACGTTGCTTACGGACTTTTTCCGCGTCACCGGTCTTGACGAGGAGGATTACGCCCCTGTCGCGGCTGACTGCGAGACGCTGGCGGGCATGCTTCTGGCGATCAAGGGGGACTTCCCGAAGGAGAAGGAGCCGCTCGTCTACGGGCGGTGCCGCTTCCTGATTCTCGATATGGACCACCACAGGATAGCCTCGGTACGCGTCAAGGTAATGCCCGAACCCCAATGCTGATTTACGACCAGGATTATATACGCCTGTACGCCACGGAGATTCCGCCCCTTCCTGAGGGGATTCCCGGAGCGCGTTCGGTAGCCGAAAGGGCCGCCGTCAAGCGGCTTGTGCGCGAGGCGTTTCCCGGGACCGGGGCGCGGGTGGCCCACCGGGAGTCGGGGGCGCCGTATCTCGAAGGGGCTGAGGGGGTTGTCTCTATCAGCCACTGCCGGAGGATGGCGGTAATGGCTGTAGCGCCGGAGGGGACGCGCATCGGAGTCGACTGCGAGAGCGGCAACCGGGCGGGGCAGCTACGTCGCGTCGCGCCGCGGTTCCTGTCGAAGGAGCAACAGGGGGTATGGAGCGCCTCCGAGGCGATGCTTTTCTGGGCCTGGACAATCAAGGAGGCGGCTTACAAGGCCGCGCTCGACCCGTCGCTGCGGCTGGCGGAGATTCCGCTGCCCGCGGAGATTCCGCTGGGGTGCGGGACAAAGGACAGTGAGATTTCGATCGGAGGGCGTGGGTACAGGGTTTTCCAGGCCGACTCTCCCGACCCGGCGGTTATCATTATGGTTGTCCTGGGGGCTTCAGCGGTTTAGAGGGAGTTGAGGATTATTACGAGGAGGGTCGCGGCGCAGACGGCGAAGGGGAACATCGAGGCGGGGATGGAGAGGGTTTTGACTGACAGCAGGGAGGCGCCGGAAGCAGGGGTTACGGTTGAGGGTTTATGGTTCAGGCCGATGTAGGGGATGGAGAGAAGGGGGGTATGGGTGCGGGCGATGCGCTCGGCGCGGGGAAGGGGCGCGACGCGGGAGGCGGCGAGGTAGCAGAGCGCGCCGTAGGCGGAGCCGATGACCGCGCCGACGAGGAGGTCGCCGGGGTAATGCACGCCGAGGTAGAGGCGGGTATAGGAGTTAAGGGCTGCCCAGGCGAGGATGAAGAGGGTTATGCGCTTGCGGGGGAACAGGCAGCAGACGAACACGGCCAGGGCGAAGGAGTTGGCAGAATGGCAGGAGGGGAACCCGTAGCTTCCTCCGCGGTAGCCTCCGACGGTGTAGACGAGCTGTGAGAGGGGGTTATCGGGGTTCGAGGGGCGCAGACGCTCGACCGCGGGGCGTATGAAGGTCGCGCAGGTCTGGTCGGTCAGGGCGATGGCTGCTCCGATGGCGAGTATGTAGACGAGGGCCTTCTGCCAGCGGCACACGCGGAATATGAGGGCGGCGATGGCGACGTACATCGGAATCCAGATGAAGCGGCCGGTGAAGAGCTTCATGAACGAGTCGAAGAAATCGCTGTGCAGTCCGTTGAAGGTCAGGAAAATCTGTGTGTCGAGCTGATTGAGAAAATCAATCATGGGGAGAGTCTTTTAGTTTAAGGTTGCGGCGGATGGATTCCGCACGGTTATTCTTAACGATAACGGCAATGAGTGGCGCGATATTGCGCGGGAGGGGGATTTTTGCTATTTTCGCGGGTATAATTATATTGTAAAAATGAGTTTGAAGAAACTATTGATATACGCGGCGGCTTCCGCGGCGCCGATGCTGGCCGCGGGGAGCGACCCGGTCGTTCCGGCTGTGGAGCGCTGCCGCTGGGAGGCAATCCAGGAGGCGCTGCGCCTCCCCTCGGCCCGCGAGACGGGCGCGGGGGATGTCGACGCGCTCCTGCGAGGGTTCCTTTTCGACTTTCCGGCGTCGCCGCTGCGGCAGGTGGCGCTCCTGGAATACGCCGACGCGGCGTATGACCGGGGTGACTATCCCCTGGCGCTGAAGCGCTACGCGGCTGTCGCGCCCGAGGCTCTCGACGCCGACCGGGCTGAGGATTATCTCTACCGCCGTGCCTACTGTCTGTTGAAAACCGGGGAGTACGGGGCCGCTTCGAGGTGCTACCGGGAGTTGGAGGGAACGGGCCGCTACGGTTCGGAAGCCCGTTTCTACCAGGGATATATCGCTTACGCCGAGGGTGACTACCGGGAGGCCGTCAGGATTCTTTCAGGAGTCAGGCGCGCGCCGGGCACACCGACAGCCGACGCGGGTTATTACCTCGCGCAGTCGCTGCTCATGACAGGCGACTACTCCGCCGCTGCCCGCGAGGCGCGGGGGCTGCTGAAAGGGGGGTCCTGTCCGGAAGAGTACAGGGCTGAGACGCGCCGCGTGCTCGGCGAGGCGCTTTACGGCATGGGAGACCGCCGGGAGGCTGTCCAGGAGCTGACGGCCTATGCTAAAGAAACCGACAGGCCGAAGGCATCGGCGCTGTATGTCTTGGGAGTCAATGACTTCCAGAACGGCGACTACCGGCGCGCGGTCGAGCGCCTGGCTCCGGCCACGGAGCTTGACAGCGAGATGGGGCAGAGCGCCCTGGTGTACTCCGGCGAGGCGTACATGAGGGAGGGGGACTATTCCGCGGCGTCGGTTCTGCTTGACCGCGCGTGCCGCATGGACTTCAGCCCGGAGCTGTCGGAGACCGCGCACTACGACTACGCTATGGCGAAGGCCTCCGGGGGGCGGGTTCCCTTCGGGAGCACGGTAGGGCTTTTTGAAGATTTCCTGAAGCGCTTCCCCGGGTCGCGACGGGCCGCGGAGGTGCAGAAATATGTTGTCAACGGATATGTGACGGACAACAACTATGCCGCGGCGCTCGCGGCCATCAACCGTATCCCGAAACCGGGCGAGGAGATTCTGCGGGCGAAGCAGACCGTGCTCTACAACCTCGGGGCCAGGGAGCTACGGCAGGGCGACGCGGCGAAGGCGCTTCCCCGGCTGCGTGAGGCGGCTTCCATGGGGCGCTACAACGGGGCGCTTGCGGCCGAGGCGCGGCTCTGGGAAGGGCAGGCACTCTACCGCCTGGGGCGCTACCGCGAGGCTGCGGAATCGTTTAACGGCTACCTCAGGTCCGACCGCCGGACGGCGGCGAACCGGGCGCTGGCATACTACGACCTCGGTTACGCCCGCTTCGGGCTGAAGGAGTTTCCGGCTGCGAAGCAGGATTTTGAGAAATACCTGGAAATCAGCTCGAAGGATAGCGGCAACCGGGAGCAGCGGGCCGACGCGCTCAACCGCGTGGCCGACTGCGAGTATTACGCCGGGGATTTCGCGACCGCCGACGCGACCTATCTGCGGGCCTACGAGCTTGACCCCGCGACGGGGGACTATCCGATGTACCAGCAGGGGCTTATGAAGGGACTGCGCCGCGACCACGCGGGTAAGATTTCGACCCTCACGGAGATGACGCGGCGCTTCCCCAACTCGGCGCTCATGCCTTCCGCCCTTCTCGAAATCGGGCAGAGCCACGCCGAAACCGGCGACACGGAGAGCGCCATTGATGCCTACCGCCGGCTTGCGGAGCGCTATCCGCAGACCGCGCAGGGGAGGCAGGGAGAGCTTCTGCTCGCTATCTCGTATCTCAACACCGGGCGGTGCGGAGAGGCTGTCGCGGCCTACAAGCGGGTGATTTCCAGCTATCCGACCTCGGAGGAGGCGCGCGCCGCGGCCGATGACCTGAAGATGATTTACGCCGACGACGGGAGGATTCAGGAGTATGTTTCCTTCTTAGGGTCGGTGCCCGACGCACCGAAGATGGAGCAGGGGGAGGTCGCGCGCCTTACGCTCGTCAGCGCCGAGAAGGCGCTCGAGGACGGGCGCCGCGCCGACGCTCTTGCCCGCGCCACGGAGCTTGCCGAGCAGTTCCCCGACTCGCCGGAGGCGGTCCGCGCGCTGCTGATCAAGGCCGAGGCGGAGCTTCAGGGTGGTGACCCCGAATCGGCGCTCCGCAGCTATCGGCAGCTTGAGGCGAAGGCCTCCGATGCGGCAGACATAAACGCGGCCCGAATGGGGATGCTGAGGGTAAGCCACACTCTCGGCCTCAGCGAGGATGTCGTCGAGACCGCCGGAAGGGTACTGGCGTCGTCGTCGGTAGGGTCGGCCGAGAAACGGGAGGCGTCGTTCGACAAGGCCATGGCGCTCAGCGCCCTGGGGCACGACGGCGAGGCTGCTGAAATCTGGGACGACCTCGCGGCTGACATGGGGGACCTTTACGGCGCGAAGGCGGCCTACTACCGCGCGCAACGCCATTTCGACAAGGGGCAGACCGAGAAGGCTCTGCGGGAGGTCAACGAGCTGATTGACGCCAATCCGCCGCACGACTACTGGCTGGCCCGCGGCTTCATCCTCCTGAGCGACATACAGCGCGCCAAGGGGGACGACTACCAGGCCGACGCCTACCTGCGCTCGCTCCGCGGCAACTATCCCGGAAGCGAACCCGACATATTTGAAATGATTGACAGCCGTCTGACCTCTTCCGCCTCAAAATGAAAAAGACCGCATTATTAGCCATACTGCTCCCGCTCCTGGCAAACGGAGAGGAGCTTGAAAAGGAAATCACGATAGAGCGCGAGATCGTGCCCGAGCTTCGGGCGGCGACGCGCCTGAACATATATCCGGGCCTCATGCGCCCCGACCTGCGCCCCGTGGAACTGTCGTTCAGGGACTTCGCCCAATGGAGCGCCCTTACGCCGATGCTCTCCCCCTACGAGCCGGCGTATACGGGAGCTGCCGTTGAACAATCCCCCTGGCGGGGCTACGTCAAGGGAGCCTATGCGACGGAGAAGAACGGGGAGCTGGAGGCGGGCTACCGCGCCGTCAGCACCGGGCGTACCCTGCTGGATTTCGGAATCGAGGGGAGATATACCGACTACAAGCGCCGGAGCGACCTCTTCGACGAGAAGGTTGCCGTAAAGCGCGCCGAGGCCGGGGCGCGGGCGGGATTCTCCCACCGCTTCGACGGGGGTAAGCTCTCGCTCGACACCCGTTTCCTCTTCTCCCGCGTCAACCATCCCGAGGAGCTTCTCGACCCGTCGCGCAACGCCGTTGACTGGCGTTTCGGGGCGAAATGGGAGGGGGAGTCCGAGGGGAAAGGGCTTCGCTACGGCTTCCGGGGGGACTACCGCCTGTTCAATTTCGGACGCGCCGCCGCGGAGGACCTGCAGCCGATGCGCCAGCACGGGTTCTCCTTAGGGGGGAACGCCCTGCAGGAAATCGACAGCCATTCCTCCGCCGGAGTCGACATAAGCGGCAGCTTCCTGAACTTCAACCATTTCGGAGAAATAGAGGATAAGGGGAAGACGCAGGGGTATATCGCCCTGCGCCCCCACTGGGTTTTCGACAACGGGACGGTGACGGCCCGCGTCGGGATCCGGGCCGATTTCTCCTTCAACGCCGGGAAGAAGGTACACGTCGCGCCGGACATCCTGGCGGGCTACAACCCGGAGAGCTGGCTCGGCATCGCGCTGCGCCTCGGGGGCGGGGAGCACCTGAACCCCCTGGCGGAGCTTTACCGCGAGGCCTCCTGTTTCAGCCCGTATTTCTCTTACGGTATGAGCCATATCCCCTTTGAAGGGGAACTGAAATTCCGCGTCGGGCCTTTCCGGGGCTTCGCGGTGGAGGTCGGCGCGGCATACTCGGCGGCAAACAACTGGCTGATGCCCCTTTACGCCCAGGAGCTGCCGGTATGGGGCGCGTTTGACCTTCGGTCTGTCAAGGCCGGGGCGCGCCTGAGCTGGCAGTACCGCTCGATTGTCGGGCTGGCCGTCGGCTTCGAGGCTGTCTGCAGCGAGGGCCCGCGGGGCGACTGGTACCAGTGGCGCGACCGCTCGCGCCAGCGCCTCGGGGCGGAAGTTTCGGTAAAGCCTTTGGAGAAGCTGGAAATCAAGCTCGGCTACTCGCGGCGGATGGACCGCACTATGGCCTGCTTCGACGGCGCGGAGGTCTATTACGCGAACCTGCGCGACTACGACAACCTGGAGGCGGAGGTCTCCTACGAGGTGCTGAAGCCGCTGCGGGTGTTTGTCGGGGGGGAGAACCTGCTCGACAACCGCTCGATGGAGCCTTTCGGGATTCCCGACCAGGGAATCCGCGGCCGCGTCGGGGTGCTTTTCCGCTTTTAAGGCAGCTTCGGGGCCGCGGCCCCTCACACCGGGACCAGAACCCATTCGGGCCGCGGCCCCGGTATTCCCTTCACCTTTAACTTTTCACCGTGGCGAGGCGTAAGCCGAGCCTAAACCTTAAACCCTTATGTATACTCCCCGCCTGTTGCGCGAAACCGCTGAAATAGCGCTTACCGAGGTGAAGCGCTTCCTCGAACCGCGGCTGGCCGAAGAGTTCGGCCTGCGACGCGTCTCCGCCCCGCTGTATTTCCCCGCGGGGAAAGGGCTTAACGGCCCCGGAGAGGCCGTTACCTTCAAGCTCCCGACCTCGGGGGAGACGATGGAAATCGCGACGGGGCTTGACCCGTGGCTCCGCGCGCAGCTCGACCGCTACGACATCGCGCCGGGGTTCGGGGTGTTCGCCGTCATGACGGCGCTGAGGCCGTGGGTGCCGGAGAACGCCACGCGCTCGCCGCAGACCTCGGCCTGGGCCTGGCAGCAGGTAATCGAGGAGGATGCTTACTCGGAAGCGACGCTCGTGGAAAAGGGGACGGCTGTCTACCGGATGCTGGAGGCGGCGGAGGAGATGATCCTGGAGCGGTTCCCCCATCTGACGCGCACGCTCCCCGTGGGGCCGCGGGTTGTCGCGGAAGAGGAGGTATCGCGGCTCCGCGACGGGGCGGCGATGGAACGGCTCGAATACGAATACCTGCGCGCCCACCACTCGGAAGCGCTCCTGCTGACGGGGGACGGGGGAATGTCGGGGAGGCTGATTGTCTGGAACGACGCTGTCGGTTACCCCGTCACGCTGGCCGACTTCTCGCTACACGCCCCGGCGGAGGAGACGGGCCGCTACTGCGCGGGTGGAAATATCTACCGCGACCAGCTCGCGCTGCAGATACTCCACCAGGCGGAACTGCTCAGATAATGAGGGCGTATCATAATGGCCCATCTGGGTCGTCGCTTGAAGGTTCGGCCTCGGTCACAATCTCCAGATTGCTCCCATCGGCCTCACCTCCAAGCTCCTACCATCTGGACCATTCTGATAGCGCCCTCCCATCCGGGTACAAAATAAGGAGGAATCGCAATTCTTATTCATCCTCCCCATATAGTTGATAACGAAATTGAAGAAAGAGAGATGAGAATTGATATACTGACGGTTCTGCCGGAGATGTTTGACTCGCCGCTCGACTGCTCGATTCTGAAACGGGCGCAGACGAAGGGGCTGGTGGAGTTCCATATCCATAACCTCCGCGACTATTCGACCAACAAGCACCGCAAGGTCGACGACTACCCTTTCGGGGGTGAGGCGGGGATGGTGATGCAGGTGGAGCCTATCGACCGATGCATCAGCGCTTTGAAGGCCGAGAGGGATTACGACGAGGTGATTTTCACGTCGCCCGACGGGGAGCGGTTCGACCAGCCGATGGCCAACCGTATGTCGCTGCTTAACAATATCATAATCCTCTGCGGCCACTACAAGGGGGTCGACTACCGGGTAAGGGAGCATCTGATTACCAAGGAAATATCGGTCGGGGATTATGTGCTGACGGGGGGAGAGCTTCCCGCCATCATCATTTCCGACGCGCTGGTGCGCCTGATTCCGGGCGCGATCGGCGACGAGCAGAGCGCCCTCTCGGACTCTTTCCAGGACCATCTGCTGTCGGCTCCCGACTACACGCGGCCGGCGGAATACAAGGGGTGGCGCGTGCCTGACATCCTCCTTTCGGGCCACGAGGCCAAAATCGCCGAATGGCGCCACGAGCAGTCGCTTGCCCGGACGCGCGCCCTGCGGCCCGACCTCCTGGACGAATGAGGCGCCCGAACCCCGCCGCGCTTCTGACGGCCCTCCTGGCGCTCATTTTTTTAGCGCTCTACCTCCTGTTTCCGCTGACGGGGGACGATTACGGCTATATGGGTTCGTTCCGAACCGTCGACGGGTTCGACGGGCCCTGGCCGCTCGAGCGGCTGTGGCGCTGGTTCCCGTTCCACTGGCTGCACTCCAACGGGCGGCTGGCGAACCTCTTCGCGATGCTGTCGCTGACGTTCCTGCCGAAATGGCTGACGGCGCTGGTGATGGGCGCCGCGACCTGGGGGATGATGGCGTTAGTGCTGCGGTTGGGGGACGCGTGGCGCGGAAGGGTGTTGGCTGCGTGCGCCGCGCTGGCGTATATCGCGGTGGCCTATCCGTGGTGGGACCTTATGTTTACCGTTGACTTCAACTTCAACTACCCCGTCGCGGCGTGCGCGGGGATGCTGTTTGTCTATCTGTGGCAGCGCTATCCGTCGGTCAAGGGGAAATGGGGCCGGGGGCTTGTACTGGCTTTCGCGGTTGTCGCGGGGGGCTTCCACGAGTCGATGGGGGCGCCGATGTTAGTGGCGGCGATATGGCTGCTGTATTGGAACAGGGGGCTGGCAAAGTGGCCTGTCGCGGCGTTCGCCGCCGGGGTCGCGATGGCTTTCTGTTCGCCGGGGATATGGGGGAGGGCGACCGCCGACCGGATGGCCGACGCGCCGATGGCGGAACTGGTAGCCTGTTCCGCGCCGCTGACCCTCTTCGCTGCGGCGCTCTTCGGGGTCCTGCTCTTTTCGGGTCGCTGGAGGGGCTGGATGAAGGTCGCGGTCAGGGGCTGGTGGGGGTTCTGGCTTGCGGCTTCGGCCGGGTCGCTGCTGTTCTGCGCGGTAGGGGGGATTATAGGGCGCAGCGGATGGTTTTCGCAGACCTTCGCGCTTGTCGCGCTGCTGCTCTGGAGCCGCTCGCTGAAGCTCGCTACACCCGACAGGCCGCGCATACCTGTTGAAGGTAAAAGCGCTGTTTACAGGGGTTTATGCTGGTTACTGGCGGGTGCGGCGCTGTTTTTCGCAGCCGCGCCGATTCCGGCGGTGGCGCGGATGTCTGCCGCGGAACGCCGGGCGCGGCAAGCGCTTGCCGCCAGCGACGACGGGGTCGTCGTCGCCGACCTCCCGAAGGAGAGCGGGCAGCCCTGGTACACTCTCCGGCGCGTCAGGACCCTCGACGCGGACGACTATTATCTCCACCAGGTAATCGCGGACTATTACAAGAAACCGCGGTTCCTGATTCTCCCCTCGCAGAGAGATACCCTGAGTTCGCTTCCCGCAGGGGCGGAGCCGATCGATGCGGGGACCTACGGGGCGCCCCCTTCGGAGCGCTTTATGGCGACGGCGGCGGACGGCGCGCGGACGGTTTACCTCCTTCTTCCGGGAGAGGGGGGGTATGTCGCCGTGCCGCGCGAACGGGACCCCGGCGACCGATAGTTTTGGAAAAAGTTGTAACTTCGCGGCTATGTACTATGTGAAGAAAAGAATGGAAATCGCGGGGAGTCACTCGCTGAAGCTCTCCTACGAGAGCAAGTGCTCTAACGTCCACGGCCACAACTGGGTCGTGACGGTCTATTGCCGCGCGGCGGAACTGAACGCCGACGGGATGGTATGCGACTTTACCGCTATCAAGGAGCGCATCCACGGCGCGCTGGACCATCGTCACCTTAACGACGTGCTCCCCTTCAACCCGACGGCGGAGAATATCGCGCGGTGGATTACCGAACAGGTGCCGCAATGCTATATGGCCAAGGTACAGGAGAGCGACGGGAACACGGCGGTCTACACTACCGACGAGGCAGCGTTTGATTTCTGACATGAAGATTAACGAGATATTTTATTCGTTGCAGGGGGAGGGGTTCTTTACGGGGACTCCGGCGGTATTCGTGAGGCTGAGCGGGTGCAACCTGCGCTGCCCGTTCTGCGATACCGACCATTTTGACGGGCGCGTGATGAGCGTCGGGGAGATTGTCGAGGCCGCCGCGGGTTTTCCGGCGCGGCATGTCGTTATCACGGGGGGTGAGCCGTCGCTGCAACTGACTGAGGAGCTTGTCGACGGGCTTCACGGGGCCGGCTTTTTCGTGCAGGTCGAGACCAACGGCACCGGGGCGCTTCCCGCGGGAGTCGACTGGGTAACCTGTTCGCCGAAGGGGGCGCCCTTGGCGCTCCGCGAGGCTGACGAGCTGAAGGTTGTGTTCCAGGGGTTAGACGCCGAGGGCCGCCCCCTCGGCGCGGCTTTCGCCGGCCTGGAAGGCTTCGTGGCCCGCCATCGCTTCCTGCAGCCCTGCGACACCGGCGACCCCTCCCGCAACGCCGCCATCCTCGCCTCCTGCGTCGCCTACATCAAATCCAACCCCCGCTGGCGCCTCTCCCTCCAGACCCACAAGCTGATCAATATCCCCTAAACCCGAATTAGCGGCGGGCGGAGAAGAAGGAGGTCATGAGGGCGGAACATTCGGGGGCGAGGAGGCCGGTGATGACTTCGCAGCGGGGATGGAAGGGGGAGCGGGATACCTGGCAGGCGTAGCCGCGCTTGGGGTCGGGCGCTCCGATTACGAGGCGGCGGATTTGCGCCCAGGCAATCGCGCCGGCGCACATCAGGCAGGGCTCGACGGTTACATACAGGGTGCAGTCGGTGAGGTATTTTCCGCCGAGGGTTCCAGCGGCGGCGGTTATTGCCTGGATTTCGGCATGGGCGGTAACGTCGTTCAGGGTTTCGGTCAGGTTGTGGCCGCGGCCGACAATCTGCCCTTTGCAAACGATAACTGCCCCGACGGGGACTTCCCCGAGGGCGGCTCCGCGCCTGGCCTCGTCGAGGGCGAGGCGCATATATCTTATGTCTTCTTCTTCGGTTGGCATCGGGAAAGGGGATGGGAGGACTGGAAGAGTTGGGAGATTTGGGAGAGATGGGAGGCCGCTCGCCTTCGGCTCGCTCCACCCGACATTCGGGGACAAGCCGGGCCTAAACCTTCAACCTTAAACCCTCATTGGCCAGGAGGGTGCGGGGGAAGATGGCGGCGGCTTCGGCGAGGTGGCGGTCTTCGTTGTTGTAGGATTTGGAGAAGTGGCCGAGGAGGAGGGTCCCGGCGTTGGCGGCGAGGGCTATGCGGGCGGCCTGCGAGGCGGTGGAATGGAAGCGCTCGGCGGCTTTGGAGAGGTTGTCGTCGGCATAGGTAGCCTCGTGGTAGAGGAGGGTCACGTCGCGTACGTCATCGGCGAGAGAGGGGAAGTAGAGGGTATCGGAGCAGTAGGCGTAGCTGAGGGAGGGGTCGGCGGGGAGGGTCAGGCGGTCGTTGGGTACGACGGTGCCGTCGGGGCGGGTGAAGTCGGCTCCCTGCTTGATCGCGCGGCGCATATAGGGGGGTATGCCGTAGAAGTTGGCGACGTCGCCGCGCAGATGGCGCTCCTTGGGCTTCTCGTCGAAGCGGAAACCGACGCAGGGTATGCGGTGGCGCAGAGGAAAAGTTTTGACGGTCAGAGCGTTGTCGTCAAGGATTATCTCGTCCCCCTTGGGAGATATTTCGTTGAAGAGGAGGTTGTAGGAGAGGTATGGCGCGAAGAAGGAGACCATCTGGCGGAACATGCGCGCGCCCTCGGGGAAAGTGTGGACCGTAAGGGTTCCGCCGGTCTGCTGGAGGGAGAGGGTAGAGAGTAGCCCGACGAGGCCGAGGCAGTGGTCGCCGTGGAGGTGGGAGATGAAGATGTCGGTCAGGCGGTTCATATTCAGGCCGTAACGGCGCAGGGAGAGCTGGGCGCCCTCGCCGCAGTCGATCATCATCAGCCGGCCGCGGTATTCGATTACCTGGCAGGCGGGAAGATGGCGGAGCGAGGGGGTCGCGGAGCCGCAGCCGAGTATGTGGAGGGTCATGTTGTCCATAGGGGAGGGAGTTTATTTGCCTGTAAGGATTCCGCGGAGGGTCGAGAGCTTGTTGAGGGCCTGGAGGGGGGAGAGGTTGTCGATGTCGAGGCCGAGGAGCTCGTCGCGGATTTGCGCCAGGACTGGGTCGTCGAGCTGGAAGAAGCTCATCTGGTAGCCCTCGGAAGGGGACTGGGAGGGATGGGAATTATGGGAGGGGTGGGAGATTTGGGAAGACTGGGGGGATTGGGAAGGGTGGGCGGCCTGGGATTCGAGGGTGTGGAGGATGGCGGTCGCGCGGTCGAGGATGGGGCGGGGCATCCCGGCGAGGCGGGCGACGTGGATGCCGAAGCTGTGCTCGGAACCGCCGCGGGCGAGCTTGCGCATGAATACCACCTTCCCGTCGATTTCCTTTACGGAGACGTTGAAGTTGCGCACCCCGGGGAAGTCCTCCTCCATCTCGTTGAGTTCGTGGTAGTGGGTCGCGAAGAGGGTTTTGGGGCGCTCGGGGGAGTCGCTGAGGTATTCGACGATGGCGCGGGCGATGGAGATTCCGTCGTAGGTGGAGGTCCCGCGGCCGAGTTCGTCGAAGAGGATGAGGGAGCGGCGGCTCATGTTGTTGAGAATCGAGGCCGCCTCGTTCATCTCTACCATGAAGGTAGACTCGCCGAGGGAAATGTTGTCGGAGGCCCCGACACGGGTGAATATCTTGTCTACCACCCCGATACGGGCGGAGTCGGCGGCCACGAAGGAGCCGATTTGCGCCAGGAGGACGTTCAGGGCCACTGAGCGCAGCAGCGCTGACTTACCGGCCATGTTGGGGCCGGTAATCATCATTACCTGGGTGTCGTCGTTTTCGAGGAGGATGTCGTTGACGATGTAGGGGGTGCCGATGGGCAGTTCCTTTTCGATTACGGGGTGGCGCGCGCCGCGGAGGTCGAGGAGGAGGGAGTCGTCGACAACCGGGCGGTTGTAGCGGTTCTCGGCGGCGACGCGGGTAAGGGATATGTGGCAGTCGAGGCGCGCCAGGACGCGTGCGTCGAGCTGTATTGCGGCCACGTATTCGGCGAGGTGGTTGACCAGCTCGGTGTAGAGGCGCGTCTCGATAATCGCGATTCGCTCCTCGGCGGTGAGGATTTTCTCCTCGTATTCCTTGAGCTCCTGGGTAATGTAGCGCTCGGCGTTGACGAGGGTCTGCTTGCGCACCCACTGGGGGGGCACTTTCTCCTTGTGGGTGTTCGTAACCTCGATGTAGTAGCCGAAGACGTTGTTGTAACCGACTTTCAGGGATGGAATACCGGTGGCCTCGCTCTCGCGGCGCTGGATCGCGAGGAGGGTTTCTTTGCCGTGGGTCGAGATGTCGCGCAGCTCGTCGAGCTCGGGGTCTACTCCGTGCTTTATCACGGCCGTGCCGCGGTTGAGGGCGTTGGGAGCGTCCTCGGCGATGGTGTCGGCGATGCGGCGCGCGAGGGCCGGGCAGGGGTTAAGCTGTTCGGCCATCATCCGCAGCGGTTCCGAGCCGGTAGTCTCGAGGAGCTGCTTTACGGCGGCCGCGGCTTCGAGGGAGCGGCGGATCTGGAGCACCTCGCGGGGGGTGACGCGCCCGACGGAGACCTTGGAAATCAGGCGTTCGAGGTCGCCTACCTGCTCGAGGAGCTCGCGGAGGGAGTCGCGGGTGTCGGGCACCTTGAAGAAGAACTCCACGGCGTCGAGGCGCCGGTTGATTGCCGCAGGGTCTTTCAGGGGGAAGGAGACCCAGCGGCGCAGCATGCGGGCCCCCATCGGGCTGACGGTGCGGTCGATAACGTCGAGGAGGCTCTTCCCGTCGTCGGAGAGGGGCTGCAGAAGCTCGAGGTTGCGGGCCGTGAAGCGGTCGAGGCGCACGAACTGCTCCTCCTCGATGCGGGAGAGGCGCGTGATGTGGCCGATGCGGGTATGCTTCGTTATGTCGAGGTAGTGGAGTATGGCTCCGGCGGCGGTAACAGCGGCGGCCATCTTCCCGAGGCCGAACCCTTTGAGCGAAGCGGTCTGGAACTGTTTGAGGAGGCGGTCGTTGGCAGCCTGGTCCGTGAAAATCCAGTCGTCAAGCTCGAAGGCCAGGTAGCGGGTCTGGAACGCCTCCTCGAGGCGCTGGCGCTTGCCGCGCTCGACGAGCACCTCCTTCGGGGCGAAGTTGCCGAGGAGCTTTTCGACGTACTGCGCGGGGCCTTCCCCGGCGAGGAACTCGCCGGTCGAGATGTCGAGGAAGGAGACCCCGACGGTATCTTTCGAGAAGTGGACGGCGGCGAGGAAATTGTTCTCGCGGTGGGAGAGGACGTTGTCGTTGAGGGCCACGCCGGGGGTCACCAGCTCCGTGATACCGCGCTTTACGAGCTTGTTCTTGACGGTCTTGGGGTCTTCGAGCTGCTCGCAGATCGCGACGCGCTTTCCGGCGCGTATCAGGCGGGGGAGGTATGTGTCGAGGGCGTGGTGGGGGAATCCGGCCAGCTCGATGGAGGAGGCGGAGCCGTTTGCGCGGCGCGTCAGAGTTATTCCGAGGATTTCGGAGGCGGTTATGGCATCGTCGCAGAAGGTTTCGTAGAAGTCACCAATGCGAAACAGAAGCACCGCGTCGGGGTGCTTCTGTTTCATTTCGGTATATTGCTTCATCAGCGGGGTTTCCGCGACTTTCTTTGCCATTTCAGGGAGGGGATGGGAGTTTTGGGAAATTTGGGAGGGATGGGAGGTTTGGGAAGCTCGCCTTACGGCTCGCCACTGTTAGTCGGCGGTGACGCGCTCAAGCCATTTCACCATGGCGAACATGACGCCCATGGAGATGAGGCAGACGGCGAGGAAGACGGCCCAGGCTACCCAGATGGGGTATTTGTTGTAAATCAGCGGGCCGATCCAGAGCATCAGGTTGCCGACGGCGGTAGCGCCGAGCCACAGACCCTGGCAGAGGCCCTGCAGGTGCTTGGGGGCTACCTTCGAGACGAAGGAGAGGCCGAGGGGGGAGATGAATAGCTCGGCTACGGTCATGAAGAAGTAGTAGAGAATGAGGACCCACCATCCGGCTTTCGCGACGGCGGCGCCGGAGGCCTCGAGGGCGCGGTACTCGGTGCCGGAGGGGTACCCTTCGCTGAGCGAGAAGACCGTCAGGAAGAGGTAGGCGATCCCGGCGAGACCCATGCCGATCGCGATTTTGCGCGGGGTCGAGATTTCCTTACCCTTGGCGGCGAGGCTGCCGAAGATGAACATTATGACGGGGGTCAGGACAATCACGAAGAAGGGGTTGACGGCCTGCCAGATTTCGGGCGCGATCGCGGAGGTGTCAACGAAGTCGCGGGCGAAGAGCGACATCGAGGTGCCGTTCTGGTGGAACGAGAACCAGAAGAAAATCGCTATGCCGAGCACGGCGAAGAGGGCGTACATGCGTTGCTTGATTTCCTTTGCCATCCGCGCTTTCTCCTCGGCGGTGTATTTGACGGCCTGCGCGGCTTCCTTCTTGGGCGGGTTGGGGAGCCCGTTCTTCGTTGCCACGAAGATGCAGAGGGAAATCAGCATGGCGGCCACGGAGGCGATGAAGGAGTAGTGGACCCCGGTATTGAATACGTTGAGGTACTGGGTGCAGAACTCGCGGAGGTTGTCGCCGGCCTGGGAGCCTACGGAGGTAGCCATGGCCATCAGCTCGTTGATGTTCTGCATGTTGTCGGAGTCGGTCACGGAAAGGAACTGGTGGCACATCGCGGGGAACTGCGCGTTGTAGACCATCCCGTTCACGTCAAGCCACCAGGAGCGGAGCATCGGGGCCACGAAGGGGGCGATCAGTCCGCCGATATTGATGAAGACGTAGAAAATCTGGAAGCCGGAGTCGCGCTGGGCGGCGTAGCGGGGATTGTCGTAGAGCTGGCCGACAATCGCCTGGAGGTTCCCTTTGAAGAGGCCGTTGCCGAAGGCGATGAAGAAGAGGGCGGCGCAGGTGAGGGTCAGGAGCCACGAGGTGTTCTCGGGGGTGGCGAGCACGGGAACCGAGAGGACGATGTAGCCGAGGGTCATGATGCAGAGGCCCTGGATGATCGTGCGCTTGTAGTTCTGGGTTTTGTCGGCGATATAGCCGCCTACGAGGCTCAGGACGTAGATTCCGGCGTAAAAGACGGAGTAAATCAGGGTGCTCGTCTCCTCGGAGAGGCCGAACTTGGAGCAGAGGAAGAGGACGAGCACGGCGTTCATGATGTAGTAGCCGAAACGCTCGCCCATGTTGCTCAGGGCGGCGGGAATCAGTCCCTTGGGATGGCTTGCGAACATTGGTTTATCGGTTTTTAGGGTTTAGGATGCTGGGAATAGGCGAGGGCGTAGGCTTTGATTTGCTTGAGCATCGCGAGGAGGCCGTTGGAGCGGGTCGGGGAGAGGTGCTCGGAGAGGCCGATGCGGTCGATGAAGTAGAGGTCGGCGTCGAGAATCTCCTGAGGGGTATGGCCCGAGAGGATATCGACAAGCATTGATATTATCCCTTTGACAATCAGGGCGTCGGAGTCGGCTGAGAAAACGAGCTTGCCGTCGGGGGTCATCTCGGCGTTGAGCCATACGCGGCTCTGGCACCCTTCGATGAGGTTCTGCGGGGTGCGGTATTTCTCGTCGAGCGGGGGGAGCTGGTTTCCGAGGTCGATGATGTAGGCGTATCTGTCCATCCAGTCGTCGAGCGGTTCGAGGTCGTCGATAATCTGGTCTTGTCGTTCGTTGATAGTCATTGCGTTATTCGTTATACAGCACTTCGGCGACAACCCGCGCGACCGCTCTGAGGGTCTCGCGGTCGATGTTCGAGAGGTTGTCGGCCATGGTGTGCCAGGTCGGGTTGAAAGAGCCGGTCTCGGGGTTCGCGGACTCGATGATGTCGGCGCATGGGATTCCGGCGGAGTTGATGTGGATATGGTCGTCGACCACGGAGCCGCCCCGGGAGTTGGGGAAGCGGTCGGCCAGGCCGGCGCGGGCTGCGGCGGCCCAAACCTTGTCGACCACTCCGCGGGCGAGGCGGTCGGAGAAGTATTCGCGGTGGAAACGGGCGTCGCGGCCCCCTACCATGTCGAGGAGGATCGCGAAGCGGGGCCGGTCAGCGGCGGTGTAGGGCATCTCCTTGACCCACGCCTGGGTGCCGAGGCACCAGGAGAGCTCGGAGTCCTCGTCGCCGTAGCCGCTGTAGCCGGAGTCCTCCGCGTCGACGAAGAGGAGGTCGACCCCGAGGGAGTCGGGGGCCTGCGCGCCGAGCATGCGGGCGATTTCGAGGAGCACGGCGGCGCCGGAAGCTCCGTCGTTAGCCCCGTCGATGGGCTTGGCGTGGTTGGCGGGATCGGGGTCCTGGTCGGCCCAGGGACGGGAGTCGTAATGGGCCAGGAGGAGCACCCGCTTGCGGGCGTCGGGGTTGTAGCGGCCGAGAATGTTGCGGGCGACGGCGCGGGAGCCGTCGTGGAAGGTCACGGGGGCCTCGTGGGTTATGACGGTGTCGGCCCCGAAGGCGGCGAGCCGGCGCTCGAAGAGGGAGGCGCACCGGGCGGCGGCTTCCGAGCCGGGGACGCGGGGCCCGAGGGCTACCTGCTCCCCTACGAAGGCGTAGAGGGAGTCGGCGTCGGGGGCGGGAATCGCGGGGGCGGAGGGCGCTTGGGCGCTTTCCGAGGCTTTTGCCTCGGAGGATTTGTTGCCGGCGCACCCCGCCAGGGCGAGGGCGACGGTCAGTCCCGCGCATAAGATTTTTCCCATAAGTCTTATTCGGCCCGAAAGGGGGCTTTACCCTACAAAGTTAGCTATAATTTGCGAAAAAAGCCGCTCAATGGCGGCTTTTTTCGCAAATCAGGTTTAAGGAGCTTCGCTCCACTCGACAGACTGTACCCTCAGAGGAGGACCCGGCGGGCGAAGTCGCGGACGGAGACAATCAGGAGGCCGCGGCCGGTGAGGGAGGCGGGGAGGGTCGTTGTCCCGGCGGGGAGCAGCCCGGAGAATACCAGGGAGCCGTCGAGGGTGTAGACCGAGAAGAGGTTGTCGGCGGGAGCCTCGTTCTCGATTGTAAGCAGGCCGTCGCGGGCGTACGCGTCCCAGGTATGGTATTCGGCGGTGGAGTCGGCGAGGCGCTCGTCGATGGAGGCCGGGTCGTAGTCGGTGATCGAGAGGTCGTCGATCATGCAGCGCCCTCCGGCGACGGCTTCAAGTTTGACGCGTCCCTGGTCTCCCGCGAGGTTAACGGGGAGGCGGTATTCGCGGTATTCGTTGGAGGGGGTTGTGTGGAGGATGTCGACGCGGCCGGCCTCGGTCCAGGTAGCGCCCCCGTCGGAGCTGACGGAGACGGCGATGGTGACGTCGTTGGTGTCGCCGCTCCATACCCTGCCCCAGAAGGCCACGGAGCCGATTCCGCGGGTCTTGTTCTGAAGCATGGTCATATGGCGGGTGTTGTTGGCCTTGTTGAGGCGCGCGGCCTGGCTACCGGTGTGGCAGGGGTCGCCGGAGGCAGCGATGTAGACCCCCTCCATGTCCCACGCGCAGGCGGAGCCTTCATAGGTCAGCTTGCCGTAGGTCGAGGCGGAGGGTTTGGGTTCGAAGTCCTCGACGAAGGTCGCGGCAGCCGCGGAGACCACACCCTCGACCGAATAGTTGTCGTCGCTGTACCCTTCGGCGGTAATCAGGATGGAGGAGGAGTATTCCCCTTCGCGCGCCCCGTTGAGGCGCAGATAGAAGCGCTCCTCGCCGGGGGCGAGGGTTACCGAGGAGGTCCATTGCGCCTTGTCCTTGCTAAGCTCGAAGGGGGCGGTCACGGAGAAGGTCACATCGCCGGGGATGTTCTCGATGTCGGCCAGGAGTTCGGCGGGGGAGGAGGGTACTCCGGGGTTCGAGCGGAAGAACCATTCGCCGTCGTAGAGGATGCCTACGGAGGGCGCGGGGGCCGGGGTGGTGACCGTCACTTTGTCCGATACGAGGGTCGGGGAGGCAATCCATATGGTGTATGAGGTTTCCGGCTCAAGGCCCTCGACTTCCGCCCTCTCATCGGCCGCGTTGACCGAGCGGGGGTACCCCCGGAGGGGTGCCTGGCTGTCGGAGCGGAGGATGTTGATGGTGTATTTCGTCCCGGGGAGGTCGATGTCGCTCCAGGTCAGGAGGAGGGAGTTCTCTGTCAGCTCCGCGACGCGGGGCGCTGGGAGGCCGTCGACCGCGGAAGCGGAGAGGGAGACCGAGGCGGTGGCGTCGCCCGAGCGGAGATAGAGGATCCCTGTGTAGTCGCCGGGGGCGGAGGGGGAGAAGGTGACGGTCAGGCGCGTTCCGGCGTTGGCGGCCTCCGCGCTCACGGAGGTGGGGCTGACCGAGAAGCCGTTGCCGGCGACTGTCGCGGCGACATTCTCGGTAAGTCCGGCGCCGCGGAGGTCTACCGAGGCGGAGCGGGAAACCCCTGTCGCCGTAACCCCGAGGTCGGCGGCGGCTCCGGGAGCCGGAAGGAGGATGGCGGCCTGTCCGGCAGCCCCTTCATGCCAGGGGAGCCCCTGCTTGTCGCCCCAGATGTATTCGGCCATTTCTGGGTTGTCGATGAAGGGGTTGCGGTTGTTCTGGTGCTTCTCCACGGCATCGTTGCGGGCGCGTTCCTTCTCGCTGACGGGGTCCTGGCGGTGCCATTTGAGCAGCAGGTTCACGGCCCAGGTGGTGTAGGCCGGGTAGCTGTTCCCGGCGAGCATCGGGGAGTTCCAGGAGGAGATGCGGGAGTTGTAGGCGGCAGCCATGTAGAAGTAGGTGCGGGCGAAGTCCCCCTTGTATTCGTCGACCGGCTCGAACACCTTTCCGCTGTAGCCCGGGAAGGTGGAGTTTCCGAGGCGCCCGAGGGCCTTCACGGAGCCGTTGGCGGGGAGGGTCGTGCCGCCGGAACATTCGCCGTAGGGGAAGTTGGAGCGCTGGCCGTTGACCTTCCCGTCGGTGGGGTAGACGTGGAAGGCGTCGGACTTCATCGGCTGGGCCTCGCTGAACCAGCTCTTGGGCATCGAGTGCTCGCGGTTGTAGCAGTCGCCGACGTTCTTGTAGTTTCCGCACTGCGCGGAGCCGAATTTCCAGTGCTTTGTGGAGTACATGTCCCATATCGCGCCGTCCTCGGGATAGGCGTCGGAAGTGCGGTAGACGGCCCACAGGCCGTCGTAGCCGACATTCTTGTGTGGCCCGACGACATCCTCGAGCTGCTGCAGGAGCGCTCGGCCGGTTTTCCCTTCACAGGAAGAGTAGTATCCTTTGGCGGCATCGGCCGAGGCGCTGAGCGCCGCGGCCGAAGTAATCGCGATAGCGAGTATGCGGAAGTTGTTCATGGAATCGAAATGTCTGATATTCAGTATTCGGGTTTTATTCTTTTGTCAGGACTACAATCGGAACGGAGGCGGTCGCGTAGCGGAGGCCGCTGTGGAGGTAGGCTGTGGCCGTGTAGAGGCCGTCGGGGACGCGGTTGCCCCGCGTGTCGGCGAGGTTCCAGCGGTAGGGGAAGGTCGCGTCGGGGGCGTGCATGACGGCGCGTCCCTGCGAGTCGGTCACCACCAGGCGGCAGCCGGGGGTGTCTGCAAAGTCGTGTTCGAGGCTGATTTCGGTCTCCGTGAGGGCGGTCGCGCGGTCGGTCGAGAGGAGGGCTTTCGCGGGGGTGCTTACGACGGTGAAGTCAACCGAGCGGGAGCTTTCCCCTCCGGCGTTGCCGCGGGCGGTGAGTGTCAGGCGGTGGTGGCCGTCGACGAGGCCGCTGACCGGGAGGGCGAGGGTCGCCGTCCCGTCGGTGTCAGTCGACAGCCAGGCGGCCGCGCCGGGGAGGTTCTTGGAATCGTCGAGGGTGACGGTCAGCGACTTGCCGAAGAGGGAGCTTACGCCGATTACGCCCGAGGGGTCGGTTATGGTAGCATTGAGGGTGAAGTCGGGGCCTGTCACCTGGCCGGACACGAACTCCGGGGAGTCGATGTAGAGGGAGGAAATCAGGGGAGGTTCCGGCTCGGGGAGCGCGTTGGGGTCGGTGTCGAGAACGCGGAGGTTGTCGAAGGAGCCGTTGGCGTGCTCGAAGCCGTTGTCGCTCATCGCGTAGAGGGAGACGGTGTTGGTGCCGCCGGGGCGCGCCGGGAGGGGGAGGGTGGCCGTTGTCGAGAAGCGACCGGCCTTGACCTCAGCCTTGACGTTGAGGATGGGGTACTGGTTGGTCGCTATGTCGAGGGGAATCGGCCGGTTGCTGACATCCTTGACATTGCGCGGCGAGTCGTAGACCATTATGATCGCCTCGCCGTTGAACGACGCGTCGACCTCCCCGTTGCTTCCGACAACCGCGCCCTCTATCGAGAGGGGCTTCAGCGGCTCTACCTCGATCGCGGCGTCGGCGGCGGGGATGCTGTTGACGGCGGTAAGGCGCGCGGAGTGGGTCGGGGAGTAGGAGGGGATTTCGGGATCCCCGACGAAGGTGTAGGAGCGGGTGTTGAGAATCAGGGCCGAGTCAATCGCGAGGATGGTAGTCGAGCCGGGGTTCCCCTTGTCGAACTCCTCCTGCTTGATGCGGTTGCGCTCCTCCTGGAGGTCGGTGTTGGAGTTTACGGCCTGGCGGAAGATTTCGCCGAGGGTCGCGTTAGGCTCGGCGGAGAAGTATTTGCGGGTCACGGCCTCGACTATGTCGAAGTTGTAGTTCATGTAGACCTCGCGCTGCGCGCCGATGACCCCGATCGAGCCGCCGTTCTTGTTGATGAACATCCAGGCTCCTATGCAGTCGGGGGAGAGGTCGATCGACAGGGGGGAGCAGGTCCCGAGCACCGTCAGCGGGGGGACGGGATAGAACGTCTCCTTGGCGAGCGTCGAGTTCCATAGGTTGTTGGCCCCGAAAGCGCTGGAAGACCCGTGGCCGAAATACGCCATGAAGCAGGCTCCCTCCTGGAGGGTGGAGGCCACGAAGTTGTGGTAGTGGGTCGCGCCGTCGTTGTCGTGGGGGTAGAGGTCGTCGTAAGCCTTGTAGAGCATTGTCGAGGGCTTCTCCTCCCCTACAATCGCGGCGAGGGCCTCGGCCTGGGTAACGAAGTTGTTGTCGTTGTCGGAGTCGGCCATCAGCAGGGCGCGGTTGGTCGAGCCGGTCGATGGGGGATTCTTGAGGTATTTCTCTATTTTGTCGACCATGTCGTTGGCCTGCTCGGAGTTCTGGGCCGGGAGACGCCCTACGGCGATATCCATCTTGGGCCATATGGCGTTGTAAATCGAGAAGTCGTCGGAGAGGATGCCGTAGAATATGTCGGAGGCGTAGCTCAGGGAGTGGTGGCCGCCGATGGAGAGGTGGGGGCACTCGTAGACAGGCACATAGCGGTCGCGCCATCCCTCTTCGCGGATGGTGATTCCGCGGTTGTCGGAGGAGGCGTAGCCCATCAGGAGGATCGAGCGGAACTTCTCCGGGCCGCGGTCGCGGAGCATGCGGGCGAAGCGGCGGATCGCCTCGTGCGTGCGGGTGCCGGAGGCGAACTCGTTGAAAATCTCCTCCTGGCAGACCGCTACGGCGTCGGTCCCGCGGAGCGAGCGGTGGATTTCCGCCAGGCGCTCTGCCTGGGGCATGAACTCGCGGGCGGCCACAATCAGCATCTCCGGGGCGCTCATCGAGTGGAGGTTCTGCGGGGCCACCTCCCCGGCGAAGGTCACCTTGTGGAGGGGCATCGACGGGTCGAAGACGAGGAAGGTCGGTGCGGTCCCGTCGGGGGCGCCCCCGGTGCGGCCGAGAGTCACCGCGTCGGGCGCGTCAGCCTCGTCGGAGGCGGGTCCGCGGAGCAGGTGGCGCGGGGCGAGCGGCTCGGTTACGTCCCAGACCGTCAGCGAGGGGGAGGCCCCGTCGAGGCGCAACTGCTGCGCCGGGTCCGTAAGGGAGGTGAAGGTGACGGTCTGCTGCGCTACCGGCTCGGAGAAGTCGGTCGAGCGGAGGTAGGTTATCGAGTAATAGTCGACCGCGCCGTACTGGAGGGTGGGGGAGACGCTGTTGCTGTTGTCGCCGACCCAGACCTTTACGGTATATATGTCGCCGTCGGCCTCTTTGGCGTTCTCCATTCCGAAAACCTGGAGCTCGCGGTAGTTCTGCAGGTTCTGGTCGGCTGTCCTTGACTTGGTCTCGAAGGTGTAGCCGGAGGGGAGCTGCCATTTTACCGACTGCTGGGTGAGGGCCTTTACGGCCATCGCGGCGGCGAAATGGATTCCCCGGTTATAGTCCTGCGAGACAGCGGTGGTGTATTTGTAGCCGGGAAGATGGTTGTCGAACGACTGCGGGCCGGTCTCCTTGAGGTCGTCGCCGAAGAACCGGGCGCCGAGGGTGCCGAAGCGGCTCTTTTCCAGGGCGCGGAAAGTGAAGCCCCAGGTGGTGTTCTCGAGAGAGGTGGTGCCGGAAGCGTCGGCGCGGGCTATCCTGGCCGGTTCGGCGGGAGCCGCGGTCTCGGTCAGGAAGTAGGCGCCCTCGTCGGAGTAGTAGTTGCGGGTGACGACCGGTTTCCAGCGCCCGCGTCCGGCGGTCATCGGCTCGCGCCAGGGGCGGAATCTCGCGCCCGCCTCGCCGTAGAATATCAGTTTGCCGCCGGTCACCATCGAGGGCACGGGGGCCACGGCGTCGGGAATCTCCTCGGAAAACTGCTGGTTGCCGAGCATCGCTCCCCCGTAGCCGCAGACGGCTACTTTCGAGGGGTCTGAGAACCCCATCGCCGCCAGCTCCTCGGCGGTGATTTCCTGCATCCCGGTCTCGGAAACAGTGATTTTCACCCAGCGGCCTGAGGAGAGGGGGGTGGAGTTGGCGAAATAGCCCGCGGGCAGAGCGGAGGCGGTCGCCGAGGCGCACAGCAGGGCGGCGGAGGCCAATAGGCGGGATATGAGGTTGGGCTTCATTGTCGGTTTATTATTTTCGGGGGAAAGAGGACACAGCTTTCCAAAAACTAAACGAGCGCGGGGTTGAATTATTGCGCGAGAGCCTATTTGACGCGGGCGCGCAACTGGGGGCGTTCCGGGGCGGCTTCTCCGGGGCGGAGTATTGAGGCGCTTATGTCGAGGCCTATTTCCGCGGGGAAGGGGGCGGGGAATATGGCGGGGACCAGCAGGTCGCCGCTCTTTACCGTCGTCGAGCGGCTGATGAGGGCGAGCGTTTCCGCGATCCGAAGCGCGGAGAGGGGGAAGGTAAGCTGCGAGGGAGCGCCGTCGGCGGTTTTCCCGTACTGCAGAACGGCCTCTTCGCCGGAGGGGAGCGGGAGGAACGAGCCTGGCATTATCGCGCCGTCGAAAACCGGGAGGAAACGGGCCGCGGGGGAGTCCCCGTCACCCGCGGGGCGCAGGATGGCGGCGACGGCGAGGGCATCGATGTAACGGTCGGCGAAGCGCGGCTCGATCCATTTCCCCAACTTGCCGATCCTCACCATCGGGGCGAGGCGGATTTCCCACCCCTCGCGGGCGAAGTCGGGGAGGAAGCAGGGGAAGCCGGGGCGCACCAGCGCCGAATCGGCCCCCATCGTCAGGGGGAGTATGTCGGGGCGCGGCGCCGCGTCGGCCTCCAGGGCCCTCTCCCAGGCCCCGTCCCAGCGGTCAAGTGCCCGGTCGACAACGAATATCTTCATCTGTAAGGGATTGTCTAAAAACGTTTAGGGCCTTCGGCTCAGCCGTTAAATTCCATCCGGTTGTACATCACCGCCAGATGCGCGTAGATGGAGGTGTTGGTGATGACAACCCCCTCGGGGGCGCTCAGGCGGAAGGGGGTGAAGTTCCACAGGGCCTTCACTCCGGCGGCTACCAGGAGGTCGGCGGCGCTCTGCGCGTGCTCCACGGGGACGGTTATGATTCCTACCTTGGCCCCCGACTCGCGGACGCGCCGCGTCAGCTCCGAGGCGGGGTAGACGGGGATGCCGCGGCACGAGGTCCCCGCCAGCGCCGGGTTGGTGTCGAAGGCCGCGACGATGTTGAGGCCGTAACGGCTCAGTCCCGAGTCCTGCATCAGCGCTCCACCCAGGCTCCCTGCTCCCACGACTACCGCCCGGTGGCAGCGCCGGAAGCCGAGGAACTCCTCGAGCTTGTGCTCCAGCAGCGGCACCTCGTAGCCTATCCTGGTCTTCCCCCTGATGTCGAGAAACGAGAGGTCCTTGGCGATTTGCGACGCGTCGACCTTCAGCTCACGCGAAATCTGCGTCGAGCTGACGAACTCGTCGCCCCGCTCGCGGAGCAGGGAGACATAAGCCAGGTACCACGGCAGGCGCCTAAGGGCTGGTTCGGGAATCAGGTCGCGTTGGTAGTCGGTCATAGTCCGGCAAAGTTACGAAAAATTCCGCAAACGGAGGCCGCGGGGGTGATTTTCGACGGAAATGCACCATAAATATATCTTAAATAACCTTTGGCGCGAGGTTTTTAACAAGAGTTTGCCCTCAGTCTCGCGAAAATTTGGTACTTTTGCCCTCTGAAAACCTCGGGCTGCGGAGCCCTCACGGGTTCCCCGCGGCTGACCACCTAATCCTGAAAGCAACACAAACAATTCACTATAAGTCAAGTTATGAGCAAAGAGAAAAAATTCTTGACGTGTGACGGTAACCAGGCCGCCGCCCATATCTCCTATATGTTCTCGGAGGTTGCGGCGATCTACCCCATCACACCTTCATCAACTATGGCCGAGTATGTCGACGAATGGGCGGCTGCCGGTCGAAAGAACATCTTCGGGGAGACCGTCCTGGTCCAGGAGATGCAGTCTGAGGGTGGCGCCGCCGGCGCTGTCCACGGCTCCCTCCAGGCCGGCGCGCTGACCACCACCTACACCGCCTCCCAGGGTCTTCTGCTGATGATCCCCAATATGTACAAAATCGCCGGCGAGCAGCTCCCCTGCGTGTTCCACGTTTCGGCCCGCACCCTCGCAAGCCACGCCCTGAGCATCTTCGGCGACCACCAGGACGTAATGTCGGTTCGCCAGACCGGTTTCGCGATGCTCGCCGAAGGTTCCGTGCAGGAAGTGATGGACCTCGCCGGGGTGGCTCACCTCTCGACCATCAAGTCCTCTATCCCCTTCGTTAACTTCTTCGACGGATTCCGCACCAGCCACGAAATCCAGAAAATCGAGATGCTCGAGACCGACGACCTCGCTCCGCTCCTCGACCGCGAGGCCCTCGCCAAATTCCGCGCGCGCGGCCTCAACCCCCAGGCTCCCGTTTCCCGCGGCATGGCCGAGAACGGCGACGTTTTCTTCCAGCACCGCGAGGCCAGCAACGTGGCCTACGAGGCTGTCCCCGAAATCGTCGAGCAGTACATGGAGAAAATCTCCGCTCTGACCGGCCGCAAGTACGGCCTCTTCAACTACTACGGCGCTGACGACGCGGAGCGCGTGATCATCGCCATGGGGTCCGTGACCGAAGCCGCCAAGGAAGCCATCGACTACCTCATGGAAAAAGGCGAGAAGGTCGGCCTCGTGTCGGTCCACCTCTACCGCCCCTTCTCCGCGAAGCATTTCCTCGCGGCAGTGCCCGCTACCGCAAAGCGTATCGCGGTGCTCGACCGCACCAAGGAACCGGGAGCCAACGGCGAACCCCTCTTCCTTGATGTCAAAGAGTGCTTCTACGGCAAGGAGAACGCCCCGGTTATCGTCGGCGGCCGTTACGGCCTGGCGTCGAAAGACACCACCCCCGCCCAGATCATCGGCGTGTTCGAGAACCTCGCGCTCCCCATGCCCAAGGACCACTTCACCGTCGGCATCGTCGACGACGTGACCTTCACCTCGCTCCCCCTCCCCGAGGAAATCGCCCTCGGCGACAAGTCGACCTTCGAGGCTAAGTTCTACGGCCTCGGCGCCGACGGTACCGTGGGTGCCAACAAGAACTCCGTGAAGATCATCGGCGACAACACCGACAAGTACTGCCAGGCTTACTTCGCCTATGACTCGAAGAAGTCGGGCGGCTATACCTGCTCCCACCTCCGTTTCGGCGATGTCCCCATCCGTTCGACCTACCTGGTCAACACCCCGAACTTCGTGGCATGCCACGTTCAGGCATATCTCCACATGTACGACGTTACCCGCGGCCTCCGCGACAACGGTACCTTCCTGCTGAACACCATCTGGGAAGGAGAGGAGCTTGCCAAGAACCTCCCCAACAAGGTCAAGAAGTATTTCGCCGACCATAACATCAGCGTCTACTACATCAACGCTACCAAAATCGCTCAGGAAATAGGCCTCGGCAACCGCACCAACACCATCCTCCAGAGCGCCTTCTTCCGCATCACAGAGGTTATCCCCGTAGACCTCGCTGTTGAGCAGATGAAGAAATTCATCGTCAAGAGCTACGGCAAGAAGGGTCAGGACGTTGTCGACAAGAACTACGCCGCCGTTGACCGCGGCGGAGAGTACAAGAAGCTCGACGTCGATCCCGCTTGGAGCAAACTCGAAGAGGAGGCTCCCGCGGCCAACAACGATCCCGCCTTCATCAACGAGATCGTCCGCCCCATCAACGCCCAGAACGGCGACCTGCTGAAGGTTTCCGCCTTCAAGGAGAACCCCGACGGCACCTGGCAGAACGGTACCGCCGCTTACGAGAAGCGCGGTGTCGCAGCCTTCGTTCCCGAATGGATCGAAGAGAACTGTATCCAGTGCAACAAGTGCGCGTATGTCTGCCCCCACGCCACCATCCGTCCCTTCGTGCTGACCGACGCCGAGCTTGCCGGCGCCCCCTTCGGCGAAGACCACACCAAGGCCGCCCTCGGTCCCCAGTTCAAGGGCATGCACTTCCTCCAGGCTGTCGACGTCCTCGACTGTCTCGGCTGCGGCAACTGCGTTGACGTATGCCCCGGCATGAAGGGCAACAAGGCTCTGAAGATGATGCCTCTCGAGACCCAGCTCGACAAGCAGAAGGAATGGGACTACTGCGTCAAGGAAGTTTCCTCCAAGCAGGAACTCGTCGACATCAAGGCAAACGTCAAGAACTCGCAGTTCGCTACCCCGCTCTTCGAATTCTCCGGCGCATGCTCCGGTTGCGGCGAAACCCCCTATGTCAAGCTGATCAGCCAGCTCTTCGGCGACCACGAAATGGTTGCCAACGCTACCGGCTGCTCCTCGATCTACTCCGGCTCCGTGCCCTCGACCCCCTACACCACCAACTTCCGCGGCCACGGTCCCGCGTGGGCTAACTCCCTCTTCGAGGACTTCGCCGAGTTCGGTCTGGGCATGAAGATCGCCAACGAGAAGATGACCGCCCGCGTTGCCGAGCTGATGAAGGCCGCCACCGAGTGCGACAAGTGCTGCGACGGCATCAAGGAACAGGCCCAGAAGTGGCTCGACAACCGCAACGACGCTGTCGCCACCCGCGAGGTCTACGAGACAATCGTTCCCCTCTGCGAGGCTTGCGGATGCGACGTATGCCAGGGCATCCTCGCCCTCAAGGGCCATATCGTTAAGCGCTCCCAGTGGATTATCGCCGGCGACGGCGCCGCTTACGACATAGGCTTCGGCGGTCTCGACCACGTGCTCGCTTCCGGCAAGAACGTCAACATCCTCGTGCTCGACACCGAGGTTTACTCCAACACCGGCGGCCAGGCTTCGAAGGCTACCCCGATCGGCGCCATCGCCAAGTTCGCCGCTGCCGGCAAGCGCGTGCGCAAGAAGGACCTCGGCCTGATCGCGACCACCTACGGCTACGTTTACGCCGCACAGGTAGCGATGGGTGCCGACCAGGCCCAGACCCTCAAGGCTATCCGCGAGGCTGAGGCTTACGACGGCCCCTCGATCATCATCGCCTACAGCCCCTGTATCAACCACGGCCTCCGCGCCGGCATGGGTCACTCCCAGGCCGAGGAACAGCGCGCCGTCGACTGCGGTTACTGGCACCTGTGGCGCTACAACCCCACCCTGGAAGAAGAGGGCAAGAACCCGTTCAGCCTCGACTCGAAGGCTCCGAACTGGGACGGCTTCGAAGACTTCCTCAAGGGCGAGGTGCGCTACGCTTCCGTAATGAAGCAGTACCCGACCGAGGCAGAAGAGCTGTTCGCCGCCGCCAAGGCTAACGCCCAGTGGCGCTACAACAACTACCTCCGCCTGAGCCAGGCCCAGTGGGGTGTTGAGCCTCCCGCCATCGTGAAATAATCCCCGAACCAATCCCCGATAAAACAGCCGCGACCCCTCCCCGGGCCGCGGCTGCTTTTTTGTTCCTTTTGGGAGTCTGTCTTTTCAGCTTTTTTTGAGCGAAAGTTGCGTTATCGCAGCCGGGACGGGCGGTTGCCGTTGTTTCTTTGCGGAGCGAAAGCGAAAGAGCCCCTTGAAATCGTTGGTTGTCCCCTCTTGGTGCGCGAGGCGTAAGCCGAGCGAAGGAGCAACCCTGCCTGTCCCCGAATGTTGGGTGGAGCGAGCCGAAGGCGAGCGGCTTCCCCTCCTGTCCCCTCTTTTATCCTTTCAGTATGCGCCAAGCCGCCGGGTAGAGGTTGTTGGCGCGGTTGCCGAGGTTCTTGACGAAGCCGAGCGGGAGCGGGGAGGCTTCCGCCGAGGGGCGGTAGGTTAGGAGCAGATACCCCTTGGGAGCTTCGGAGGGCAGGGAGAGGGCCTGGCGGCGCAGATAGTCCAGGGCGGTAGCCTTGTCGACCTCGAAGGCCGGAAACGATGGCGCGGAGGGCGCCAGCATCGCGAGCGACTGGGTCGGGAGGTAGTCGCGCCCCTTGGTTTCGGCGACCGTCACCCCCGAGTGGATGATGTCGAGGGCGCGGGCGAGCTCCCGGAACGGGGCGTAAATCGCCTCCGGGATGGCAGCTATCTCCCCTTCGCGGATGGTCGTCAGGCGCGCGTGCAGCGACGCGGGAACGCGGGCCAGGAGTTCGGTTTCGGGGAGTTTCGGACTCGCGGCGGAGGACTTGCGGGAACCCTCCTTGCCGTTTTTGCCCTGCTTGCGCCCCGGCGCGGCGGCCGAGGGAGCGTCCCCCGTCTTGCGGAGGAGGGCGACCGTGTATCCCTCCCCTTCGACACGGCCCGGAAGGAAGCGGAGTGAGTCGAGGGTGAAGGGCGAAGGGTTAAGGGGCGCATCGGCGAGGATGTTCCAGGAGGGGTCGGTCGATATGGCCACCGGCTCGAAGGCGCCGGTGGCGAGGAGGCGCTCTGTCTGGCGCTCGTTCTCGTCGGTGTTGAAGGTGCAGGTGGAATATATAAGGTATCCCCCCGGGCGGAGGGTAGCGGCGGCGTTGTCGAGAATCTCCTCCTGGAGGGTCGCGCACTGCGCCACGAGCGCCGGGCTCCACTGCTCGGCGGCCTTCGGGTCCTTGCGCATCATACCCTCTCCCGAACAGGGCGCGTCGACGACGACGAGGTCGAAGAAGCCCGGGAGGGAGCGGAAGCGAGAGGTGTCGCCGCGGCTGACGACGCTCCAGGGGTACCCCCATTTTATAATGTTTTCCTTGAGGATTTCGGCCCGCCGGAAGTCGTATTCATTGCTTACCATCAGCGACCCCGCGGGGAGGAGGTCGGCGACGGCGGTTGTCTTCCCGCCCGGCGCGGCGCAGAGGTCGAGCACGCGGGGGCGCTCCGGCAGGTCGGGGAGGAGTTGCCGGAAAATCTCGGCAACGAACATAGAGGAGGGGTCCTGGACGTAGTACGCCCCCTGGTGCATCGCCGGGTCGAGGGTGAAGTCGGGGCGCGACGGCAGTAGGTACGCCGCGGGGTGCCAGGGCACGCGCCGCGCCCCTTCGGGCACCGCCGCCCCGGGCTTGCGGGGATTCAGGCGTATGCCTACCGAGGGCGTGCCCCCCTCCAGCGCCGCGGCGAGTTCTCTGAACGGCTCGAAGCCGCTGTCAATCAGGTATTTTCGGAATTGCTCTTGCATTTTCCTTCACTTTTCACCCTTCACCTTTCACTCTTTACTTCCGCCTCCTTACGGGGCGGTTCCGGGTAGGAGACGCGGGCGTGGAACATCGAGCGGAGGCGCTTCTTGAAGATGGATTTGATGGTCGCTATGTCGCGGAAGGAGAGGGGCGACTCGCTGTGGAGCCCTTCGCCCACCTGGGTGTCGATCATCCGGTCGACAAGGGCCGACACGGCCTCGTCGGAGTGGTCGGTAAGGGAGCGGGAGGCGGCCTCCACCGCGTCGGCCATCATCAGCAGCGAAGCCTCCTTCGACTGAGGATTCGGTCCGGGGTAGGTGAACGGCGCCGGGTCGATCTCCTCGCCGGGATGGTTCTTCTGCTCCGTGATGTAGAAGTATTTGGCCTTGCCGCAGCCGTGGTGCTGGGCGATGAGGTCGGAGATACTTTTGGGGAGCTTCGCTTTCTCGGCGCGGCGCAGCCCGTCGCGTATGTGGCCCGTTATTATCCGGGCGCTCTGCACCGGGGTCAGTAGGTCGTGGGGGTTCATCCCGTGCTGGTTCTCGGTAAAGAACGCGGGGTTGTCGATTTTCCCTATGTCGTGGTAGAGGGCGCCGGCGCGCACGAGCTGCACGTTCGCCCCTATGGCGTGGGCCGCTTCCGACGCCAGGTTGCTGACAGCCATCGAGTGCTGGAACGTCCCGGGGCACTCCGTCGACAGGGCCCTCATCAGCGGGTTGTTTATGTCTGACAGCTCTACGAGGGTCACCACAGACACCATCCCGAAGATTTTCTCATATATGAATATGAGTATGTAGGCGAAGGAAATCAGCACGGCGTTAACCGCGAAGTAGCCGATCAGGCGCCAGGAGAGGGACCCGACCGTGCCGGTCGACATCAGTTCGACCGCCAGGTAGGACAGTACATACGCCGCGAAGGCAACCAGGGCCGAACGAAGCAGCTCCGAACGGCGGCTAAGCTCTTTCAGCGAGAAGAGGACGGCGGCTCCCGCAGTCAGCTCCAGGAAGATAAATTCCAGAGGGAAGGAGGCCGCCACGGCGCAGAGGAGCGTGGTCCCGACGAGGATGAAGAAGGCCGTGCGGGTGTCGAAGAACACCATCACCACCACCGGCACTATCGCCAGCGGCACGATGTAGACCCCGGCGGTGAAAGCCTTTGACATCAGCACCGCGAAGAGGAAGAAGCACACCGGGAGCGACATAAGCGCCACGACGCGCTTTGTGTCGCTGAACGTCGAGGGATAGTAGAAGTAGAGGAAGCTGTAACTCAGCCCGAAAATCAGGATGACGTAAAGCAGGTGGCCGAAGAAGGTGTTGAGCGTCTTGGAGTGGGAGGCGCTCGCGGTCTTGTCGAGTGTCGCCTCGTAGGTCCTGAGAATCTGGTAGAGCTGCGGCGTTACGATTTCTCCCTGGTCGATTATTCTCTCCCCCTGCTGTATTACCCCGATTCCGGCCAGCACGGGCTGCAGCAGCGATTCGCGGTAACGTTCGGTGGCCTTCGTGTCGGGCTTTACGTTCGGCTCGAGGAGGCGTCCCAGCTCGAGGGTCTGTATGCCGGGGCGGTCGGGGGTGTCGCGGAACAGGGAGTCGACCAGGGCGTAGGCGTCGCGCTGGGAGCGCATCCCCTTGGTCGGCACGGGGGTGTTCACGTTGTTGGCGTTGATTTTTATCTCCGGGAGCTTCTCCTGGGTGATGAGGAGGGCTGTCGGGGGGTCGACGATGCCGTCGGCATAGAGGCGCTGGATGGTCGAGGCCAGGCGCCCGCGCACGGCGGGGGAGATGTGTCCGGCGTTCCTGACGGCGGCGAGGGCGCGGGTTTCGGGAGCCGGGTCGCGGCTGAAAATCGGCACCATCTCCCGCTCGATCGAGTCGGTCATGGCGGCGATGGTCGCCGAGTCGCGGTAGACGGTGATGTCGAACGGGGCGGTCAGGATTCCGTAGCTCCAGGGGCGGTTCTCCTCGTAATGGAACTTGGAGGAGGAGTCGCGGGGCATGAACCACAGGACTATCGCACAGGCGGCGATGAAGGTCGCCGCCTGCCACAGGATGTATTTCTTTACCTTTTTCATAGGGGGTTATCTGATTCTTGCCGCCGACTGGACGCCGGGGATGCGGCGTACCTTGCCGCAAAGGTCGTTCAGGCCGTCGGCGTCCGAGACCAGCAGCGAGAGGTCGCAGTGGAAGACCTCCTTCTCGGTCCGTATGTCGAGGGCCCGAATGTCGAGGCTCAGATGGGTTGAAATCAGCGAGATAAGTTCGTGGAGTATTCCGTGGCGGTCGATTCCCTCGATGCGGATGTGGGCCATGAAGCGCCCGCCGTTGACCTCCCACCGCGTTGAGAGGATGCGGGGGCCGAAGCTGGCCTTGAGCATCGTGGCGCGCGGGCAGTCGAGGGTGTGGACCGTAACTTCCCCGTTATCCTCTATAAAGCCCAGGACGTCGTCGCCGGGAAGCGGGCAGCAGCAGTCGGAGAAGCGGAAGTTGGTGTTGCCGTCCTCGTCGTAGCGGAGCACGTAGGTCTCCTTGCGGTTGATTTCCTTCCGCTGCGGGGCCGGTTCCTCTTCTGCGGTTTTGCCTCCTCGCCCTATCAGTTTGAGCAGCAGGCGCTTGGTCTTGGAGCTTTCCTTTTTGAGGATTTTGATCACATAGTCGTTGAGGATGATTTCCTCGTTGCCCAAAAGGTAGTAGAACTCCTCGCGGTTGGCGGCCTTGAAGAGCCCCATCACCTTGGTTATGGCGATGTTGTCATCCTTTATGTCGTTGTCGTGCAGGAACTTCTCGAAAGTGAGGCGCCCGGCTGTGATCGCGGGCTGGTGGAGCTTGCGGAGCACCTGACGCAGCCTCGTCTTCCCTTTGGCCGTCGCGAGGAAGTCGACCCATTCGGGCTTCGGCTGCTGCGACTGAGAGGTCAGCACCTCTACCTGGTCGCCCGAATTGAGCTTCTGGCTCAGGGGCACGAGCTTGTGGTTCACCTTGCCCGCGATGCAGTGGGAGCCGATCTGTGTGTGCAGGTTGAACGCCACGTCGAGCACCGTCGCGTCCTTCGGAAGCGTCAGAAGCTCCCCCTTGGGGGTGAAGACCACGATTTCGGAGGAGAACAGGTTGAGCTTTAGAGTGTCGAGAAAGTCCAGGGCGTTAGGTTCCGGGTCGTCGAGTATGTCCTTGATTGTGTGGAGCCATACGTTCAGCTCGCTCTCCTCGTCCCCCTCGCCGACCTTGTATTTCCAGTGGGCGGCGAACCCCTTCTCGGCGATCTCGTCCATACGGCGCGAGCGGATCTGGACCTCGATCCAGTTGCCGTCCGGCCCCATGACCGTCAGGTGAAGAGCCTGGTAGCCGTTGGCCTTCGGGTTGGAAATCCAGTCGCGGGTGCGGTCGGGGTGGAGGCGGTAGATGTCGGTTATGGCGGAATAAATCTGCCAGCAGAGCGACTTCTCCTTCGCCGGGTCGTCGCACTCGAAGATAATCCTCGCGGCGTAGAGGTCGTAGACCTCCTCGAAGGGTATGTGCTTGGTCTCCATCTTGTTCCAGATGGAGTAGATTGATTTCACGCGCGCCTTGGCGGTGTATTTCAGCCCCATCCCGTCCAGGCGCTCGCGGATCGGGGCCGAGAAGTCCTCGAAGACGTTGGCGCGCCTGGCCTCCGAGGCCGCGATCTGCTCGGAGATGCGCCGGTAGGCGTCGGGGTGTTCGTACTTGAAGGAGAGGTTTTCCAGCTCCGTCTTTATGGCGAAGAGGCCGAGGCGGTGGGCCAGCGGGGCGTAGATGTAGAGTGTCTCCCCGGCGATTTTGTACTGCTTGTTGGGGGCCATCGAGCCGAGGGTGCGCATGTTATGGAGGCGGTCGGCCATCTTGATGAGCACCACCCGGATATCCTCCGACATCGTAAGCAGCAGCTTGCGGAAGTTCTCGGCCTGGGCCGAGGCCTTGTCGCCGAAGATGCCGCCGGAGATTTTCGTCAGGCCCGCGACGAGCTGCGCGATTTTCTTGCCGAAGTTCTGCTCGATATCCTCGACGGTGTACTCCGTGTCCTCCACGACGTCGTGGAGGAGCGCGGCGCATATCGAGGTCGAGCCGAGGCCTATTTCCTGGGAGGCGATTTTGGCCACGGCGATGGGGTGGAGGATATACGGCTCGCCGGAGCGGCGCCGTATCCCCTTGTGGGCCTCTTTCGCGAAGTTGAACGCGCGCTCGATGATCTCGACCTTCTTGCGATGGTTCGAGGCGAGGTATCCGTCGAGCACCTCGCGGAAGGCCTCCTCAATGACGCGGTCTTCTTCGGGGGTTGTGAAAGAGGGATTCTTTTGCTGGGCCATAATCGCTTGGAAGTTTATAGTTTATGGTTTAAGGTTTAGAAGACACTTCCGCCTGGTGCGGACTGTCGGGTGGAGCGAGCTTTAGCGAGCGGCGCGCAATCGCCGGGATAGGGCGCGGGCGGAGAAAGATTCTTCTAAACAGCCCGGCTCCTGCCGGGCCTAAACCTTCAACCTTAAACCGCTGAGCGGCCTCAGGCCGCTCAGCGCGCCTTTACGAGGAAGATTTCGGTAGGGAAGTGGTCGGAGTAGCCGTTGAGGAAGACTCCGGCGGAGAAGGTGCGGTGAGGCGAGCCGTCCTCGTTGCGGAGGAACTGGAAGTTGTTGACCTGGGCCTTCTGGTAGTGGAGGGCGTCGGCGCCGCTGTTGTCCTTCAGGAGGGTGCCGCTGACGATAATCTGGTCGAAGAGGTTCCAGGAGCCGCGGTAGGCGAGCGTTCCGATTCCCTTGTCAAGCAGGCTCCAGAAGGGATTGTAGAAGGCGTGGGGCTTCACTCCCGCGGGGTTCTTGACCGCGCCGAGCACCTGCGCGCAGGATTTGTCCTGCGGGTCGTCGTTGAGGTCGCCCATGATAATCACCCCTTCGTTGGGGCGCGTCTGCCAGAGGGAGTCGGCGATATGCTTGCTGAGGGCCGCGGCTCCTTCGCGGAGCCACGAGGAGCGTTCCTGGCCCCCCAGGCGCGAGGGCCAGTGGTTTACGATGATGGAAACGGTATCGCCCCCCATGATGCCGGTAACGACGGTCTGGTCGCGGGTCGGGCGCTGCATCTCCCCGAGCTGCAGGGTGTGGTGGTTGACGGAGTGGAGGCGGAACTGGCGGGGGTTGTAGAGGGCGGCCACGTCGACGCCGCGCTTGTCGGGGGAGTCGTGGTGGACGATCTGGAGGTTCCAGGGTTTCTTACCCTGGGCGCGGAGCCGGTTGTCGACAGCCTTCACGAGGTCGACCAGGACGGAGCGGTTCTCAATCTCGCTGACCCCGAGGAACGCGGGGCCGTTGGGGGTTGTCGGGGTCGACATCTCCGCGATGCAGCGGGCGAGGTTCTCGATTTTCGACCAGTATTTCTTTCCGTGCCACTGGCGCGCTCCCGCCGGGGAGAACTCCAGGTCGTAGGAGCCGTTGTTGTTGATGGTGTCGAACAGGTTCTCGAGGTTGTAGAAGCCTACGCCGAATACCTGGTACTGGCGGCGGCCCTGGTTGTCGGCCTGTTTCTGGTCCTTGGGTGCGGCCCAGGCTGTTACGGCCAGCAGCGCGGCCATCGCCATAGAAAAGATACGTTTCATCATTTATCGCGTTATTGTTTATTTTTCAGGTTCTGAGGATTCAGGTTCGCGGGCGCGGGGAGATAAAAAGCCCGGCAGTTGGCAAAAGTAGCAAAAATTTCTGGAAAAATCGCTAAATTTGCGGTTGAAGTAGTTGCCGTTTGCCGCAGCGGCTCCGACGCCGTTTGCCATTGGCAGCCATACAGGAAATTTCACGACCCATCATATATGAGGAAACAAGCGATTTTGCTGGCGGCTATCGCCGCGGTCGGGGCTTCCGCGCAGGCCCCATTATGGATGCGCGACGTTAAAATCTCGCCCGACGGCACCGCCGTCGCGTTCGCCTACAAGGGCGACATATGGACTGTTCCCGCGGCCGGGGGCAACGCCGTCCGCCTGACGTCGCTCCCATCCTACGAGGCTTCCCCGGTATGGAGCCCCGACGGCAAGCGGATCGCTTTCTCGTCGGACCGCTACGGCAACAGCGACATATTCGTCATGGACGCCGCCGGCGGCCCCGCGACGCGCCTTACTTCCGACTCCGCCTCGGAGACCCCGGAGGCGTTCACCCCCGACGGAACGGAGGTGCTCTATTCCGCCGCCATACAGGCCCCGGCCTCATCCGCCGCGTTCCCCTCGGGGCGCATGGCGCAGCTATGGGCCGCGAAGGCCGACGGGTCGGGCGTCCGCCGGCAGGTGCTGGCGACCCCGGCGCAGATGCCGGCGTTCCTCCCCGACGGAGGTTTCATCTACCAGGACCTCAAGGGGTTCGAGGATGAATGGCGCAAGCATCACACCTCGTCTGTTACCCGCGACCTCTGGCGCTACGACGCGAAGACCGGCAAGCACACCAACCTCACCTCCCGCGGCGGCGAGGACCGCAACCCGTCGTTCGACCCGGCGACCTCTACCGTATATTTCCTCAGCGAGCGCGACGGGGGGACGATGAATGTCTACGCCGCTCCCCTCTCCGATATGTCCAAAGCCTCGGCTGTCACCTCCTTCAAGACCCACCCGGTGCGCTTCCTGAGCCGCGCCGCCGACGGCACCCTCGCCTTCACCTACGACGGGGAAATCTACACGATGAAGGGGGGCAAGGGTACTCCCGCTAAGTTGGCGGTCGCGATTGCCGCCGACGACGCTCCCTCCGTTGAGAAAATCGAGCTCCGCCCCGGGGGCGCCGTCCCCTCGCCAGACGGAAAGCAGATGGCGTTCATCAGCCGCGGCGATGTATTCGTGACCTCAGTCGAGTACCCGACCACGCGCCAGGTGACCTCCACCCCGCAGGCCGAGCGCCATATCAGTTGGGGGAAGGACAACCGCGCGCTCTACTATACCTCGGAGCGCTCGGGCCGCAAGAATATCTACCGCGCGACCCTCGACCGCGAGGCTGACCCCGATTTCCCCAACGCTACCTCTATAAAGGAGGAGGCGCTGTTCGACGACGGGGCCGAATACTCCCACCCGATGGTGTCGCCCGACGGCAAGAAGCTCGCCTTCGTCAAGAACCGCCGTAACATTATGGTCATGGACCTTCCCTCCGGGAAGCCACGCCAGCTTACCGCCGGGGAGACCTATCCGGGGCGCGACGACGGCATCGTGATGACCTGGAGCCCCGACTCCCGCTGGCTGGCGATGGAGATGACCCCCAAGATGCACGACCCATACTCCGACATCGCGCTCCTTAACGTCGAGACCGGCAAGCTGACCAACATCACCCGCAGCGGCTACTTCGACGCGTCGCCCCGCTTCACGCAGGATGGTAACGCGCTGCTGTTCATGACCGACCGCTACGGCATGCGCGCCCACGCGTCATGGGGCTCCCAGACCGACCTCATGATCGTGTTCCTCAACCGCGAGGCCCGCGACCGTTTCGACCTCAGCAAGGAGGACCTGGCGCTTCTGAAGGAGAGTGAAAAAGGTGAAAAGGGTGAAAAGGGTGAAAAGGTGAAGGGTGAAAAGAAGAAGGATAAGAAGGATAAGAAAGGTGAAAAGGATGAGAAGGGAGAAAAGGAGGTCAAGCCGATCGTGGTCGAGCTTGACGGAATCGAAACCCGCATACGCCGCCTGACCCCTTATTCGGCTGACATTGTCGACGCCATCGGTTCAGCCGACGGGGAGACATTATATTATGTCGTGTCGTTCGGCGACGACTACATGCTCTACAAGCTCCCCGTAAGAGAGATGGAGCCGGAAAAAGTGGTGTCGCTCGGCGAATCCCCCGCGAGCCTGTCGGCCTCTGCCGACGGCAAGACCATATTCGCCTCGTTCGGCAAGTCGATGCGCAAGCTCGACGGGTCGAAGCTCGACGTCATCAAGACTTCCGGCAAGCACACCATCGACCGCGCGAAGGAGCGCGAGGCGATGTTCGACTATGTGGCGGTCGAGGAGGGAGAGCGCTTTTATACTCCTGACATGCACGGCGTTGACTGGCCCGCTATGACTGCCGCCTACCGCCGCTTCCTCCCCCATATCAACAACAACTACGACTTCGCCGAGATGCTTTCCGAGCTGCTCGGGGAGCTGAACGTCAGCCATACCGGTGGCCGCTACCGTCCGTGGCCGTCGGCGTCGGCCGACCGCACGGCCAACCTCGGCCTCCTCTACGACCTGGCCTATACGGGCGACGGCCTGAAGGTCGACGAGGTAATCGTCGACGGGCCTTTCGACAAGGCTTCCTCCAAGATGGTTCCGGGGGCGGTGATAACCGCTGTCAACGGCACAGCCGTGACCCCCGCGACAGATACTGCGGCGCTCCTGACCGACCTGGCCGGCCGCAAGACCCTCGTCGAGTTCACCCTCCCCTCCGGCGAGAAGGTAAGCGAGGTTGTCAAGCCTGTAAGCGCCGGGACGGTTTCCGACCTGATGTACAAGCGGTGGGTGCGTAACCGCGCCGCCGATGTGGAGCGCTGGTCGGGAGGGCGCCTGGGCTATGTCCATATCGAGCAGATGGCCGACGACGCGTTCCGCCCGATGTACGCCGACCTCTTCGGCAAGTACAACAACTGCGACGGCGTGGTTGTCGACATACGCTGGAACGGCGGAGGGCGCATGCACGAGGATATCGAGGCACTGCTGACGGGCCAGAAGTATCTGACGCAGGTAATCCGCGGGGAGGAGACGTGCGACATGCCGTCGCGCCGCTGGAACAAGCCCTCGATTATGGTTATGGCCGAACCCTGCTATTCCAACGCCCACGGCACCCCCTGGGTCTACAAGCACCAGAAAATCGGCAAGCTCGTCGGCATGCCGGTGCCGGGCACGATGACCTCGGTCAACTGGGTGACGCTGCAGGACCCGACGCTCGTGTTCGGAATCCCCGTGATCGGCTACCGCACCGCCGAGGGAACCTACCTCGAGAACTCGCAGCTCGAGCCTGACGTCAAGGTCGTCAACACCCCCGAGGCGCTCACCTCCGGCGAGGACCTCCAGCTCAAGACCGCCGTCGAGACCCTCCTCCGCGACATAGACTCCCGAAAATGAACCGCTGGTTTAGGAAAATAACCGCGGGGCTCGCGCTGCTCGGGTTTTCTGCGGCGGGGACGTCGTGCGGCGACGAGCCGGATACGGAAGTGTTCTTCGTCGGGGACTCCCTGGTGGAGTTCTGGGACGTTGGCCGCGCGTGTCCTACGCTGCGTTTCCGCAACTTAGGGCGCGCCGGGGCCGGAATCGCGTATCTCGGCGAGCTTGGCGCCCGGGTCGCCGGGCGGGAGGTGGTGCTTCTGATCGGCACGAACGACGCGTGGCAGTTGGTCTTCGATGGAGTGGAGGATTACGCCGACCGCTATATCGCCGCCGCGAGGGGGCTGAAAGCGGGTAAGATATACCTGTTCTCCGTCCTGCCTCGGACTTTGGAAACAGATACTGAGGAACTTCGCGAGGCTATTCACCGGTTTAACTCCGAAATCCGGGGGCGCCTGGAGGAGTTCGGATGCGAGGTGGTGTACATCGATGTCTACGACAAGATGCGCGACGGCGACAGTTTCGGAATCCAGCCGGCGTTGTCGCCTGACGGCATCCACCTCAATTCATATGGCTATGAGATTCTTACCGAGGAATTATGGAAAAAGTTGAAATGACGCTCCGGCGGCTCGCGGCCGCGCTGCTGCTCAGCCTGTCCTGCCTCTGCTCGGCGGCCGGGGCGGAAAAATGGGGCCTCGGGGCCGGAGTGCGCGACTCTTATTATATATTCGCGCAGGCATCCTACGACAATAGCTACCTGGGCGCGGAGCACAGCGTCTACTCCTACGACGCGAAATACCAGTACTGGCGGCTCTATACCGGGAGCCGCACGACGATTCCGTATGCCGAGTTCAGCGGAAGGATTTTCTACGGGCGCACCTGGTGCGGCAACTACTGGAACGCCGGGGCGCTTCTGACGGCCCGCGCGCTCCCTCCCGGCCCGGTATCGGTTTTCGCCACCCTTAACCCCCTGTATGATTCGGGCCTTAAATACCATACCTGTTTCGCGGCCGGGGCGGCGGTAAGGATTTTCAAGCCGGTAAGCCTCAGGGCTTCCTATACTACCATCCCCGAGTTCCGCGAGAGCGAGAAGCGTGTGAGGGCCGGGGTCGAGGTGAAGGTCGGGGGGCTGTCGGTTGTTCCCGAGCTGTCGATTCCGACGAATCCGACCAACCGGTCGCGCCGTCTGAGGCTCCTAATGTCCTTTTCATACCTCTTCTCCGTAGGCAGATGAATGCTCCGCGGGGGTAGGGGCGTTGGGCGAAAGGGAGTGGAATTTGGCCGTTTGGGGTTTTTGGCGTAAATTTGCGTTATAAAGGAACGCGAGGTTTCGTAACTTCGCGGTTTCGGGGCGGCCCCCTCCCGGCTCCGGGAGGCTGCCGGAAAGGCGATATAAGGCGCCCTGACTACGACTTATGGCAAGAATGAAGTTTACCCTACCCGACGACGGGCGCCCCAGGCCCGACGTGCATCCCGAAATCAAACGGACGGTGCTCGACCGCGACGACATCATGGAGTTGGTGCCTCGCCTGAAGGGGCATCCCCGCCTCGTAGACCGTCTGATTCGTTTCCTGGAGCTTGACAAGGTCAACAGGCTGCATGCCCACAACGCCGACACCCCCGGGCCGGCCTTCGTGCGCGGCGCCCTGGAGGACCTGCGCATAAAGCTGAAAATCGACAACGAGCGGGTGCTCGACAATCTCCCCGAAGGGCCGTTCATAACGGTCAGCAACCACCATTTCGGGGCGCTCGACGGGATAATGCTGATTGACATAATCGGTTCCCGTCGCCCTGACTTCAAGGTGATGGTCAACATGACGCTGAACTATATCAACGCCATGCGCGAGAATTTCATCGCCGTTGACCCTATGGCCTCCGACGACCCCAAGAAGCGGGCTGTCTCGATGCAGGGCATCAAGGAGGTAATCAGGAGGGTGCGCGAGGGGCATCCCGTCGGGTTCTTCCCCGCCGGGGCTGTCGGGAAGGTCAACTGGCGGCTGCGGGTTCGCGACCGCGAGTGGCAGCCCAACGTCGTGCGCCTGATCGAGCAGCTTAAGGTGCCGGTGATTCCGATTTTCTTCCACGGGACGCAGTCGTGGCTGTTCAACTTCCTGGGAGTGGTGTGCTGGCAGGCCAGGACGCTTATGATGCCCCACGAGGTGTTCAACAAAATCGGGCGCACGATGAGGATTACCGTCGGCGACCCGATTCCGGTAGAGGAGCAGCGGCTCCACCAGGGCTCGCTGGAGGAGTTCGGCAAGTACCTGTATGATACGACATACTCGCTGCGCGAGTACAAAGGTTAACGGGGAGGCCGCTCGCCTTCGGCTCGCTCCACCCGACAGTCTATGGCGGGGCCGGAGATTTGCCGGTTTGACGCGGCACGCCGCGTCCCTACACAGGTTCGGTTCCGCAAAATAGATTATACTAAGAGTTTGACAACAAATTGGATCAGGAAAAGATACAGCAGGCAAAGTCGCGGCTCGGGATTGTAGGCAATTCGCCGGAGCTGACGCAGGCCGTGGCGCGGGCTCTCCGCGTCGCGCCGATCGACCTGTCGGTGCTCGTTACCGGCGAAAGCGGCAGCGGCAAGGAGTTCTTTCCCAAGATTATCCACAACTATTCGCCCCGGAAGCACGCCAAATATATCGCCGTCAACTGCGGCGCGATTCCCGAAGGGACTATCGACTCCGAGCTGTTCGGCCACGAGAAGGGGGCCTTCACCGGGGCTGTCGCCTCGCGCAAGGGTTACTTCGAGGAGGCCGACGGGGGCACGATATTCCTCGACGAGGTCGCCGAACTCCCGCTGACGACCCAGGCGCGGCTGCTGCGCGTGCTTGAGAGCGGGGAGTTCATGAAGGTCGGCTCGTCGCAGGTGCAGAAGACCAATATCCGCGTCGTGGCCGCCACGAACGAGGACATGCGCCGCGCGGTGGCCGAGCGCCGTTTCCGCGAGGACCTGTACTACCGCCTGTCGACGGTTCAGATCGCGGTGCCTCCGCTCCGCGACCGCGGCACCGACATACTCCTGCTGGCCAGGAAGTTCGCGACCGACTTCGCCGACCGCTACCGCACGGCTCCCGTGGAGTTTTCGGAGGGGGCGCGGGAGGCGCTGCTGCGTTACCGGTGGCCGGGGAACGTCAGGCAGCTTAAGAACGTTGTCGAGCAGATGTCGGTCTTCGAGGCGGGGAACACCGTCAGCCGCGATATGCTCGAGACCTACCTCCCCCAGAGCGCCGGTAGCTACGCGCCGGTGCCTGTCGGCGCTCCCCGCGGCGAGCAACGGGAGGAGCGCGAGGAGCGCGGCTCCCACAGCTACGCCTCCGAGCGCGAGATGCTCCTGAACCTAATCCTGCGGCTCCAGCGCGAAATCGAGGAGCTGCGGGCCGAGATGCGCGAGCACCATCCGGCCCCGAAATCGGAGCCGCTGGCGATTCCGCAGACGGCCCTGGTGAAGTGCCGTCCGGCGGTCAGCGACCTGCGGGCCGGAGGGGACTCGGAGGAGCGCCCCGCTCCCGAGACGATGACCCTCGAGCAGACCGAGCGGGAGACAATCCGGCAGTCGCTCGAACGGAACCAGGGTAGGCGGAAGGCTACCGCCGCCGAGCTTAATATCTCGGAACGAACGCTTTACAGGAAAATCAAAGAATACGGGCTGGAATGAAACTCTTACGGAAAATATCGTTGCAAATGGTATTGGGGGCGCTGCTGCTGTTGGTGCCGCAGTCGTGCCGGATAAGCTACAAGCTCAACGGCGCGTCGATTGACTATACCGTCTACAAGACAATCCACGTCGGCGAGTTCCCGATTCGCGCGGCGCTGGTCTACAGCCCGTTGCAGCAGACGTTCGAGAACGAGCTGCTCGACTATATCAGCCGTAACACTCGCCTGGCGACCGTCGACGGTGCCTCCGACCTGACGATGGAGGGGGAGATTACGGGCTACACCCTCACCCCGCAGGCTGTCGGAGCTGACGCGTACGCCACACAGACGCGCCTTACAATCACCGTCAGGGTGAAATATACCGATTCGAAGAAGGAGTCGAACGACATAGACCAGAGCTTCTCGGCCTACCGCGACTTCGACGCCTCGCAGATGATCACCGACGTGCAGGACGAGCTCTGCCAGCAGATTGCCAAGGAGCTTGTCGAACTGATATTCAACGCCACCCTCGGCAACTGGTAACTCTTTCACCCTTCACCCTTCACAGTGAGCAAGTTGGAAACTTGCGAAACTTAAATGTCCGATACTCTCCATGAATAACGAAAACAACGATTCGCGGGACCCGCAGCGAAAGCTGGAATCGCTCCTTGGCGGCGAGGCCGTCGACGGCGCGTTCGCCCGGGAACTCCGCGCCCGATATCCCTATTTCACCCTTCCCGACGCGCTGATGCTCCGGCGCTCCGCCGAGGCCGGGCTTCCGATGCCCGAGGGGGAGGAGCAGAAACGGCTCCTTGCCCGGCTGTCGCTAAATTCGTGCGACCCGGCGGCTGCCGGAAGGCTCGCTCGGGGCGAGGAGGGGAGCGTCGAGGGGTTCTATCCTCCGGCTCCTGAAAAAGAGACCCCGACCACGGAGAGCGCGATCGATACCTTCCTCAGCTCCTACGGCTCGCGCTCCGACGAGGAGGACGCACTCCTGGAGAGGCTGATATTCAACCCTGTGCCGGACTACGCCCTGACGATGGAGGCCGAGGAAGAGGCCGAAAACAGAGCCCCGGAGGGGGCTTCGGCCCCGGTTCCGCCGCCGGTCCCCCCGACAGCCGCCGCTCCGGCTGAGATGCCCCCCGTTCCCGAGCCTCCGGCCCCGGTTCCAGTTACCCCTCCGGCTCCTGCCCGGAAGCCCCGCGAGACCGCGGGAAGCCAGGACCTTCTGAGCGAGTCGCTGGCGAAAATCTTCATCAAAACGCGGCGCTACGACAAGGCTTATGAAATTCTTGAACGTTTAAGTTTGGAATTTCCCGAAAAAAGTCGTTACTTTGCAGACCAATTGCGGTTTCTGCGCAAGCTGATACTCATAGAGCAGCACCGCCGGAAGCAGCAGGAAAACCAATCCGAATAAGCAAACTTACAAAGCTGATTAAGCATTTTAAGGAATAGCCCTGAAATATGTACACTCTGATTATCATCCTGACAGTTCTCGTTTCGATTCTCCTTATCATCGTCGTTCTCGTGCAGAAGTCGAAGGGGGGAGGCCTGTCGTCGACCTTCGCCGGCTCCAACCAGATTATGGGCGTGCGCCGCACCAACGACTTCATCGAAAAGGCAACCTGGACCCTGGCCGGCATCATCTGCCTGCTGTCGATTATTTCGGTGTTCGTGATGCCGCGCAACGTGATTCAGAGCGCCGCCCGCGTGAAACCCGTAGAGGCTCCCGTAGTCAACACTGACTTCCAGACCCCCGCAGCTCCCGCCCCCGCTCCCGCCGCTCCGGCTGCCGAGGAGGCCCCCGCTGCCGAGACTCCCGCTCCCGCCGCCGAGTAAGCCATAACCGAGAAATAAATTTCTGTAACGCCATAATTTGAAGGGAGCGCCCGTATAAGGTGCTCCCTTGACTGCGTAATAAGAACCCCCGATATAACCAGCACCTCCGATGCCCGAAATCCTCAGAAAATATGTCGCGGCCCTGCTTGCCGCCGTAATGCAGCTCATCGCCGCCCTGTTCGGACTCACCTCCTGCGGCTCCGAGCCGGAGTTCCGAGTCCGCGGCGAGGTAGACGGGCTTGGAACGCAGAACCTCCGCGTGACCCTTTACTGCGGCGACGCCGTGCAGCAGCAGTCGGCCCAGGCGATTGACGGCAAATTCCGTTTCGAGGCCCGCGCCGAGGAGCCGGTCGCCGGAGAAATATACACGAACGCCGGGGTGCTGATGGCGCGTTTCATCGCCGACCGCGGCGACAACCTCAACCTGAAATTCTCAGCCGAAGACCCCGCGAAGTTCGAGGCGGAGGGGAACAGGGCCACGGAAGAGCTGGCGGAGTTCATGGCCGAGAACGCCGACGCTATCGCCGCCGGTGACCCCAGGACGCTGAACGCCGCCGTGGAGCGCTTCGTCGGGAAGCATGCGAAGTCGCTCGCCTCCCCGCTGGTTATTTCCGCCTACTATACTCCGGAAGGGAACGAGAAGAGGCTCGGGGAGATGCTCGACAGGCTCGACCGCCGCGCCAAGCCGATGTGGATTGTCGAGCCGCTGATGCAGCCACTCCTGGCGGGAGCCGCCGCCGACACGGCCCGCATGGAGCCGATAAGGCTGTTCGGCACTGACAACAAGAGCGCTATGCTCCGCCCCGGCGGCTCCAAACTGCTGCTGATGGCCTTCACCGACGAGAAGAGCCGCGGCGCCGACTCGGTAGGCGCGCTGCTCGAAAAAGCGGCGAAAGAGCGCTCCGCGGCCACGCTCCGAATTGCCGACATATCGTTTGACACAGACACGGCGGCCTGGAAGAGGTCGCTCGCCGACCATCCCCTCCCCGAACGGGTCGGGAGCTACTGGGCGATCGGGGGGCCGTCGACCCCCGGAATCGAGCTGTTCGCTGTGGGGCGTGTGCCATATTTCGTCCTCGTCGATTCGACGGGGATGACCCGGTTCCGCACCCCGTCGGTTTCGGTAGCCGCCAAGAAACTGAACATCAAGCTATAACTCGATATACCACAACCTATACCATGAAAATAATATCCCGTCTTCTCCTCCTGACAGCTATTTCGTTTATCGCATCCGGCTCTGCGAAGGGCGCCGGGCTGTCGAGCCAGGAGATAATGTGGCAGTCCGAGAAGGTCGCCGATTACTTTATAAAGAAATATCCCGATGTCGGGGCCAAGAGCTACGTCGGAGGGAAGGAGCGCAACAGCAAAATCTGGACCCGCGGGGTCTTCTACGAGGGTCTTCTCAACCTCTGTCGGGAGGACGCGAAGGAGAAATGGCTGAAATACTGCCTCGACTGGGGTGAGTTCCATAAATGGATCAGCAGCTCAGACACGGAGGCGAAGCGCCACAACGCCGACTACCAGTGCTGCGGCCAGGCCTACCTGCAGATGTACAGGATGGATCCCCAGCCGGTGCGTATGGAACATATCAAGATGCGCATCGACGCCATGATAGTCTCCGAGCGTATCAACTACTGGACCTGGGTCGACGCGATCCAGATGTCGATGCCCGTGATCGCCCTGCTCGGCGACATAACGGGGGACACCTCCTACTGGGAATACATGTACGACGCGTATATGTACACGCGCGACGAGCAGGGTGGCTCGAAAAAGGGTGGCGGACAGCCGCTGTTCAACACCTCTACGGGCCTCTGGTACCGCGACGCGGGGTTCGACCCTCCCTATACCGACAAGAAGGAGACCGACAAGGACTGCTATTGGAGCCGCGGCAACGGATGGGCCTATATGGCGCTCGCGAGGGTGTTGCAGTTTACTCCGGCCGACGAGGCTCACCGCGGGCAGTACGAGGAGGATTTCAAACTTATGAGCCGCGGGCTGCTCGAATGCCAGCGGGCCGACGGCTCCTGGAGCGTCAGCCTGGCCGCGCCGACCAATTTCGGTTCCGAAGGGAGCGAGGGACCCGAGATGACCGGGACCGCGCTTTTCGTCGGGGGTATGGCGTGGGGAGTCCGCGAAGGGCTTCTTGACGCCGAGACCTATATGGCCGCCATTAAGAAGGGGTGGGAGTCGATGGCTAAGGCCGTCCACCAGGATACCGGCTTTGTAGGCTATCTCCAGGGCACCGGCTCGAAGCCGGAGGACGGCGGCCCGATTACCTCCGACTCCGTTCCAGATTTCGAGGATTTCGGCATCGGCTGCTGGCTGTGGGGAGCCGCCGAGACCCACGCCCTGGCCGCCAAACTGGAGGATGTTTCCGGCATCGAAGGGGTTTCTGCCGATATCCAGGCTGCCTCCTCTCCCGTCTATTACGACCTGCAGGGGCGCCCCGCCGCCAACCCCCTGCCCGGCCAGCTCTATGTCCGCGACGGCAAGATTATAAGATACTAACCTGCTGAAATTATGATTGTCAAGACGTACGCCGCGGCCCTGCAGGGGATTGACGCGATTCCGGTCACTATCGAGACGCTGCTCGACAGCGGGTACATGATGACGATGGTCGGGCTGCCGGACACGGCGGTAAAGGAGAGCATCGAGCGCGTGACGTCGGCAATCAATGTCAGCGGTTTCGGTTTCCCGCGCAAGAAGGTGGTAATCAACCTCGCGCCGGCGGATGTCAGGAAGGAGGGTTCGGCCTACGACCTGCCGATTGCTGTCGGAATCGTGGCGGCGGACGAAAAAATCCGGCCTGACCACCTCGGTGAGTTCCTGATGATCGGGGAGCTGTCGCTCGACGGGTCGCTGTTGCCGGTCAAGGGGGTACTTCCGATGGCGATTATGGCGCGGAAGGCAGGGTACCGGGGGATGATCGTGCCGTGGGAGAACGCCCGCGAGGCGGCGGTGGTCAACAATTTGGAGGTCTATGGGTGCGGGAGTTTCGCCGAGGTGGCGGGGTTTCTGAACGATGCTGTGAGGCTTGAGCCGACGGTCGTCAATACCCGCGAGGAGTTTTCCAAAGCATATGCGTCGTTCCCGTTTGACTTTGCCGACGTAAAGGGGCAGCAGGGGGTGAAGCGTGCGTTCGAGGTGGCTTGCGCCGGAGGGCACAATATCCTTCTGGTAGGGCCTCCGGGGTCGGGCAAGTCGATGATGGCCAAGCGCCTGCCGTCGATTCTGCCCCCGCTGACGCTCGCCGAGGCGCTGGAGACGACGAAGATTCATTCCGTGGCGGGGAAGCTGAAAGGGGGTTCGATGCTGATGACCTCCCGTCCGTTCCGCTCGCCCCACCATACGATTTCGCCGGTGGCGCTGGTCGGGGGCGGCGCGAACCCTGTGCCCGGAGAGATTTCGCTCGCCCATAACGGGGTGCTTTTCCTCGACGAGTTCCCGGAATTTTCGCGGTCGGTATTAGAGGTAATGCGTCAGCCGCTGGAGGACAGGCATATAAACATTTCCCGCGCGAAATACTCGATTGACTATCCGGCGGGGTTTATGCTTGTCGCGTCGATGAACCCATGCCCTTGCGGCTACTACAACCACCCGACGAAGGAGTGCACCTGCTCGCAGACGCAGGTGCAACGCTACCTGAGCCGCATTTCCGGGCCGCTGCTGGACCGCATCGATCTGCAGATCGAGATTATGCCGGTGCCGTTCAAGGAGCTGCAGGAGTTAGAGGCGGGGGAAAGTTCCGACGCGATCCGGGAACGGGTTGTCCGTGCCCGCGCGATACAGGCGGAGCGCTTCGCCTCCGACCCGGCGACGCACTGCAACGCGCAGATGTCGCCTAAACAGTTGGCGATGTACGCCAGGCCGACTGACGAGGCGATGGCGATTCTCGAACGCGCGATGGTGAAATACGATATGAGCGCCCGCGCCTACGACCGTATTCTGAAGGTCGCGCGCACGATTGCCGACCTCGACGGCGCGGAAACCATCGGCCCCGCGCATATCCGCGAGGCGATTTCCTACCGGTCCCTGGACCGCTCAACCTGGGGGCTGAAATAAGGCCGGGAGGCCTTATTTCGGTTTAAGGGTTAGGCCCGGCGGGAGCCGGGCTGTTTAGGAGATACTTAAGGCTAAGAAAAACAGGAGGAAAGAGGCAGCTTCGGGGCCGCGGCCCCTCACACCCGGACCAGAACCCATTCGGACTGAAACCCTAAACCCGGCGGAGGGCGGCGAGGGCGGCGGCGCGGTCGAGGAGGAGCTGGGCGCGGAGGGCTTCGAGGCTGGCGAAGCGGCGCTCGGAGCGGAGGCGGTCGACGAATGAGAGGGTCAGGCGGCAGTCATAAAGGTTTGTCCCTTCGGGGAGGCCGATGATGTGGGCTTCGACGGAAAGGGAGGCGCCGGGGTCGTCGACGGTCGGGCGCGAGCCGATATTTACCATCGCGGGGTAGCTGACCTCTGCTTTTGAGCTCGCCTGACGGCTCGCCACATTAGAGGGGAAGAGGGGAGGGGCGATTGTCGCGGTCGCGGCGTAGACGCCGGGGGCGGGGAGGATGAGGGTCGAGGGGGTATGGAGGTTGGCGGTGGGGAAGCCGAGGGTGCGGCCGAGGGCTTTGCCGCGGACTACGGTGCCGGTGAGGGTGTAGGGGCGGCCGAGGAGCGCGGCCGCGTCGGCTACCTCTCCGGCGGCGATGAGGCGGCGGATTTCGGAGGAGCTGACCCCGGCGCGGGCGGGAAGCTCGCGGGCCTGTATAAGCTCGATTCCGGCGTTGGCGGCGAGTTGCTTATAAGAGGCGAAATCTCCGGGAGCGTCGTGGCCGAAGCGGTTGTTGAAGCCCATGAGGAGCGCCGCGCAGTCGAAACGGCAGCGCAGCATCCCGAGGAATCCGGCGGCGGAGGTCGAGCGGAGTTTCTCGTCGAAGGGGAGCAGCAGGATTTCGTCGCCGAGGAATCCCTCGCGGCGTATGAGGGCGGCTTTCTCCAGGGGGGATGTCAGGAGGCGGGGCGCCTTGTCGGGGGCGATTACCGAGAGAGGGTGGTTGGTGAATGTTATGACGAGGGGTTTCATGGAGCGTTCGGCAGCCTGGAGGCGAAGTTGGTCCAGGAGGTATCGGTGGCCGGAATGTACCCCGTCAAACATGCCGACGACGGCAATCCTCTGAAGGTCGTCAGACATCGGCTTCGGGGATTAGGTTGATGAACCCGCGGTCCTGGGTGACGTGGGCGGCGCGGAATCCGAGGGCTTCGGCGGCGCGGCAGTTACCCGCGGAGTCGTCGAGGAAGAGGGTTTCGGCGGGGTCGAGGTTGAAGCGCGCGGCGGCTTCGAGGAATATTTTCGGGTCGGGCTTGCAGCATTTCGCCTCGAAGGAGGTAACCCATCCGTCGAAGTAGTAGGGGAGGGAGTGGCCGTCCTTGTCGAACTCGCGGACGATGAAGCCGTCCCACATGATCGGGTTGGTGTTGGAGAGCATGTAGACCGGGTAGCGCTGATGGAGCTGCTCGAGCTGGCGCAGGCGCTCTACGGGGATTCCGATCAGGAAGCGCATCAGAGCGTCGTCAATCTGGCGGTCGGTGACGGGCACGGGAATCAGCCCGCGGATTTCGTCGCGGAACTGCTCCGGGGAAATCGCGCCCTCCTCGAGCTGGAGGAAGGGGCCTTTCTGGGAGAAGTCGCCGAGGAACTCTTCGGGGTCGGGCATCCCGATCTGGCGGAATGCCTCGACGCATCTTTCGCGGCGTATGTCCATAATAACGCCGCCGAGGTCGAACAGGAGGTTCTTGATCATATGGTAGTATTCTTTTTCTGAATGAGGGTGAGGCCGTCGCGGAGGGGGAGGATCACGGTCAGCAGGGAGGGGTCGGCGGCGACGGCGTCGTTGAAGCGCCGGATTCCCTCGGTCTGCGGGTCTGGTCTGGCGGCGGGGTCGGCGACCTTGCCGTCCCATAGGGTGTTGTCGGCCAGGATGAAACCGCCCGGGGTGACGAGGGGGAGCACCGCCCGGAAAGTCTCGAGGTAGCGGCGCTTGTCGGCGTCCATGAACACGAGGCCGAATGATTCCGGGGGGAGGGTGGGAAGGAAGCTCTCCGAGTCGGCGATGTGGAGGGTGATTTTGCTGCCGAGGGGGGAGGAGGCGAAGAGGCTGCGGAGGCGGGGTTCCATCTCGTCGTCGATTTCGACGGTGTCGAGGGTGGAGCCTTCGGGGAGCCCTTCGGCGATGCACAGGGCGGAGTATCCGGCGTATGTTCCGATTTCGAGGGCCCGTCGGGGGGCAACCATCGCGGTAAGGAGCGTAAGGAGCCGCCCTTGCGCGTGGCCGGAACACATGCGGGGGTACAGGCAGCGGAGGTTTATCTTGCGGCGCAGGGCGGCGAGGCGCTCCGGCTCGGGGGAGATATGGGCCTCTATGTAGGCTTCGAGGTTTTCAGTCATAGGAGGGCTTCGATGCCGAGGCGGTAGCTGTCGAGACCGAAGCCGGCGATTGTGCCGCGGCAGGCGGGTGCGATGAGGGAGGTGTGGCGGATGGGCTCGCGGGCGGCGGTGTTGGTGATGTGTACCTCGATTACGGGGTTCTCGACGGCGCGGATGGCGTCGGCGATTGCGAGGGAGGTATGGGTGTATGCCCCGGCGTTGAGGATTATTCCCTTTGTCTCGGGGTCGAATCCGGCGCGGTGGATGGCGTCGATGATGTCCCCTTCGTGGTTGCTCTGGATATATTCGAGGTCGATGGAGGGGTAGTCGGCGGCGAGGGCCTTGAGGAAGTCCTCCATCGTGACGCGCCCGTAGACGGCAGGCTCGCGCACACCGAGGAGGTTGAGGTTCGGCCCGTTGATAATCAGAATCTTGCTCATTGCCGGGGATGTTATTTCTTCATTTCGACCTTGAGGGTCGGGGGGAGGGTCGAGTTGCGCTCGGCCACGGCGTCGACTACCTCGCGGGCGAGGTGGATGAACTCGTGGGAGGCTACGGACTCCTCGAGGGCGATGGGGGTCCCGGAATCGCCGGCCTGTCCGACGGACATAACGAGGGGCACCTGCGCGAGGAGCCGTACATTCATCTCTTTGGCGAGCTTCGCGGCTCCCCCTTCGCCGAAGATATAGTATTTCTCGTCGGGGTGCTTGGCGGGGGTGAACCAGGCCATGTTCTCTACGATGCCGAGGATGGGGACGTTCACTTTGTCGCCGGTGAACATCGCGATACCCTTGCGGGCGTCGGCGAGGGCCACTTCCTGGGGTGTGCTGACAATCACGACGCCGGTGATGGCGAGGGTCTGCACGAGGGTCAGGTGGATGTCGGAGGTGCCGGGGGGCATGTCGATTACGAAATAGTCGAGTTCGCCCCAGTCGGCGTCGGTGATGAGCTGTTTCAGGGCGTTGGAGGCCATGGAGCCGCGCCACAGCACGGGCGCGTCCTTGTCGACGAGGAATCCGATCGAGAGGAGCTTGACGCCGTAGCGCTCCAGGGGGATGATGAGCCCGCGGCCGTCGACCTTGTGCATGTACAGCTCGGCATCCTCTACCCCGAACATCTTGGGCATCGAGGGGCCGAAGATGTCGGCGTCGAGGAGCCCAACCTTGTAACCTTCGCGGGCGAGGGCCACGGCGAGGTTGCTGGCGATGGTTGATTTCCCGACGCCACCCTTGCCGGAGGAGACGCCGATAATGTTCTTGACCTGGGCGAGGGGCTTGACGGCGGGCTGGGGGGCGGCGACGCGGGTCTTTACCGCGATGTTCCCCTTGATTTCGACTTCGGGGGAGATATAGGTCGCGATGGCGGTCTCGGCGGCTTTGACGATTGACTTGATGAAGGGGTCGGTGGGGCGGTCGAACAGGAGGGAGAAGGAGACCTTGTTGCCGTCGATGCGTATGTCGTCCTCCACCATTCCGGCTGATACGATGTCCTTTCCGGAGGCGGGGTATCTGACGTTGGAGAGAGCGTCGAGTATGAGTTTGGGATACAGAGTCATTGCTGTCGTGGTTCGTTGGTTTGCATTGTTTCGAGGACGCCGCGGGAGAAGCTGCGGTAGGTGTCGAGGGGGATTTCGACCTCCGGCTCGCGGAGCTGCGGCTCTGCGGCGAGGGGGAAGGCGAGGTATTTGATTGACAGCCCCCTGGCGAGCCATTGCTGCTCGTAGAAGGTGCGGATTTGCATTATGTCGGGGGTAACGCCGGGAGGGAGGGGCGCTCCGGCCTCGACGGAGGCGTAGAGGTCTGGGGTGTCGGCGATGAGGGGAATTCCGTTGGCGAGGGCCATTTCGCGGGTGTAGGTGTAGAGGAAGGGGGAGTCGGTCTTGAGGTTGACGGTACCTCCTTCCCTCATGACCTTGCGGTAGAGGTTGAGGAAGTTTGTTCCGGTCAGGCGCTTGCGGGCCTTCTTCATCTGGGGGTCGGGGAAGGTGATCCATATGCGGTCGACCTCGCCCGGGGCGAAGAAGCGGTCGAGCAGCTCGATGTTGGTGCGTATGAAGGCGGCGTTTTTCAGGCCGAGGTCTCGGGCCTGGCAGGCGCCGGTCCACATTCGCGCGCCCTTGATGTCGATACCGATGAAGTTGCAGTCGGGGAAACGGCGGGCGAGGCCGACGGTGTATTCCCCCTTGCCGCAGCCCAGCTCGAGCACCACGGGGTTGTCGTTATGGAAGAACTCTTCTCTCCACCGGCCGCGCAGGGGGAACCCTCCGGCGGCCATTAGCTCGCCGTAGGGGGCCTGGAAGACGCAGTCGATGGTTTCCATCTCGCGGAATTTCTTTAACTTGTTTTTTCCCATGAAAGGGGGGATTAGGGGTGGGAGGACTGGGAGTTATGGGAGAGATGGGAAGACTGGGAGGGGATTAATCCCATTCGATTACGGCGGCGGCTTCGGAGAGGGAGCAGGGGAGGGGCGGGGTCAGCTTCGCTACTTTCACGCTCCCCTGGTTGACTTCGGGATAGCGGCTTACAATTGCCTGGCGTATGCGCCAGGCGACATTCTCCAGGAGGGAGGAGGGGCGCCGCATCTGCTGCGTTATTATTTCTATTATGTCGGCGTAGTTGATTGCCATGGGGACGGTGTCGCTCTCGGCGACGCGGAGGGAGGGGTAGGTGAGGCTTACTGAAACCTCGAACTCGTTCCCTACGACGCGTTCCTGTTCTCCAACGCCGTGGTAGGCGTATATTTTCAAGCGGTTAACTTCAACTTTGCCACGAATCATAACGGAATGGATGTCAGAAAAGAGCCGGTGTCGGCACCGTTGCCGCCACAGGTCGCTAACATACTGGCAAAGTTAGTAATTTTTTCGGGGGAGAGGGGGCGGTAATGGTGCTTTTTTTGTAATTTTGCTTGTTAATAGCAGGAAATATCAGATGTATTTTTCAATATATAATATAATGCCGGTTGTATGGGTGTCGATGGCGGTCGCGGTAGTGGCGGCCGCGTGGGTGTTCTACGCCGGTGTCAGGCGCGCGTCGCGGGTAGCGAAAGCCGCCCGCGAGGGTGCCTCCGGGCTCCCGGGAGATGAGAACCTTCCGGGGGTAACGGTCGTGGTTTACGCCCGCGACAACGCCGCCGACCTGGAGGAGATGCTCCCGGCGGTGCTCGAACAGGATTACCCGGGTCCGTGGGAGGTGCTTGTCGTCAACGACGGCAAGGACGAGGGGGTGACCGACGTTGTCAACCTTTTCTCGACCCGAATGTCGGGCCAGACGGGACGCCCCCCGCTGAAGATAACCTTCATACCCGAGGAGGCCCATAACCTTAGCCGTCAGAAACTGGCCGTCAGCCTTGGCGTGAAGGGGGCGCGTTATCCGTATCTGGTGTTCACGTCGGCGCTGTGCCGCATCGGCTCGCGGGAGTGGCTGCGCCGCATGTGCTCCCATTTCGCCGAGGGGAAGGAGGTCGTGATCGGGTGGGCCCCGATGAGGGGCCTGGAGAGCCTGACGGACCGCTACGACGAGGTCGCGACCGCCTCGACATGGCTTGACGCGGGCCTGCGGGGCAAGCCTTACCGGGGTACCGGTTACAATCTGGCCTATTCGCGCCGCCTGTTCAACGAGGCGAAGGGTTTCTCCCGCTCGCTCAACCTGCGGGCGGGGGACGACGACATATTCGTAAACCAGATTTCAACGCCGGAAAACACGGCGGTGGAGCTGTCGGAACAGGCGCGGGTAGAAATCGCGGCGTTCCGGCCTCATACCCGCTGGCGCCACGACCGCCTGCAACACGCGTTCACGGCCCGTTTCCTTCCCGGCGGGGCATCCCGGCTGGCGGGCTCCGCGACCCTGGCGCTGTGGCTGTGGGTAGCGGCGACTGCGACGGGGGTGGTTTTCTCGCTCCCTAACTGGATGCCGTCGGTTGTTTTCGGGGCGCTTGCGCTCGGGCTATGGATTCCGGCGTGCCGCGCGTGGAGCCGCTGCGCCGGGGCGTTGGGAGTCCGGCTGTCGGGAGCGACGCTCTGGTGGCCGATGCTTTGGCACTGGTGGAGGACGCTGGTATACCGGCTTCTCTGCGGACGCCCGTCGCGCAACAATTATACCTGGCTGCAACGATAGGGTTGTGGTTTGATAAAAGGAAGATAAGGAATTGAAGTTAAGATATTTAAACAGGATATTGGCAATGGTTGCCGCGGCGCTGCTGGTTCTGGCGGTGCCGGCGGAGGGGTACGGGCGCTCCCGGAGCAAGGCGCGCACTACCCAGGTATCGAAGAAAAAGAAGAAGTCGCGGAAGAAGAATAACCGGCGGCGGGGGAAGAAGCGGAAACATTCTTCCGGCCCGCTGATTATCCGCGGCACCACCGGGCCTATCGCCGACACCGACCCGTTCGTGACATATACGCGCCCGGCGGCGATTACCAAGGGGCTTGAGGGGCGCACAATCGCCCTCTGGCCGAGCCACGGCCGCTATTACGACAACAACGAGGACCAGTGGCGCTGGCAGCGTCCGCGCCTTTTCGGCACTGTCGAGGACCTGTTGTCGACCGGCTTCGCCGTGCAGTATATCGCGCCGATGCTTGAGAACGCCGGGGCGTATGTCATGATGCCGCGAGAGCGCGACCTGGGGACGGTAGAGATTATCGCCGACTACGAGGGGACCGACGACGGGGAATATTCCATCGCCAACGGTAAGCACAAATGGGAGGAGATGGAGCCGGGGACCGGATTCGCGCTCCCGAAACGTCCGCTCCGCGACGGCGACAACCCCTTCAAGGGGGGGACCGCCGACATAGTGAAGACGGTCGACACCGACGACACGGACCACGAAAGCCTGGCGCAGTGGCGCGGCGACTTCCCGAAGCGGGGCAGTTACGCGGTCTACGTCTCCTATGCCTCGACCCCGGAAAGCGCCACCGACGCGCTGTACACGATAAACCATCTCGGAGGCTCGACGGAGGTGACCGTCAACCAGCAGATGGGGGGTTCGACATGGGTCTACCTCGGAACCTACGAATTTGACAAGGGGATGGGGGAGATCCCCGCTGTGGAGCTTACCAACCGGTCCGGCGACAGGAAGGCCGTTGTCTCGGCGGACGCCGTGAAGTTCGGGGGCGGAACCGGGACGGTGGCCCGCGGACAGGCCGGTTACGAGAGTTTCTCGAGCGGTTCGCCCAGAGCCAACGAGGGAGCGCGCTACTGGCTGCAGTACAGCGGCATGCCCCCGGAGGTCTATACCCCCAACCAGGGAACTAACGACTACAAGGACGACTATATGAGCCGAGCGCTGTGGGTCAACTACCTTTCCGGCGGCTCTGAGGTGCTCCCTGACAGCGCCGGGCTTAAAATCCCGGTCGATATGGCTTTCGCCTTCCACACCGACGCGGGGCTGCGCGACGACGGCACGACGGTAGGGACCCTCGGCCTGTACAGCACCGACGGGGGTAACCCGTTCGGCAACGGGACGGCCCGCTCGGCCAACGCCCGGCTCGCCAACGGGGTTGTCAACACCGTGGTCGAGGACATACGGGCGCTCTACGACCCGGCCTGGACCTCGCGCTCGACGAAGGACAAGCGCTACTACGAGGTACGGGAGACGAAGATTCCGGCGATGATAATCGAGGCGCTCTCCCATCAGAATTTCGAGGACATGAAGCGCGCCCTCGACCCTGAGTTCCGCTTCATCCTCAGCCGCGCTGTCTACAAGGGTATTCTGCGGTTCATGGCCGACAGATACGGAACGCCGTATGTAGTCCAGCCCCTCCCGGTAGGTTCCTTCGGCATCCGGGCGGAGGGTAGCGGGCGCTACACCCTGAGCTGGCAGCCGACCCCCGACCCCCGCGAGGCGTCGGCGCTCCCTACCTATTATATAATAGAGGAGCGCGTCGACGACGGCGGTTTCCGCCAGATTGACATTACGAGCGAGGAGAGTTATACTGTAAGGATTACTGACGACAGAATCCACAGCTACCGCGTGACGGCGGGCAACGACGGCGGGGTCTCGTTCCCCTCCGAGGCGCTGGCGCTCTACGACCGCGACGGAAAGCTGCCGGATGTTATGATCGTCGATGGCTTCACGCGCACCTCGGCCCCGGGGTGGTTCGAGACGCTGGAGTTTTCCGGCTTTGACTTCCGGGGAGAACCCGCGGTGGCCGACGGCAAAGACATAATAATGACCGGGGAGCAGCTCGACTTCCGCCCCGGCTCGGAGTTCCGCAACAACGACTTCCCCGGCTTCGGGGCGTCGCGCGGCAACCGCGAGCGCCGCGTGACGGCGGGCAACACCCGCGACTACGCGTATATCCACGGACAGTCCGTCAAGGCCGCCGGTATGGGGTTCGTCAGCAGCACGGCCCGGGCGTTCGCCTCGCGGATTCCGACCTCCGGCTCCCCGCGCATCGTCGACCTGGCCCTCGGGCTTCAGAAAGAGAAAACCCTCCCCGGAGGGGCCGGGAAGCGCCACAAGACCTTCACCCCCGAGCTGCAGAACGCCCTGCTGATGCACTGTGCGATCGGGGGGAGCGTCCTGGTAAGCGGCTCGTACATCGCGACCGACCTGGAGAACAACGCCGCGACCGACTCGCTGACGCGGGAGGCCGACACGCGCTTCTGCGCCGACGTGCTGGGTTACCGCTGGCACAGCTCGGCTGTCGCCACCGGGGGGGATGTCAGCGTCGTGCCCTCGAAGTTCCCGGTATTCCGCTGGGGAAGGTACAAGTTCCGCACCACCCCCTCGGAGACCTCTTACGCGGTCACAGCCCCCGACGCGATACGCCCGGCGGGGGAGGACGCCGCGATTGTGATGCGCTACGACGAGAACGGCTTCCCCGCCGCCACCGCCATGGAGCGCCGCACGCCGCACCCCGACGGGCGCGCCTACCGCGCAGTATGCTTCGGCTTCCCCTTCGAGAGCGTCGAGGGAGCGGAACAGAGAGACCAGCTCATGAAGGAGGCGCTCGACTTCCTCAAGGGAGCGAAATGAAAAACTACAAAGAAATCAATATCACGACAGTATGCGAACCATAGCTATCGACCCAATAATATCGACTATCGAGCTGCGGGAAATACTTGAAAATATTTCCGACGAGTTCGTGCTGATAGTCAACAAGCGCAAGGAGGTCACGATTCTTCCCGACGCGATCAAACGCCTGCTCCAGATTGCCGAAGATTCCGGGGTTGCCTGGATTTACGGCGACTATGTGGTGGAGTTCCCCGACGGCACGACGGAGTTCCATCCGACGTGCGACTATCTGCCCGGCTCGTTCCGCGACGATTTCGATTTCGGCGGGGTCGTTCTTGCGCGCACACAGCTTGTGAAGAACGCCCTGTGGATCTGCCCCCACTACCAGTACGCGGCGTTTTATGCCGCCAGGCTTATTATCTCGGCCGACGAGCGCGTGTTCCACCTCCCGGAGGTGCTGTCGCGCGTCAGCGAGCGGCCCAGTAGGGAGGGAGAGGAGCAGTTCGACTACGTCGACCCGCGCAACCGCGGCGTGCAGCTCGAAATGGAGCTTGCCTTCACCGCCTACCTGCGCATGGTAGGGGCGTTCCTGCCCCCCCGCACGCGGCTGGTCGATATCGAGTCGGGCGACTTCGCCAACGAGGCCTCGGTAATTATCCCGGTAAAGAACCGCGTCAGGACTATCGCCGACGCCGTACGCTCCGCCCTGGAGCAGAAGCTCGACAAGCCGTTCAACGTGATTGTCGTCGACAACCATTCGACCGACGGCACCTCGGAGGTGCTGTCGCGTCTGGCGGAGGAGGACCCCAGGCTGATAATAATCACTCCCGAGCGGCAGGACCTCGGCATCGGGGGGTGCTGGTGCAGGGCGGTGGAGCACCCTGAGTGCGGGCGTTACAGCGTGCAGCTCGACAGCGACGACCGCTACAAGACGGAGCTGACGCTTCAGAAAATCGTCGACTGCTTCCGCCGGGAGCGGTGCGCGATGGTCGTCGGCTCTTACGAGCTGACCGACTTCGACGGGAATCCGATTCCGCCGGGGCTGATCGACCATTCGGAGTGGACGCAGGGTAACGGCCATAACAACGCCCTGCGCATCAACGGCTTCGGCGCTCCCCGCGCCTTCTTCACCCCGGTAATCCGCGAGGTCGGGGTTCCGAATGTCAGCTACGGCGAGGATTACGCCGTAGGCATCCGTATCACCCGGTTATACAAGATGGCGCGCATCTATGAGTCGCTCTACCTCTGTCGCCGCTGGGAGGGGAACACTGACCACCGCCTGTCGCCCCGCACGATTGTCGAGCATAACAACTACAAGGACTGGTTGCGCACCATCGCCCTGATGGCCCGCAAAAAGATGAACCGCTCATGACGGCCCGTAACGGGCTCGCCGGGGCGCACGCCCGGCAGGTCGCCGACTGGCCCCTGGCGCGGAGGAACTACGAGGCCCTGGCCGGGGTGGAGACCCGCGTGGTCCCTGTCGGAGGGTTTCCCTGGCGCGTGCAGTTCAATCCCGCGAGGGCGCTTTCCGCTTCGGCCAACATAGAGCGGAAGGCGATTGAGAGCCGCCCCTGTTTACTGTGCGCCTCCAACCGGCCGGCCGAGCAGCGCGTCCTGGCCGAAGAGCGGGGCTACGAGGTGCTGGTCAATCCCTACCCGGTATTCCCGCTGCATTTCACGATTGCCTCCAAAAAGCATGAGCCGCAGAGCCTGGATGGGCGCGTGGCCGACATGGTAGCCTTCGCGGAGATGATGCCGGGGATGGCGGTGTTCTACAACGGCCCCCGCTGCGGAGCCTCCGCCCCGGACCATATGCATTTCCAGGCTGTTCCAGCCGGGATGCTGCCGTTGTTCGGCGACCGGGAGGGGTTCCCCCTGAAACACCTTCGCTATACCGCTTCCGAGGCTCCCGCGGCTGTCGGGCGGATGCTCGCGGAAAGCGTTGAGGAGCCGATGATGAACGTCTACGCCCGTAAGCCGGCGGAGGGGGGAGAGACAGAGGTTGTAATTATCCCCCGCATGGCCCACCGCCCCTCGCTCTACGGCACGGGGGAGGGACAGATGCTCGTCAGCCCCGCCGCGGTAGAGTGCGCGGGAGTGATGATCACCCCCCGGCGCGAGGATTTCGAGCGGATGGATTCCGCGACGCTGGAAGAAATATTGAAGGAGGTATGCTATGCGGAGCTGTGACAGGGAGCCGGTAATCAGCGTCGGGCTGCTCACGGCTCCGAAAATCGAGAGCCGGACGCTCCCCGACGGTACTTTTGAAATCGAGAATGTCAAAATAGGCATCGGTTTCCACTGGGAGCGCCGCGAACGCCAGCGCTTCGCGGGGAAGCTCCGCGTCATCCGCGACGGGCTGACGGAGGTGGCGGTCAACGATATACCCTTGGAGGAGTACCTTAAAAGCGTCATTTCCTCGGAAATGAACGCCGACGCGTCGGAAGCGCTCCTGAAGGCCCACGCGGTAGTCTCGCGCTCCTGGCTCCTGGCCAACATACGGAAGGAGGAGGGGACCCCGGCTTACGCTTCGCCACAGTACAGCGCTGATAAGCCGGGAGAAGATGAGGAGCGCGTCCGCTGGTACGACCGGGAGGACCACCGCCTCTTCGACGTCTGCGCCGACGACCACTGCCAGCGCTACCAGGGGCTGGCGAGGCAGACAAACCCTACCGCCGCGAGAGCCGTAGAGGAGACCCGCGGCGAGGTGCTGACCTTCGACGGGGCGGTTTGCGACACCCGTTTCTCGAAATGCTGCGGCGGAAGGTCGGAGTTGTTCGAGAACTGCTGGGAGCCGGTCGCCCATCCCTACCTTACCTCCGTGGCCGACAATGCCGGACCCGGAGAGAGGGATTTCTGCGACACAGACGACGCTGAGATTCTGCGGCAGGTGCTCAACAGCTACGACCGCGAGACCCCCGACTTCTACCGCTGGGAGGTCAGCTACTCCCCGGGGGAGCTGTCGGCGCTTCTGCGGCGCAAAACCGGGGTCGATTTCGGCGACATAAAGGCGCTCGAACCCCTCGAGCGCGGCCTTTCGGGCCGCATTATCCGTCTGCGGGTCAGCGGCTCCCGGCGCACGATGGTGATAGGCAAGGAGCTCGAGATTCGCCGGGCGCTGTCGGAGAGCCATCTTTACAGCTCGGCGTTCGAGGCCTCGGCAGAGGAGGGGCGGTGGGTGCTCCGCGGCCGCGGCTGGGGCCACGGGGTCGGGATGTGCCAGATTGGAGCCGCCGTCATGGGCGCGAAGGGGTACGACTACCGCCGGATTCTCGCCCATTATTTTCCTAACGCTTCTCTTACAAAGATTTATGAGTGACAGCAAATCCCCCTGGTGGTGGGTCCCCTCGCTGTATTTCGCCGAGGGGTTGCCCTACATGGCTGTGATGACTATTTCCACCATAATGTACAAATGCCTGGGAATCAGTAATACCGAGTTGGCGTTCTATACGGCGTGGCTCTACCTGCCGTGGGTCGTCAAGCCGTTCTGGAGCCCGTTCGTCGATATTCTGCGCACGAAGCGGTGGTGGGTCGTCGCGATGGAGTGGACGATCGGGGCGGCAATGGCCGGAATAGCCTTCGCCCTCCCCGCGCCGGGATTCTTCCGACTGACACTCTGCGTTTTCTGGCTTATGGCGTTCGCGTCGGCGACCCACGACATCGCGGCCGACGGATTCTACATGCTCGGCCTTTCGGAACACCGGCAGAGCTATTTCGTCGGAATCCGCTCGCTCTTCTACCGCTGCTCGATGATTGTCGGGCAGGGGGGCCTGGTAGTGCTCGCGGCCCTGGTCGGGAAGCGCGGCGGGAGCGAGGTTGTCGGGTGGATGATGGTTTTCGCCATCCTTTCCGCCTTCTTCTTCCTGGCGGCGCTCTACCATTCGAGCGTGCTTCCCCGTCCGGCGGCCGACCGCGACCGCCAGCCCCGGGGCGCCGGGGAGGTGGCGCGGGAGTTCGTCGAGACTTTCGCGGCGTTCTTCAATAAGAAGGGGATTCTGGCGGCGCTGCTGTTCATGCTGCTCTACCGTCTGCCGGAGGCGCAGCTCGTCAAGATGATTTCCCCCTTTCTGCTTGACTCGGCGGATGCGGGGGGCCTGGGGCTTACGGCTGACCAGGTTGGGCTTGTCTACGGGACAATCGGGGTGCTCGGGCTGATTGTCGGGGGGATTGTCGGGGGCCTGGTCGCGGCGCGCGACGGACTGCGCCACTGGCTCCACCCTATGGCGTGGAGCATGTCGCTCACCTGCCTGACGTTCGTCTATCTCGCCGCGGCGAGGCCGACGGAGCTGTGGCAGGTCTACGGCTGCGTGTTCGTCGAACAGCTCGGCTACGGCTTCGGGTTCACGGCATACATGCTATATCTGCTTTATTTCTCGGCGGGGCGTTTCTCTACGGCCCACTATTCGATATGCACCGGGTTCATGGCCCTGGGGATGATGCTCCCGGGGATGGCCGCGGGATGGATTGTCGACACGTTCGGCTATCTTGACTTCTTCTTATGGACTATGGGATGCTGCGTGGCGACTATCGGTGTATGCTACCTCGTGAAGGTCAACCCGGCGTTCGGACGAAAGGAAAAGGGGGCGCGGGGATGAAGGATATGCTTGTTGCCGACTGCGGCTCTACGAAATGCGCCTGGGCCATGCTGCGGGCCGACGGCTCGGAAGAGCGGTTCGTAACGACGGGGGTCAACCCGGCGGTAATGGATTCTGAGGTAGTCGAATCGCTTCTCCGCGAAGGGCTTGCCGGAAGAGGCGGGGGAGTAGGAAAGGTGTTTTTCTACGGCGCGGGCTGCGCCGGGGAGGGCGCGCGGCGTATGGAGGAGGTTCTCGCGAGGCTCTTCCCGTCGGCGGAGACCGAGGTCAGTTCCGACCTGTTAGGGGCGGCGCGGGCGCTGTTCGGCGACGGCGAGGGGGTGGCGTGCATCCTCGGCACCGGCTCTAACTCGGGATATTACGACGGGAAGGGGATTGCGAGGAACGTCAGGCCGATGGGCTTCATCCTCGGCGACGAAGGCTCCGGGGCCTCGATTGGCAGAATCGTGCTGAATCAGTATTACAAGGGCTGGCTTGACGAGTCTACGCGCCACGACTTCGAGCGGGAGTTTCCGACGCTGACCTACGACGAGGTAATCCGCAGGGTCTACCGCGAGCCGGGAGCCAACCGCTTCCTCGCGTCGTTCGCGCCGTTCGCGGCGGCCCATATGGCCGACCGCCGGCTTGCCGAAAGGGTAGGGGAGGGGTTCGCGGCCTTCTTCCGCGAATCGCTGGCGGCATATCCCGTCGGCCTCCCCGTAGGGTTTGTCGGATCGCTTGCCAAGGGGTTCGAGCCGCTTCTGCGGGAACTGCTTGGCCCCCGTCCCGCGAGGTTCCTGGCCGCGCCCCTCGAGGCGCTCGCCCCCTACCACCGGCGCTGACGGCGGGTTTGCGCGGGAGGAAATAATTGCGTATTTTCGCGGTATGCGAGACGAAGATCCTGACTACGACATACGGAACGCCGCCGTCCAGGGGGACAGCGACCTGGAGCGCGCGCTGCGCCCGGGGCGCTTCGAGGCGTTCGCCGGGCAGGAGAAGATCGTGGAGAACCTGAAAGTGTTCGTGGCCGCGGCGCGTATGCGCGGCGAGGCGCTCGACCATCTGCTGCTCCACGGCCCTCCAGGCCTGGGAAAAACCACCCTCTCGGCGATTATCGCCAACGAGCTGGGGGTGGGATTCAAGGTTACATCCGGCCCGGTGCTCGACAAGCCGGGCGACCTGGCGGGGATTCTGACCTCGCTGGAGGAGAACGACGTGCTGTTTATCGACGAAATCCACCGCCTCAGCCCTGTCGTCGAGGAGTATCTCTACTCGGCGATGGAGGACTACCGCATCGACATCATGATCGACAAGGGGCCCGGCGCGAGGTCGGTTCAGTTGACCCTCTCCCCCTTCACGCTCGTCGGGGCCACCACCCGCAGCGGCCTGCTGACCTCCCCCCTCCGCGCCCGTTTCGGCATCAACTGCCACCTGGAATACTACGACCACGAGGTGCTGGAGCGCATCATCCTGCGCTCGGCGGGGCTGTTGGGAGTGAGATGTACCGGGGAGGCGGCCCACGAAATCGCCATGCGCTCGCGCGGCACGCCCCGTATCGCCAACGGCCTCCTGCGCCGCGTGCGCGACTTCGCCCAGGTGAAGGGTTCGGGCGCGATCGACCCCGAAATCGCCCGCTACGCCCTCGAGGCGCTGAACATCGACCGCTACGGCCTCGACGAGATTGACAACAAGATTCTCTCGACGATGATCCACAAGTTCAAGGGGGGCCCCGTCGGACTGTCGACAATCGCGACAGCCCTCGGAGAGGACCCCGGGACGATCGAGGAGGTCTACGAGCCGTTCCTGATCAAGGAGGGATTCATCAAGCGCACCCCCCGCGGCCGCGAGGTGACCGACCTGGCGTGGATGCACCTCGGAATCTCCCGCCCCCTCTCCTCCTCTTCCCTTTTTGACTAATTTTTTTTCAACTTTCGCAAGCTCAAGTTGAAGTGAAGGAAGTGAAAAGTGAAAATCAGGCTTCGCCTGAGTGAAGATAATAGTTTTTTGAAAGAAGTTTTTCCTTCACCCTTCACTATTCACCCTTCACCTTCCACCCTTAACAATGAGCAAGTTGAAAACTTGCGAATTAACGATGGCTTCTGTAAAAAGTCTTTTCAAGGACACGGCGATTTACGGCGTGAGCAGTATCGTCGGGAGGTTCCTGAACTGGTGCCTCGTGCCGATGTACACCTACTGCTTCGCGGCGGCGGAGTACGGTATCGTCACAAACATCTACGCCTACGTCGCCCTGACGCTCATTATCCTTACCTACGGCATGGAGACCGGCTTCTTCCGCTTCGCCAACCACGAGCGGTGGAAGAACCCCTCGCAGGTCTACACCACGACGCTCCTCTCCCTCGGGGCCAGCTCCGTTCTGTTCATCATCGCGGCGTGCGCCCTATCCCCCTCGATAGCCCGCGCGCTTGACTGCGGCGACCATCCGTCGTTCATCTGGATGATGGCGGTCGCGGTCGGGGTCGACGCCTATACCTCGATTCCGTTCGCCTACCTGCGCTACAAGAAGCGCCCGGTGCGCTTCGCGACCCTGAAGCTCGCCAATATCGGGCTGAATATCGGGCTGAACCTGTTTTTCATCCTGCTATGCCCCTGGCTTGCCGACAACTGGCCCGGGACGGTCGACTGGTTCTACAACCCCTCCTTCGGAATCGGGTACATCTTCCTGGCCAACCTGATTAGCTCGTTAGTGGTGCTCCTGCTGCTTGTGCCTGAGCTGACCGCCGAGCCGTACTCTTTTTCAGGAAAGCTGTGGCGCGAGATGATACGCTATTCGTTCCCCATCCTGGTGATCGGAATCGCCGGAATCATGAACCAGACGATCGACAAAATCCTTTACCCGCTGCTCGTTACCGACCGCGCGGCGGCGATGGAGGGGCTGGGTATCTACGGGGCGAACTACAAGATCGCGATTGTGATGGTGATGTTCACCCAGGCTTTCCGCTTCGCCTTCGAGCCCTTTATCTTCGCCCAGAACCGCGAGGCCGACAAGCGGGAGAGCAACGCGTCGTACCGCCGGGCGATGGACTGGTTCGTGATCGCGGGGCTGTTTATTTTCCTCGGGGTGATGTTCTACCTGCCGGTGCTCAAATACTTCATCTCCCCGGCCTATTTCTCCGGGCTGCGGGTGGTGCCGGTTATCATGATGGCGGAGCTGTTCTTCGGCGTCTTCTACAACCTGTCGCTATGGTACAAGCTGACAGACAAGACGATATGGGGTACCTGGTTCTCGCTGTTCGGCCTGGCCGTGACGCTCGCGCTGAACATCCTCTTCGTGCCCCGCTACGGGTACATGGCCTGCGCCGGGGCGGCGTTCGCCTGCTACGGGTCGATGATGCTCGCAAGCTACTTCGTCGGGCAGGTAAAGCACCCCGTCGGCTACGACATACCTCGCATCCTGGGCTACTTCGCGGTCGCGATGGCCCTTTACGGGGTCTCCATAATAAGCGCGACCGGCAACAACTTTGTCGACTTCGCCGCCCGCGCAGCCCTGCTGCTGGTCTACGGCGCCGTCGTCTGGCGCGCCGAGCTGCGCCCGCGCCGGAAGCTCCCCGCCGCGTGACGCGGCTCCCTTATTCAGCTAAGGCAACGTTTTTTAATCACTCTTATATTGCTTTTTGGCGCGGAAATCACTAACTTTGCGCGCAAAACAAGGAAACATATCAAACAACCATAACTGCTCTAAAAAGCAACCATCTACAAAGATTATGAAAATCGAAAAAATCATCGGTCGCGAAGTCCTCGACTCGCGCGGCAACCCCACCGTTGAAGTTGACGTGATTCTTGAAAGCGGCGCCCGCGGCCGCGCTTCCGTTCCCTCCGGCGCTTCTACCGGCGTGAACGAGGCCCTCGAACTCCGCGACGGCGACAAGAACCGCTACATGGGCAAGGGTGTCCTCAAGGCTGTGGCCAACGTGAACGGCCCCATCGCCGACGCCCTCAAGGGCATGAGCGCCCTCGACCAGATCGCCATCGACGAGACCATGCTCAAACTCGACGGAACCGACACCAAGTCGAACCTCGGCGCTAACGCCATCCTCGGCGTTTCCCTCGCCGTTGCCAAGGCCGCTGCCGACTACCTCGACCTCCCCCTCTACAAATATATCGGCGGATGCAACACCTACTGCCTCCCCGTGCCGATGATGAACATCATCAACGGCGGCGCTCACTCCGACGCCCCCATCTGCTTCCAGGAGTTCATGATCCGTCCCATCGGCGCCGCTTCCTTCCACGAAGGTATCCGCATGGGCACCGAGGTGTTCCACAACCTTAAGAAAGTCCTCAAGGAGCGCAACCTCTCGACCGCTGTCGGCGACGAAGGCGGCTTCGCCCCCAACCTCGACGGCACCGAGGACGCTCTCCAGGTTATCATCAAGGCTATCGAGCTCGCTGGCTACGTTCCCGGTAAGGACGTTACCATCGGCCTCGACTGCGCTTCCTCCGAGTTCTACAAGGACGGCGTTTACGACTACACCTGGAAACAGGGCGAAAACGCTCCCAAGCTCACCTCCGAGCAGCAGGCACAGTTCCTCAAGGACCTCGTTGAGAAATACCCCATCGACTCCATCGAGGACGGTATGGCCGAAAACGACTGGGAAGGCTGGAAGATCCTGACCGACCTGATCGGCAACCGCTGCCAGCTCGTCGGCGACGACCTCTTCGTTACCAACGTCAAGTACCTCCAGCGCGGTATCAACGAAGGGTGCGCTAACTCCATCCTCGTGAAGGTTAACCAGATCGGCTCCCTTACCGAGACCCTCCGCGCCGTAGAACTCGCGCAGCGCAACGGCTACACCGCCGTCATCTCCCACCGTTCCGGCGAAACCGAGGACGCTACCATCGCCGACATCGCCGTGGCTACCAACGCCGGGCAGATCAAGACCGGTTCCGCTTCCCGTTCCGACCGCATGGCCAAGTACAACCAGCTCCTCCGCATCGAGGAAGAGCTCGGCGCTGCCGCCGCTTACGGCTACGGCAAGAAGACCAAGCGTCCCGAATAAGCCACTTCCAAGGAAATACCCCCTTGTAAATAGAAAAAACTCTATAAACAGGAAAAGCGCGCCCCTCCGGCGCGCTTTTCTGTTTTTCTATATGTTCTTTCCTCAATTCCCCTCCGGCGCGCTTCCCCATTTATATAAAGGCCGCCTTATGGCCTCCGCTCTTTCTCTGCCCCCTGGCCTTCCCTCTTTCGTTTCTCCCCTTCTGCTGTCTCTTTCGCTTCTCCCCCTTCTGTAATCTTTTTTCCGCCCTCTACTGTGGTGAGCCGTAAGGCGGGAATCCTCTGCCTGTCCCCGGATGTCGGGTGGAGTGAGCCGCAGGCGAGCGGCTTCCCCATCCCGGACGGGCATAAAAAAACGAGGAGCTACTATCACAGCAGCTTCTCGCTAAATAATAAACCAATCATTATCACATTTCTTGCAATGGAAAAAGTAATTTTGCTATGTACTATTAAAACACGGCTCCACTGAAAAAGTTCTTGCCTGTCGCGAAAAATTATCATCTTTTTCTCCAATTATTTTGCGTTCGCTATCCAATCCGCAGATTTCCAGCTTAATAAATCTTTAAGAATTTCTCAAAAAAATTCCATCCTCCCCGCGCTTCCCCCTATTTTGTCCCCTTTTTGTGACAGCCCCCTCCTTCCTCCCCTCCGTTTTGCCGTCGGTTTTCTTTCCCCCCGGTTTCCGCCAGGCGAAAGTGTCCCCGTTCAGTGGAGCGAGCGTAAGCGAGCGGCCTCCCCGGTCCCCCCTCCGGCCTCCCCGGGGCTTTCTCGTCTCCCCCCTCCGGCGATCTTCCGGGGGGGCCTGTCCCGGGCGCTTTCCGGGCGCTTTCCGGGCGCTTTCGGGGCTGTTTTCGCGAAATTATGTTAAAATCCGGAATTTTTCAGGGAAATGTTTTGGAGGTTCGGGAAAAGCGCGTAACTTCGCGGTCGCTTTCGGGAAGGAAGGGCGGCGGAGGCCGTCCGGGACCGCCCGGGAGGGCGCCCGGCCGAGCCGGGGAGCCGTTCCCCGCGGGACCGACCGCCGGAAGCCTCGAAAAAAAATTTCGAAAAAACTCCGAAAAAATTTGGAGGTTCCGGAAAAAGCCCGTAACTTTGCGAAGTTTTTCGGCGCTTCCGAAAAAAACGAGGAAGCAACCCGGAGAGGACATTGAAAGAATTGCAATAGACAAGTTTGAGAGTAGTACAAGAGCCAACGTCCGAGGCGCCCCGATGGGGAGCCGGAGGACGAGCTTCCGGAGATTCCGAAGAGTACGAAACAGGAAACAGCGATAGTCCGTCATCCGGCGGCCGCGGAGCAGACGCTTCCCCGAGGGCTTTCTGAACAATTTCTGAAAAGAAAGAAAACAAGATAGCAACAACGAAGAGTTTGATCCTGGCTCAGGATGAACGCTAGCGACAGGCTTAACA
>CALBWF010000085.1:0-37210 GCA_937969265.1 uncultured Porphyromonadaceae bacterium
ACAATGGCTCGAAAGTTTTTTATCGACTCGCGCCAATGCAGTCGTATTGGTTTCTCACGACCGGGCGTTTATCGATAATGTGACAACACGGACGATTGAAATCTCTTTGGGGCGCATTTATGACTATCAAGTCAATTATTCCCGTTATGTTGTTCTCCGGCAAGAGCGTCTCGAACAGCAGATGAGAGCTTATGAGAACCAGCAGAAACAGATACAGGATACCGAGGCTTTCATCGAGCGTTTTCGTTATAAGGCAACGAAGTCGGTGCAGGTACAGTCGCGTATCAAGCAACTTGCCAAACTCGAACGTGTAGAAGTGGACGAAGTAGATACCTCCCGGTTGAATCTAAAATTCCCACCGGCGCCTCGTTCGGGCGATTATCCCATTATCGCCGAAGGAGTAGGAAAGAATTATGGCAGTCATGTGGTTTTTTCGAATGCCACGTTTACGATTAAACGAGGCGAAAAAGTCGCTTTTGTCGGGAAAAACGGTGAAGGAAAATCGACTTTGGTAAAATGTATCATGGGCGAAATTCCCTATACAGGAACTTTGAAGATAGGGCATAATGTAAAGATCGGGTATTTTGCTCAAAATCAAGCGAGCTTGCTCGACGAATCTATTACGGTTTTCGATACGATCGATCGGGTTGCGGTAGGGGATATTCGTACAAAAATACGAGATATACTCGGTGCTTTCATGTTTGGGGGAGAGGCTTCGGACAAGAAAGTAAAAGTTTTGTCGGGAGGGGAGAAGACCCGATTGGCAATGATACGTCTATTGCTCGAACCTGTTAATTTGCTTATTCTCGATGAGCCGACTAACCATCTGGATATGCGTACCAAAGATGTGTTGAAACAAGCGATTCGTGATTTTAACGGGACGGTAATTCTTGTTTCCCACGACCGGGAATTTCTCGATGGTTTGGTTTCGAAAGTATATGAGTTCGGTGGAGGACAGGTGCGAGAGCATTTGGGCGGAATTTATGATTTCCTGGAAAGCCGTAAGCTGGATTCTTTGCGAGAGCTTGAACAACGAGCCACAGTTTCGAAAACAGAGAAGGACGGAAATATTTCGAAAGATTCTGCTTCTCCGGCCCAATCGGAGGATTCTAAGTTGTCGTATGGAGAGCAAAAAGAGTTTGCCCGTCGTTTGAGAAAGGCCGAAAAGGTGGTTGCGGATATTGAATCGGAGATTGCTGGTTTGGAGAAACGAATAGCCGAGGTGGAGGAAAAGTTGGCAACACCCGATGGCGCGGCAGATACTTCGTTATACGAACTACATGGGCAGTTGAAGAAGCAACTCGATGATGTGATGTGGAAATGGTCCGAGGCTTCCGAAGTATTGGATAAATTACAGAAATAAATCTAGCAAAAGTCGAATGCAAAAAGCTAAGTTCGATTAGAATCTTTGAGGAAACGCATTCTATATTCTACAAAGTGAATGAAACATATAAAAATGAAAGTAAAATGAAAAGAGTAATGATTTTATCGTTTGCTGCTGCTTTGCTTGCTACTGGTTGTACAAGCAAATCGACCGTAAAGACTCCGGGTATCGATCTTTCCAATCTCGATACGACGGTAGCTTGTGGTGATGATTTTTATGATTATGCGTGTGGCGGCTGGATGAAGAAAAATCCGTTGAAGCCTGAGTATGCTCGTTTCGGATCTTTCGACCAATTACGTGAAAATAACCGAGAACAAATTCGATTGTTATTCGAAGAATTAGGTAAACAAAAGGCTGAACCGGGTAGTATCGCTCAAAAAATTGGCGATTTGTACAATATGGGATTGGATAGTGTGCGATTGAATGAGGAGGGAGCTTCTCCTATTGCGGAAGAATTGAGTCGTATACAATCACTTTCCGGTAAAGAGGCGATAAGTGCCATGATAGGAGAGATGCATCGTACCACATCAGCCCCATTTTTTGCCATATATGTGGATGCCGATGCTAAGAACAGTACGATGAATATCGCAGGTTGGTATCAGGCGGGTATGAATATGGGTGACCGTGATTACTATATAGCCGACGATGAAGCCAATAGCAAGATACGGGATAGTTATCGCAACTATATTCAGAAAATATTTACATTGTCGGGATACAGTGCCGAGTCCGCAGCGCAAGCAGCTGCTACCGTATTGAAGGTGGAGACCGAAATCGCTAAGGCCGCTTTTACTCGCGAAGAGTTGCGTGATCCTCAGGCGGGTTATAATGTTATGACAATCGATGAATTGAAAAAGCAATTCGGCGGTCTGGATTGGGATATTTATTTTAATACGGTGGGTTTAGACAGCTTGAAAAAGATAAACATTGGTCAGCCGCGTACATTGAAAGCTGTAAATAATTTGCTGAAAACATTGAACGAGCAAGAGATTCGCGATTATCTGGCGTTCAACTGTATCGACGGTGCAGCTCCCTATTTGAGCGATGACTTTGTAAATGCTCATTTCGATTTCTATTCGAAGACTTTATCGGGGAAAGAACAAATTGAACCTCGTTGGAAACGTGCTCTCGATGTCCCTAACAGTCTCTTGTCGGAGGCCGTGGGCGAAATGTATGTTGCCAAATATTTCCCTCCTGAGGCAAAAGAGCGTATGGTACAACTTGTTGCGAATTTGCAGACCGCACTGGGACAACATATAGACAGCCTTGAATGGATGAGCGATGAAACCAAAGCGAAGGCTCATGAGAAACTAAACAACTTTTATGTAAAGATCGGTTATCCCGATAAATGGCGCGATTATACAGGTTTGACGGTGAATCCGAAAGATAGTTATTATGCTAATATTCGTCGTGCAGCCGAATTTGAAACTTTATATTCTCTGAAAGATGAGGGGAAACCTGTGGATAAGACCAAGTGGTATATGAGTCCTCAAACCGTTAATGCTTATTATAATCCGAGCTCTAACGAAATTTGTTTCCCTGCCGGAATTTTGCAGCCTCCATTCTTTAATTTTGATGCCGATGATGCCGTTAATTACGGGGCTATCGGTGTCGTTATAGGACATGAAATGACTCACGGATTCGACGATCAAGGGCGCCAGTTCGATAAAGATGGTAATCTTAATGATTGGTGGACTTCTGCCGATGCTGAGCAATTTACTAAACGAGCTGAAATTTTGGCTTCGCAATATGATAACATTGTTGTGCTCGATACAGTGCATGCCAATGGTCATTTTACATTAGGTGAGAATATTGCTGACCATGGAGGTTTACGCATTGCTTATACTGCATTGCATAATACTTTCGATGGTGTGGAGCCGGCTCCGATCGATGGATTTACTGCCGATCAACGTTTCTATCTGGCGTATGCTGCATTGTGGGCCGGCAATATTAGAGATGCCGAAATTCTCCGGTTGACGAAGATTGACCCTCACTCGTTGGGCCGTTGGCGTGTCAATGCTGCGTTGCGTAATATGGAAACTTTCTTTAAGGCTTTTGATATTAAAGAAGGAGATGCCATGTACATGGCTCCCGAAGATCGGGTGATTATTTGGTAATGGATTGTAGCAAACAAAAAAGGAGATAATCCCATTGGGATTATCTCCTTTTTTGTTTATATCTTAATTGAAATATCGGGAAATTTGGAGAATATCTAATTCTACGAGATCGAGATGTTTTTGTATTTTGTGTAACGGTAGATTTAGTTTGCGAGATATTGCCTCGTCGCTTAGTCCCTTTTTTCGCAGTTGATAAATAAGTTTTTGTAGATCGCTCATTCGCTCTGAAATTCGTACGAGTTCTTTATCGTATAAGTCTTCGGGTGTGATGACTCTTAAATATTGTTTCATTTGACGTTGAGTCGTGTAGGCTTGTCGATATTGCCTTAATACATTTTTGTAATCGTGAACAAAAATGGAGATGAGTAATTTGAAGAAAAATTGCTTGACTGTCGGCGGCAACATAAACTTTTTTGTTTTTTAGTTGTATATATTAAAACCTCCGCCTAATTCACATTCTTCAAAAGATGTCTTACTTGCTTTCACAGAATGGTGTGTGCTACACATGATTAGGCGGAAGGTTTAAAATCCTTCTTCCTATTTTGTAACACACACATATTTTCCCTAATGTAAGCAAGTAAGACGACTCAAAATTAAGCAATAGATTTAAATAAAAGGAGGTGCTTGATTCCATTTTTTTGAAAAAATGGCTATTCTATTATAACCCGAATTTTTTAATGGTTTATAGACTATTTAAATGGGTTTCTAAATAAAAAAACGCAGGTCGATAACGCCTGCGTTTTTTTATTTTTATAAGAATAATTTTTTTATCCTGCTCTTTTTTCAGTGGACATGTAATCGTTGCTTTGTATTTTCTTATTGAACTTTTTCGATGATGATTATCGGAGTTTGGGGTTGTTGATATAATGCTGCATGAAAGTTGTCTATCATGTAAAATCCGGTAACTTTGCCGAGTGCCGATAAGAATAATTGCTCCGTTTTCATATCTGGACAAGCCATGCGGGTAGTTGCTACTTGTGTAAAAGCTATTCCGAAAGCGGTTCCATCTAAAGAAATCCCTCCGAACATACGGTTACAGCCTGCAAATCCAGATAATTTTGCCTCTGGGATATCGATAACCATAGTCGGATTTTCTTCGGTGATTTTTTTCCCGTCGATAGTTGTGACTTTCCAAGAACCATTTAATAGATCTACCATTCGTTTTTCAAGGGTCATCACAGATTTCCCTTTTTCGTCACAGAATTTGATAGATAGCTCTTTGGTATCAGCTCGTTTATAAGAGCGGGTTTCGTTCAAAGCATTGAGGACAGTACGATCTGTAACTTCTGGTCGGCAGGCCTTCATCGTCGAGATGAGCGATTCGAAACGTAACCCATTCTCATTTTCGAAAAATGCAGTGCCGTTTATCACGTTGCAACCATCGTTGCCGTAAATACGTCCGTTTGTGAGATCGAAAGTGATTTCTACTGGTGAATCGCCTATAACGGTTTTACCTTTGGCTGTTTTTATAATCCATGTCCCGTTGAGTTCTTCTCGATTTATAGAAATGTTTTTCTTCTCATTGGTTTGTGATGTGGGAGTTTGAGTTTGTGTCATACTTCCTTTTTCAGTCGTTTTACAAGATACTGCGGATAGAAGTAAAATAATGAATCCGGTAAAAAGAAAATTTTTCATTATATATATTTGTTTTGGTTATATGCAAAGATAACAAATAAATTCTCGAAAAGTAGGACATTTTTTTATTTGTTATATATTAGGCTAATTCTTTCCCTACATAAGCTCCTTTTTCTTTGAGATTCAGTATTCCCGGATATTCTGGTTGCTTGTACCGGACACAGAGAACTATAATAATGAATAATATGCTTGCAAAGATTGTCCAGCCCGTGATTTCTTTGAGAGCCGACAACATGGCTTGTACTTGAATGCGTCCTGATACTTGCATGGTCGCAAGAGTAGTCGCGGTTTCGGCACTATGTCCTTGCATGAATTGACTGCCTTTCACCGTTTGATTGAAGCTGCCTGCGATTTCTGGATTCATCAAGTCTACTCCTGTCGATAGTGTGGCCATATAATGTTGCTGACGTTCGTTTAATAAGTTGGAATAAATCGCTGTTCCTACGGTCGGCCCGATAATTGACCGGGCAAAGAGCATTACAAAAATCCAAGACGACATATATTTGAGAGGCAGGCGTATACTACCCAATACGGCACACATGGTATAGAGTATCATCATACCGGTCGAGCGCAGTATCGTGGCCCATATCATGTGTTCATAAAGACCCATGCTTTGGTATTGGAAATACATATATATGGCGTAGGCTGTGATGAAACTGAACCCGAATGCGAAGATATATTTGAAGGGTATCTTGAAAGCCGATAGAATCATGCACAATATGGCTCCTATTACATATCCTACCAATGAATAGTTTCCCAACATGGCATTTTGAAAATTGTCTATTTTCATAGATATGCTGGTGAATACGCTCACGAACATGGCGCTGCAATTAATCATCATAAGCATGATGAATGTTATTGAAGCGAAAATAACATTCTTCTGTTTGAATACTCCTAGTTTCAGATAGGGGTGTTTCAAGTTTCCCTCAATAAAAATGAGAGCGGCCGTGGACAGTAGGAATAATATAGCGGCCAGCCGTATGTAGTAGTTGTCAAACCAGTCGAGTGTTTTACCATAAATCAGTATGAATGACCCAGCCATCATCATCAATGATGCGGCAATTACATCGCCGAATTGACGGAGATTGAAGTTGAGCTTTTTCAGATGCCTCTGATATTTCATGGTGGAAAGAACAACGACGATTGAGAGCATCAACATTCCCATCATATAGTAATAGACATATTGCCATTCATATTCATAGGCAAGCCATGCGGTCAACGAATTACCGGCTTGCGCGAAGAGCATGAAAAAGAGATAAATGATAGGTTGTGTGAGGCCTTTGGCTTGATCGTTCTTGTCGGCAACTACGGGATCGGTGGCTTCGGCTCCCGGGGTGATGATGTCGCTGGCCTCTATCTTAAATGCATACAGTATGAGAGCAAATAGATTTATCAAAGTGAGAGCCATGCGGATAAAACCCGTAATGAGACTGCATAACATGAGTAGTAACCAACTGTCTGTAATTGCACAAATATAGCTGAGCCAAAATAACAGAATGAAGCCTGTCATTAACATCATTTTGGGTCTCCTCACAGCCAAGACTCGTTGCATAAATGGTGCGAATACTACCATGCCGATTGCTCCGGCATAGCTTGCATATTGAATGTGCTCCGAGATAATTCCAAGACCAGACGACATCTCTCCACTATTTATGGTATATGCCCCGTTAATGAACATAATAGGGCAGAATAGCATGATGAGTATGATGATTCCCAGTGGTTTTGGAACCCAGTCGTAAAAAGGATAATTTTTTGTGTGAGCCATTTTTACAATTTAGCTTTTATAATAACCATCATTCCGGCTGCTAAGAGTCGGTTGTCTTCTTCCGATAATTCGTCGAACTCGATTCTTACAGGAATACGTTGTTGTATTTTTACGAAATTCCCGGCTGAATTATCGGTAGGTACTAAGGAGTATTTAGAACCCGTGGCTCCCGATATGGCCGATATGTGTCCCGAAAACTCTTTATCGGGAAAGGCATCGACTTTGATGCTTACTTTTTGGCCTTCGTATAAATTGGCTATTTGGGTTTCTTTATAATTGGCAATCACCCATTTTTGAGTATCGGGTATGATATAAGTGAGACTTTGACCGCCTTGTACAAATTGTCCGTCCTCTAAGGCGCGTCTTCCCAGTGTTCCGTCACAAGGGGCGGTAACTACTGTATAGGACAAATTTAGTCGGGCCATTTCCAAAGCTGCTTGGGCTCTTAATATTCCGGCTTCGACCGATGCTTTGCGGTTTGTAACTTCGTTTACTCCCGAAGTGGCTGCGGCTTTCTGTTTTTTCAGAGCTTCTAACTTGGCGAGTGTCGCTGTTAACTCGGTTTCGAGTTGTTCCACTTGTATGGGGGTAGCCGCATTACGTTGTAATAAGTTGCGGTAACGAGTCAAGTCTTTTTGCAATTTGCTTATGCGTGTATTTATTTCCTCGATAGAGGCATCGTAAACCGAAGCAGTCGCCTGTGTCGTCGTCAAACTGGAAGATAAGATTGCAATTCCGTTTTCGGCATCTTTCAAAGCCGCCTCGGCTTCCGATACTCGTATACGGTATTCTCTATCGTCCAGAACAAGTAATGTGTCGCCTTTGTGTACGAATTGGTGTTCGGTGAAGTAAACTTTCTTTACATATCCCGGTACGCGTATGTTGATTGGCGATATATATTGTTCTATTTGGGCATCGTTGCTGGTTTCGCAGCGTTTGTAATTGAGAAAAAGGCAAGCCGCTTCATAAACTCCGTAGCATAGAACGATGATACCGATTGCATTTAATGTATATTGTCCGAAACGCAATGCTTTTAATTTTTTGCTCCGTTTATAATGAGAGCTATTTTCTTTTTTCATAATTGTAAAAGTATTTATATATACTGATTATTAATTTTACAGGATTATTGGGTGAGAATATCGAGTTGTTGGGTTAATTTCAGCAAATTCAATTCTGCTATTTTATAATTGTAGTGCGCGCTCAAATAGCCGTTTTGGGCTTCGGTTAATCGGAGCTCATCTTGTAGGAGCTCGGTCATGGAAGCTATTCCTTCTTTGTATTTATCGGTTGTAACCAAGTAAACTTCTTCGGCCAACTTGTAGTTGCTTTGTTGTTTTTCGTAATTGCGTTGATTGTTCATCAAATCCGATACCGAGTTGGTGTACTGTGTTTCTAGTTGTTTGCGGGTATTTTCCTGTTGGAGTACAGCTTTTCGGTATTCGACGTTGGCTTGTTGTTTTTTGGTGTGTTTGCTCAGACCATCGAAGATGGGTATTTTCAAGGACAGGCCGAAGTTGAATGATTCGTACCATTTGTTGGATATATGAGAGTGGAAGAAATGTTTGAATTTATCTGTATAAGCCGAATAAGCCAGTTGGCTGGTGAAATTGAGCGAAGGTATGTAACCTTGATTGATTATTCGTCCTTGTTTCTTTAATAATTGGGTTTGAGTATCCAGTAATTGGAGTTCATATAGAGAATCTGATAAACCATTGAAACGCACATTTCCGGTTATGTCGGGATTGAGGGGGGTAAGAGTTATCTCGTATTCCGAGGGAAGGTCAAGCGTATATTTCAGAAAGTTGAGCTGCTGGTTAAGCATAGCTTGGGCGTTGTGATATTGAACCCTCATATTTTCAAGATTTATTTCAACACGTTTTACATCTACGTCCATAGCCATTCCATTATCGAAGAATGCTTGTGTGATGTTGCGAAGGGAGTCTAGACGGGCGATATTTCCTTCGATAATTTGTAATTGACAGATGGTCGTTTGTCCCAAGAAATAGAGTTTTCCTATTTCGACGATAAGATCCTCTTTGGCTTTTTCGTAAGACAATAGGTCTATTCGATTTACTAATTCCGAGATGGCGATACTTGTATATAGGGTCTGATTATATAATGGTAATTGCAGTTGTAAACCGCCATTGGCATTGTATCGTAGTGTCTTGGTGACGTTATAGGGAGTTCCATATTTGCTTCCGTCGGTTACCGAAACGGCCGGTTCGGGACTATTGGTAAAATTGGCGAAAGCATTGATGACCGGTAACAGTTTGAACCTGTTTTCAGAGATCCCGTATTTGCTTTTTTGGACATTTAGATTTTTATTTTGCAGGGAGAGATTATTCGCTATGCCCATTTCGATGCATTCTTTCAATGTCATCACTTGTCCAGATTGGGCATAATTGAGTGCAATAAATAAAAAACAGCACAAAAATACGCTAGTGACTTTTTTCATAAATTAATACCTATTTGTTCGGGGGACAAAGGTAGATTGAAAAAAGTCACTTTTTTAGAGGAAAAACAAACCAAAATTGTTCTAAAACACGGATTAAATATGGTTATTCTTCATTCCGTTTCGGATATCGGGTCGGGCGTATCAACAATCGTAAGGTGGCGTTATAGGTAAAATAGTACCAACACCAGTTTAGAAAAGTGATAATTTTATTTTTCATGCCTAATATGGAAACCAAATGAACTCCCATCCATGTGAACCAAGCCGGCCGCCCGTATAATTTTAGATAGGGCAAGTCGGCTACGGCACGATTACGGCCGATGGTTGCCATGTTTCCTTTATCTTTATAATGAAAAGGCGTTTCGAAACTGTTCCGGTTCAAATTTTTTGCTAACAATTTGCTTTGTTGTATGGCTACCTGAGCTACTTGCGGGTGACCTTTGGGATAGTTTTTTTCGGTAAGCAGGGCTATATCGCCGATTGCGAAAAGGTTTTCACACCCGACGACCCGGTTGTATTCGTCTGTGACGATTCGTCTTCCTTTCCCTATGGACGTTTCTGGAATTCCTTTCAAAGGTTCGCCGGTGATACCTGCTGTCCAGATGAGGGTATGGCATTTTATTTTATCGCCGTTGTCAAAACTCACGTAAGTCCCGTCGAACGATTTCATGGTATGTCCGGTAATAACTTCGACTTCAAGTTGTTCGAGGTATTGTCGAGATTTGGTAGAGGCTTCTGTACTCATATTCTGTAATAGGCGGTCTGAACCTTCGACGATAACGACGCGCATATCGCAAGGACTGATCTCGGGATATTCTCGAGACAGAATGTACTTTTTCATTTCACCCAAAGCACCCGCTATTTCGACTCCGGTCGGGCCTCCGCCGACAACCGTGAAGCAGAGAAGCGTGCGGCGCGATTCGGCGCAGGTACAGGCCCGCTCTAAACAGAATAGTATTTCATTTCTTAGTCGGATAGCCTCGGCAGTAGATTTCAGAGTATATACTCGTTCCCTTAATTCGGGCATATTGAAAAAATTATTGGTTGTGCCTGTGGCGAGTACCAAATAATCATAATTTATATTTCCTGTATTGGTCGTTAAAATTTGCTTTTGAGTATCTACTGCAAGAGCTTCTCCCATATGGAAACGGACGTGACGTAATTTACGTAGCTCTTTCCTGAAAGGAAAACAAATGGCGGCCGGTTCAAGTCCCGACGAGGCTATTTGATAAAACAGAGGAGGAAAGGCATGAAAATTTTTTCTATCGACTAAGGTCACTCTGAACTTTTCAGGATTAATTCGTTTGGCCAGTAAAAATCCGGCAAATCCGCCTCCGACGATAACGATGTGTTGTAGTTTTTTTTCTGTGCTCATGTCTGTGCAATTTTGAGGTATAAAGATACGAAAAAAGTTTCTTCTTTTTTATATAAGACATTTTGGCGTAAAAAATGTTCATTCGATGCGTTGGGAAAGAAAAATCTTATAAAATGCTCTCAGGGTTGTGTTGTTTTGTCATTATTTACGTACATTTGTCTGATAATCATGTTAAGGCATTTAATGAAACTTATATTCAAGTCAAATATCATATTTCTATTGCTGTCGTTTTCCTCTTTTTTATCTGTGGCGCAGATTAATACCGATAGAGTGATGAATATCGGACGTAATGCACTTTATTTTGAGGACTATATTCTGTCGATGCAATATTTCAATCAAGTAATAAAGGTAAAGCCGTATATGGCCGAGCCTTATTTTTATAGAGGAGTTGCGAAGTTGAGCCTCGATGATTTTAAAGGGGCAGAAGAAGATTGTACCCTTTGTATCGAACGTAATCCTTTTATTGTCAATGCCTATCAAGTTCGGGGGATTGCCCGACAGAATCTTGGGGATTATCAAGGCGCTATCGACGACTATACCGAGGGTTTGCGTTATGCCCCCGAAGATAGGTCTTTTTTGAATAATAAGGCTATTGCCGAGGTGCAGTTGAAAAAATATGACGAAGCCGAAAAAAGTTTCGATAAACTCATAGCTTTGCATCCGAACTATTACAACGGTTATATGAGTAGGGCCCAGTTTTATTTGGAGAAGGGCGATACGATAAAAGCGATTGATGATATAGATAAAGCTATTTCGATAGATAAATACATATCGGGAGCATATGCTCAACGGGCTATTATTAAAGTGTTGCACGATGCCGATTATGATTCGGCTTTGGCCGATATGAACGAGGCTTTAAGGCTCGATCCCAAAGAAGTGTCTTACTATTTCAATAGGGCTCGTATAAAATATCATCAAGATGATTTGCAGGGAGCTATGGCCGATTATGATTATATATTGAAACTAGATCCCGATAATACAATGACCTACTACAATCGGGGATTATTGCGTATGCAAGTAGGTGAACGGAATAAGGCTATATCCGACTTTACAAAAGTAATAAAGGCTGAACCGAACAATTATTTCGCAATTTATAATCGAGCTTTGTTATATGATATGATCGGGAATTATGGGAAGGCTATTTCTGATTTTAACGTAGTTTTGGAACAGTACCCCGATTTTGCCGCGGGTTTTTATGCTCGCTCTGATGCGAAACGGAAAATGGGCGATATGAAAGGCGGTGAAAAGGATTTCATGCTAGCTATGGATTTACAAAAGAAGACCCAGTATGAACCGATCGATGAAAATACAGTAGCTTCGAATAATAGTAAAAAATCGGGACAAGCAGCCGATGAGCGGTCTGAGTCTGATAAAAATATTAATAAGTTCAATCAAATATTGGTAGCCGATGCCCATACCGAATATAAGCCGGAATATGAGAATAAAATTCGGGGACGGGTACAAGATCAGAATGTGCAAGTATCCGTACAGCCAATGTATGTGCTTACTTATTATGAAAGACCCGATGCCGTTCGTCAGAATATTTATTATGTAAGGGAACTCGAAGAGTTGAACGATACCCATGTGTTTAGCAAGAAATTATTGCTTACGAATGCCGAGGCGGCACTGCTATCCGATCAGGTAAACTATCATTTCTCTTCCATAAATGATTATTCCCGTCTTATAGAGATAAATCCTTCTAATCCATTGGCCTATTTCGGTCGAGCTGTCGATTTTATGCTTGTTCAGGATTTTTCTAGTGCTCTTGACGATTTGAATAGAGCTATTATGACGAGTCAAAATTTTACGTTAGCCTATTTCCTTCGGGCTGTTGTAAGAGCGAAACAAATAGAATATCAACTTTCGGCGGAGTCTGTACAGAGTATAGATTTTCAACAGGTGCGCTCGAAAAACTCCAAAGATTTCTCTTTGTCTGGATTACCGGCAGTGGGAAATGAGAGTTTGAAAATGGAATATGAGATGGTGCTGCGTGATTATGAGAAGGTGATAGAGTCTGCACCGCGGTTTATATATGTATATTACAATCGTGGAAATCTGCGTTGTTCCCAGCAAGATTATAGGGGTGCTATTGCCGATTATACCGAGGCGATACGGTTACGTCCCGATTTTGGAGACGCTTATTATAACCGAGGGTTAGTCTATTTAAAACAAGGCGATACGGTTAAAGGTACGGCAGATTTGAGTAAAGCGGGTGAGTTGGGAGTTGTGGCTGCGTATAACTTGTTGAAACGAATGAGTGATTAAAAGATTTTTATAAATATCCGTTTGGGTAATGAAATAATTATTATTTTTGTGCCTTGGAAAAAGAGGCACAGTCATGTGTCTCTATTATTAAATGTATAAAATAGAAGCGTTTTTTGAAAAACGTTGAAAATAGATAAGGACAGAAAAATGATGATTAAGATTACGTTTCCCGATAATTCGGTAAAGGAATTTGAATCTGGTATTACACCTTTACAAATAGCCGAGAGTATAAGTCCAAGATTGGCTCAGGAAGTTCTTGCGGCGACAGTCGATGGACAGGAGTGGGATCTTTCTCGTTCCATAAACGCAGATGCTGCTATTAAACTTTTCAAGTGGGACGATCCAGAGGGAAAGCATGCATTTTGGCATTCTTCGGCACACTTGTTGGCCGAGGCATTACAAGAACTGTATCCCGGTATTAAATTCGGTATAGGCCCGGCTATCGAAAATGGATTTTATTATGACGTGGACCCGGGGGAGGCTACTATTACGGCGGCCGATTTTCCTACGATAGAGGCTAAGATGCTCGAATTGGCGAGCCGTAAAGAACCGATTGTTCGGAAAGAAATATCGAAGGTCGATGCTCTCGACCGATTCGGTAAACGTGGAGAAGAATATAAAGTTGAACTTATCAACGAACTCGAAGACGGTACGATAACTACTTATACGCAAGGTGCGTTTACCGATTTGTGCCGGGGACCGCATTTGCCCAATACGGGGCTTATCAAGGCCGTGAAGATAACTTCTTTGGCCGGGGCATATTGGAGAGGTGATGAGAAGCGCAAACAATTGGTTCGTGTATATGGCATTACGTTCCCTAAGAAGAAGTTACTCGATGAGTATCTTGTTTTGATGGAAGAGGCGAAAAAACGAGACCATCGTAAAATTGGCAAGGAAATGGAGCTCTTTGCTTTTTCTTCCAATGTGGGGCCGGGATTACCTCTTTGGTTGCCGAAAGGGACACAACTGCGGGATCGTCTTGAAGCTATGTTGCGTAAAGTTCAAAAACGTTTTGGGTATTTGCAGGTGATTACTCCTCATATAGGAAATAAGATGTTGTATGTGACATCGGGGCATTATGCCAAATATGGGAAAGATTCTTTCCAGCCCATTCATACGCCGGAAGAAGGAGAAGAATATTTGTTGAAGCCTATGAACTGTCCGCATCACTGTGAGATTTACAAGGTGACACCGCGGTCTTATAAAGATCTTCCTCTTCGTTTTGCAGAGTTTGGTACAGTTTATCGATATGAACAAAGTGGTGAGTTGCATGGTTTAACTCGTGTACGTAGTTTCACCCAAGACGATGCGCATATATTCTGTCGTCCGGATCAGTTGAAAGACGAGTTTTTGAAAGTAATGGATATCATATTCATTATCTTCAAAGCTTTGAAGTTCGATAATTTCGAAGCCCAAATCTCTTTGCGCGACCCTAACAATCGCGAGAAGTACATCGGTAGCGATGAAAATTGGGAAAAAGCGGAGCGGGCCATTGTCGAGGCTTGTGAAGAGAAGGGGTTAAAAGCCAGAGTCGAATATGGTGAAGCTGCATTCTATGGTCCTAAGCTCGATTTCATGGTTAAAGATGCCATTGGCCGGCGTTGGCAATTGGGAACCATACAAGTGGATTACAACTTGCCGGAACGTTTCGAGCTCGAATACACCGGTAGCGATAACCAGAAACATCGTCCGGTAATGATTCACCGGGCTCCTTTCGGTTCTATGGAAAGGTTTGTTGCAGTTCTCATCGAGCATACGGGCGGAAAATTCCCGTTGTGGCTTACTCCCGATCAAGTGGCTGTTCTGCCTATAAGCGCTAAATTTAACGACTATGCGCAACAGGTTGTTAGAGAATTGGCCGAGAAGGATATTCGGGCATTTGTCGATGACAGGAATGAAAAGATAGGGCGGAAGATTCGCGATAACGAGTTGAAAAGAATCCCTTATTTGCTCGTTGTTGGTGAAAAAGAGGCTGAAAATGGTGAAGTTTCTGTAAGAAAACAGGGTGAAGGTGATAAAGGTTCGATGAAAATTGCTACCTTTGCCGAAAATTTAAATGCAGAAGTAGAAGAATTACTCAAAGAATGGTAGTCTGAATGGATAAAAAACCGCAACCGCAACCGCAGTCTAATAGGCCAAACAAGCCTATGCCTGCAAAAAAGAATGATATAAAAGACCAATATCGTGTCAATGAACGTATTCGGGCGAAAGAAGTTCGTTTGGTCGGTGACAATGTAGAGCAAGGGGTATATACCATACAAGAAGCTATACATATGGCTGATGAACAAGGTCTTGACTTGATAGAAATTTCGCCTAATGCAGTGCCGCCGGTATGTAAGATTTTAGATTATCAAAAGTTTCTCTATCAGCAGAAAAAACGTCAGAAAGAGCAGAAAGCTAAGTCGACGAAGATTGTTGTTAAGGAGATTCGTTTCGGACCTCAAACCGATGATCACGATTATAATTTCAAATTGAAACATGCCATCGGTTTTCTGAACGAAGGAGCAAAAGTGAAGGCTTATGTCTTTTTTAAGGGTCGTTCTATTCTGTTCAAGGAACAGGGTGAAGTGCTCTTGTTGCGTTTCGCGAACGATTTGGAAGACTATGGAAAAGTGGAGATGATGCCGGTTCTGGAAGGTAAGCGTATGATCATCATGATAAGCCCGAAGAAAAAATAAATAGGATATTTGACAAACTATTCATTCAATTATAAAATTAAAATTTAGTAAAATGCCAAAGATTAAGACTAATTCCGGTGCCAAAAAGAGGTTCGCCCTTACCGGAACAGGAAAGATCAAGAGAAAGCACGCTTTCAAGAGCCACATTCTCACCAAGAAGACCAAGAAGCAGAAACGTAACCTGACCCACTTCGGCACGGTTAACCGCGTAGACGCAGGTAACGTGAAAGCCCTTCTAGGCCTGAAATAAGCGAGAAACAGCTCTGAAAAAGCAAGCCCAGGCTTGACCGCCTCCCTCTCCGAAACCCGTTCAACAAAAGATTTTCTAACCGAGTGGCTCAGCACAAAGAGTCGGACACCGTTTCCGGCCGCTGACATTCAAAAAACGAACAACAATGCCAAGATCAGTCAACCACGTCGCTTCACGCGCTCGTCGTAAAAAAATCCTGAAACTCACCCGCGGCTACTTTGGCTGCCGCCGTAATGTATGGACCGTTGCCAAGAACACTTGGGAAAAGGGTCTGACTTACGCTTACCGCGACCGCAAGGATAAGAAGCGCAACTTCCGCGCTCTGTGGATCCAGCGTATCAACGCCGCCGCCCGCATGGAGGACCTTTCGTACTCCAAGCTCATGGGCCTCATCCACAAGGCTGGTATCGAGATCAACCGCAAGGTCCTGGCCGACCTCGCCCTCAACAACCCCGCCGCTTTCAAGGCGGTTGTCGACAAGGTGAAAAACGCCTGAGGTCCGCTGACCTGACAAACAAGAGCCTCCCGGCGAAATCGCCGGGAGGCTTCTTTATTTATAGGGATCGCTTCTTTTTTGAAAAACGCAGGGGAGGCGCTACGCTCGCTTCGGGGCCGCGGCCCCTCACACCGGTAACAGAACCCGTTCGGAGAGAGCGGCTGACAGGAGACGCAACGCTCGCTAAAGCTCGCTCCACCCGACAGGCTGCGCAGGGATGGAGGGTTACTCGGACGGGGAAGGGAGGAGGAGAGTTACTCGGCGGAGAAGGCGAAGCGGATGCGGCGGCGGTAGGTTTCGCCGGGGTTGAGACGCTGGGAGGGGAAGTTGGGATGGTTGGGAGCGTCGGGACAACCCTGGCACTCGATCGCTACGGCGGCATAATCGTGGTAAACGGCGCCACCCTTCCCTACCGGGCATCCTTCCAGCCAGTTGCCGCTGTAAACCTGGGCGGCAGGCTGGTCGGTGCTGACCGTCAGCGTGCGTCCCGACTGAGGGTCGCGGAGAACCGCGGCCTCGCGGAGGGTTCCGTCATAATCGTCGACGAGCCAGCAGTTGTCGTATCCCTTTCCGAAACGCAGGGCTTCGAAATCCTCGCGTATGTCGCGGCCGACAGCCTTTCCCTGCGTGAAGTCCATCGGAGTTTCCGCCACGGGAGCGATTTCGCCGAGAGGAATCAGGGTGTTGTCGGTCGGGAGCCAGTTAGAACAGCGTAGGGTAAGCTGCTGGCCGAGGGCACGGTCGGAGCCGGTCTCATGGCCGCCGAGGTTGAAATACGCGTGGTTGGTAAGGTTGACGACAGTCGGAACGTCGGTAACCGCCTCGTAGTCTATCTCAAGGACGTTGTCGTCAGTCCAGGTATAGGTGACCTTCGCGTCGAGGTTGCCCGGATAACCGGCGTCGCCGTCGGGACTGTGGAGGGTGAAGACGACCTTGTCATCCCCTTCGACGGCAGCGTTCCAGACGCGGTTCTGGTAACCGTCGGGGCCGCCGTGGAGATGGTTGGGACCGTTATTGACCGGGAGCGTGTAAGTCTTTCCGTCAAGAGAGAAATGCCCAGCGGCGATGCGGTTGGCATAGCGGCCGGGAGTCTTTCCCGCACAGGGCCCGTCTGCGATATAATCCTCGGCACGGTCGTAGCCGATGACGACATCGGCAAGCCGCCCTTCCTTGTCGGGCACACGGATTGCGACGATTCCGGCCCCGAGAGCCGAAACCACGGCCTGGGCGCCGCGGTCGTTAGTCATAGTGAACAGTTTTACCTCGCCGAGCACGGTCGACTGGGTAGCAGTTTCGATTTTCATGATATATTGAGTTTTCCACAAATTTATGAAGTTTGCTTTAAAACTCCAAATAAACCCGTGAAGAATCTCCGCGACCGCGGATTCCGAATACCCAGTGCAAAAATACACCCTACGGTGGCCATATGCGGCAATATGCGGGATTTTTGAAAATAAATGCGGCAAAAAGCGCATAAATACAAAATAAGCGCTATCTTTGCGATATATCAATCGCAACACCAATTAATCTTGAGAGGATGAAGAATCACAAATTAATGCTGGCGGTGGCCGCGGGGCTGCTGTTCAGCGCGCCGGAAGCGGCGGCGCTCATACCCGACGCGCCGGAACCGGCGGTAGTCTTCGAGGAGGATTTCTCGCTCGTTCCAGCGACCACGCCCTGGGACGGGAAGCGCTACCCGGCATACAACCAGGACGAGACTTTGAAACCGGAGTTTTTCCACCAGCCCGGCTGGAAGGGGTGGTATATATCCTACGGCGAGCAAGCGGGGGTAGTCCGGATGGAGATGGATGACGACACCTATATCCAGACCCCGGCTGTCGAGCTGTCGGCCGACGGGGGTAAGGTTACCGTCTCGTTCGAGTTCCGCATGGCGACCTGGGAGGGTCAGAAAACGACAACCGACAAGGTTTACGTCCAGCTCCGCGACCGTGCCGACGGGAAGGACAAGGGGATAACCGGGATACTGGCAAACCCGGTCGAGGTGAATACCGACTGGAAGGAATACCGACTGACCCTCGAAGGGGGCACGGCGGACTGCTCGGTACGTTTCTGGGCGGGGAGCTACGGGGGCGACCTTCGCAACATCAAAGTCCTGCAGGTGCGCCCGCGGCTCGATGTGCCGGTGGCCGACATGTTCACCGACTTCACCGGCGAGAGCTTCACGGCCCACTGGCGGGCGGTCGAAGGTGCCGAGACCTATCTTCTGAGCGTTTTCACCCTTGACAACGATACCCGCTCGTACCATATCCAGGACCTCCCGGTAGAGGGGACGGAGTATTCCGTTACCGGGCTTGACCCGGCCAGGACATACCACTACACCGTCAAGGCCCGGAACAGCGAGCTGACTTCGGAAGAGTCAGCAGCGGTACGCTGCTTCGGGGTTCCCAAGCCGGTGCTCGGCCAGTTCAGCGACATTACGACCGACGGCTTCAAAATCTCCTGGGAAGCGCCTTACAACGCCAATACCTACCAGCTCGAGACGTTCCTGAAACATACGGCTCCGCAGGACGAGAAGTATTACCTGCTTGACGAGGACTTCCTTTCGACCCCCTCGCAGAACGCGCAGCCTGACTCGCCTGTGCGCGGCGAGGCGGCAGAATGGCTCGACGACTACCTCAACCGCTCGAACTGGAGCGTGAAGCGCCCTGCCTACGCCGCCGACTGCATCGGGCTTGACAACACATACGCCTCGATGGGGCAATACGGCGAGATTGACGGCCCGACGATGGACCTCAGCGCCGACGGGGGGAAGGTGACGGTCGAGATGCGCGTCCGCGCCCGCAACGCCGCCTCCCTGAGCCTCTATATGATGAATGTACGCGAGAAGGTCAACGAGTTCACAAGCGATATAATCGCCGACCGCGTCGAGCTTTGGGACGAGAAAAGCCAGCTCGACCCGCTGTCGGAAGAATGGACCGACCGCACCTTTACCCTCACCGGGGGGAACCAGGAATCGTATATCGCGATCCAGGCCTACGGCTACGGGACGCTCGTGCAGATTGACCGCCTGGCGGTATCGCAGAATCTGAAATCCGGTGAATCCGTCAGAGTGCCCTTCCGATCCGTTGTGACCGGGGCGTGCGAGGCATATATCGCCACCAACGGCGAGGGGTTCAGCAACACGGATGACGAGTTCGAGTGCGAACTGATGGGAGCATACGTTCCCAATCCGGGCCAGGACGAAGAGACTGTCACCTCTCTATGGAGCGACATAGCCTCGGTGCGCCTCCCGACCAAGCAGTCGGGCATCAGCAACGCGACAGCCGGCAGCGCGTCCTTCGCTATCGCGACAGCCGGAGGCCGCATAACCGTTGAGAATCCGGCAGGAGCCGAAATCGCTGTGTACACGGTTTCCGGGACGCTCGTCGCCCGCTCCTCGGCCGCAATCGTGACAACCGCCTCCCTCCCCTCCGGCATCTACCTTGTAGCGACACCCTCCGGGACACGCAAGGTCGCTCTCTGACAATGATTTCGAACAATCTCTCACATCCCGGGGCGCTCATCAAGCCGCTCCGGGATGCTTCTTATATAATCAGGTTCGCGTTGCGATTGTCGGAATAAAGCGGTAAATTCGCGTAAGGACAAACAAAGGATACTGATATGTGGGCTGTCGTTGACTGCGATAATTTCTTCTGCTCCTGCGAGCGCGTTTTCCGGCCGGAACTGAACGGGAGGCCGGTTGTCGTGCTCAGCAACAACGACGGCTGCGTCATCGCCCGGTCGGCCGAGGCCAAGGCCATGGGAATCAAGATGTGCCTTCCTTACTATCAGATGCTGCAGCAGTTTCCCGGGTCGGGGGTGACAGCGTTCTCGTCGAATTACACCCTCTACGGCGACATGTCGGCCCGCGTCATGGCCGTGCTGCGCGAGGAGGCCCCGTCGGTGCTGCAATACTCGATTGACGAGGCGTTTCTCGACCTGTCGGGGATGGGACACCTCGACCTTAAAACGTGGGGAGAGGGGCTGGCGCGGAAAGTGCGCCGCTGGACGGGGATGCCGGTAAGCATCGGCATCGGCGCGACCAAGACACTCGCCAAGGTCGCGACCCGCTACGCGAAGAATTATCCGGGTTACAGGAAATGCTGCATGATCGGGACGGAAGAGCAGCGCGTGGCCGCATTAAGCATGTTCGAGACCGAAGAGGTATGGGGCATCGGGCGGCGCATGGCAAAGAGCCTGGAGGCGTACGGCATACATACCGCCCAGGCGTTCGCCCAGCGCCCGCGGGGCTGGATCAGGGCGAAATACCACGTCTCGGGCGAGCGCACCTGGCTTGAACTCCGCGGGGAAAACGCCATCGACATCGAGGGGCTGGAGACCACGAAGAAGAGCATCATGACGAGCCGCTCCTTCCCGGAAATGATAAGCGAGCTTGGGGAGCTTCAGCCCCACGTCGCCAACTACGCGGCCCGGTGCGCCGCCAAACTGCGGAAGCAGAACTCGGTGTGCTCGAAAGTCTCCGTATTCGTGCAGTCAAACCACTTCCGCGAAGACCTCAGCCAATACGACAGCTTCGCGTCCTACACCTTCACCACCCCTACGGGGACGACGACCGAGATTGTCGACGCGGCGCTATGCGTCCTGGCCTCCATCTTCCGCCCCGGAATCCGCTACAAACGCGCCGGGGTGCTCGTCAGCGAAATCAGCTCGGCGGAGGCGGTACAGCCCGACCTTTTCGAGTATGACCCGGACAAGAGCCGCCGCTACCGTTCGATTTCGGAGGCGATAGACGAGATTAACAGCCGCATGGGGGCCGACACGGTGGTGCTCGCCGCGCAGCAGTACTCGAAGAAGGATGCCGACGGCAAGAGCGTCAAGTTCGCCCACGCGATCCGCCGGGCCCTGAAATCGCCGGACTACTCGACCCGGCCCGCAGACTTCCCCGTAAAGTAAGAGAAGATGTGTCATAACGACCCATCCGGGTACGGAGGAGGAACGCCATCCTAAACAAAACCGCAGACGAGCGGCGGAGCCGCGGGGTAATTGTAGCCCCGGGTCGAGCGACCGCAGGGAGCGAAGGCCTGGGGTGTAGGCGTACGAAAGGCGGGGGCATCGGAGATGTCCGTTAATCACATTTAACCCATTGTTTATCACAATTATACGACCTCTCCGAGGCCGTTTCACTAATCCCGGACCAAACCCCAGGCCTTCGCGTCTGCGACGCTCGACCTGGGGCTACAATCACACCGCAGCTCCGCCGCTCGCCGCATACACATCCTTTCGTTGTACGAGGTTATCAGGCGCGACGTGCCGCATCACTTCATAGATTCAGTTCCGCGGCACCCTCTTTCCGTATGGGGCGGGGTTTCAGCGGCCCGATTCGGAGACGAGGGCGGCGACGTGGTTGGCGTAGACGTTCTCGGCGAGGAGCTGCTCCACGGTCAGGTGCATGCGGTAGCGCCAGTAGTAGGGGCAGATGGCGGGTTCGTTGATCTGCTCGTCGGCGGGGTTCTCGCGGCGCAGCTTGCCGTCGATCGACAGCCAGTCCTGCAACGGGAGGATGCAGAGCATGGCGGGGGACTTGAGGTTCTGGTCGACGATTTTCTCGCACACCCAGGGTTCGGCGAAATAAGGGGCCTCCCCCTGCTCGTGGAGGACATGGTTGTAGAAGCTCTGGGTCTTGGCGCGGTCTGCCTCCCACCAGGCTCGTATGCCCCCCATGTCGTGGGTAGAGGTGGTGCATACGGTATAGTAGGGATAGTTGGCGGGGTTGCCGAACTCCTCGCGGGGGTTCTTGGGCATACGCTGTATGTCGAGGGTTAGAATCTCGAGGGCGCCCATGACGGCGGGCACGCAGTCGGGAATCATTCCGAGGTCCTCGGCGCAGGTCAGCATGTCGGTGGCGTCGATAATCGGGGGGAGCTTCCACATCGCCTTGCCGTACCAGAAATCGTTGTGGCGGTGGTAGAAGAAATCGTTGTAGAGGCGGTCGAAGCACCAGCGCTTGTAGTCGGGCAGCGCGCGGTAGGCGTAGGTGAACTGGGCGGAGATACGCGGGTGGTATTTTCCCGGCTCGTTCCTGTCCTCGATGAAGAGCACCTGGTCGACCAGCCCCATGAGGGCGTCGGAAAGGCGGCTGTTCTTCGGGTCCCCTTCCCGGGAAGCGAAGTAGTCGGCGATTTTGCGCTGGGTGTCAAACTCGGGGCGCAGGTGGAAACGCCCGTAACCGTCGTCCACGAGGAAGCGCTCGCGGGCTTCGTCGGTAAAGTCGCCGAAGAAGTCGCGGAGCATGTAGTCGCGGATGAACGGTCTGGCATGCTCCTCAGGCTCGATCCAGAAATCGTAGCTGTCGCGGAGTTCGTCTGCAGAGAACGGGAGGGCGGGATTGAACACGCCGAGGAGGCCGTGAAGCTGGTCCATCGGTATTTCCCATATGCGGAAGAAGCCGAGGACGTGGTCGATACGGTAGACATCGAAATATTCGGCCATCTTGCGGAAGCGGGCCTTCCACCAGGCGAATCCGTCGCGGTTCATCTCCTCCCAGTTGTAGGTCGGTAATCCCCAGTTCTGCCCGAGCACGGAGAAGTCGTCGGGGGGCGCTCCGGCCTGGCAGCCGAGGTTGAAGAGGCGGGGGGAAATCCAGGCGTCGGCGCTTGTCCGCGAGATGCCGATAGGTATGTCCCCTTTGAGGGCGACCTTGCGGGAGTGGGCGTAGGCGCGTACCTCTCTCATCTGCTTCGCGAGGTGCATCTGCAGCCAGCAGTGGTAGTCGAACTCCTTGCGGTTCTTCTTTATGAATTCCTTTACCCTGGCCTCGTCGTAGACGGCGTATTCGCCCCACGATGAGAAGTCGGCGTTGCCGATTTTGTCGCGGAGGACGCAGTAGGCGGCGTAGGGTGTCAGCCAGGATTCGTTCGCCTTGACGAACTCCTTGAACTCCTTGGTCTTGACCGCCTGGGCGCCGACTTCGGCGAACAGCTCGCGGGTATAGGCGTTCTTGGCGTCGTTGACTCTGACGTAGTCTATTTCGGGGAGCCTGTTAAGCTCGGCGGCGAGAGCATCGTAATGTTCCTGCCGGGCCGGGTCGGAGAGGCGTCCGACAGCCGACAGGCGCAGGTACATGGGATGGAGGGCGAAGCAGGAGTTGGCGTTATAGGGATAGGAGTCGGTCCAGGTATGGGTCATCGTGGTGTCGTTGACGGGGAGCACCTGGATGAACGACTGGCCGGTGCGGGCCGCCCAGTCGACCATCAGCTTGAGGTCGTAGAACTCGCCGACGCCGAAATCCTCTTCCGAGCGGAGGGAGAACACCGGAATCGCGACTCCGGCACCTCGCCAGGGGGCTTTCGGATTGACGAGGCGCAGGCCGCTGACGGCCATCACCTCCCCCATCGTCGCCGGGGAACAGGAGAGACGGCGGTTGTCGCACGCCTCCCAGGCCACGACCTTGCGCCCTCCGGCCTCGTCCTTTTTCAGAATCAGGAATTTGTATTCCGTGTCCTCGCCGAGCCCCTCGAGGGGCACTGAACAGCTCCAGGTCGGGAAGAAGGCGTCGGACATCACGACCGCCTTGTCTACATCCCAGCTTCCGAGAGCGTCGCAGCTACCGGAAACCGCCACAACCTCGTCGGGCGCGATCATCGGGGCATCGACGCTGAGGAGCATCGTGCCCGGCTCCACTGCGGGGGGAAGGGCTTTCTGCTGCCGCTTGCAGACGCAGTCGGTGAACACGACGGAGTAGTAGGGCTTGTCCCACGGCTGGTCCTGCCAGCGGTCGAAGAGCGCGTAGGAGCGCGCTCCTTTACCGGCACGGAACGTATGCCCCTTGCCCCATTCGTGTTTCTCGGCGCCGTTGTCGTTGCGCACGAAGTAGGAATAGCGGAAATCGGGAGTGTCGTCGGGGACCTCGATTTGCGTTTTCCAGGTCTGGCTGCCGTAGAGGTCGAGCTTGAGGACCATCTCCGAGAGGCCGCTTCCCATAGGAATCAACGCCTTGATATATAGCGATTCGCCCCAGTTGGTGCGGTAATCGACACAAAACGATAGAATCATTTATCCTGATTTAATATTTATTGTGTAAGTAATTTAAGTTTCGCAAGTTTCCAACTTGCTCATCTTAAAGGTGAAGGGTGAAAGGTGAAGGTGAAGGAAATACCCGTATCCAAGCGTCCTCTTCACTCAGGCGAAGCCTGGTTTTCACTTTTCACTTCTTTCACTTCAACTTGAGCTTGCGAAAGTTGTGTAAGTAAGAATAGGCAAAGGTAGGAATAAAAAGAAAAACATACGCCACGCCGGCGTATGTTTTATAGCATATAAGCCGCGGCAATCGAGAGCGGCGGAGCCGCGGCGCAATTGTAGCCCCGGGTCGAGCGACCATAGGGAGCGATGGCCCGGGGGTGTAGGCGTACGAGTGGCGGGGACATCGGAGATGTCCGTTAATCGATTATAAATGACCAACAATCAGCATTATACGACCTCTCCGAGGCCGTTTTCCTAATCCCGAACCAAACCCCAGGCCTTCGCTCCCTGCGGTCGCTCGACCCGGGGCTACAATCACAACGCGGCTTCGCCGCTTACCCTATACGTTCTATACTGCGTTGCCCACGCTGCCCACCCCGTGGGCAAGGTGGGCAGCGTGGGCACGTGGGCAACGGACACCAACTTTGTGGTGACGGGTATTCCCTTATGATAGGCGGTATATGATAGGCGGTAGCCGCTTACAGCAGTTTGATGGAGATGTAGCGCTTGGGGTTCTTCTTGACGTCGATCAGCAGGGAGTCGAGGGAGGCGGCGGCGTTGTTGAGGTTGTTGTAGAGGGAGCGGTCGCGGGTGAGCGCGCCGATGGTCGATTCGGGATTGTCAAGCTCCTCGGAGAGGGCGCGGAGGTTGCCGGAGAGCGCCATTATGTTGTTCATCAGGGAATCGACGGGGAGCTGGGCGAGCTTGCCGGAAACCTGGGTAAGGTCGGCGGTGATTGTGTTAACGTTCCCTGTAATCCCGTTGACGTTCCTCATCACGGGGTCGAGCTGGCGGGCGGTCGCGTTGAGCTGCTTCATCGTGCTGTTCAGGCTGAGCGTTATGTCGTCGAGGCGCTTGACCGAGGAGGAGAGTGCCGGGTCGCGCACGAGGGTGTTGAGCGCCGTCACCAGCGAGTCGATTTTCGGGAATATGGCGCTCACGCTCGGCATGAGCTGCTCGGAAACGGAGCCCATCAGCCCCTGGGCAGTCTCCCCTTCGAGGCGGTTGCCGATTTCATGGAAATCTTTTGACGAGCCCATATGGAGCACTACGGTGGATGTCCCGAGAAGGTCCTGCTCGATTACGGCCTTGGTGCCTACGGGAAGGCGCAGCTCGCGGTCGAGGCTGAGCTCTACGCGCACGTGGCCCGGGTTGTCGTATTCGTAGGAAATCTCGCGTACCTGCCCTACCTTGAAGCCGTTGACGGTTACCGGGGCTGACTTCTGCAATCCGGCGACGTCGGTATAGGAGGCATAATAATAGTTGGCGGGCTTGAAGATGTTCACGCCCTTGAGGAACTCGATGCCGAAATAGAGCACCGCCAGGGCCATCACGGCGCACAGGCCGATGAGCACTTCTTTTTTCGGGGTCTTCATAATTATGATGTCTTTTCAGATGTCGTTTCGGGTTTATTTTTCCATTCCTACGCGGCAGCCGTCGCGCATAATCACGATGAACGCTTCGGGAAACCGCTTGCGGACCTGCTTGAGCGCCTTCCGGGCCTCCTTGGCGGAGCCGTAGGAGCCGGTAGTGTACTTGCACATGCCGCCCTCCTTATAATAGGAAACAGCCGGGAGGTCTTTTAGTTGCGCCGAGCCGGCGGGGAGCGGCGAGCCGGTAGCCATAATCTGGATTTTCCATACTTTCTCCCCCTCGGGTGCGAGCCGGGCGGGAACGGCCTCCTCGGGACACACCTCAGGCTGGGGTATGGCCCGCTTCAACGCGGGTGCTTCCGCGTCGCCCCCCTTGGCTTCCCTGCCGTCGACATCGACCCGTTTCGCGGGGGCGCATTTCTCGCCGACGACCGATTCGCCGTAAGTGTTGAAATAGGAGCAGAAGGCATTATATATGGAAATAGCGAGCGCCTTCTTCCCCTCGCGGGAGTTAAGATAGCGCTCGGAATCGGGGTTGCAGATAAAGTCCAGCTCGACGAGAACCGAGGGCATCGAGGTTGCCCAAAGGACCCAGAAGCCCGCCTGGCGGACACCCTTGGGCGCTCGGCCGGCGCACCGCGAGAGCTCGGAATGAACGGCGTCGGCAAACTCGATGCTCTGGTCGAGGCGCTTGTTCTGCGACAGCTCGAAGATTATGTCGCTCTCCAGGGAGTTGGGGTCGAAACCGGCATACTTGACCGAATGGTCGGCCTCCAGCTCCATGACGGCGTTCTCGCGCTTGGCGACAGCGAGGTTCTCGGCGGTCTTGTGGAGGCCGAGGGTGTAGACCTGGCAGCCGTGGATTGTCGAGCGGTTCTTATTCCGCTTGTCAACCGAATTGACGTGGATCGAGATAAACAGGTTCGCCTGGGCCTTGTTGGCGATAGCGGCACGCTCGCTGAGGGGGATAAACACGTCGGTCTCGCGGGTATAGACCGTGCTGACCTTCCCGCCGAGATTCCTGTCGATAAGTTCGCCGAGGATTTTTGCGACATCCAGCACGATTGTCTTCTCGTTGGTTATTTTCCCGACAGCTCCGAAGTCCTTGCCACCGTGCCCCGGGTCGAGCACCACGACGAAATCCTTCGCCGTTGCCGCCGGAGCGGCGGAAAGGGCGCAGAGAGCGACCGCGGCCGCGGCCTTTATCCCGCGGTCACGCAGCCATAAGGCCGACGATTTGAAATATTTCAGCAAAAACGCTTTCACTTCAACCAAAAAATTGCCCAAAGATACGAAAATTTCCCCATCCGCTCCCCCTCCCGCCCGCATTTTCTCCCTCCCTCTCTCCCAATTACCCAACTTCCATCCCAAAACAGCCACCTAATAGTGCGACAAAGCATTGATTCAGGGTTGTGGAAAGTTCCTATTTTTCTTTTTGAGGGTGTCGCATAACGTTTGTTATGTTTCTTTGAAGGTTTGTGTAGGGACGCGGCGTGCCGCGTATAATATGGAAAATCATACAATTAATTGAGTTCCAAGCCTGACGCGGCACGCCGCGTCCCTACACAGATTCGGTTTAGCAACACCCTCCCTACACCTGATAATCCATTCACCTATATCCTATTAGAAATCAAAAACAGCTCAGCCAAAGAGTTTCTAAAGAGTCTATAATCCAAGAAATTGCAATGCTTATGCCAGTGGGATACATACATCTGAGATTTGGCGGGGGAGGAAAAAAGTGGTAGGTTTGTGTTACGTTTCGGGCGGTCGGACGTATTGGGTGTAAAGAGTTATGGAAACGGATTTTCTGACATCGGCCTTTATGGAAGCGCGCGGGAGGCTCCACGGGTTCGCGACGCGCCTGCTCCGCAACGAAGAGGACGCCGCCGACGCCCTGCAGGACGCCTACCTGCGCCTCCGCTGCCGCGGCGACATCTCTTCCGACCTGGAGGCGCGCCGCAAGCTGGCAGCCGTGATACGCAACCTGTGCATCGACAGGCTGAGGCAGCGGCGCACCGTAAGCCTCGACCGCTCCGCGCTCCCGGAGCTGACGGCTGCGGACACCCCGTTGGAGGACACGGCGGAACTGGAAAGAGAGCTGCGCAAGGGGCTGTCGGAGCTTCAGCAGCGGGTCCTTACCCTCATCGTCGACGATGGGCTGGAGTACGCCGAGGCTGCCGAGCGGTTAGGCATGTCGACAGAGGCCGTGAGGATGAACATGAGCCGCGCCAGGGCCAAAATCCGAGAAACCTATAAAAGATTAAACCGATGAAAGAATACAACGACGAACTGACAATCCGCGAAATCGAGGAGCTTTGCAATCTGTATATGGATTGCGCCCTTACCTCCCTGGAGGAAGCGGAGCTGGAATATGTCCTGCTGACGACGGATTCCGATTCGGAGATTATCCGCGAGACCCGGGCCGTCATGGGGCTGTCGCGCGAACTCGCCGCCCGGCCCGCGGCTCCCGCGGAGGGCAAGAGCGGCAAGAACGGCAAAAATGAGAAGAAACGCCGTATCGCCTTGCGCCGCTGGCGCCGCGCCGTTACCGGCATCGCCGCAAGCGCGGCAATCCTTGTAGCCTCTGTAATCGGCTTCTCGTCGGGGGGCGCTTCCGAGGTCGAATATATAGCCTACGTCGGAGGCAGACAGCTCCGCGGAGAAGAGGCCCGCGAGGTCGCCGAAGCGCAGATTGAGAGATACCGGCAGCTTGAACGCCGCATGGACCTCCTCCGGGAAGAGCAGAAACAGAAACTGGAAACAATAAAATCATACGCCTTATGAAACGAATCATCCTTACAACCATCCTGGCGTTCTTCGCTATGGCGTTGTTCGCCAAATCGCCCCGGTTCGCGGTTGAAAAATATTTCGACGGCCGGTACAACAGCAATCCCAACGTCGAGACAACCATCGTCAAGAGCGAATACAACTATTTCCGCTCCCTCTCCATCGCCCCGTCGGAGAAAGCGATTATAAAGGAGGTCACCAAGGCGGTCGAGGAGGACAGGAAATCGGCCGATAGTGTTTGCGACCAATGGTCGGGAGGGGAGCACAACGTGATTCTGAGCTTTTTTACCAACGGGCAGCCGATCAGCATAGGTCTTCAGTCGTCGCCCAACGGGAAAACAGAAGTATTCATCAGCGGCCAGTCTTTTAAATAACGTTCCGTAAAAAACGACAGCTTTCAATACACGATAACCCGTAACGGGTGAAGGTCGCCTCCGCGGCCTCCGGCTTGCGAAAAAAAGCCTGAGAGGCCGCGGGCGACTTTTTAACGAAAAAAGCGCGCCGGGATGCAACTTGGCGCGCCCTGCCCGCGTCTATAAGACGTAACGCATAAAAAGCATACAAGCCAGATGCTGAAACTCACAAACATCAACAAGACATATCCGGGAGCCGTCCCGCTCCACGTGCTCAAGGACATCAACCTCGAAATCCGCAAAGGGGAGCTGGTATCGATCATGGGCGCTTCCGGCTCCGGCAAGTCAACCCTCCTCAACATACTGGGAATCCTGGACAACTACGATTCGGGGGAGTACATTCTCGACGGGACGCTCATACGCGGCCTGAGCGAGAACCGCGCCGCCGACTACCGCAACCGCCTGATAGGATTCGTGTTCCAGTCGTTCAACCTCATAAACTACAAGAACGCCCTTGAAAACGTGGCGCTCCCTCTGTTCTACCGCGGGGTGTCGCGCCGCAAGCGCAACACGCTGGCGATGGAGCAGCTCGAGCGCATGGGGCTTGCCGACCGCGCCCACCATCTCCCCGGAGAGCTTTCCGGCGGACAGAAGCAGCGCGTCGCGATCGCCCGCGCGATGATTACCGACCCGGCCGTCATCCTCGCCGACGAGCCTACCGGGGCCCTTGACTCCAAGACCTCGGCGGAAGTGATGCAGCTCTTCCGGCAGCTCAACCGGGAACAGGGAAAGACAATCGCCATAGTGACCCACGACCCGGGCGTCGGAGAGCAGACCGACCGCGTCATACGCATCTCCGACGGACGCATCGTTTCACCTGCCCCCGCGATACAGACAGAGAAACCCCTCGCCGCCGACCAGCCATGTTTGACCTTGTAAGCGAAATACTCCAGACCCTACGCCACAACAAGCTGCGCACGGCCCTGACGGGGCTGTCGGTAGCGTGGGGAGTCTTCATGCTGATCGTGCTCCTGAGCATGGCCCGAGGGCTGACGAACTCCTTCCGCGACGACATGATGAGCAGCGGCACGAAGCAGATTTCCGTATGGGGCGGACGCACCTCCAAAGCCTACCACGGCTACAAGGAGGGGCGGCGCATAAAGCTCCACGACGACGATATGGGGGCGATCGAGGACGCCCTCCCCGAGGATGTCGTAGAAGTGACCTCGGAGGTCTACGGACAAGCCCCTACCCTCTCCACGACGACCCGCCACATCGACGGCAGCTATACCGGGGTCTACCCCAGCTATCTTGACCGCGAGGGGCACAAAATGGTCGAGGGCCGCTTCATCAGCGACCGCGACATAGAGCAGCGGGCGAAAGTAATGGTGCTCGCTACCGAGTTCGCCGAGCAGCTCTTCCCGCCCGACGGGAAGGGGGCTGTCGGAAGCCGCGTGCGCCTCAACGGGCTGTCGTTCCAGGTCGTAGGGGTCTACAAGGGGCACTGGAGCCGCGACAAGCTCATCCCCTACACCACCGCCAAGATGATGCAGGAGAAAAAGGACGAGACCGGGGGATTAAGCGTGCTCCTCTCCGACAATGTTACGACAGAGGAGAAGGGCACTTCCGTTGAGAAAGGAGTTCGACAAACCCTGGCCGCCACCCGCGACTTCAACCCTGACGACGAAAGCGCGCTTTGGGTTTTCAACAAGTTCGTCAACTCGCTCCAGATGGAAAACGGGATGAACATACTCAACATCGGCGTTTGGATTCTCGGCCTGATGACGCTCCTCAGCGGTGTTGTCGGAATCAGCAACATAATGTTCGTGTCCGTCAAGGAGCGCACCCACGAAATCGGCATACGGCGCGCTATCGGGGCCCGTCCGGCAAGAATCGTGACCCAGGTAATCTCGGAGGGAATCGCCATCACGACCCTCTTCGGCTACATAGGGATCGTGCTCGGAACCGCGGTAGCCCAGATGATCGCCATGGCGCTCGCCGACCAGCCCTTTATGAAGAACCCTACCGTCAGCCTGGCGATAGCCTTCGAGGTGACGGTGGTGCTGGTGGTCGCCGGGGCGCTCGCCGGCCTGTTCCCCGCGCTGAAAGCGCTGAAAGTAAAACCGGTCGAGGCTCTCCGCGACGAATAACCAAGAAGTTATGAAAATATCGCTGTTCGACATAGAGAACTGGAAGGAAATAGGCTCCACCCTCGCGCGCAACAAGACCCGCACCTTCCTGACCGGATTCGGAATCTTCTGGGGCGTGGCCATGCTCGCGCTCCTCATGGGCGGGGCGCGGGGCGCGGAGGACATGCTGCGGCGCAACTTCCAGGGATTCGCTACCAACTCGGCGTTCATGATGCCGGGGCAGACCAACGAGCCGTACAAGGGGCACGAGAAGGGGCGTTCGTGGAAATTCCGGGCCAAAGACCTGGCGATTCTCCGCCAGGCGTTTCCCGAGCTCTCGACCGTCACCCCGTTTATCGGGGGAAACTCCGTCAGCTACCGAAACGGCAAATACACCTATTCGGCGCAAATCCTCGGAGTGGAGCCGGACTTCGTAAACATGATGGAGCCGGTCATCTACGAGGGGCGCTTCCTTAACGCGACCGACATCGAGCAGGAGCGCAAGGTAGTCGTGATCGGGAAGAAACTCGCCTCGGAAATCTTTCCCAACGACCCGTCGCCGACAGGCAAATCCGTTGAAATCAACGGAATCTCGTACACGATAATCGGCATGGCCGGGCAGACCAACGACATGAGGCTCAACGGCTCCCTGATTGACGAACAGGGAGTTATCCCCGCCAGCACCTACCGCCGGGCATACAACGTCGGAGACAACGTAGGCGCGCTGCTGATTGTCGGAGGGCGAGGCGCGAACCTTACCGAACTGGAGCCGAAAATACGGCAGACCCTATACCGCCTCCACGACATAGCCCCATCCGACGCCGGAGCGATGTGGTTCATGAACGTCTCGGAGGAGTTCGCCAAGGTAGACACCCTGTTTGTCGGACTGTCGTTTCTCGCGCTGTTCATCGGCCTCAGCACCCTGCTCGCTGGAGTTATCGGAATCGGCAACATAATGTGGGTAATCGTCAAGGAGCGCACCCAGGAAATCGGCATCCGCCGGGCCATCGGGGCGAAACCCCGCGACATAATCGCCCAGATCCTGTCGGAGGGAGTGGCGCTGACGTCGGTCGCCGGAATCGCCGGAATCAGCTTCGCGACAATGATACTCGCCATCGCCCAGGCGCTGACGGCGAACGAAATCTCGACCCCACGGTTCCAGATGAACCCCGGCCAGGCGCTTGTAATCTTCGCCCTCTTCGCCGTACTCGGCACCCTCGCCGGCCTGATACCGGCCATCAAGGCGATGCGCATCAAGCCGGTAGAAGCAATGAATGACAAATAACATCACATCATATGAAGAAAGTATTCAAAATCATCCTTTGGGCGCTTGTGGGCCTCGTATTCATAGGCACGTTCGTCTATCTCTTCTACAATTCCAGGGAAAAGGAAGCAAGCTACGAGCTTGTAAGCCCCGCGACAGGCACGGTTGAACGCACAACGGTGCTCACCGGCAAAATCGAGCCGCGCGACGAAATAGAAATCAAGCCGCAGATTTCCGGCATCATCAGCGAGATTCTCGTCGAGGCCGGAGACCAGGTGAAGGACGGCGACGTCATAGCCCGCATCCGCGTGATTCCCGAACAGACCCAGCTCTCCTCGGCGGAGAACCGCGTCGAGGTGGCCCGCATCTCCCTGGAGGAGGCCAAGCTCACTTTCGAGCGCACCAAGACCCTCTACGAGAAGAAATACGAGAGCCGCGAACGCTACGAGGCCGACCGCGCCGCATACGAACGGGCCGTCAAGGAACTCGACCAGGCCCGCGACCAACTGACAATCGTCCGCGACGGTGTCTCGGCGGCCAACGCCCAGAACTCCAACACGCTTGTGCGCTCGACCGTCACGGGGCTGGTGCTCGAAGTTCCCGTCAAGGTAGGTTCGTCGGTAATCCAGGCCAACACGTTCAACGACGGCACGACCATCGCCAAGGTAGCCGACATGACCGACCTCATCTTCAAGGGGAAGGTCGACGAGACGGAAGTCGACCTGCTCAACGAGGGGATGCCCGTCCGCATCGCCGTAGGCGCGGTCAGCGGCTCCGACTATCCCGCCGTGATCGAGAAAATCGCCCCAATCGCGACCGAGGACAACGGCACCAACACCTTCGAGGTCAAAGCCGCCCTCGACGCCGCGAACGCCAGGAAGCTCCGCGCCGGATATTCGGCCAACGCCACGGTGATACTTGAAAAGGCTGAAAACGTCCTGACCATCCCGGAGCGCGTTGTGGAGTATTCCGGCGACAGCGCCTTCGTCTACGTCCTCAAAGGTGACGCCGCCAAGGAACCTAAAGAGTTTGACCGAAAGGCTGTCACTACAGGCGTTTCCGACGGCCTGACAGTCGAAATCAAGGAGGGCGGAATCGACGCCAAATCGCAGCTCAGAGGCAACAAACAGGAGGAGAAATAATTATGCGTAAATTACTATTATTATTTGTAGCGGCCCTCCCGTTGTTCCCGGCGGAAGCGCAGACCCCCTGGAGCCTGGAGCAGTGCGTCGAATACGCCGTCAGCCACAATCTGACCGTCAAGGCCCGCGAGCTCGAGACCGAATCAGAACAGCTCACCCTGACAGAGGCCAAAGACCGTGTGCTACCGACCCTTGAGGCCGGAGCGTCGCAGACCTGGAACTTCGGCCGCGGCCTGACGGCGGCCAACACCTACGCCGACCGAAACACATCGAACTTCCAATGGAGCGCAGGACTCAGCCTCCCCCTTTTCCAGGGGCTGTCGACCGTCCGCCGCATAAAGGCATCCGAATCGTCGCTGGCGAAGACACTGACAGAAACCGCGGCCGCGAAGGACGACATCACCCTTAACGTCGTAGCCCAGTATCTCCAGGTCCTTTACTCCCGCGAGGTAGAGCAGAGCGCCGCCTCACAGGTCGAATACACGGCATACGAGGTCGGGCGGCAGCAGGCCCTCGTCGAGCAGGGGAAAGTGCCGGAAGCCGACCTCTACGACGCCCAGGCGCAGCACGCCCAGGACAAGCTGCAGCTCGTGACGGCTCAGAACGATACCCGGACCGCGCTCGTGCAGCTCGCCAACCTGCTGCAGCTCCCTTCGGCCGAGGGGTTCGACGTGCTCCCCCATTCCGACGCGGAGCCGCTCATTCCCGGGCCCGACCAGGTATATGACGACGCTCTCGGAATCAACAACTCCGTTCTCGCCGCCCGCCAGGGAATCACCGCCGCCAACGACAACATCTCGCTGGCGAAAACAGGCTACATCCCCCGCATCGACTTTAACGCCGGTATCGGCTCGAGCTACTACAAGGTAAGCGATTTCCCCAACGAGGGCTTCGGGCCGCAGATGAGGCACAATTACGCGACCTACCTCGGATTCCGCCTGACAATACCCATCTTCGACGGGTTCTCGACACGCAACCAGATCCGCCGCGCACGCCTGTCGAAGCTGCAGGCCGAACTGGAACTTGACCGCCGCCAGTCAGAACTGTACAAGGAGATACAGCTCGCCTACTACCAGGCCAAAGGGGCCCGCGAACGCTACCTCGCCTCGGGAGAGACCCTGGAAAAGATGAGACTCTCGTTCGAGGCCACCCGCGAGAAATACAACCTCGGGCGCTCCACCCCCGCCGAGTTCGAGCAGGCTAAAAACAACCTCTTCCGCACGGAAGTCTCCTCAATCCAAGCCCGTTACGAATACCTCCTGCGCTGCCGCATCCTCTCCTTCTACCGCACCAACCGCCTCTAACCAGTAGAGCGCAACGCAGTAAAGCGTATTCATTCTCATACACATCTGTTTCTTATAAGGATTTCTCCGAGCGGTCCAGTCCACCCCCCTCCGGGGCTGCCTTCATTACACCCTACCACCCCGGGCGTTGCCCGGGGTTAACAAAATGTATGGCCTCCGGCCAATCACCCTTGCGGGGAGCCAGTTGGAGCTTGCGGAACTTAAATGATTTATCTTATCGTCATAAGATTCGACATTAGGCATGGGCAAATTTGGTCATTTGAGGATTTAATTCTAACTTTGTAAGTATCATTCTGAGGAATGTTATGCCCGAATTTTGAATACAAATATCACTATAATGATACTTACAAATAAATCATTATCTACGCCTGATGTGATTCGGAACCTCGGTCTGAGGTTCCGCGACTACCGTTTGCGTCTGCGGATGACCCGTAAGGAAATTTCCGAAGCAGCATCCATCGGTCTGACCACTATATATAAATTCGAGTCGGGGAATATGACCGACATTTCTTTCAGCTCTTTGCTGCGACTTCTGAAAGCAATAGGGCTTGGCGAGAATTGGGATGCCCTGCTCCCCGAATTGCCGGAATCCCCCTATATGTATGACGACAATGAAAAGAAAGCTCAACGGGTAAGAAAACGCAAAAAGTCGGAATTATGAAGTATCTGAAAGTAAAATTATGGGGACAGGAAATCGGACGGCTCGTGTGGGATTCCGCTACGAGACGGACATACTTTATATATAACCCGGAACAGAAGGACAGAATACCGGACATCGCGCCGTTGCTTTCTCCGGCGAAAAACCGAAATATTCTTTTGCCGATATATGGTGATGACCGACCGATTTATCAAGGTCTGCCTCCGTTTATCGCGGACTCGCTGCCGGACTCCTGGGGTAACACTCTTTTTGACAAGTGGATTAAAGACAATAAGATACCTCGCAACAAAATCACACCGCTATATAAGCTGATGTTTATCGGTACGCGAGGAATGGGCGCGTTGGAATATGAACCATACGCCGCCGACTTGGCCCATACGCGTCCTGTAGACATTAATTCACTATATAATATGTCTCTCAAAATTCTTGAAGACAGAGGCAACACCATATTGAACACCAATGAGGAACTTACATTGCAAGCATTGCTCGCAGTGGGAACCTCCGCCGGTGGACGCCAGATGAAAGCGATTATCGCCATCAATGGCGATTCGGGAGAAATTCGCTCGGGCCAGACTGACGAACTGAATGGTTTTGATTATTTCATTCTGAAGTTCGGAGACAACTCCATGCCTATGGCTGAGATTGAAACGGCATATTATGATATGGCTGTTGCCGCAGGAATTGAGATGGAAGAATGTCGGCTTTTACCCGCAGACGGAATCAACCACTTCCTTACCAGGCGTTTCGACAGGAAAGACGGGAAAAAAATTCACGTTCAGACATTGGCGGCCATAAATCCGGAGGCCCGCAGTTATGAGAATCTTATCGCAACCTGCCGCGAACTGTCAATTTCCGAATCCGAAATCGAACAGCTATTTGCCCGGATGGTTTTCAACGTAATGGCAAACAATACCGATGACCACAATAAAAACTTTTCATTCCTTCTTGAAAAGGACGGGAAGTGGCGGATTGCTCCGGCATACGATGTTACCTTCATATTCAACACAAACGGAACCGGACCGAACATCGAGCGCAGATTGAGCCTTGAGGGGAAAAGAAGCGGCATTTCAAAATCCGACTTGCTCGACTTTGCGAAACAGAACGACATCCGTAACGCCAACCCCATTATAAATCGAATAGCAGAGGCTATCGGCAAATTCGACGTATATGCCGAACGATACGGCATTACCCAGCCGTGGCGCGGAATCATCCAAAAGGCACTGAACGATAATTTAACCTCATTCGGATACATCGACAACAATGAAGAAACAGACGAGACTCTATATGACAGCCACGAAAGAATAATTCACAGCTTTTCGGTCGCGGTCAATTCCAAAGGACATTACGAAGTGACCGCTATAATCAACGGGCATCGTAATCGACGATTTGTAAGACCAAGCATGAGCCTCTACGCCGCCCTCGCAGAACGCGACATCTACCATCTTCCTGCCGATGAGAAAATTAGATTGGTAGAAACGCTTTTCCCCCCGAAATAGACCATCTACTTTACTTCATCGATCTTCCGGCGGGGCCACGGCTCTTTCATTTAAACTAAAATAAAGAGCACATCCTCCCTTACCCGCTTCA
>CALBWF010000086.1:0-28334 GCA_937969265.1 uncultured Porphyromonadaceae bacterium
AAGCGGGTAAGGGAGGATGTGCTCTTTATTTTAGTTTAAATGAAAGAGCCGTGGCGGCAAGCAAGGTAATCAGTATGGCTAATCAGCCCGTACTATTTGATGAATTTTGTGGCTGAACTGCCGTTTCTGACAATGTAAATGCCGCGGGGGAGGGCAGGATTGTTCTTTATGATGTTAACAGCCTCCGAGATGCTGGATGTCGCCGATGGCATACGGATTCCACCCCCCGAAATATTATACGCCGAAATCGCTTCGGCGCCCGGCTCGAAAGGATTAACGGCTTTGACGCCGGCTGACGGGTCGAGCGCCCTGATAACGATGTTGTCAAGCAACAGATTGCCCGTTGCCCGCGATGCTACTTCCGTCGTTATCTTTAACCTGCATAGGCTGCCCTCTCCAGGATGGATTTCCTCATTGAAGGAAATTTTCCGCCACTGTCCGCCGGATTCAACGGCGAATTGTCGTGGTTGCGCCGTAATCTCCGCGTTTTCAATCTCAAAAGTCCAGGAAGAAGTATGTTCAGTATTATTAAGGACATACATAGAGACCATTACCTCTACCGAATCCATGCTATCCGAATCCAAACCTGTCTTGACCGGGAAATACGGGGTATGAATTAAGTTGATTAAATTCGCGGGATTAATGGCGTCAGGTTTTTTAGATAGTTTCAGATAAGATTTTCCGTGGGGAATCCCACTGTTAAAACTGCTCTCGATAGTCCACGAGGCATTTCCCGCCAATTGCTCCTGAATCCATCCGTCCAGCGAGGATGTCTTTTCAAAACTTTCTTTGAAACAATACTCGGAATCCGACGGCGAAAGGCCGCTGTCCGCTAAGAAGATGAAAGAGAGCGAGCCGTCCGGCAGTTGCGTTATCTCACCGATTGTGAAGCCTGCGTCCGCATCGTCGAATGTCGCAGCGGCCGGAATGGTGGAGTAGGAGAACTCTGCTTGGCCTGAGGAACCCGGAAAAGGACACCCGGCGCTGTTAATATTCCCGTAGGAATAAGCCTGCCTGGTAGGGAAGGGGGTGTCGGAGGACGCGCATACCGGATAGCAGTGCTGCGGAAAGGCTGCGTTAATGCTGTTGTCGCATCGGTGATTCTCTATTTCAGGGCTTATATGGTAAATTATAAGCCCCGTTGAGGGCTCTCCTGCGGAAAACCGGTCGTCGCGGTGATAGTCAAGCAAATAATAATCCCCCTCGTCGGGAGTGTCAACGCGGTATATCTGCCTCCGTCCCGAGGATTCAAACCGGTATGTGCCGCTTGCGTTCAACACCATAGGCTCGTACCACTGAAAATCATATGCCCTTACAAACGGATTAGGAAGTGCCGGGGTGACCCCCTCGTTATTCCAGCTTCCCTGCGCCATCACGTCCCAAAGCCCCGTCCCGCCAAACAAGCCGCCTCTCTCGTAGTCGGTATCATAGAAATCCATCGCACCTAACGCATGACAGATTTCGTGGCACGGCGGCCCTATGGTGGTTACCAAGCTCCCCTGGTTCCCTCGAAGTTCAGGGGAGCAGGAATAACGGTCAATTCCGAGTCCCGGCATTATCTCTACAGGCTCGAAAGTCATTTCGTGAGACCAGATGGCATTCGAGCTGGCTCCTGCCTCCTCGCCATATCCGGCGAATATTATATGTATGTTGTCTATCAGGCCGTCGCCGTCGCAATCGTAGTCCTTCAGGTTCGTCGCTGCGGAGGCAAAATCCAGAGCCTCCGAAAACAGAGCGAAAGGATTTGCGTCACCTCCGCCCGCACCCGTGTTCCGCCCGTAATACGCCATATTGCGCAAAGCCGTGAACGGCCCCACAACGTCGGACGTAAGTTCAAGCTGGTAGTCGGAGGCCGCCAGAAAATAGTCTGCCACGCTCCCCGCCGAGCCGTTCTCGGAGTAACCTGTCTGATTGAAAAGGTTTTGGAAGTCGCTGTTGCTCAATCGGAATTTCCTGTCGGGAAACTCTGCAAGGATAATCAGAACCCTGCGCTGTCCGACGACAGGCTGCGACGCCCGGTCCGCTTCGCACAAGCCGCGGCTTCTGCGCACTGACCCCTCGCCGCAAGGCAGCAGTCCCTCCGGTACGGAGGAGAGAAACAGCCGCGTAGTGTCCGGCAGGATGTTGGTCGCGATATGGTTGGAGACAACCCCGAAATCTCCTCTTTGAGGCTTAAGGTAACGCCAGTAACCAGCGGAATCGCATACAACGGTATGCCCGTCATGAACAGTGCGGGCATACTTCATGTGTTCGTCACCATCCATAATCAGGTCCAGTCGCTCGCCCGAAGGCTGCTCGACCGCTGTTCTGAAAGGGTAGGCCGGAATGGCTGCCGCCTCTAAGCATAGCGCTGCGGCTACTATCGTTATCGAAAGTCTCATATCGGGGTAAATCGGTCAGGAAAGAAATGAGGGGACGCGCGGCTCTTTCGCATAGCCGCGACATCCCCTCCCGGCGTTTTTCAAAGTTTGAATACTTTCAGGTTCGCTTTCAGCGCCTCATATTCCGAGGGTTGGCGGCTCCTAACCTTGATTCCTTCGTCAGAAGCACCGTTTAGCATCATAGCGTTCTTGCTTACAATCTTGTCCTCCTTGATTGTCCCATAGAAAGTCTCGAGATTGGCCCCCCATTCCTGATTTTTTCTGGCCCAGGTAGATATATACAAAGCGTCACTGGTTCGTGGTTGAGTCCATGTGGATGACTGAACATATGATGTCAAGTCGTCTAAATAGTCCTTGATAAAGAAAGCGACTTCTGAGGTTTCATAATAGTTATGAAGTAAAGTCGCATCTTCGCCTTCCCAACATGCCATAAAATAGTCTGTCGCTGTCGGGCCGATGGTAGTGTCCCAGCGCCACTGTTCAGAGCTATATGTCACATTAGAAATATATGCCCACGGGGTGCCTTTTGTGGAGGGAGTCTTGAACTTTCTCCTAATGATTTCTCCTCGATTGCCTTTAGAGTCGAACGCGACGAATACCTGAAGATATTCAGTAGATTCTTTTAAGCCACGGGCGCAAATAATGCTACCATCCTTTGCAGCCCTGGGCTCGTCCTCAGCCATGACCTGAAGCAGCTTCTCATCAGTCCATCCGGCACTTGACGCGCTTAGGATTCCCGCATAATAGAAGTCGGCGTTTACTCCGAATTTCATTTTGGAGGAGTAGTTGTCGGAAAAGATGATTTCGTCCGTAACGGTTACTTCGAGACCGCTCTTGAGGCCGGCGAGCTGCGTTACGGCAACGGAAGCCTGGGCGTCTTTTCCGTCAACCAGGAGGGTGCAGTTTCTCGAAGAGGAGGAAAGGTTGTCGCTCAGAGCCGTGATTGTGATGCTGGTGTTCCCTTTGCCTGATGAGGAGGAGACATTCAGCCAGTCGGGCACTCCCGAGATGGTCCAGTTACCCCCGTATTCGATTCGGAAGGAAGCGGAGCTGCCGGAACTGTGGATAAGCGAGATGGTTGACGGGTTGACGGTGATTTCATCCGGCTCGTCATCGCTGTCGCTACCGCTGCACGACGACATCGCAAAGCCGCATACGGCTAATGCGAGCAATGCGAGAACCGACATTGTCTTGGATAAGTTTTTCATAACTTATGGGTTTGGCCCCTTGTCGATTCCCCGGACAAAGAATGATGGATAATTGATTGGTAGATAATGAAAAAGCGTAGGAATCTGTATCCGTTGCCCGTTTCACCATTCAAGGCATGTGGCTTCGCCTATTCGTCAGAAACGAGCAACGCAGAAGCCCACGCCGATATGAATAATCGCCTGCGCGGCGGCAAATATGCCTCCCGGCGGGATATATCATACCCATGAGCATCTATCGCTGCGTTGTCCTTTGACGAATTTTTGAAATTGCCACATTTCTGAATGGTCAGGAACAATGCGTTGGATAAACGCGCTTTCTTATGTCTGCGACGTTGTTAGTCCGTCGCGTTCTCCGCTGACGGCCTCTGCCGTAATGCGGTTCTTTCCCGCCTTGGAACTTCAAGACATTCCCTCGGCGTGGATATAGATGCAAAGATAATGCGTTTATTTGAAAAAAACATTATCTTTCTGAAAAATAGTGAAGAGGAAAAGTGGAAGAGTTAAACGCAAAGGAGGGGGGCGCGAAAAAACGGCTGCGATAGTTGTATTATCGCAGCCGGGGATGGTTGGTTTTGTCTTAATTTCGCGGGAGAGAGGGAAAAGGAGCCGGGATGCGCCGCGGCGCGGGGGCCTTACTTCGCCTTAGCGGCCTTTTTGGGAGCTTTTTCTGCCTTGGGAGCCTTTTCTGCCTTGGCCTTAGGAGCTTTGGGGGCTTTTTCCGCCTTGGGCTTGGCCTCCTTGGCGGGTTTCTCGGCCTTCGCGGGCTTGGCCTCCCCGGCGGGTTTCGCCTCGGCCTTGGGGGCGCGGAGGAGGTGCTCCTCGTTGAGGTGCTCGAGGTCGGTGCGGTACGACTCGACTTCCTTGTTGAGGGTCTCGATCTCGCGGGCCTGGTTGCGGATGGTGGTCAGCAGCGAGTTAAGCTCTTCGTTGTCGATGTTCATCGGGTACTGCTCCTCTACGCGGACGATGAAGTCCGACAGGACGTTCATATAGTTCGTAAAGGCCTGGAACGGGGTCTCGTAGGGGGAGAAGGAGGCGTGGCTCGAACCGTCGGCGAGGTGCTTGGTCGACATGTAGAAGAGGTGGTCGGAAGCCTGCAGACGGCCCCAGTCCTGCTTGAGCTGGCGGTTGTCGCAGAGGCGCACGCGCTCGGCTACGGAGTAGAGCTTGTTGAACGCCTCGTTCTGCAGCTTGTTGCCCAGCCACGCGGAGGTGTCGCGGGCCTCGTCGGCCCAGGAGATGTTGTGGACAACGGAGAGCTCGGCAACGGGCTTGAAGAGCTTGACGGCCTCCGAGGGGGTCACGAACTGCACGCCGCGCTCCTGCGCGAAGCGGGGTATCGCCTCCAGGAACTGGAAGATGCCGGTCTCGCGGGTCTGGAACTCGCCGAAGGTCTCGAGGTTCATGAAGAGGTTGATGATCTGCTCGTCGGCGGGGGTGTCGGCGATCCAGTTGACATACTTGTCGGCCGTCAGGGGGAACTCGTTCCAGGAGGTGTCGGAGAAGCGGCGGGCGATGTCGTCGGACAGCTTGTCGTTCTTCAGCAGGAGCTTGAGCTTGGGGCAGGAGGCCGCGGAATAAACGTAGTCGGGCGACTTCCAGCCGAGGATGTGCTTCGCGCCCTCGGTGATGCACCCCTTGTAGCCCATGTCGTAAATCTGGGGGGCCAGCTCGTCGGAGTAAATCAGCTCGGAGTTGCGGAACACCTTGGGGGTCACGCCGAAGAGGTCGCGGATTTTGTCGTCGTGGAGCTTCACCTGGATGCGGAACTCCTCGGGGTCGGCCAGGGAGGCGAGGGAGTGGTCGTAGGTTTCGGCCAGGAACTCGCACTTGCCCGTGTCGGCGAGCTTGCGCAGGATGTCGATGAACTCGGGGACGTAGATTTCGAGCTGCTCCAGGGCCACGCCGGAGACGGAAATCGCGCAGCGGAAGGCGCCGTTGGTGTCCTGGATCATCTTCAGCAGCGTCTCAGCCGCGGGGATGTAGGAGCGGTGGGCTATGCGGGTTATGATGTCGTCGTTGGCGAAATCGTCGTAGTAGTAGTGGTCGTTGCCTATGTCGAAGAAACGGTAGCGTTTCAGGCGGAAGGGCTGGTGGATTTGGAAATAGAAGCAAATCGCTTTCATATCTTTTGGTGATTTGAAGGTTTAAGGTTTAGGGTATTCAGGAGCGGCCGAGAACCTTGTTGTAGATGTCGATTACCTTGCGGCCGGCCTTGTCCCAGGTAATCTGGTTTACCTCGCGGAGGCCGTCCTCGCGGAGCTGCTGGTACATCGCCGGATAGGTGATGATCGAATAGACGGCGTCGGCCATGGCGTCGATGTCCCAGTAGTCGGTCTTGATCACGTTGTCGAGGATTTCGGCGCATCCGCTCTGCTTGGAGATGATGGAGGGGACCCCCATCTGCATCGCCTCAAGCGGGGAGATTCCGAAAGGCTCGGAAACGGAGGGCATCATGTAGACGTCGGAAGCCTTCAGCATCTCGTAGACCTGCTTCCCTTTCTGGAATCCGGGGAAGTGGAACCGGTCGGCGATTCCGCGCTCGGCGGCGAGGTTGATCATCTTGTCCATCATGTCGCCCGAACCGGCCATAACGAAGCGCACGTTGTGGTCGAGCTTGAGCACCTTCGCGGCCACTTCGACGAAGTATTCGGGGCCCTTCTGCATCGTTATGCGCCCCAGGAAGGTAACGATCTTGTCCTTCGGCTTGGTGACGGTCACGTCGAGGTATTCCTGGCTCAGGGGGGTTACGGCGTTGTGGACCGTCGTTACTTTCGCCGGGTCGATGCCGTACTTCTCGATGACGGTCTGGCGGGTAAGGTTGGAGACCGTTATGATATGGTCGGCGTGGATCATGCCGTCGCGCTCGATGCCGAACACCGTCGGGTTCACGTTGCCGCGCGAGCGGTCGTAGTCCGTAGCGTGCACGTGGATCACCAGAGGCTTGCCCGTCACCTGCTTGGCGTGGATTCCCGCGGGGTAGGTCAGCCAGTCGTGCGAGTGGATCACGTCGCAGTCGACCGTGCGGGCGATCACGCCGGCAACAATCGAGTAGTTGTTGATTTCCTCCAGCAGGTTGTCGGGGTAGCGGCCTGAGAACTCGATGCAACCCAGGTCGTTGAGCCTCATATAGTTGAAATCGGCGTAGATATGGTCGCGGAGACGGAAGTAAAGCTCCGGATCCATCACCTTGCCGATGCGCTGCTCTACGTAGTCGCGCGATACGTCCCTCCAGGCCACCGGGGTCTGGGAGGCTCCGATAATGTGGGCGAACTCCTTGTCCTCGTCGCCGAAAGGCTTGGGGATCACGAAGGTAATATCCATGTCGCCGCACTGCCACATGCCGCGGGTCAGGCCGTAGCTGGCGGTACCGAGGCCGCCGAGGATGTGAGGTGGAAATTCCCACCCGAACATTAATGCTTTCATTCTATGGTATTTGGTTTCAGGGTGGTTCAGGAGTCAAGTTTCTTGAGGGTGCGCAGCGTTCGGAGCACTTCGGCGATGTTCGTCGCGTGGGAAATCGCGCCGCGGCCCGAGAAGGGCGGGTTGCCGTCGTAGAGCTGGCTCAGGGAGCCGATGCAACCCTGGCTCATCTCCTCCTCGAAGCCGATCAGCATGCGGTCGATATAGCTGCGGCCGCTCAGGCCGAACACCTTCAGGTACGCGTCGGCGTAGAAGCCGATCAGCCAGGGGCGCGCCGGGCCGTTGTGGAGGGCGATCTCGCGTTCCTGCGGCGACCCGAGGTAGAAGGGGCGGTAGCCGTAGCTCTTCGGCGAGAGGGTCCGGAGCCCCTTGGGGGTCAGCAGCTCGCGGGTAACGACGTCGAGAACCCCCTTGCGCTGGCGGCGGTCCAGGGGCGAGTTGTCAAGCCCGGCCGCGATCACCATGTTGGGGCGCACCGACGGGTCGGCGTAAGTCCCGGCCACATAGTCGTAAAGGTAGCCGTAATCGTTGAGGAACGTCGGGGCGAAAGCCTCCTTGACCTTGTCGGCGGTGTCGGTCCATGCCTGCGCGCGTTCCTCGAGGTTCCCGTCCCCCTGCGCCATATCGGCGGCGAAGCGGAGCGCGTTGTACCACAGGGCGTTGATTTCCACCAGCTTCCCGGTGCGGGGAACGACGGGGCGCCCGTCCCATACGGAGTTCATCCACGAGGCGGGAGTCATCGTGCCGTCGGTCGAGAGGAGCCCGTCGCTTTCAAGCGTCAGGCGCGGATGCCCCCCGGCGATGATGAAGTCGACCAGCGCGGCAACCAGCCCCATGTAGCGCTCGCGCGCCGCGTCCATCCCGTAGCTCTTGGCGTACTGCTGGATGGCCCAGATGGCCCACACGGGGATGTCGGGCTCCGCGATGCCGTGGATCATGCGGGAATGTTCGAGGGTAGCCATGAAGTTTTCGAGCGACTTGGCGGCGGTAGCCATAATCAGCTCGAAATCCTCGCGGTGGCCGATGGCGATCGTGTTGCCCGGAAGCGACATGAACGTGTTGCGCGCCAGAATCTTACCCCAGGGATAGCCCGAAAGCATGTATTCCGAATCCCCCTTCTTTAGGTAGAGCTGCTTGGCGGCGTTCTTCAGGCAGTTGAAGAACGATGTGCGGCGCGTGCGCGAGGCGATTTCCCCCTCGTACATCTTGCCCAGCGAGCGCGGCGAAACCTCCGAGAGGCCCGCGGAGAAGATTATCGACTCCCCTTTCTTGATGCTTACCTGGAAATAGCCCGGAACCATCAGGTCCTCGACGTAGGGCACGCCGCGGTCCATATCCTTGACATATTCTATATTATTGTACCAGTGCGGGTCGTGGACGAACTCCGGCTTGCGCGAGAGCTGCATGAAGAGGGTAGGGTACCCCTCGTAGAGGCAGCACGCGACACCGTTCTGCACCGGCTGGCAGTCGGTGTTCGCCTTGTCGTTGGCCATGCAGAGCGCGTTGCTGGAGCGGAACGCCAGGAACGGGCGGAGCTGGAGCGTTGTCGGCGAGTGGGCCTCGAGAAGGGTGTAGCGGATCAGGATGCGGTTCTCGTTCTGGATGAAGATTTTCTCCTTGGTGAGAATCACGCCCCCGACGCGGTAGGTGGTGCGGGGCACCCCCTCGCAGTCGAACTCGCGGATGTATTTGTGGCCGTTGGGGCTGTAGACGCCCCCCTGGTAGCGGTGAAGCCCCAGGTTGAAGGCCGCCCCGTGCTGGATGACGGTCTCGTCGAGCGACGACAGCAGCACGTGCGGGTCATACTCCTCGTCGCCGATGGGCACCACCAGCAGCCCGTGCTGCTTGCGGGTGTTGCAGTCAACGATCGAGGTGCAGTGATAAGCGCCCGCCTGATTAGTCCGCAGCATCTCCTTGGGGAGCGACTGTTCGAGGTTAATCATCAGGTTTTTATCAAACTTCAGATAACTCATGATGCAGTGTGTATTATGTTAGATGTTATTAGTCTGTTAAGGTAAATATTCAACGAAAGTACCGCGTTTTTCATAGAGTTACAAATTTTTCGCGCAAAACTTGACAAAAATTTTTCAGATACAAAACAAGCCGCCCGAAAGCGGCTTTGCAGTTATGTTTTACAGCAGAAAAACTCAGTTTTTCAGCTCTTCGTAGAGGCGCACATACTCGTCGACCATCCCTTTGAGCGAGTAGCTCAGCGAAGCTCGCGACCGCGCCAGTTCGGCTCGCATAAGAGCCATCGGGTAATCGGCACGGACGCGCTCGACAGCCTCGGCGCACGACTCCGGATCATCCGGCTCGAACGTCTCGCCAAGATGCCCCCGGTCGATCACCTCGTAGGGGCCCCCTCCGACAGGTACCGCCACGGGAAGCCCCGCGGCCATAGCCTCGGCGATTATCAGCCCGAACCCCTCGAAGCGCGAGGGGTGGACCATCAGGTCGTAGTCCGCGTAAGCGTCGTAGACCTCCTTCCGAGTCATCAGCCCCCGGAAGGTAACTCGGTCGGCCACCCCCTCCTGCCGGGCAAGCTCCTCGAGCATACCCCGGTCGGCCCCCTCGCCGATAAAGTCGACATACACGTCCCTTATCCCCCTGCGGGACAGGACGCCCAGGGCGCGGACCAGTATGTCCTGCCCCTTGGTGGCGGTGTCGAGCCGCCCCGACTGCACGACGCGGAACCTACCGCCGTCGGGAAGCCGCTCATAGTCGCGGCGACGTATGCTGTCTGTGTCTATGCCGTTGGGTATGACGCGAACGTCGGCACCCGGATACTGGCGGAGCGCATCCTCCCTTACCGCGTCGGTGATCGCGCACTGCCTGACCGTGGGGCGCAGATAGCGCTGCGACAGCCCCAGGGCGTGAACCGTGTAGACCAGCTTCCGGTCCATCCCCCGCAGAAGCCCCGGGAGCTTAGGGTCGTGGAGGTGAACCGCGTCGGGGCGCCGGAGCCTTACCCAGGCGTTGAGGCGCAGCGCGAGCCGCAGCTTCCCGGTACCCGGGCGCCGCGGCCAGTGGAAAACCTCAACCCGGTCGCTGACGGTCGACAGGAGGTTACGGTCGACCCCGTCGTTGATTATCAGCAGGGCGACGTCGTGGCCCAGCGCGGCCTGCCGGTTCATCATGTCGACCAGCATCGTCTCCGCCCCCCCGGTGCGGAAAGTGAATATTATATGCAGGATCTTCATTCTTGGCGGCAAATGTAATAAAAAAAAACAAAACCCGGCATACCGCCGCCACTATAATTAAATAGTGTTAAAGCGGCAACAAGTATGACATATATCATATTTCAGCTCTAATTTATTGACTAATTTTGCGTTCGGTTTCCAAGCGAATATTCATCGCTAATCGCTGAAATCATAAAAAATACATCATAAAAATAAGCGTAAGACAATGACTGACAACAGCAAGCGACTCGCCCTCCGCGGGATGTTCCTGGGCGGAGCGGCCGCGGTAATGGCATTGACATCGTGCGGCAAGAAGGACGACGCCGCGGCCCAAACGGCAATGATGATGCAGCAGACTCCCGAAATCGCGGTCATGACCGTGCAGCCGGGCAATTCCGACCTTTCCCACTCATACGCCGCGACTATCAAGGGGCGCACCGACATCGACGTACGGCCCCTCGTTTCCGGCTTCATCACCAAGGTACACGTCGACGAAGGACAGGCCGTCAGAAAAGGGCAGCCCCTCTTCACCCTCGACCAGGTGCAGTACCAGGCTGCCGTCGACCAGGCGGTAGCCCAGCTCGCGTCCGCCAAAACCTCGGTTGAGACAGCCCGCCTGACAGCCCAGAACAAGCAGCGCCTCTTCGACAAGAACATCATAAGCGAATACGAGAACCAGCTCGCCAAGAACCAGCTCGCGCAGGCCGAGGCCCAGCTCCGCACAGCCGAAGCCGCCGTCGTAAACGCCCGCAAGAACCTCAGCTACACCGTCGTGACCGCCCCCTCCGACGGATTCGTCGGAGTAATCCCCAACCGCGAAGGATCCCTCGCGTCCCCCTCGATGGTCCAGCCCCTGACCACCGTCAGCGACAACTCCGACATCTACGCCTACTTCTCCATCAACGAGAAAGACCTCCTCGAAATGACCGACAACGGCACCAAGAGCATCGCACAGGCAATCGCCGAGATGCCCGCCGTACAGCTCCGCCTCTCCGACGGCTCGATATATCCCGAAGCCGGAAAGGTCGCGACCGTCTCCGGAGTCATCGACCAGAGCACCGGCGCCGCGAACGTCCGCGCCCGTTTCAAGAACACCAACGGCATGCTCCGAAGCGGCTCGACCGGACAGATTATCGTACCCGTGGTGAAGGATAACGTAATCATCATTCCCCAGAAGGCCACCTACGAAATCCAGAACCTCCGCTTCGTCTACGTCGTAAACGACTCCAACAAGACCGTCAGCACCCCGATCAATGTCGACGCGCTAAACGACGGCAAGAACTTCGTAGTTACCTCCGGCCTCCAGCCCGGCCAGCGAATCGTCGTCGAAGGTGTCGGCAACAAAGTGAAGCCCGACATGCAGATCAAGCCCGTCGACGCCGCCGAGCTCGCCGCCAAGCAGGCAGCAATGGCCCAGCAGCAGGCCGCCGCCCAGAAGAAGTAACAAAAGCATTAAACATCAACATCACAGATGAAACTCGATACATTCATTAACCGCCCGGTACTATCGACGGTTATATCAATCTTCATCGTCCTGCTCGGCTTGATCGGCCTGGCGTCGCTCCCGGTGACCCAGTACCCCGACATCGCCCCCCCGACAATCTCGGTCTCCACGACATACTCCGGAGCCAACGCGCAGGCCGTGCTCAACTCCGTGATCGCCCCCCTCGAAGAGTCAATCAACGGCGCCGAGGGCATGACATACATCGAATCAACCGCCACCAACACCGGCTCCGCCAACATCAACGTCCACTTCGAGCAGGGCTTCGACCCCGACATGGCGGCCGTCGACGTGCAGAACCGCGTCGCCAAGGCCCAGAACCTCCTCCCCGCCGAAGTCACCCAGGTAGGCGTGCTGACACAGAAACGCCAGTCTTCGATGCTCGTCGGCGTCGCCCTTTACAGCGAGACCCCCGACGGATACGATTCGGAGTTCATCGACAACTATATGAAAATCAACGTCATCCCGGTGCTCCAGCGCGTGCAGGGCGTCGGCGACGTGATGAGCTTCGGCGGTGACTACTCCATGCGCATATGGATCAAGCCCGAAGTAATGGCCCAGTACGGCCTCAACCCCTCCGACGTCGCCGCGGCCCTCCGCGACCAGAACGTCGAGGCAGCCCCCGGCTCCTTCGGCGCCCAGGGCAACCAGAGCTTCCAGTACACCATTAAATACCGCGGACGCTACGAGACCCCCGAGGAGTTCGAGAATATCGTAATCCGCACAAGCGCCAACGGCGAGGTACTCCGCATAAAGGACGTGGCCGACGTCGAGCTCGGCAAGGTAACCTATGACTTCGCCAACACCCTCAACGGCCTCCCCAGCTCCGTCTGCATGGTGTTCCAGACCGCCGGCTCCAACGCCACCCAGATTATCAACGACTGTCTCGCTCAGGTCGAAATCATGAAGAAGGACCTTCCCAAGGGGCTCAACTTCGCTATCCCGATGAACAACAACGACTTCCTTTACGCCTCGATCAACAAGGTAATCCATACCCTGATCGAAGCCTTCATCCTCGTGTTCTTCGTCGTTTACCTCTTCCTGGGCGACATACGCTCGACCCTCATCCCCGCCATCGCCATACCCGTGGCCCTGGTCGGCACCTTCTTCGTGCTGAAAATCATCGGCTTCTCCGTCAACCTGATCACCCTCTCGGCCCTGGTGCTCGCCATCGCGATTGTGGTCGACGACGCGATTGTGGTCGTCGAGGCGGTCCATGCCAAGCTCGACGCGGGCTACAAGAGCTCGCGTAAGGCCGCCATCGACGCCATGAGCGAAATCGGCTCCGCGATCATCTCCATCACCCTGGTGATGATGCTCGTGTTCATCCCCGTGTCGTTCATGCCCGGTACCGCCGGTATCTTCTACCAGCAGTTCGGTATCACAATGGCGATCGCCATCGGATTCTCCGCCCTTAACGCCCTGACCCTCTCCCCGGCCCTCTGCGCCGTGTTCCTCAAACCCCATACCGCCGACGGCCACCAGGAACCCCTCGCCAAGCGCGTGGGCGATGCCTACAAGGCCGCCGGACAGGCAATGGCCCGGAGCGTCGCCTCCCGCTGGAACCGCCTCTGGCTCCCCCTCGGGACCTTCGCCCTCCTCGCCGCCACGATCACCTTCATGGTGCTCGGTTGGTTCGACTTCGAGAACATCCTCAAAGGTGTCATAGCGATTGTCTGCGGCGTCCTCGCCGTCTGGGGCCTCTTCACCAAAGCCTTCAAGGAAGCCTTCGAGAAAGCATACGCGAAAGTGCTCGCCGGATACAACAAGTGGGTCGCATTCTTCACCCGCCACAAGGTCTCCAGCTTCGTCTGCGTAGCCCTCTCGATCGGAATCCTCGTTTGGCGTATGGCCGTGACCCCTACCGCCCTGGTGCCTAACGAGGACACCGGCGTCTTCTTCGTAATGGTCGACATGCCCGCCGGAACATCCCAGGAGCGTACCGCCGAGGTAATGGACCAGGTTGACAAAATCGTCATGTCGATTCCCGCCGTCCAGTTCAGCCAGAAAATCCTCGGCTACAGCTTCATCGCCGGACAGGGCGCTACATACGGCACCTTCATCGTCAAGCTCAAGAACTGGGCCGAACGCGACAAGAAGACCGAGAACGTCGACGCTATACTCGGACAGGTCTACGGCGCCGCCAACATGCTCGTCAAGGACGGACGCGTCGTTGCCTTCGCGCCCCCTATGATCACCGGCTACTCCACGACCAACGGTTTCGAGCTCAAGATGCAGGACAAGACCGGAGGCTCCATCGACGACTTCTTCGCCGTCGTCCAGAACTTCCTGGCCCAGCTCAACGCGCAGCCCGAAATCAAGGTGGCTTACACTACCTTCAACCCGACATTCCCCCAGTACAAAATCGACATCGACGCCGCGAAGGCCCAGCAGGCCGGCCTGAGCACATCCACCATCCTCTCCGCGATGCAGGGCTACTACGGCTCGATGTACGTATCCAACTTCAACCGTTTCGGCAAAATCTACCGCGTCATGATGCAGGCTCCCCCCGAGTCCCGCGTCTCCGAAGAGAGCCTTAAGAACATAAAGGTGCGCTCAGCTTCCGGCAAGATGGCATCCCTGGAGAACTTCGTCACCCTGTCGAAAGTCTACGGCCCCGACCTCCTGAACCGTTTCAACCTCTTCCAGTCGATTTCCGTTACCGGTAACCCCGCCGACGGCTACTCAACCGGCCAGGCTCTCGCCGCCATCGAGCGCGTGGCCTCCCAGGCACTCCCCCAGGGCTACGGCTACGAGTACTCCGGCATGACCCGTGAGGAAGGAAGCCAGTCGGGCAACGCGACAGCCATGATTTTCGGCCTCTGCCTCCTGTTCGTCTACCTCCTCCTCTCGGCGCAGTACGAGAGCTACATCCTCCCCTGGGCCGTTATCCTCTCGATACCCTTCGGCCTGATGGGCTCCTTCTTCTTCGCGACGATGTTCGGCGTTTCCAACAACATCTACCTCCAGATCGCCCTCATCATGCTGATCGGCCTTCTCGCCAAGAACGCAATCCTTATCGTCGAGTTCGCCCTCGAGCGCCGCAGGACAGGCATGTCCGTCGTAAACGCCGCGATTTCCGGCGCCGAAGCCCGTCTGCGCCCGATCCTGATGACCTCCCTGGCCCTCATCATCGGCCTTCTGCCCATGATGTTCGCCTCCGGCGTAGGCGCCAACGGCAACCGCGCCCTCGGCGTAGGCTCCGTAGGCGGCATGCTCATCGGCATGCTTCTCCAGATTTTCTTCGTCCCCGCCCTCTTCGTGGCCTTCCAGCTTATCCAGGAGAAGTTCACCCCGATGAAGTGGCGCGACACAAACAACGACGCGATCGAGAGCGAAATCGAACAGTACTCACGATAACTTATCCTGAACCATACAGATGAAATCCAACAACATAGCACTGACCCTCGCTGCCGGCCTCTCCCTGGCCATGCTCTCGTCGTGCCACATCTACAAAAAATTCGAGATGCCTACGGATACTCCTGACACCCAGGAGTATGCCGAGGTATCGAAACAGGCCCCCGACTCCGCGGCCTTCGGAAACCTCCAGTGGCAGGAAGTCTTCACAGACCCCCTCCTCCAGGACTTCATCGCCAAGGCCCTCGCCAACAACAACGACCTCGAGAACGCCCGCCTCAACGTCGAGGTTGCCCGAGCCAACGTCCTCGGCGCCCGGCTGAGCTATCTCCCCTCCGTCGCCCTCTCGGCCCAGGGGAACCTCTCGAAGTTCCACGATGTCCCCGGCGCTACCGACTGGTCGAAGACCTACAACATCCCCCTCTCCATCTCCTGGGAGTTCGACGTATTCGCAAAGACCCTCAACCGCAAGCGCGCCTCCGAAGCCGCCCTGCGCCTACAGCAGGACTACCAGCAGGCCGTGCGCTCCCAGATTATCGGCGCCGTCGCGACTACCTACTACTCAATCTCCTGCCTCGAATCGCAGCTCACCCTCTCCCGCGAGACAGCCGAGCTGTGGAAGCAGAGCGTGCAGACGATGAAGGACTTCAAGGAGGCCGGCCGCACAACCGAGGCCGCCGTCGTACAGAGCGAGGGACAGCTTTACAGCATCCTCGCCCAGATCGAAGAGCTCGAAGCATCCCTTGACGCCGCCAACAACACCTTCGCCCTCCTCCTCAACGAGGGGCCCCGCGTCTACGCCATCCCCGAGAACGCCCATCTCAACGCCCCGCAGATTCTCCGCGACGGAGTCCCCATGCGCGAACTCGCCCAGCGTCCCGATGTGAAGGCCGCAGAAGAGAGCCTCGCCGCCGCGTATTACGCCACGAACTCGGCCCGCGCGAACTTCTACCCGACCCTTTCCTTCACCTCCAACGGCGGTTTCACCAACTCCGTCGGCTCCTTCATCATGAACCCCGGAAAATGGTTTGAGAACCTCGCCGGCTCCCTCGTTGCGCCCCTCTTCTCCCGCGGACAGAACATCGCCAACCTCAAAGGCTCCAAGGCGCAGCAGCAGCAGGCCCTCAACAACTTCCGCTACAAGCTCCTCAGCGCCGCCGCCGAAGTCCAGGACAACATCGTAAGCTACGACAAGCAAACTCAGAAGGCCCTCCTCCTGACTAAGCAGGTCGACGCCCTCACCAAAGCCGTTGACTACACCAACGACCTCTTCGCCTACAACGGAGGCTCGACGACATACCTCGAAGTCCTCACAGCCCAGTCGTCGCTCCTCTCGGCCCAGATGAACTACCTCTCGACCGAGCTCGCCCGCGACCGCGCCCTGATCTCCCTCTACCAGTCCCTCGGCGGAGGCCGCTAATATTAAACTTAAATAAAATATTATGATAAGCTCTCTTGCCTACGTTGACCCCTCCGCAAAGCTCGGAAACAACGTAACAGTCCACCCCTTCGCCTATGTCGACAAGAACGTCGTGATCGGCGACAACTGCGAAATCTTCCCATACGCCTCCGTGATGCGCGGGACCACCCTGGGGAAGAACTGCCGCGTGTTCCAGGGCGCCATCGTCGGGGCCGAGCCACAGGACTTCCGCTGGAAAGGGGAGGAGACCCGCTGCGAAATCGGCGACAACGTGACGATCCGCGAGCACGTGATCATAAACCGCGGCATACGCTCCGAAGGCGCGACCTCTATCGGAAGCGACTCCTTCATTATGGCGGATGCCCATATCGGCCACGACACCAAAATCATGGGCCAGTGCGTCATCGGAAACGGCGTGACAATCGCCGGCGACTGCGAGGTAGAGGAATGTTCGATCCTCTCCTCAAACTGCGTCCTCCACGAAGGCTCTAAAATCGGAAAATGGGTACTCGTCAAAGGGGGTTGCCGCATCGCCGGAAACGTACCCCCATACGTCATCATCGCCCACAACCCCGCCGCATACTTCGGTATCAACGCCTACATCATGCGCAAGAAGGAGTTCACCGACCAGCAGATCGACGACATCGCCAAGGCATACCGCAACATCTACCAGAGCGGAATCTCCCTCTACAACGCCATGCGACGCATCGAGGCCGACATCGAGCCCTCCGAAGTCCGCTCCGAAATCCTCAACTTCATCCGCTCCAACAACTCCCGCATCGTCGCGATCCCCCTCGACCTCGCCGACTGACCCCCCGCCAGATAATAACCAACCCCTCCCCATAACGAAGCCGCGCCCCCGTCCGGGCGCGGCTTTTTCTGCGCTTTTCCTATTCCGTCCTTTCCCCGCTTGGTGCGCGAGGCGTAAGCCGGGCGAAGTAAAAGCCCCGTTCCCCGCGAAGCCTGTCGGGTGGAGCGAGCTTTAGCGAGCGGCGCAGCCAGCCCCTCAGCGCCTCCTGTAATGCCGGGCGCTGATATAGGCCAGAATAGAGTAAAGTACAAACAGCCCCCAGAGAGCCAGATAAGGAATCGTCTGCTGCTCCAGCGTAGCCCCGTTGTTGTTGATCCGCAGGAAACCCTCGACGCCCCACGTCGCCGGCACCAGGCTCCCAAGCCCGTACCACAGAGGCGACATCGCGAACCGAGGCCACGTCAGCCCCGACAGGAACAGGAATATAACCGACGTAAACACAACTATTATAAACGCGCTCTCGCGCTCCGAGGTCATGAACCTCACCGCCTGCCCAAGCATCGCCGTCGCAAGCAGCATCGGAATCATCAGCAGACACCCCTCGAACATATTCCCCAGATGCGGGAAATTAAAGAACTCAGGGATATAATGCAGGATATAGACCGTCGCCGGAAGGTACAGGAACGTATAGCTCAGCGTGCGCCCCGTGATGAGAGCCGAGGGGGCGACGCCCCGCAGCTCCGCAAGCCCGTAGGAGTCGAATCCCAGCCGCCGCTCGCGCTCCGTGCCGTCCAACAGCACTATCCCCAGCAGCATCGACTGCTGCAGTATCAGAACCACAATCCCGATCAGGATGAACGACGCGAAACCCTGCTGCGGGTCCCCTAAGAAATAAGCCTCCGTCTGAACGTTCGACGGCGCGTCCGAAACGAACCCTACCGTGTTAAGCAGCTCCGTGCGAAGGCGCGTGTCCGTTGCCATCTGAAGCTCCGTGAACGACGAGAGGAACGTGCGGTAGCGAAGCAGCAGCCCAAGGTCGTAGTATATCGAAATAACCCCCTGCTCCCCGCGCCCAAGCCGCTCAGAATAGTCCGAGGGAATATGGATGATCGCGTAGCAGCGGTGGTCGGCCATCCAGCGGCGCGCCTCCCCCATGTCCGACGCGTAGCCGCAGACCTTCGCCGCCTGCGTCGCGTCAGCCTCCCGGGCGAAGCGCCGAGACTCTGCCGTACGGCACTCGTCAACCACCGCCACTGGCATGTCGCGCGTCACCTCCGGGTTGTAAATCGCCGAGTAAACCAGCGGGTAGGCAAACGGAAGAAGGAAGAAGAAAATAAGCACCCCGACATCGGATAGCGCGCGGGCCGTCTCGCGCCGGACAACCATGGCCGTCTCGAGAAACCACTGCTTTATGTCGCCGAATATTTTCATCGCTGCTGCAAAGAATTGTCGTTTAATTAATTAAGGCACATATACCGGATCCTTCAGCGCCCGTTTCATCAGCGGCGCGAAGAGCGTCGCCGCGATCGGGAAACCCAGCAGCGCCGCGTAATACAGGCGCGAGTAATACAGCGCCACCCCGTTGAGCGCCTGGTCGATATATATCAGGAAGTACCAGCGCACCGGCAGAAGGTCGGCGAATATCGCGATCCACCCGTACATCGCCTGAACCGGAAACGAGAAAGCCGCTACCGAGAAAGCCAGGATGCCCGTCAGAGATACAACCGACAGCGCCAGGCGCGGATTCGGAATCACCGAACATACAACCACCGAGAAACTCTGGCTCGCGATCACGAACAACAGCATCCCGAGCGCCATGTGCCACCACGGCGAGTTCTCCGGGAAATGGTGGAAGCCGAACATCAGGGCGTTAATCCCAAGACCCAGGATGTAGAAGATAACAGTCTGCGGCAGCAGCTTCCCGACAAGCGCCGTCCCGATCCGGTTACCCGCCGTAGCGAGCCACTCTACCGACGTCGACCGCTTGATTTCCTGCGTGATGGAAAACGCCGTCATCAGGAAAATCATAAGCTGCAGAATACCCGGCAGGAACGACGAGGAGAGGTAGTAGGAATAGTTCAGGTACGGATTCCCCATCGGGTGGTTGTCGAGAACCATCGGCTGAAGGATCAGCCCCGCCGCGCGGTTCGACGCCCCCTTCGACACCAGGTCCTGCTGAACCAACTGCCCCGAAGTCGTTACCGCCAGGGTCTTGAAACCCTTGTAAATCAGCGTACCCGGAACATAGTACGTCAGGTTCGAGTAGAACGTCAGCGTCGGAGCCCGGTTGGCGAGAGCCTTGCTCTCGAACTCCGCCGGTATCACGAAGAAACCGAAAATCTCCCCGCGCTGCACCGCGTCCATCGCCTGAGAATAGCTCTCCTTGTGGCAAGTGATGTCGCAAAGCTCCGTCGCGTCAAGCTGCCGGGTAATCCGCCGCGAAATCTGCGAATGGTCCAGGTCGACAATCGCCACCGGTACCCGCCGCGGAAGCCCCTCCCCGAGAAGCGACAGGAAGAAGAACGCCATAAACAGCGGCACCAGCAGCATCCCGACCAGATAAACCGGCCTGGAACAAATCCTGCGGATCTCGCGCCGCGCCACTGCTGACAAAGCCTTCATTATTTCGAGTGTTTATTGTTCGTTTTAAAAGGGTTAATTCTTGAAAGTATCCCGCCTTCCGCTGCCTGTCCCTGAATGTCGGGTGGAGCGAGCCGAAGGCGAGCGGCTTCCCCTCGTTCCCGCCTCGGAGTTCTGATCCAGGTGTGAGGGGCCGCGGCCCCGAAGCTGCCTCTTGTCGCGCCTTAATCCTTGTAAATAACCGTCATCCCAGGCCTGAGGTCGGGAATATCAGCCGTAGGCCGCGCCTTGACCTCGAATGTCTTCGAGTCCCAGTCGCCCGTGGTCTTCGTCGCGTGCCAGGTAGCGTACGCCCCCATGTCGCGCACATAGTAAATCTTGACCTTCGCCTCCTTCTTGTCGAGAGCCGGAATCATTACCGTGATCTCCTCCCCGATTTTCAGCTTGTTGAGAAGCTCTTCCCTGACGTTGAAGGTAACCCACTTGTCGGAAATCTTCAGAACGTTCATAATCGGAGCCCCCATCGCTACCAGCTCCCCCTCGTGAGGGAAGATAACGTCGATCTGCCCGTCGCACGGAGCCGTAAGGTACTGGTCCTCAAGAACAGCCTCTACCTCGGCGACTCCCCCCTTCGCGACATTGACCATCGCCGCGGCCTGGGTCTTGTCCTCCGACTGAGGGCCCTGCTTCGCAAGCTCGTACTGGCTCTTGGCCGCCTTCGACCCCGCTACCGCCGCGTCATACGCCGCCTTCGCCTCGTCGCGCTTCTGCTCCGAAATCACCCCCTCCTCGAAAAGCCGCTGCATGCGGTCGTAGGTTTTCTTAGTGATGCTCTCGGCCGCCTGGGCCTGCTGCCATACAGAATGGGCGCTCTGGATAATCTGCGAGCGCGTTCCAGCGTCGACCTTCTGGTCCAGGGCCTTCGCCGCCGTCTCCATCGCCGTCGCCTGTTCCATCTTCGCCTCAGCCAGCGACGAATGGATATGCACCAGGGTGTCACCCTTGTGTACCATGTCCCCTTCGCGCACGAAGAACTCCGCTACGCGTCCCGGCAGCTTGCCGCTGACGCGAACCGACGTCGCCTCTGCCTGCCCTTCCAGCAGCTCTTCCGGCTTGTTCAAAAACAGGAACCCGATTATGGCCAGCGCGGCCACTACTACCACCACGCCGCCGACAGCGCCCAGCAGCAGGCGGTTCTCTTTCTTTTCCCGCGGGGTGAGTTTATCTGACATATCGCTTGTATGTTAATAAGTTAATTCTTTCTGTTAGTTTGGAATCTGTACGTCGAGCGTTCCCAGCGCCTTCGACAGGTAGACCTTGCAGAGCTGTACCTCTACCTCCGCGTCGATTTCCTCGGAATGGGCCTTCAGCCACGCCGTCTGCGCAGCCATTACGTCGTCCGTGGTGACTACCCCCTCCTTGAAGCCTACCTGCGCCGTCCGCAGGTTCTCTTCGGCCTTCGACAGGTTGGAGCGCGTCGCCGCGTAGGTCTTCAGTGCCTCCTGCGTCTTGAACGCCGCCTGGCTCACCTGGAGGTCGACCATCTCCTTCGCGTCCTGCAGCTGGAGCTCCCGGATCGTGCGGTCGGTCTTCGCCGCCCGGTACTTGTTATAGTTCCCTCCCCAGTGCCAGATCGGAATCTTCAGCATAACCCCTACGGAGAAAGCCCCGTCGAAACGCTTGCGGAAGCCGTCGAACAGGTTCGGATTGCTGAAAGAGTACATCCCCATCAGCGCCAGTTGCGGCATCATGTCGGCCCGCGCCACCCGCGCCTGCTGCTCGGCGGCGTTACCCGCCAGCCGAAGCGCCTCCAGGTCCGGACGGTTCGCGTACACGCTCTCCATATCGTAGCTCGACGGAACAGCCTCCGACGCGTCGATCCCCCGGGGACCCTCGTCGGCGACCTCCATCTGAGAGTCTACCGGAAGCCCGCACACCTGCGCCAGCGCCATGCGGCTCAGCGCCAGACCGTTCTCGACCTTCAGAAGGTCGACGTTTGCCTCGTTCAGCTTTACCTCGACGCTCAGCAGGTCGCTACGGGTCGCGACTCCCTGCTCAAGCATCAGCCTTACATTCCGCGTCAGAGAGTCCAGCAGATTGACATAGCTCGTCGCAAGCTCGTGCTTCGCGTGAAGCGAAACTACCGTCCAGTACGCCGCGTCTACCGCGTAGACTACGTTCTGAGCCTCCGAAAGCTGCTGCTTCCGCGCGATTTCCTCCGCGTAACCCGTCAGACGGTTCATGGCGACTATCTTGCCCCCCATGAAAATCGGCTGCGTAAGCGTGACAGCCCCGAAGAAAACATTGTGTATGTCATATTCCAGTGCCTCCTTCGGCAGCAGTGCCGTCTGCTCCGGGATATACTGCCCCCCGGGGCCCTTGACCGGCTCCCCCGTAATCGGGTTCTTCACCACCGAAAACTCGTACTTCTGCGTCTGAAGGTTGAAATTCTGAACCGGCAGGTGCTGGTCCTCGCTCAGAATCGAAAGTCCCTTCTGGTTGTAGAAATACGCCCCCTGGAAATCGAACGCCGGCAGATACGCCGCGAACGCCTCCTTCTTCTGGTACGAAGCCTTCTTCACGCGCTCAGCGCTGATCATCAACTGCTTGTTGTGGTCAAGCGCCAGCGCCCGGCAGGAGTCAAGCGAGTAAACCTCGCCCCTCGCGGTTCCTCCCGCGAGAGCCACCGCGGCCAAAGCGGCAAACGCCGCCTTTCTATAACTTATTCTTCTCATAAAAACAATAGCCGAAAAAAAGCTTTTTGTGGAGTAAACGGAGGCAAAACTGGACTGCTCCGCCAATCCCGGACTGCAAAAATACTCATTACTTATTTTTTAACAAACATCTCTCCCTGAAAGTTCCAACTATCTCCCAAAAGCCCCATTTTACCGCCCCCAACGGCCGCTAAAATGGGGCTTTCCAGTTTAAAGTTTAGCCCCGGTCCCCTCCCCGTTTAGATAAATCCCTTTCCGCTTGCCCCCTTTGCTCTTGCGCCCAGTCCTCCCATAATTCCCAGTCTTCCCAGATCTCCCGGTTCTCCCGGTCCCCTCCTGGTGCGCGAGGCGTAAGCCGAGCGAAGGAAAAGCCCTGCCCCGCGCGGCCTGTCGGGTGGAGCGAGCTTTAGCGAGCGGCGCGGCCCCGAAGCTCCCTCGTAAGGAAAGGTATCGCCGCAGCCAGCGTCCGTTCCGCGTAAGGGTGGAAAAGCCAGAACGGATGGAACGGCGCCCCTACCCGGTGCGCTTCCGTCGCGATACCGAGCGCCGCGTACCGCGCTCTCAGTACATCCCGCCCCTCCGAATACCGCGGAAGCTCCGAGTTGATAAAGCATACCGGCGCCGACCGCTCCGTTATCCAGTTCAGCGCCGAAGCCTCCTCCCAGTGCTTCGGAGAATCAGCGTAGACCCCCCCGAGCCACCGCGCGTTGACCGGCAGCTCGCCCCGCTTCGCGATATGCTCCTCCACCGATTGCAGGTTGCTGTCCGTCAGGAAGGTCGCGATGCCGTCGATACTGACAACCGCCTGTACCTCGCTCGAATACCCCCCGTATTCCCCATTCCCCTCGTGGAGCGCCGAACCGTTCGTAACCCCGGCCAGCGTCGCGAGCTGCGCCCCCGCCGAGCAACCCGCGACAGCGATCCGCTCCGGGTCGATGCCGTAGCGCCCGGCGTTAGCCCGCGCGAACCGTATCGCCGTCTTGATGTCGTGCAGCCCCGCCGGGTACAGCGCCTCCGGAATCAGCCGGTACTCCACCGGAATCGCGACGAACCCCGCCGCCGCGAGCCGCTGCGCCAGCGGCCTCTGCAGACCCCGGTTACCCGAGTTCCACCCCCCGCCGTGAATCATGATCACCGCCGGGAGGATGCTGTCGTTGTCCGGCCGGTAGATGTCGCACCGCAGAGGCCGAGGCCCGTTCGCCGTCTCAAGCGTCGTATAGGGAACATCCTCAATAGCCCGCACCCCCTTCGGAACCCTCTCCTCGAGAATCGAAATCTCCGGGTGCTTCTTCAGCGTCTTCTTGTACGTCGACCATAGCGCGAACGTCGTGTCCCGCGGCACCAGCCGCTCCGCGGCAGTCGGCTCCTCCGCCCGTCCCGCGAGAACCGCGCCGAGCAGTATCATAAGCAGTAATCCTCTTTTCATGGCAGTTGGGTCTTTCCCGCGAAGTTAAGATTTTTGCACGAAAGTTGCATTATCGCACACTCCCCGCCTCCCCATCCCATTAACTTTGCCGAAAAAAATAAATGTTTATGAAGAACACACTCTCAATATCCGCGGCCGCCAACCTGCGCCGCGACCCAGAGAACCCCGCCGAATGGCGCCGCGCGGGCTCTCCCCGGCAGCTCGCTACCTCCGAGGCTCTCCCAATCGCCGAAATCTCTCTCGCCGGTTCCGCGAAAGCTGTCCTACTCGCCGCCGGAACCGCCCTCTACGTCGCTTCCGCCGAAGCCCCCGCCGACCCCTTGGCCGCACCCAGGTTCTTCCTCGGCATGCTCGGCGGGGAACCTCTCGAAGCAGATACCTCCGTCAGCGGCGTCGTGAAGCTCTACTGCCGACGCTCCGCCCCCGAATACGTCACCTATACCCCCGCCGGGGAGTTCTCCCTCCGCGGCCCCCTGCCCGAGCTTCCGCCGCTCGCCGTCCATGCCTCCGAAAGCTCGACCAGGTATATCGATGTTTCCGGGACTAAGCTCACCGGCGCGACCCGCGGCCGCACCGATTCCTCGATCGCCGACTACGACCTCTCGATTATCACCCCTAAGCTCCTCCGCGGCTATACCTCGATGAAGCTCACCGCCAAGCAGGTCGGCGGTGCCGCGCAACCCGTTCTTGCCCGCTACCGCCTCCGCGACATCTTCGGCCAGACGGTCTATCTCTCAGCCCCTGTCCTCCTCGCCGCTCCCGGCGGGTTTCAGGCCGCCGGAGACATAAAGCTCTCTTCCGCCGATTCCATGAGCTCCCTGGCCCCAGGGTTCTTCCAGTTCGACTACTTCAATATCGCCGTCACCGCCCCCGAATCCCTCCCCGCGCCATGGGATTCGATTGTCGCCTCCGCCGAAATCGAGGTCTCCCCGCAGCTCGATCCGGTCGACACCGAGGGGGTATGCCAGGGAGCATTTACCCCCATGGGGGGCACCACGGCCCAAGCCTCCGTCTCCCTCCCCGGAATACCCCGCGTGGAGTCAGCCCGCCAGGCTCTTTTCCGCTCAATAGTCACCGCGGCCCTCGCCCGCGCCGAAAACCTCCTGAAGCCCATCGCTAAAATAGGCCGTCCATTCGGAGGCACCCTCGGTGCCCCCGGCTCCGACAAATACGTAACCACCCCCTCCGAATATATCGGCCTCGACGCGCTCTCCGCTATCCCCGCCACACCCATCTTCATCCCCGGAGCGACCCATACAGCCCGACTCTCCTCCGACGCCATATCCCTCCGGGCAAACCCGGCCCGCGACCTTCCCCGCCCCGAGGCCGCCGCGACTCTCACAGCCGCCGCCTCAACGACCGAAGGCTCCTGGAAAGCCGCCGTCGCCGTGACGGTCAAAAGGGGCGCCTTCCCCGAAACTCTCGTCCGGCAGACCTCCTCCGGCCGCGCTCTTCCCCTGACCCTCGGACCCCTCCTGGTCTATCCTGACCCCGCCGCTGTCGAGCTGTCGGTCAATATTCAGAAACCCGACGGCTCAGCCCTGGCCCGGACCTTCCCCCTGACCCCGGTTCCCGAAGCAGGGCTATCCTACTGGATCGACCCGGCGCTCGCGAGGGTCGCCCCTCCCGCGGCTCCTTTCGGCTACGAAGTACCGATGGAGTCCTTTGAATCCTCCCCGGAGGAGAGAGTGCTGGAGGTATATGTCGCGGATTCCGAACTCCCCGCCGACACCGCCCGCTTCGACTCCGGACTCCTCGCGATGGCCGGTGCGCCCCGCGCCCGCTCCGCCTGGGATTTCTCCCGCCACCGCGTGTTCTGCTTCGGGCCTGGTGGCTCCGAAATTCTGATAATCGACGCCAAGGGCGCGGTCCGTTCCCGCTCCGTCGTCGACCGGCGCCCGGTTACCTCCCCGCTCGCCGTTGCCCCGGCGGGCACGGATGCCGGAGCCTCCCTCCTCGCCGTCGCCGGGGGCGACCTCCTGCGATTCTCCGCCTCGAAGGTCGAAACCCTGCTGCCACGATGCGGAGCCTCGCGCCCCGGATGGTGCCCCGCGTTCTCCGAAATATGGCTCTTCGGCGGAGACGGCTCCCCGCACCGCCTTACCGCGCAAGGGGAGAAAATCGCGGCCGAACTCGACGGCTTCGACTCCTCCGCGGTCTGCCGACTATGGAGGGGAAGGCTCCTCGTCGGTTCCGCGGGACGCCTCTTCGACGCCTCCGATGAACTGCCGGCCCCTTCGCTCCCCTTCCGTATCGCGCTCGACGCCGCCGTCGACCGCAAGCCCCGCGCGCTCCGCGCCTCCATATTCGCCGAATCCGTCGACGGGGAGCTGCTCCTCTACGGCCATAACGGCTCCGGGATTTTCGGCCGCCTCGAGCGCTTCAGGCTCGGCGGACAGCTCAACGCGCCCCTCCGCCTCCCTCTCGTCCTCCCCGCGAGGCGGTTCCTCCGCCTCTCCGCCGAAGGCTCCGCTTCCCCCGACCTCCGAATAACAGGTTTTACTCTTGATGATTAAGCACTTATGAATATCGAGGAAATTATCGCTGAAAACCGCCGACGTCGCCGGCGCGACGAGGAGCTGAACGCTTTCGACCCCCTCAAAGGGGTCGGAAGCTCCGGCAGACGCGTCAAATTCGGCCCCGACGTCTTCACCGACGGCGTGGAGTTCGTACCCGCCGAACTGATGGAAGACAAGGGGCTCCGAGGCGTACGCACCCGCGACGAGTGGGCAAGGCTCCGATGCCGTTATGATTTCGAATACTGGTGCGCCCGTTGCGTCAGCATCAAGGACAAGGAGAGCCCAAGGCTCGTAAAACTTATCCTGAACCGCGGGCAGCGCCGCGTCGTCAATGCCCTCGAGGAGCAGCGTAGGGCAGGGGAGCCTATGCGCCTCATCGTCCTCAAGGCCCGCCAGTGGGGTGCCTCTACCGTCATCGCCATGTACATCGCCTGGATCCAGCTCACCCAGGCCCGTAACTGGCACTCTCTCCTGACCGCTCACTGCGCCAAGACCGCCGCCGACATCCGAGGCTCCCTCTCGACCCTACTCGCCAACTACCCCGAGGAACTGTGGGACGGCGACGGAAAACCCGCCGGCCTCCTCCCATACCAGGGGCGCTCCGACATACGCCGCATCCCCGGCCGAGACTGCCACATAACCCTCGGAACCGCCGAAAGCGTAAACTCCGTCCGCGGCTCCGACTACGCCATGGCCCACCTCTCCGAAGTCGGGTTCTGGAAAGACACACCCCAGGCCTCAGCCGCCGACTTCATCCGCTCGATCTACGGAGCCGTCAACCCCTCCCCCTTGACCCTCATCGCGATGGAGTCCACCGCCAACGGCGTCGGCAGCTTCTTCCATAAGGAATGGCTCCGCTCCGAAGCCGGGAAGTCCGACAAGAGAGCCGTATTCGTCCCCTGGTACGAAATCGACCTCTACACAAAGCCCGTCGCCAACCCCGCGGCCCTCTGGAACTCGATGGACGCCTACGAGCGAGAGCTCTGGCACTCCCGCCGCCTGACCCTCGAGCGCATTAACTGGTACCACCACAAACGCCGCGAATACCCCGACCACTACCAGATGATGGCCGAGTTCCCGACAACACCCGCCGAAGCCTTCTCAAACACCGGGGCGAACGTCTTCTCCCCCGAAGCCGTCGAGCGCCTCCGCGCCGGATGCCGCCCGCCCCTCGCCATAGGCGAGGTAGCCTCCGCCACAGGCCGCGTAAACGGCCCCGCCTCCCTCCTCGACCTCAACTTCCGCCCCGACACCCGCGGCCTCCTCAAAATCTGGGAATACCCCGACCCCTCCCTCTCCTACGTCGCCGCCGTCGACGTAGGCGGCCGCTCCTCCCGCTCCGACTTCTCCGTCATCTCCCTCCTCTCCCTCCCCTCCCATAATTCCCAAATCTCCCAGTCCTCCCAGTCTTCCCATCCCAGAATAGTCGCCCAGTGGCGAGGCCATATCGACCATGACCTCCTGACCTGGAAAGCCGCACAGCTCGCGACCTTCTACCGCCGCGCCCTCCTCGTATTCGAGAGCAACACCCTCGAGTCCTCCACCCCCGACGGCCTCCACGGCGCCTATATCCTCAACGAGCTCTTCGACCATTACGACAACCTCTATTACCGCATGGATGCAACCGGGACCTCCCTCCTTCCCGGCTTCCACACCAACCGCTCCACCAAGCAGATGATCATCAACGAGCTCGTCGCAGCCGTCCGCGACGGCCTGTACGAAGAGCGCGACGAAGAAGCCTGCAACGAGCTATCAGTCTACGAGCAGCTCCCCAACGGCTCCTACGCCGCCGCTTCCGGCCACCACGACGACATCCTCATGACCCGCGCCATCGGCCTCCACGCCTGCCGCTCCCTCCTTCCGCCCCCCTCCCTT
>CALBWF010000087.1:0-11238 GCA_937969265.1 uncultured Porphyromonadaceae bacterium
CAAGATTCTACAGCAAGATTCTACAGCAAGATTCTACAGCAAGATTCTACAGCAAAATTCTACAGCAAGATTCTACAGCAAAATTCCTTAGTAGGATTCTGTTACAAGATTCTTTCGCACAGGGTTTTGCGCAAGGCTCTTTCCTGAGCTGTTTTCGCGAATTTTTAGCTGTTTTCGCAGGGTTTTCGCAATATTTGTTTGCAAGATATGGACGCCAAGACTTTCACGATACACACCGAGCTGCTCGACGGGACGCTGTCGGGCGCGAGAAACATCTACATGGGTGCGAACTCGACCTGCCATCTCTATGTGATTCCGAAGTCGGAAATCGCTTTGGCGAACTCGCTGCCAGACATTTCGGGGCAGCCGGCGTTCTATATCCTGACGGGCGAGGACGAGGGTAAGGCTTACATCGGCCAGACTACCGATTTCGCGAACCGCAAAAACGACCATGTCCAGAAGAAGGACTGGTGGGACACGGCGCTGGTATTCATCTCTGACAACCATAAGATTTACGGCGACGACGTGCGGTATCTCGAATATCTCGGTATCCGCGCCGCGCAGGAGTCGGAGGCTTGCGAGCTGCTCAACAACGCCAATCCCAAGCGCCCCAACATCGCGCCTTACCGCGTGAACGACATGGAAGTGTTCTTCCGCGACATCGCGTTGCTGGCGGAATTTTACGGGTGCCGCGTTTTCAGCGCCGCCAGGAAGGAGGCGGTCGCCGCGCGCCATCTGTTTTTCGTCGGAAGTACCGAGCGTAAGTCCGAGGGACGGGGTTTCTATGACGAGTCAACAGGAAAATTCACCCTCCTTAAAGGGTGCCGTCTGGCGTCGGAGACTGTCAAGAGCTACAAGAGCGCCTCGCGCATGAAGTTCATCGAGGAGAATTGCGAGATGGTCGACGGGGCGATTATTCTGGCCCGCGACGCGGAACTCGACACTCCGAGCGGGGCCGCCGGTTTCATCCTGGGGCGCCCTGTCAACGGATGGGCGGAGTGGACCGACGCCGAGGGGCGCTCCCTCAGCTCGGTCTACAGCCACAAGTAGCCGGCCGGAGCTCGGCTTATGCTTCGCCACTGTGGCCGATAGGGTCAGTAGGTGTTGTCGATGACTGGGGAGGCGTTGAGGTAGGCGGGCATGCACTGGCCGGTGGAGGCGCCGATGTAGGTTGGGTCGGAGATGAGGTAGCGGCGCCCTTCGTAGGTGTAGGAGTCGCCGGCGGGGAGGTCGTCGAGGACGAGGGAGGCGCTTTCGTGGCCGGGATAGGCAATGAGGTGGTTGGGGATTCCGAGCACGTTCCAGAGCATGTAGGTGTAGAAAATCGCGCGGTCCTCGCAGTCGTTTTTGGGGTAAAAGAGGTTTTCTTCGAGAAAGTAGGGTTTCTCGTAGCCGTGGAACTCCTCGTCGGTGGCGTAATCGAAGCCGCTCTGGATGAATTTCAGAAGCTCGTCGACGGCCTGGGCGCGGGGCTTGTCGCGGAGCTGCGCGGCGAGCTGTTCCACGATTTCGCGGCGCACTTGTGGCTGCACTGTCGAGCGGGCGAAATCGCCGGTCTGCATCAGGGGGTAGCGGCGCAGTACGGGAAATATGTTGGCGTTGATTTCTCCTTCGATATGGAGGGTTCCGTTGTCAACCTTGTAGTGGTGGGGCTTGTAGGGGAGGTTGAGGTCGGTCAGGGCGCAGTCGACCTGCGCGAGGGTGCCGTCAGGGGTTACGTCGCAGGTGCTGATGGTTGTACGGGCGTAGTCGGACTTCCCGAGCTTCTTGTCCATGAAGAGGTAGTATTTCTGACCGTCGAGCTTGAGGAAGGGGTGCTCGGCGACGTCCTGTCTGAGGGGCACGAGGAGCACTCCGTCGCGGTCGCCGGTTATCCCGAGGCGCACGTCGTAACCCATCCCGACCAGGAGGAAATGGGCCAGGGAGGCGCGGGAGGCGCTTCCGGCCCCGGGGTGGCGCGCGGCGACGTAGGAGCGGACAAGCTCGAGCGTCAGATAGTCGTTGAGTTTCAGCTCGGCGGCGAGGGCGCGGAGGGAAGCGAGAGCCTCCCGGGCCTTGCTGTCCTTGCGCAGGGCGCGCCAACGGGCGGCAAGGTCCTGCTTGTCGACGACGGTACGGGGGATTTCCAGCCCTGGGTCGGGAATACGGAGGGCCATGCCGTAGAAGTCGAACTCGAAGGGGGGCAGGAGGGCGCTCTCGGACTTGTCGGACTGGTCAGACGGGGCGGACGGCTGCTCCTTCGCTCGGCTTACGCCTCGCGCACCTTCAGGGGCCAAAAGGGGATTCGCGACCTGTGAGGCGGGGGAAGCCGGGGAGCCAGGAGAGGAGGCTGCGGAGCTTTGGGAAAGCTCCGGGGCGGGGAGCGCCGGGGCCTTGATTTCGCGGGGGGCGGTAAGGGCCGGGGCATCGGGCACGCGGGGGGCGGTTCGGGGCTTGGGCGCGGTCGACCGTTTCTGCCCCGCGATTACCTCATAATCGGCCCACGCTCCGGCCAGGAACTCGTCATAGCGCTCGTACATCCCTTCGCGGAAGTTGTTGTAGCGCTCATACATGCCGCGGCGGAACTCCTCGTAGGAAGTTCCCTGGGCCGCGGCCCCGAGTACGGAGGCCGCGGCGAGGAACAGAATAGTCGTGCGTCGTTTCATCAATCTGGCGGGAGAGAGGGGAGGTTGTTCAATAAGGTAAAGTTATTCAAACGCTTTCTGGACGAAGCCGGAGATTTTCTCGGCGTGTGCGCGGGCCATCTCACTTTCGCGCATCGAGTTTTCCAGGGCGCGCATGCGGGCCTTGGAAGCTGCGCTCTCGCTGACGATGAAGAACGACTGCACCTCGTAAGTCCCGTCGGGGTTCGTGCGGATAATGGAGAAGCTCTCCTCCATCTCCCCCTTGATTTCCTTTTCGACCTCGCGCTCGTATGCCTGGAAGAAGTTCTCGAACTCGGTTGTGGGGTCGGTAGTGTTCACGTTCGACTCGGCGAGCACGCGTCCGCGGAGGGTCGAGCCGGCCTGCTGTCCGTATGTGATGCAGGCGTTGTTGGTAGCGATCTGCTTGCCGTTGTTCTTCGACTTTACGGCGGTAGCGATGCCGGAAACCTCGCGGCCGTCGTCGCCGAGCTTCTCGAGCTTCTCGTAGTGGCGCATCAGGGTTCCGTCGAGGGTGCGGGTAGAGCCGAGGAGCTGCCATCCCTGCTTCTTATACTCTTTGAGCTTCTCTTTTTTCTCTTTTTCGAGGCGCTTGAGGGTCTTCTTGTCGAGTTCGGCCGCGCAGAGGGCTGTAGAAGCCAGGACGCAGACGGCCAGCAGGATAGAAAGGAATCTTTTCATAGTGTGTGGTATTTGTTGATTGGTAAATTATCTGTTTTCAGGGGACTACCGTGATCCCCGTGTTCTTGACCGCGACCGCGGGGTCGGCGTCGGTCACCCGCTGCAGCCAGCGGTTGAAGTCGGCGAGCTTCAGTTGGCGGGGCACAAGCTCCCCCATGGCTGAGTCGTTGGGCTTTACGAACTTGCGGGGAGAGTAGACGACGCAGAGCCGGTAGTGGTCGAGGTCGGAGTCGGCGGTAAGGCGAAGCTCGTCGACAAGGGGGCGCTCCGCCTCTTTGGCGAAGGCGGGGTCGAAGAATACCGCGTCGCCGCCCCCCTTAACCATCGCCGCGTCGGCCGGGGCGCCGGAATAAGGGAGCAGGGTGTTGACCGTGTGGTCGTCGCCGATCAGGAACACCGCGGCGTATCCGTCGGCCGGGGCGTGGAGGAGGAGGCGGAAAGTGTCGCCGCTGTGGAACTGCTCCGAGGCGTTGCCCCTCTCCGCGCCGTTGCGCAGGGGAATAGCCTCGAACTCTACCCTCTCGTTGCTCAGCGGGCGGGCGAACCCTTTGACGGTGCAGGTAACGGTCAGGCACCCGTCCTTGTCGAAGGCATACTCATATTTCGGCTCGCCGTCGTCGGCGACCCATTCGCCTCGGGCGGCGCGCTGGTGGTCCTGCTGGAAATAGAGGTCCTCCTTTCCGCCGGCGGCGGTCTCGACCTGCGAGGTAACGCCGCTGACGACCCATCCAAACTTGTTGCCGACGGCCTCAACACAGGCCCCGCGGTAAGCCTTCTCGCGGCATACGTCGCGCGACTCGTGGCCCTGGCCGATGTAGGTAAACGTGCCGCTTACCCGCTCGTTCCCCCCGGCGTAGGCCGCCAGGGAGAGGGCGAACGCGATCAGCGCTATCAGTATTCTCTTAATCAGTAGCATACAATCAGTTTTTGAGTTTCTCGCCGCGCCACTTTCCGGAGAGACGGCCTGAGGCGGTCGCGGTCGGGGTCTGTTTCTTGCTGTTGACGATTACCGACTGGCGGCTGACGTTGTCGATCACATAGTCGGACAGCTCGCCGAGCGAGACTTTGCCCTTGCTCTCCTGCAGCTTTTTGAGGAGGTAGTAGGTGAACAGTCCGTGGGATTTCTCCTTGTACGGCAGCGCGGTCTCGCTGTCGGAAGCGGCGGAAAGGACGAACATATTCCCCTTCGGGGCCTCGGACTTCGGCTTGATTTCAACGCCGCGGGCCTCGTTGAGCATCTTCCCCTCGCGGGTAGCGCCCGAGAAGCACGCGTCGAGGAACACCAGCACGCGCCGGGTATCCATATCGGCGAGGTTCTGATAGAGGCGTCCGAGCGAGAGGCAGGTTTCCGTAACGGCGGCGTCGCCGTCGGTCGGGAGGAGGAACGCGTCCTTTGTAGCGTCGTCGGGCACGCCGTGGCCGGCATAATAGAAAATCAGGTCGGCGTTGCCGGAGGTCACGGAAGCGATGTTGCGCATGTCGGCCAGGGCGCGGAGCATCTCGGCGAGCGACGCGTCGTTGTAGACGCGGATGTTGCTCTTCGGGAGGCCGAGCGTAAGGTTGCAGTAGTCGGCGAAAGCGGCTCCGTCGTGCGAGGCCGCCTCGACATCGACCGCCTTCGAGTAGTTCTCGTTGGCGATGATGACGGCGAAGGTATTCGCAGCGTCGGTCTTGTTGACCGGGATATTCTGGTCGACATCGCTCTGGGCATAGGAGCGCTTAGGCTTGGCGGCTGCCCCACCCTTCCCCGCCACGCCGCCGGGAAGAGTGATTTCGGGATTCTTGACATTGACGGCGGTTGTTTTCGAGGCCGCGTCGCTGTTCTCCGCGACATAGGTCTTGCCGGAGGGGAGAATCACACTGAGACGCGCCAGGCGCACCTTGTTGTTGTCAATCGAATAGCCCGGCTCCCGGAGCTTCGCCATCTCCCACTCGCTCTTGAATCGCTCGGCCTCCCCGTTGTCGAGGGGTACGCGCACCGAGACGGGGCCGTAGGAGGTTTCGAGCGTGTAAAGCTCCGTGTCCGTGTCGTATGGGAGGAGCTTCGTGTCGGAGAGGGTCAGGCGGCGCGTGTAGAGGGTCAGATACTCCTTCTCGGCGGCCTTCAGCAGGGCGGCCTTCTGGCGCTCCATGCCGTCGCCGCTGACGCGGCTGACGAAAGCGTCGGTCTTCTCGAACTCCCCCCTCTTAGCCCAGTCGCCGAGGCGTTTCTCGACATAGCTTTGGGCGAAGTCGCTGTAGCGGGGAGCCTCCTTGGACTGTTTCGTAGAGGAGCCGGAAGCGGAAGCCCCGAAGGCGCTCCCGTCGACACATACCATCGCCGGCATATCCTTCTCGGACAGCGGATTGGAGCCGAGGGCCTTTATTCGGTTGTTGACCTCGGCGAAGCGGTCGAGACGTCCCAGGCATCCGTAGCTGACGCCGAGGGCCTTCAGGTATTTCAGCGAGAAGGGGTCGTTGGCCACTGCCGGCTCAAGATACGAGCAAGCCGCCTCGAAAAACTCGTCGCTCTGCCGCTTGAACTTCCGCTGCTGCTTCTCGTCGGCCTCGTAGATCATCTGGTTGTAGTTGTCGACACCGAGGTTGAAGTACGCGATCGCCAGGTGCCTTACGATGTTGAGGTTGTCGGGACGCATATCGAAAAGCTTTTGATATGTCGCGAGCGCCTTCTGCAGCTCGCCCTGCGACTCGTAAAGCTGCCCCTGGATATTTAGCAACTGCTCGTCTCCGGGCTTGAAAATCATCAGCTTGTCGAGGAGTTCCTGGAGATGCTCCGTGTTGTGTCCGTTGACGCTCGCCTGTACTCCCCCAAGCATCAGTTTCTCGTCGTTGGGGAAGCGGCGCAGCCCCTCCATCGCGGTTTCGACGGCGTCGTCGAAATGGCGGAGGTTGGCCTGGGAGTGCAGTTTGAAAAGATATATGTTGGCAAGCTCCTGCTCGGGACCGACCTTTATATACTCGTCGAAATACTTTATGGCTTCAGCGTATTTTCCACCGTTGAAGGCCGCGGAGGCCGAGATGAAAACCATCACGGGGTACATTCCCTGCGGCTCGACGAACTTCTCGTCGCTGAACGCCGGACGGATTTTGGTATCAACATAAGCCGTCGCGAACTTCCTCATCTCCGCCTCGTCCCTGCTGTTGTAGTAGGATGCCCCGCGGAGGATGTCGGGCATTATGTCGACCAGCATGCTCCGGGCGCGGGTATACGGCTCGCTGCCGGGGGCGCTTTTTTCCAAGGCCGCGCTCGCGGCCTGGTGGGCCTGAAACGCGAGGGGATAGACCGTATCGTCGGCCGCTCCGTCGTATTTCTGCCATTTATACTGCTTGTAGAGGTCGGTTGCCTGCTCGACAGCCTCCTCGGCGCTCTGCGCGCCCCCGGAAAGCCCCATCGCGGGCAAGCCCGGCATTGAGAGAGCGGGCATAGTCATGGTTCCCGCCCCGCCGCCCGCGTCCTGGGCGGCGGAGGGGAGAAGGACAGCCGCGGCCAGCGCGGCGCAAATCAGTTGTTTGTTCATCAAGGGTTTAGAAAGCGTCTATGAAGGTAAACTCGGTTGTTATGCGGCGATACTGCCCCCCCTTGTCCTGGGCGACGTTCACCTCGTAACGATAGTCTGTATTCATCTTTGCCATATCCTGCACGTTGTCGTTCAGGTACTTGCGCACGCCCAGGGCGCGGAGCAGGGCGAGCTGCTCGTTCTGCATCGCCTTGTCGGTTATGGTCATCGGGGAGAGCTCGCCGTTCTGCCATACCGGCTCGTCGACAATCTCGCCGAAGGAGCCGTCGTATGGGATGCCGTGGATGATCGGCGAGGAGTCCGCCGTCCCTGAGATGTTGATTTTCACCTTTTTGCCCTCCTTGAGGTACTGGGCGAAATCCCCCTCGAAAGCGGCCTTGACGATCGCGAGCATGGAGGTCGCGGCTCCCGACTCCTCGACGTGGTACTTGCCGGGCTTGAAATCCTCCTCGGCCGAGAACTCGGGCTCTACCTCGTAGGTGAACTTCACCAGGTAGTTGAGTATTCGCTGGCCGTTGGCGTCGTAGTCGGGAACGACGCGCGAGTCGACCGTGATGTTCGTATGGTCGGAGATAATGTTCTGCTGCTTGGAGCGCTCGACAACCTGCTGGCGGATTTCCTGGAGCTTCTTCTCCTCCATCATCTGCTGCTGGATTATTTCGAGCGAGACAACGTTGTCGTCCCCCTCCATGAAGCTCAGGGGCACGCGCTCGATATTGTCGTAGACGTATGTCTCGCCGTTGTTCCTGTTGAGCACCTTGGCGTAGATAATCTCGAAATTGTCATCGGGGAGGACGCCGTAGCGCACGTCGGAGAAAGCGAGGTCTCCCGCGTCGGTAAAGGCGGTAATGTTATCCTCGGGCACGGGGAGGAGAATCGAGGGCATCGTGGAGAAATCGACCTGCAGCATCCCGTTGGTGCGGTTGTACTTACCGAGCGACACCTCGGCCATCGAGAGCTGGTCGCCGGCGAACTGGGTCGAGATTTCCGACTCGAACAGGCGCATCTGCGCCGCGCGGCTCTGCTCGTTGACACGGGCCTGGTACTCCTCGAGCGTTTCGCCGGGTAGCATCTTCATCCATTCGTTCATACGCTCGTTGACCTGGTCGGCAATCAGCTTGCCGTAGTAGGGGGCGAGATGCTCCATACGCTTGGCGTTCACGGCGTTGAGAGTCGTGTAGGTCATCAGGGTGTTGCGCCGCGAGTCGGGGATGAAGCGCAGGTCGGTAAGGAATCCGTCGGCCACGTCGTAGGTCTCCCGCTCGTCGTTCAGAAGGTTTATGAGCACGATCTGCGAAGGGTCGGTAGCGACTGCGAGATATTTGCCGTCGAAGTTGTAGTCGCAGGCAAGCCCCTGGCCCAGGTCGTCGATTGTCTTCTTTACGAGCATCGTGCGGGTGTCGTAGATGCTTGCCATTCCGTCGGCGGTCAGCACGGCGAGCTGGCTGCTCTCGACATTGAATACCATGTCGGTAACCTTCGCGCCGAAATCCCATTCCTTGCGGAGCTTCTTCTCCTCCAGGTTGTAGACCGCGGCCTTGCTGCCGCCGCTGACGGCGAGGAAGTAGCCGTTGGGGCTGACGGTCATCGACGTCACCTCGAAGGGTATGTCGAAGCTGCCGGTCTCGGCGAATTTGCGGGGCTCGAGCATGTGGACCCCGGTAGAGGTAGCCATCAGGAGGGTACGCGCGTCGGGGGTATATGCTCCGGCGGTCGGGTTGCCGCTCTTTTTGTTGTTCACCTCGTATTTCTTTACCGGGTCAACGTCGTCCAGCGCCCATACCTGGGCCACGCTCTTGTTCTTCGTCCTGTAAACGGCGATGAAGGTGTTTCCGGCGGGGCTCATCGCCATGTCGGTTATCGTGTCCTTCTTCCCGACCTCGAAAAGCGCCTGCCCGCGGGGTGTGGTCATCCGCTTGTGGTTCAGCGGGAAAAACGCGTTGCTGTAAACGAGCAGCCCGGAAGGATTGAAGTCCATTTTAAAAACGTAGTCCTTCTTCGGGAGGCGGGGCTCCTTTACGGCTTTCTTCGCGCCCTGGACAGCCGGGGCGAGAACCGCGGCTGCCAGGCCGACTGCAGCCATGGCTTTAAACCATTGTCTCATAAGAATGTGTGTTGGTTGTATATGATTGATTTAATTTCAGATGGTATCAGAGCGTGCCGACAAACACAGGGAGGTTTTCCGCACCCTGGGCCGGCTCGCGCATCCCTCCGGCAAGACGCCCGTCAATCGCCTCCAGGAGCTTGTCAATGTCGAAAAAGCACTGGGTCATTACAACGACGTGCCTCTCACCGGCCACCAGGCCGCTCTGCTGGCCGCGCATCAGCGTCTGGCCGGGGCGGACGACATAATTTCCGGTAGGCTGCCCGAGCTCGGAAATCTCGACCTTGGGAGTCTCCCCGCTGGTATTGATTTTCAGTACGTTGAAGTAAACCGGGTAACTTAGCGTGTTAGCCATCGTGAAGGAGGCGCCCCCAAGCCGGTCGTCGGTAGTCCGGGTAAAGCTCACGGGGCACTCCCCTTCCTCGAAGCCCCCCGCCAGGAGCCTGGGGGAGACTACGGCGGCAAGCGACGCGGCGTCGACCTGCATGTCGCGGGCGTCAGGGTCGAATTTCGCCATAGAGCGGGTAGTGCGCCCGACGGTGCTGTAAACCGCCTGCCCTTCGGCCTTGTCGCGCTTGGAGAAGGTAGTGAACTTGTTGAACGCGCCCGAATTGTCGGCTGCCATGTTCCTGGCGTTGATCATCAGGCTGCTGACGGAAATCGTCCCCGGCGTGTTCCATACATAGATCTTATGCATCGGCTTGTGGAGAATCTGGATTTCCCCGCCGTCGGCGATAATCACGTTGTCGGAACCCTTCACGGCCATCCCCTTCTCGGCGTTCCGGGTCTGCCCGGAGCTGGCGATTTTGACGGGCCCGCTGACATCGTGGACTGTGTACGGCATCCCCTGGGCGCTCCCCTGGGGGGAGGTCAGAAGCATCGCCGCCACGGCAAGCAAATGGGTGAATATTCGGTGTGGTTTCATATCTGGGGTAGTGTTTCGTTTGTCTGAGGCGTGTTTTCTATGTGTGGTATGTTTTCTTTCTTGCGGAAAAGCGATAGTATCCAGCCGCCGAACGCGGCAAGCCCCAGCCATATGTCGGCGGCAAAGAGGCCGAAGGTTACCATCAGCAGCGAATAGGAGAAATTCATGATTACCGAATGGTCGACGAAGAACGTGTAGCCGACCCTGATTATGGCGTAGAGAAGCGAAATCTGGAATACGCGGAGCAGAAGCCCCTTCCCGGCGAGCGGTAGCAGCAGCGAGCAGTAAATCACCATGAAGGCCAGCAGGAAGGCGATCGCCCAGTTGGCCGGGTCGGGGAGCTGGTAGTAATAGCTCTGGTTGAGGATGGTGGATATTGCCCTGGCGTGGATTTCGACCCCCGACATACGGCGTTTGACCGGCGTCGGGTGCATGTCGGCCACCTCGCGCATCGCCCCTACGAGCACTACTTTATCGCAGAGTTCGTCGGCGTTGGCTACCATCTCCTCGGGAGTGTAGACCAGGTAGGAGCGCGAGACGAAGTTGATTACCTCGTGGCGCTCCCCGCGGCGCACCAGGTCGGCCCATTTTTCAGGGGATGCCTGGCGGGCGACAGCCGACGCGAACGACTGGGCGATGCGGTCGTCGGCCAGCAGGAACTCGGGGGCGAACTCGCGCACGGGGCTGGAGTTAGTGGCCGTCGGGAGGTTCACTACCCCGCCCTGGTACTCCGGCAGCGAGTCGCGGAAGAAGGAGACCTCGTCATACTCAAAGCGGACATCCTTCTCCGTCCCCGCCGGACGCACCGTCTCGGCAAGCACGGCCTGCGGCATCCCCCGCAGCGTCGCGAGCAGGAGCGAGTCGTTTTCCGACGGGGCGCGGAAGACAATATCGACCCCCACCGCCCGGGGAGAGCACTCCCGGATGAAATCAAGCGTCTGGGCCGTGCCCAGGCGGTCGCACTCGGATATATCGATGATGACGACATCCGGGTCAAGCGTGCGCACGGCGCGCCCGTCGGCCGCCATATTGTAGAAGTCGTTAATTGTGAAATCGTTCTGTTCGGGAGCCGCCAGCAACGCCGTCGCCGAAAACGAGAACGGCGACATCAGCACAAGCGAAAGCGCAAACGCGAGGACCGTAATTCCGAGCGCTTGCAATGCTTTAAAAATCAAACGATTGCCCCGTGTGTTCCGTCTGGGGCCATCCGCGTGTTCCATCGTGTTGCTGAAATGCTGTCGGTTTATCCGACAAATTTAGCAATTTTTCACGAAAGGCCAACAACGCGCCCGTTTTTTTCCTGCTTTTTAACTAATTAACGTGAGTTCGACGAAAATAATCAAAAGAGCGTCAACTGATTATCGTAAA
>CALBWF010000088.1:0-7315 GCA_937969265.1 uncultured Porphyromonadaceae bacterium
GTTTACGATAATCAGTTGACGCTCTTTTGATTATTTTCGTCGAACTCACGTTAAATAGCATTAGTTGATCAGACACATTATAACATAAGACAGAGCATTCGATTTATTTATGTGTATTTGATAGTTACATGTATGATTAACGCAGAAATAATCATCGGCTCTATGGAATCAGAGCTTTCTTTGATTCCATAGAGCCGATGTTGTGTACATATCGTTCATAGGAGCCACTGACCCCGTGCAAGATTTCCGCAATGTGAACGAATCAGTCGACGAGGCGGTCGGCGAGCCACTGCTTTTCGTCGGGCTTGTGGACGGGAAGAGTCGAGCGGCCGACGCGCTTGTAGTAAGTGCCGTCGACAGCGACCGCGCGGCGGCAGGGCTGTATGCGGAGCTCGTAGTAATATTTGCCGAACTCGTCGCTGTGCCATTCGTCCTCGACATAAAGGGAGAAGTTATGGCTCGTGCCGCAGAGTTTCTCGAAGTTCTGGGTTATATGGCGGCTGAACAGGTCGCGCGCCTTATGGATGTCCCCGGCGGTGTAGCGCGAGAAATACTTGAGGTCGTTGTCGAGGCCGCGGATATATCCGTTGTCGCTCACGCCGATATAGAGCGAACCGCCTCGGGTATTGAGCATGGCGGCGATTGCCTCGATTATCTCGCGGGTCTGCTGCTCGACGTTGAGGTTAAAGCCGTTCTGCAGGTATATCAGCGAGGATTTGAACTCGACGTTATCCTTCTCGTCACCTCCGGCGATGCGCATTGGCTCGTGTTCGATTTCGAGGCCCAGCTCTTCGTAAATCCGATCTCTGATCAGGTCGCGCTCCTTCGACAGACGATGGCCTTCAAGCAGGTTGTAAGCCATAACGAGTTCGGCAACCGCCGCAACCTTGGGGGAATGATCGCGGGATAGTTCCCAAAGGTCCTCGCGCATCTCCTGGCGGTCCATCAGCGCGAGCGCCCTGAGCTGACGCGCTTCCGGCGAGAAGTCTGTACTCGTGCGGAACGAGTCGAGCGACTCGAGTCCCACGCGCCCGTTAGTCGCGAAAGCGTCCAGGACGAGCAGCATCTGGCAGCGCTTCTCGTAATAGGCAGCCATTTCCTCAAGTCCAAGCATCCCAGCGAGGAGTATCGCGAAGGAGAAGTAGCCGTAGGCGCACATATGGTTGCGCTCAATGGTAGCCGCACGGGCTACTGTATGCATTATTTCCTCGGCTTCCTCGCGGAGCAACGGGGCGGCCATTTCCATGACCTCCTCGTTTGGCGTGTCGGTCGGGGGCGCGGTCTCCTCTGCCGGCTGCACAGACTCCACCTCCTCGTCGGAATAATTGCGGACGAGCTGTCGCAAGCCGGAAGCGTAGTCCATAGGGGGGCGGTCGGTACCGATACATTCGGCGTACAGGCGGCGTTTCCCCCAGTCGCTGTCAACCAGTCTCGCCCGAAGATATTGCCGCTGGTCGATGTCAAATCCGTTGGGATCGAGGAACACGGTAAAGCCACGGTCGGAAAAAGCTGTCAGCATCCCTGTGCGGGCGTTGCGCTTGGTAGTTGTCACGCAGTCAAACTCATCGTCGACGTTTACCGTCTCCTCCAGGAACGTCCATACATCCTCTTCGAAATCAAAATGCAGGGTTCCGTCTTCATCGGATCGGCTAACCGTCGCGTCAAGGATATACGGCTCTCCGGCCTTGTTCCGGAAGATTTTCTCAAACTCACCGCTTTCGACAAGTTTCTTTTTAGCGAATGCTGCGAAATTGAAATAGAGATAGCCGCTACCTCGCAACCCTTCCTCTACTACATGGCAACGCAGACGCGTCGGCTCCTCCTCGTCAACGCCGTCAATGGCGATAAGAGCCCTGTCGCCTCTGTCGGGGAGCCGGAGCCCCGGTTCCGATGCCGGAGAGGAAAGAAGTTTTGTCGGCGCGGTGCCCCTTTGCGACGGGTCGAGACGGAATTCCTTAATAATATAGTCCCACATAGCTTTTGCCTCGGGAAGGGTTTTCGGATTGCGCAAATCCGAAGGGAGCTGGGCGGGAAGGTTCACCTTGATCGAGCGCCAAGCGCCATCCTCAGCCTTAGGCACAACATTGACTGGCTTTACAAGTTCGGGAGCGGAGAGCGACAGCTCTCCCCCGGCGACAGTCAGCGAGCGGCTGTCGGGCGTCTCAAACGTGCTGGGCGTGTCGTCGGCGGGGAGCACCTTGAAGTAAGCGCTTTGAGCGGCGTCGCCCATAGAGACAATCTGCTTCCAGGACCATCCCGGAATGCCCGCCGTCCCGTTGATGACGGTATTCAGGGCATTGTCGAGCAACTGAGCGCTCTCGTTGGCGCGGCGGTAGGTGTAATAGCGGTAGAAACGGGAGCGGTTCACAACGATGTCCGGGTCGTCGGAATCCGGGGCGAGCAATTGCTGTATGGCAAGCGCCTGGAGGATTTTGTTCAGGCGGTCAAGCTCCTCCGGGTTGTCTGCCGCCGAAACGCCGTCGAGCCACTGATGGTTTGAGTCAATGAAAATCTGCAACTGGCTGCGCAGGGCGCTGCTGAACGGCTCCGTAGTCCAGCTTTCGGGATTTCCGGCGAGAATGACCTTCAGGAAGTCGGCCATATTGTGGTCGAGCTGCGCCGGGTCGAGAGCGTAGATATAAATTAATGTGCGCAGCTTGTTCTCCGGCTTGTATAGGTAGCCCGAAGTGCGCAACTTCGCGAATATATCCTGGATATAGGCGTCCGGCGCTCCGGGGGTGCGGCTGATTTCAATCGCCCGCACAAAATCCGTACTTCTGCCAAGGAAGTCGGAAAGCTCGTCCTGGAGCCTTACCCTGGCGAAATCGCTGAATTGTTTGAGGTAGTCGGAATCCTCCAGCAGGAATGTAGCGGCGGCCGCGAATGTCTCGAGGAACGCGCCTATGCGCTCGGGAGCGATGTCCTGCGCCGGGAGTTTTTCGAGAGCGGCCCAGCCTTTGCGCAGAAGGGCGAAAACCCATTCCGGATTGCCGTCGGCTCTCATAGCCTCAATCTCCTTGTCGGCGAGAATCCAGTGCCTTACTATCAGGCGCGGCATAAGCGGGAACCGGTCGAACACGCCGAGGAATGTCTCGGGCTTCATCGGCTCGGCGGTCTCGAAATCAAGCACCTTCTCGGCTTTGAGCCGCACCTCGCATCGGTTAGAGGAAATAATGCGGCAACGGATTCTCTGCCCGGCGTGGAATTTCTCCCCTGTCGCCGACGGGTAAAGCCTGAGCCAGAATCCGGATCCGTCGACCAGCTTGTAATAGCCCCCCGACTGCTTGGTAAGGTCAAGGTCTATCGTGAAGTCATAAGACTCTCCCGCCTTGTACCGCGCCATGAGCAATGGTTCAAGATCCTGTTTTACCTCAATCTTGCCACCCTCGTGGGAGACAATACAGGCTATTTTCGCCGGAACAGGCTCCTTACGCTGGAAATCAAACAGCCTGACGCGGTAAGTGAGGCCGTTGTAATTGACTATGTAATGTGCTTTGTTCGGGAACATCTGGCGCTCCACGACCGGAAGATTTACTTTTTCTCTTTTCATTTAATTATTGATTTTAAAGTCAGGCGGCCTGCCATTACAACGAGCAGCCTGGAATATTATTTATTGTCAGGAAAATACAGCGTTTTCAAAGAATCGGCGCAGCGCTCGCCGTCGATAGCCGCGGAAACGATGCCACCGGCATATCCGGCCCCTTCGCCGCAGGGAAACAGCCCCTCAACGCCAACGTGTTGCAGGCTTTCCATATCGCGGGGAACACGCACGGGAGCCGACGTACGGGTCTCGGCTCCAATCAGCACGGCCTCGTTAGTCAGGAAGCCTTTCTGCTTGCGGCCAAATTCAATAAACGCCTTCTGCAAGCGGGCGGCAATCGACATCGGGAGCAGCTTGTCGATGCGGGCCGGATGGATACCGGGCGCGTAAGAGGTCGCAGGGAGGTCGGCGGAGTCGCGGGAATTGACAAAATCCTTCATTCTCTGTGCGCCGCTGTTCTGCGCGCCGCCGCTATCGCGGAAAAACGCCCCCTCGATCATCTCCTGGAAACGCATCATTTTCAACGAAGGCTCGTTACCGTCGGGGAGGTCTTCGGGAAGCACCTCGACAACCATTCCCGAGTTGGCCCAGCGGCCTCCGCGCGAAGCGGGCGACATACCGTTAACCACGAGCTGCCCGTCGCCGGTAGCAGCCGGAATAATCACGCCGCCGGGACACATGCAGAAGGAGTAAACTCCCCGCCCGTCAACCCGCGTTAGCATCGAATATTCCGCGGCGGGGAGATAGCGCCCCCTACCCTTCGGCGAATGATACTGTAACTGGTCTATAAGGTTTTGCGGATGTTCGAGACGCACGCCGACAGCGATTCCCTTCGGCTCGAGCGCCACTCCGGCCTTCGAGAGCATCGAATAGACATCGCGGGCCGAATGGCCGGTCGCGAGTATCACGGGACCGCGCAGTTCCTCCCCGGCGGCAGTCACGACACCTTCGCATCTGCCATTCATGATTATCAGGGAGTCGACCCGCGTAGAGAAACGCACTTCTCCTCCGCAGTCGATAATCGTCTTCCTTATGGCCGCAATGACTTTCGGCAACCGGTCGGTGCCGATATGCGGATGCGCGTCGACAAGTATGTCCTCCGACGCCCCGTGCTGGGCGAAGACATTCAGAATCTTTTCCACAGAGCCGCGTTTCTTGCTGCGGGTATACAGTTTGCCGTCGCTGTACGCCCCGGCACCACCCTCGCCGAAACAATAGTTTGAGTCGGGATTGACAACCCCCTCTCGTGCGATTTTAGCCATGTCGACTCCGCGCTCCTCAACGCTTTTTCCCCGCTCAAGGAGTACGGGGCGCACCCCTAACTCTATTAAACGAAGTGCGGCGAACAGCCCGGCCGGACCCGCGCCGACAACAATCGCTTGCGGGGCGTCAGGCGCGAGGGGCCGGTATTCGACAGGAACCACAAGCGAAGTCTCCTCCGGCACAGTATCAAGCCATACCCGGACAAGCAGGTTTACCATCACGCGCTTCTGGCGAGCGTCGATTGACCGGCGCGCCACGCGCATACCCGTAATCCTCATCGGGTGAACCCCCATAGACCTGGCTACCTCCGTTTTAAGCCTGTCTTCCGTATAAGCGACGTCGGGAGTTACCCTCAATTCGTGAGTTATATATTTCTGTTTCTGAGATTCCATACAAATTAATGCGATGATGCGGTTTGAAAAGGGCTCATGCGGCAGCCAACATATGCTTCTTACGGATTCTGAATGTAATCCAGAGCGTTATCGCCGCGACAATGAATGCGAGCAGGTCGCTCCCCGCCATCGACGCCCAAACCCCTTCGACACCATAGTAATGAGGAAGTATGAACAGGAACGGCAGCAGGAATACCAACTGGCGCGTCAGCGACAGCATGATTGACAGGCTCGGACGCCCAATCGACTGGAAATAGTTCTGGATTACTACCTGCGCGCCCACAACAGGGTAGCAGATGAAATATATCCTGAACCCGGCACGGGCTATGTCGGTCAGGGTCTTGTCTGTCGTGAAGAGAGAGCTGATTGCGTCGGGGAACAACTCTGTGACGGCCCAACCGACACTTGTCACGGCCACGCCTATCCAGATGCCCCTCCAGAGCGTCTTGTCGACGCGGTCAAAATTCCGCGCTCCCCAGTTGAATCCCAGGATGGGCTGCATGCCCTGGGTCACGCCGAAGACAACCATTATAAAGAACATAGTCGTGCGGTTGATAATCCCGTAAGCGCCGACCGCGAGATTCCCGTCAGCGCCGGCGCAGTCAAGCAGCGCCTTGTTCAGGAATACCACAACGACACACGCCGTCACGTTCATCAGGAACGGCGACAGCCCGATCGAATACACCCGTCGCATAATCGAGGGGGTAAACCATCTGTTATGCCATTCGAAATGCACGAAACTCTTTTTGGAAAAGAAATGAAAGAGAACCCATACAAAGGCTGCCGACTGGCCGCACACAGTCGCAAACGCGGCACCAGCTATCCCCCAGTGGAACACATATATAAATATTGGCGCGAGAACAACGTTGACTGCCACGGAGAGGAGCGCCGATACCATCGCCTTTTTAGGATAGCCGGTCGCGCGCATCAGGTTGTTAAGCCCGATGAACACATATGTAATGGGGGTGGCCCAAAGAATCACCCTCATAAATTCCCTCGCGAAAGGGAGGGTGGCGTCAGTTGCACCGAAGAAACGCAGAATCGGGTCGAGGAACAGCAGCGTCACTCCGCCGAACACTACCGAATGAATCAGGCAGAGCACCATAACGTTGTTGACAACGTCCGTGGCCCTGCTCACATTCTTCTGTCCGAGGAAAATCGAGCTAATCGTGGCGCCTCCGACGGCGATCAGCGTGCAGAATGCCACGACGAGATTCATCAGTGGGAACGTGATCGCGAGGCCCGATATTGCCATCGGCCCTACCCCTCGCCCGATAAAGATACTGTCGATTATGTTGTAAAGCGACACCGCCACGCTGGCGATAATCGCCGGGATGGAATATTGCGCCAGGAGTTTGCCTATCGGCAGCGTCCCGAGCGTCATCGGGTCGTTACGGTTCGGCTGGGTTACGGTTTGTGTCGGCTGATTCGTCATTTTTATAAATTCCCTACAAAATTAACAAATAATGGCCTCCCGATAATGTTATATTTCCTTAATAAAGCCAAGGATAGGATGCTCATATATGCTTTGAATCGCCATTATCGCCTTGCGATGGTGTCCTTATTAATTACGTCAAGTGCCGCAATCATACCCCAATTCCTTATCATCACAAATATTTGTATGGTTCAAATATTATTCGTAATTTTGCGAACACCAAACAAAGAATGATATGGCAAATTTAGAGATAACTCCCGAACAGGAACGACTTGCAAGGTTTGCGAAAGCGATGGGACATCCTACCCGTATAGCAATCCTGCATTTCCTTGCTCAGCGAAACGAATGTTTCTTCGGCGACATACACGATGTGCTACCGATAGCGAAAGCCACAGTGTCGCAGCATCTGAGCGAGTTGAAGGAGGCTGGTCTCATACAAGGCACCATCGAGCCGCCAAAAGTAAAGTATTGCATAAACGCAGAGAACTGGAGACTTGCCAGGCATCTTTTCTCCCAGATGCTTGACGACTGCTGTCCCTCAAAAAAGAATAGTTGCTGCTCGTAAGCACTATTTTTTATTCTCATTGTTCGTAATTCGACAAACAACAATTCAATTAACTACATTTAAGCACATGAAAAAGTTACTGATGTTTTTCGCCCTTATGATAGGGCTGATGTCGTGCG
>CALBWF010000089.1:0-35015 GCA_937969265.1 uncultured Porphyromonadaceae bacterium
TTCTCAATCAAGATAGTTAATAATCTGTCCAACTTTTGGGGGTCACTTCAATTTTGATACACCCCCCTATTTACATTGTATCCCCGTGGGGAGTCGAACCCCAATCGTTGGAACCGGAATCCAAAATTCTATCCATTGAACTACGGAGACAGCTATTTCAATCACAAAGGTAGAGATTTTTTCGTTAACATAAACCTTCCGCCGGTCGCAGGAGGGAACAATTAGCGTTTTTAAACAAAGGCGGGCAAATATCTTGCCCGCCTTGCGCCGTAAATTTGCCGCATAATCTTTCATCCACCACAAAAACTCACTCCTATGAACAACGGTTTCGTAATCACGCCAAACGTTCTCAACACGATCAACTCCCTTCCCGAGCAGGAACGTCTTTCAATCGTATGCGCCCTGGCGGGGGAAATGCTGCTGGGCCTGCAGCGCGACAACAGTCTCACACCAATGGAAAAGGTAATCTACACGATCATACGCCAATACATACAGCGCGACACGGAGCGCGTCGGCTCCCTGGCGGTCTGAAAACACCAACCTTTATCTGACACAAGATAGCCGGATTCCGAACGGAAACTGTTCGGAATCCGGCAATTATTTTATTTATAGGACATCACGCCATCGGTTATTCGATGCTGTCGGCGGAGCGGTAGCCCGAGAGAACCTTCCAGCAAAGGGCTGCCAGGACAGCGCCGACCAGCGGGCCAACAACCATAATCCAGAAATCAGGCCATGCCTCAGGGCACCATAGCGCCGGTCCGAAGCTGCGGGCAGGATTAACAGAGCAGTTGTCGACAGGGATACCGACAATGTTCACCAGGCCGAGAGCCAGGCCGATCGCGATGCCGGCGAATTTGCCGAACCCGAGCTTGCTGTCGGTAGCGCCGAGCACCACCATGACGAAGAAGAAGGTCAGCAGACATTCGGCGAGGAGCGCCATTCCGCCCGACGCGCCTACCTGAACGACGTTGGTCGCAAGGTCGCAAGCCCCGTGGGCACCGTAGGCGGCGGTAGTACCGCCGAAATTGAAGCCGGGAGTCATCTCCACAAACCAGTAAAGGAATCCCGCGCCGATCGCGGCGCCGACGAGCTGGGCGGCTACATAGCCGCACATCTCACCGAAGCGCATTTTTCCGCTGAGGAACATCGCGAACGACACGGCGGGATTGACATGGCAACCCGAAATATTGCCGATACAGTAAACCAGGCACAGGAGCACCAGGCCGAAACACAGCCCGATGCCGAGACCACCAATCACGGGCCCGGCAAGCACGGCGCTTCCGCAGGCCAGGAGCACGAGGAACATCGTTCCGACGCACTCAGCGATATACTTTCTCATAAACAATTAAAAAAGTTAAAAACACTTATAATATATAGACAAACAAAAACGATGTTTGTTTAACGTGAAAGCCCGAAAAAGTTTGTAACTTCGCGACGCGTCATCACTTTTATTAAATACGCACCAACAGACACAGCTTATGATAGAGAATCTGATCAATCTCTCGGTTTCCGACTGGTTTTCGGCCCAATACCTCTTCCAATATTTTTATGAGAACGCCGGTTACTGGCTGGTATTCTGGTTTATGGTTATCGAAAGCTCGTTCCTGCCGTTTCCGTCGGAGGTAGTCGTGCCACCGGCGGCCTACATCGCGGTGCAGCGGGGAGACATGAACATAACCCTCATCGTGCTGGTAGCGACAGCCGGAGCCGTGGCCGGGGCGCTTGTCAACTATTTCCTGTCGCTGTGGCTCGGTCGCCCTATCGTCTACGCCTTCGCCAACAGCCGGTTCGGCCACGCGTGCCTGATTGACCAGGCCAAGGTCGAGAAGGCCGAGAACTATTTCGACCAGCACGGAGCCATATCCACCTTCATCGGACGCCTGATTCCGGCCGTGCGCCAGCTTATTTCCATCCCTGCCGGCCTCTCCCGCATGAACCTGGGGACCTTTACCATCTTCACCGCCCTCGGAGCCGGGGTATGGAACTGCATCCTCGCGGGACTCGGCTACTGGCTCGGCAAGAGCGTTCCGGCCGACGCGCTGTTCGCCACAATCGAAAAATACAACGGCTACTTCACAATCGGCGGGATCGTACTGCTCGCCCTCTGCCTCTTATATATAATATGGAACGCCCTTCGCACAAAGAAAGGAGGCCAGCGATGATAGTCGCCCCCTCTCTCCTGTCGGCCGACTTCACCCGCCTGGGTGAGGAGGTCGAAATGATAAACTCCTCGGAAGCCGACTGGCTGCATATCGATGTCATGGACGGGGTATTCGTGCCCAACATCTCGTTCGGCTTCCCGGTTATGAAAGCCATAGCGCCAATTCTGCGCAAACCGATGGACGTACACCTGATGATCGAGAACCCGCAGAACTACATCAGCCAGGTCCGCGACTGCGGGGCGGCGATAATGAACATCCACCAGGAGGCGTGTGTCCACCTCCACCGCGCGGTTACGGCAATCAAGGATGCCGGGATGAAGGCCGCCGTAACCCTCAACCCCTCCACACCGGTAGTGATGCTCGAAGACATCATCCAGGACCTCGACATGGTGCTCCTTATGTCGGTCAACCCGGGTTTCGGAGGGCAGAGCTTCATCGGCCACACGACCGAGAAAATCCGGCAGCTCAAAGAACTCATCTCCCGCTCCGGCTCCCGGGCCCTGATCGAGGTCGACGGCGGAATAAACGACCGCACCGGGGCCTTGGTCGCCGAGGCCGGGGCTGACGCGGTTGTGGCCGGCAACTACGTGTTCGGAACTTCCGACCCGCTCCGCTCAATCAGCACATTAAAGCAACTCTGACAACACCCAGCATCCGACGATGAACGAGCAGTCGCTAAGCCAGCTTTATCTAAAAGACACAGCATTCCAGGACCTTATGCAGCGGCGCGTGTTCAACGTGCTGCTGGTCGCCTCCCCCTACGACGCGTTCATGATGGAGGAGGACGGACGAGTGGAGGAACAGCTCTACAACGAGTACGTCGCCCTCAACCTGTCGTCGCCACCCCGCATAACCCGGGTCAACCATATCAGCGAGGCTCTCGAGCAGATGCGCGTCAAGAACTTCGACCTGGTAATCGCCATGCCGGGCATGGACATCTCGCAGACATTCACGGGAGCGAAGGACATAAAGGCCATCTACCCGGATATCCCTATCGTGGTGCTCACCCCCTTCTCCAAGGAGGTTTCGCGGCGCCTGGCCGACGAGGACTTCGGGGGCATCGACTACGTTTTCTCCTGGCTCGGCAACGTCGACCTCCTGCTGGCGATCATCAAGCTGCTGGAGGACAAGATGAACGCCGAAAACGACGTCCTGGAGGTCGGGGTGCAGGTAATCCTCCTGGTTGAGGACTCGGTGCGCTTCTACTCCTCGATTCTCCCCCACATATACAAGTTCCTGCTGAAACAGAGCCTCCTGTTCTCGACCGAGGCCCTTAACGAGCACGAGAAGATGCTGCGCATGCGCGGCCGCCCCAAAGTGATTCTTGCCCGCGACTACGAGGAAGCACTGGCGCTGTATGACAAGTACGGCGACCGCATGCTCGGACTGATTACCGACGTATCCTTCGCCCGCGAAGGCTCCAAGGACCCGCAGGCCGGACTGCGCCTCGCGAAAGAGGTGCGCCGCCGCGACCCATACCTGCCGATTATCGTAGAGTCTACCGAGGCCGCCAACCGCGAGAAGGTCGGGGAGTTCAGCGGAATCTTCCTCGACAAGACCTCGAAAAAGCTCCCCGTCGACCTCGGGAAGGAAATAATGGCCAACTTCGGATTCGGCGACTTCGTCATGCGCGAGCCCTCGACCGGCCGCGAAATCATGCGCCTCCACTCCATCAACGAGATGCAGCGCCGCCTGTTCGAGATTCCCGACGAAACCCTCCTATACCACGCCCGCCGCAACGACATCTCGCGCTGGCTATACTCGCGCGCGATGTTCCCCATCGCCGACATCATCCGCGACCACCGCACCAACTCGCTCGACGAGGCCCCGGCGGTCAAGCAGCTCTTCTTCGACCTCATAGTGAAATACCGCCGCATGAAGAACCGCGGCGTCGTGGCCGAGTTCCGCAAGGACCGCTTCGACCATTACTCCAACTTCGCCCGAATAGGGCAAGGCTCCCTCGGAGGGAAGGGGCGCGGCCTGGCATTCATCGACTCCATAATAAAGAAGCACCCCGAGTGTGACAACTTCAACGGGGTCTCCATCTCCATACCGCGGACGGTGGTGCTCTGCACCGACATCTTCGACGAGTTCATGGCCGAAAACGACCTATACCCCCTCGCCCTCAGCGAACGGCCCGACGAGGAGATTCTGCGGGCGTTCCTGGCCGCGAAGCTGCCGACGAGAGTCCGCGAAGACCTCCTGGCGCTCCTGGAGGTCGTAGACAAGCCGCTGGCTGTGCGCAGCTCCTCGCTTCTCGAGGACTCCCATTACCAGCCTTTCGCCGGGGTCTACTCCACCTATATGGTGCCCCGCCTCGACGACCCCGAACGGATGATGCGCGTCCTGACCGATGCCATAAAGGGGGTCTACGCCTCGGTTTTCTTCGCCGAGAGCAAGGCATACATGACCGCCACCGCCAACGTGATTGACCAGGAGAAGATGGCCGTCATATTGCAGGAGGTGGTCGGCCGCGAGGTCGACGGCTACTATTTCCCGTCATTCTCAGGGGTCGGGCGCTCGCTCAACTACTACCCTATCAACGACGAACGGGCAGAGGACGGGGTTGTCGAGGTGGCAGTCGGGCTGGGCAAATACATCGTTGACGGGGGCCTGGCGCTCCGCTTCTCCCCGCTGCACCCTCGGAAAGTGCTACAGACCTCCACCCTCGACCTGGCCCTCCGCGACACCCAGCGCCAGCTCTATGCCCTCGAGGTAAGGAACCCGGGGGAGAGGGACTTCGAGGTCGACGACTCGTTCAACCTCGTCAAGAAGAACGTGCAGGACTTCGCCGGGAACCCCGACGCGCTCCGGCTGCTGGTATCCACGTTCGACATGCAGGACCAGATGTTACGCGACTCCCACCGCGGGGCGGGCCGCAAGGTAGTCACTTTCGCCAATATTCTACGCGACGAGGCGTTCCCGCTGGCCGCCGCCGCGAATTTCATGCTTACCCGCGGCCAGAACGCTATGCAGCGCCCGGTAGAGATAGAGTTCGCGGGAAACATACAGCCCGACGGAGAGCTGTCAGGCCGTATTTACTGGCTCCAGATCCGACCTATCATAGACCGCAAGGACGACGTTGACCCCGCCGTGCTGCAAGCGGCCGACGACGAGCTGATTCTGCGAAGCAACTCCGCCCTTGGGCACGGAACGACCGACAACGCCCGAGTGGTCGTCTACGTGCGCCCGGAAAACTTCTCCTCGGTCCGCAACCCCGAACTCGCCGCGGAGGTCGGGCGGCTCAACCGCGAGCTGCTCGCCTCGGAGGAGGGTTACATACTGATCGGTCCGGGACGCTGGGGTTCGTCAGACCACGCCCTCGGAATCCCCGTGCGCTGGTCCGACATCTCCGGGGCGAGGCTGATTGTCGAAACCGCCCTCCCCGGCTACCGCATAGAACCCTCGCAGGGCACCCACTTCTTCCAAAACCTCACCTCCTTCGGTGTCGGCTACTTCACCGTTGACACCGTGGCGCGCCGTACAGACACCCCCTCGGGCGCTCCCGACCTGCTCGATACCGCCTGGCTGGACGCCCAGGAAGCCTTCTACGAGAGCCCGACCCTGCGGGCGGTGCGCCTTCCTTCCGCCCCGCTGATAGGCATCGACGGGAAAAAAGGCATCGGCGTCGTCCGCAAAGTCTAACAGGCATTTGTTTCCTTTGTCTGGTAGCGAAAAAAGCGGTTAAAATTTGTGGGAGCGGGAAAAAAGGAGTAATTTTGCACCGCTTGCTGCTCGGAATGGGTGTGTTAACGGCCCGTGACCGCATCGGAAGCGACAAGACACCGGCGGCAGAGCGCCGCCAACAGAGTGGCCGAATGGTGGAATGGTAGACACGAAGGACTTAAAATCCTTTGGCCATTACGGCTGTGTGGGTTCGAGTCCCACTTCGGCTACCACTCACAGAAAGCGAGGCCCGCGGTTCGAAAAAAGAACCGCGGGCCTCGTCATTTCAATATCATAGGATTCTACGTTTCCGCGGCGTGCCGCATCCCTACATACTGATGAGATTCAGCATAATAAAAAAGTTATGGAAGCCGGATGGCTTCCATAACGTTGTCGGGGTGACTAGATTCGAACTAGCGACCACACGCCCCCCAGACGCGTACTCTAACCGGGCTGAGCTACACCCCGATGGTGTTGTTGCTTTTGATTGGGCAGGGGTTGTTTCCCAAAAGCGATGCAAAGGTAGGGAGTTTTCGCGAGCCGCGCAAATTTTTCAGCCACTTTTTTCATCGACAAATCCGGTTCCGGGAGCCGTACCAGCCTCATACGGCTATCCCTCAGCCTGTTATAGTCTCCTAAAATTTCAAAGCCGCAGGCGTGTTTGGATGTTGTCGGAATTATTGCTAAATTTGCCCGAAATCAAAACCTAACGCCCCGTAATGATTAAAACCGGCATCATTGGCGGCCATACCCTGGCAGCCGGAGAGCTTATAAGAATACTTGTCAACCACCCCGACGTCACGATTATGTGGGTTTCATCCCCGCAGGAGGCGGGCAGGAAGCTGACGGCCGTGCACCGCGGGCTCGAGGGGGACACCGACGCGGCTTTCATCGGAACGCCCTCGGCTTCGGAGGCCGAGGCTCTCGACACCGTGTTCCTCTGCGGAGAGCCCTGGGAGGCCCGGCAGTTCATGGAACTCGCGGGAAACGCGCCTGACCTGCGGGTCATCGACCTTACCGGGGCTTTCCGCGACGGGAGCGCCGGGATGGTCTACGGCCTGGCGGAGCACAACCGCAAGGCGCTGGTCCGCGGAGCCAAACGGGCGTCGCTCCCCTCGGAGGTAGCCATGGCGGCTGAGCTGGCGCTCTTCCCCCTGGCGAAAAACATGATGCTCTACGGGGATATCGAATTAAAGGCATCGCTCGCGTCGACGGTTCGCGAGAACGGGGCGGCCGCGGCATCGGAAGGGGACCTCACCGAGCTGTCGACCCGACGCGACCCGGTAGCTCCGGCTGAAAACCGGCCCGACGCCGAGACCGCCGGAATCGAAATCACGAAGGCGATGAGGAGCGTGCAGCCCTCGTTCTCCGGGGAGGCGCGGGTATCGCTTAGCCGCGACGGCGTGGCTGCCCGCGGCATAAAGGTCACCGCTGTCGTCGACTGCCCGCAGCCTCTGTCGGAACTCGCCAGGGTGTTCAACGAGGCTTATGACGACCACAGCTTCACGTTCCTTATCGACCGCGCGCCGGAGCTGGCCGACGCGGCGAACACGAACAAATGCCTCCTCCACATACGCCGCGACGAGAACGGGATGGTGGAGATTACCTCTGTTATCGACAATCTGCTGAAAGGAGCCGCCGGGAACGGGGTCCACTGCATGAACCTCCTGTTCGGGCTGTCGGAGAAGACAGGTCTTGCGCTCAAAGGGTCGGCATTCTGACAGCGCCCTCCAATCCGGGTACAAATAAAGGTCGTATCGGAATTTTGATACACTCTCCGAGGGAAGTGAGCGCGGGGTTGTGGAGATTTTGGCATCATCAGCTCCCCCCGGCAACGCACCAGCGCCGCTGAGAAGCGGCCTTGCGGGCCTCCTGACAAGGGTTGAGTAGAGGCTTTTATAGGACAAGCATTTGTATATAATGATAATAAGCCGTAACTTTGCGGTCAAATTAGCTCCATTCGGACACCAGCGACGATGACAGTGTTATGACACATTGCGGATTGCCGCCGTGTATGCCGTTGCGTCGCAACATCTTACAAGGAAAAAGCGAAATCTCACTCAGAAAAATGCTATGCACTGGATTTTAGACGCGGTATGCGTGTTCCTGATCAGCCTGACGCTCGCGGGTATCATCATACCACAGATATTGCTTATCTCGTTCCGCAAGAAGCTCTTTGACGAGCCGGACGAGCGAAAGATCCATAAGGCAGCGGTGCCCCGTCTTGGCGGCATAGCCTTTATGCCGGCGATTCTTTTCTCCATGGCGCTTGTAGCCGGAGTAGAGACAATCGTGATGACCGCCGGGGGGAAGCTCTTCCAGGCCGAGGGGGCATACGGCATCAATTTCGCGTCGTGCAGCCCGACGACCCTCCCTTCATGCTTCGGGCTGTGCGCCCTGATCATGATGTACCTTGTCGGAATCGCCGACGACCTGATCGGGGTCAAGTACCGCGCCAAATTCGTCGCCCAGATTCTCGCGGGGCTATTCATCGCGGCGGCGGGAGTGCGTCTCGACGACCTTCAGGGCTTCATGGGGATATACGAGCTGCCGGCCGTACTCTCGTGGGGTCTGACGGTGCTTTTCGTAGTGTTCATAACGAACGCTGTCAACCTGATTGACGGCATCGACGGACTGGCGTCAGGCCTCAGCGGCATCGCCATGGCTTTCTACGGCATGGCGTTCCTGAGCATGGGTCGCCCCTTCTACGCCATACTGGCGTTCGCCGGGCTCGGGACCCTCGTTCCGTTCTTCTATTACAACGTGTTCGGCAACCCCTCGATGGGTAAAAAGATATTCATGGGGGACACCGGGTCGCTGACTACCGGGATAATCCTCGCCTTCCTGGCCATAACCATGACCAAGGGAGTCGGAGCGGAAAACATCCGCTGCGACATAATAGTAATCGCTTTCGCCCCCCTGGCGATTCCCTGCCTGGACGTGGTGCGCGTGTTCTTCCACCGCATCATCCGCGGAAAGAGCCCCTTCCTGCCCGACAAGGTTCATATCCACCACAAACTCCTGGCCATCGGCTTCCACCAGCGCCCTGCGATGCTGACGATTCTCGGGACGTCATCGGCCCTGATAGCGCTCGACCTGTGGCTGTCGGTCCACGTCAACTCGTTCGTGGTCCTGGGGGTAGACCTGGTGCTGTGGGTTGTCGGCAACTACATCCTGACGAAAGCCATCACCGCCCGCCAGAAACGGCTGAATATTACCGACGGCTATTGTTAGCCGCAATATATAATATATGCAACCAGTCAACGTTTAAGCATTGGACACCATCATCAGACCCTATCCACATCCCGTTATGCGCATAAGAAAAGCCGCTGTCAGACTCCTCGGAGGGGTGGCGCTGGCCGTCGCCGGCCTCTCCTTCCAGTCGTGCCACACGCCGAAAGACGTGACCTATTTCCAGGACACCCACCACGGAGGCCAGATTGAAATGTCGAACCCGGTAGACATCACCGTGCAGCCCGACGACAGGCTCTCCATCCTGGTCAACTCGAAAGACCCGATGCTCGCCTCGCTTTTCAACATCTACATGCCGCAGCAACGCACCGCGACCCCCGGAGTGACAATCAGCAACTCCCGCGGGGGAGCCAACGAAGTAGCCTCGTACGTGGTTGACGCGTACGGCGACATCCAGTTTCCCGTGCTCGGGACGGTCCACCTCGGCGGGATGCGCCGCCAGGAGGTTGCCGAATACATCAAGAACGAGCTTATCCGGCAGAACCTCGTCAAAGACCCGACCGTGGTCGTCGACTTCCTCAACCACTCCGTGCTCGTGATGGGGGACGTAACCAAGCCTGGCCGCGTGACCTTCGACCGCGACCGCTACACGGTGCTCGACGCGCTGGCCGACGCCGGCGACCTCACCATCAGCGGCAAACGCACCGACGTCAAGGTGATGCGCAACGAGAACGGGCGCCAGAAGGTCTACGAGCTGGACCTCACCAAGGGGGACCAGGTAATGAGCTCCCCGGTTTTCTACCTCCAGCAGAACGATGTCATCTACGTGGCTCCCAACGATGTGAAGAAGCGCAACACGACCGCCAACGGCAACGCTCCCCTGACCCCGTCGTTCTGGATTTCGGTAGCGTCGTTCCTTACGACGGTGCTCGTGCTTATTATCAAGTAAAAACGTTTCACCCGACACGAACAAACATACATCCGTGAAAGAAGAGGATAACAACAACACGGCTAACGAACAGTCAATCTCGATGACGGACCTTCTGTGGATGTGTCTTTCTCGATGGTACTGGTTCGCAATCTCCCTGGTGGTTTTCATGGGATTCGCCTGCTACAAGCTGCTGAGCACCCCCAAGGTCTACGAGCGCACTACGCAGCTCCTGCTCAAGGACGAGGATTCCGGGGCCGGGGCCGGGAGCATCGGCAACGAGTTCTCCAACATGGGATTCCTCCGCTCCTATTCCAATCTCAACAACGAGATGGTCGCCATGACCGCTCCGACCGTGATGTACGAGGTCGTGAAGCGCCTGGGGCTCGACGTCAACTACTCCACTCCGGGGCGTTTCCACGACTGGGATCTCTACGGGCCGTCGCTCCCCGTCAGAGTCGCCTTCCCCGACCTTAAGGAGAACGAGAGCGGGTCGCTGACAGTAACGGTCAAGACCGACGGCTCAGTCGACCTTTCCGGCTTCACCGAGGAGGACGCCGACGGCAAGAAGGTACCGGTCGACAAGGTTATCAGCCTGAAAGGGGTCACACGCATCGACACGGTCGCCACCCCCAACGGCAAAATCGTCATCTCCCCCAACCCGGCCTATGTCAAGCCAGAGGTTCCGGCTGTCAAGGACCTGCCCATCAACGTCTACCGCGCCCCGCTCAAAAGCACGGTCGGGAGGTACACCGGCGAGCTGTCAACGGAGATTCCCGAAGACACCCGCATCATCGACATAACCTGCAAGGATGTCAACATCAACCGCGCCGAGGACCTTCTGAACACCGTGACGGAGGTCTACAACGAGAACTGGGTGCGCGACAAGAACCGCATATCCCTTTCCACGGCTGAGTTCATCAAGGAGCGTCTGGCAGTGATTGAGAACGAGCTGGGCAACGTCGACTCCGACATATCGTCCTACAAGTCGACCCATATGGTCCCCGACCTGTCGCAGGCGTCGCAGCTCTACTTCACCCGCGCGTCGGAAGCGTCCGACGAGGTGCTCGACCTGAACAACCGCCTCGGGATGGCCCGCTACATCCGCAACTATCTGACAAACTCGGCCAACTCGTTCAACGTCCTTCCCGCCAACGCAGGACTGCAGAACCTCTCGGTAGAGAGCCAGATTACGGAATACAACAAGCTGCTCCTCAACCGCAACAACCTGGTAGAGAACTCGTCGGTCAACAACCCCCTCGTTGTCGACCTCGACAGCCAGCTCGACGGCATGCGCCAGGCTATTCTGCAATCAATTGACAACTACATCGTTACCCTCAACGCTTCGGTACGGGCCGCCGAGGCCTCGCAGGCGCTGGCATCCTCCCGCCTGGCCGCCAACCCGACCCAGGCCCGCTACCTCCTGAGCGTCGAGCGCCAGCAGAAGGTCAAAGAGAGCCTCTACCTCTACCTGCTGCAGAAGCGCGAGGAAAACGAGCTGAACCAGGCGTTTACGGCCTACAACAGCCGAGTGATCACTCCCCCCTCCGGCTCCGACGCCCCCGTGTCGCCCAATTCGCGCAACGTGCTGGCGATAGCCTTCCTGATGGGGCTGGCGGTACCGATGGGCCTTATCTGGCTCGTTGAGACCTTCAACACGAAGGTGCGCGGCCGCAAGGACCTGGAAAACCTCTCCGTACCCTTCTTAGGCGAGATACCCCTGGGCTACAAGCGCCGCAAGGGGCTCCAGCGCCTGCGCCCCGCACGCCCCGACGAGATGGACCAGCGCGTGATCATGGTGCGCAAAGGCTCGGGCAACACTATCAACGAGGCGTTCCGCGTAATCCGCACGAACCTCGAGCTTATGGCCGACGCGGAATCCACCGGGGCCCATACGCTGATGATAACCTCGGCCAACCCCGGCTCCGGCAAGACCTTCATAACGATGAACCTCGCTACGGTGCTGGCAATCAAGGGGAAGAAGGTCGCCATCGTCGACCTCGACCTGCGCAAGGCCTCCCTCTCGACGTTCGTCAACCTCCCGCAGGTAGGAATGTCGGCCTACCTTTCGGGCCACGCGACTGTCGACCAGATCAGAGTGCGCCGCCCGGTAGAGCCGCCCAAGCATCCCGAGCGCTTCAAGGAAAAAGACCTCGTGGAGACCCACGTCGACATCTTCCCCGTCGGCGCGCTTCCTCCCAACCCGGTCGAGCTCCTCTATTCGCCGCGCCTTAAAGCCATGCTCGACGAGCTTCGCCAGGAGTATGACTACGTCCTGCTCGACTGCCCGCCGGTAGAAGTGGTCGCCGATGCGAAGATTATCAACCGCCACGCCGACATGACCGTCTTCGTCATCCGCGCCGGAGTCCTCGAGCGCGAAATCCTGCCCCACATACAGGAGTTCTACGACAACCAGCGCTACCACAACATGGCGATTATCCTCAACGGCACCGACCAGTCGCACCTCGGCCCGCTCCGCTCCCGCTACGGATACGGATACGGGTATGGCTACGGCTACCACAAAAAGAACTAACCCATAGGTCACTGCCATAACGGCCCATCTGGGTCGTCGCTTGAAGGTTCTGCCTCGGTCACAATCTTCAGATTGCTCCCATCGGCCTCACCTCCAAGCTCCTACCATCTGAACCGTTCTGACAGCGCCCTACCATCCGGGTACGAAATAATAAGGGCGTATCGAAAATTTCGATACGCCCTTATTGTGTCGCCCTTATCGGCTTCCACGGTTGAACACCGGGAGGCATCCCGGTGTTTTATTACTGATAATACTCAACTATTCTCGGTTATGAAAAAAATAGGGATTTTCTACGGTTCGGAAACCGGCACGACAGAAAAGATCGCCCGCCGCGTGGCTTCGCTCCTCGGAGTCGCCGACAATGACATACACAACGTCGAAGAAACCCGCCCCTCGGCTGTCGGCGACTACGACATACTGGTTTTCGGCACTTCTACCTGGGGCTCCGGCTCGATGGAGGAGGACTGGTACGACTTCCTCGACGGCGTTGAGGCTCTCGACCTGGAGGACAAGGAGGTAGCGCTGTTCGGCTGCGGCGACGAGACGATGGAGGACACTTTCTGCTCGGGTGTCGGGGAAATCCACGACCACCTCAAGGAAACAGGCGTGAAATTCATCGCTCCTTACGACACAATCGGCTACACGTTCGAGCACTCGAAGGCGAAGCCCGACGACGCCCTGGAGGCTGTCGGCCTCCTGCTCGACGAGGTAAACCATCCCGAGCTGACCGAAACGCGCCTCCGCGGCTGGACCGCCCTCGTTGCCGACGCGGCAAAATAATGTGAAGTGAACAAGGTGAAAAGTGAAAGCCAGGCTTCGCCTGAGTGAAGATAAATCATTAAATAACGCGAAAAACCAACGGCATTGCGGGAAATCAGCCCGCAATGTCGTATCTTTGCAGATTGATTGCCAAAAGGCACCGCCATCCGCAAAGAATAAATGGACAAACTGATAAGCTCAGAAAAAATAGACCGGCTGAAACAGTTGTTGCAACCGGCTCGCAAGATAGTGATTACCTGCCATCTGTCGCCCGACGGCGACGCGATGGGCTCGTCGCTCGGCCTCTGCCGGGCGCTGCGCAACGCCGGAAAATGGGTCAGGGTACTCACCCCCGACACTCCCCCGAAATACCTCGGATTCCTTACGGGAGCCGAGGAGATAATGGTGTTCTCCCGCTTCGAGGCCCAGGCCGCGAAGCTCCTCAACGACGCCGACCTGATATTCTGCCTTGACTACAACGAGCCGAAGCGCGTCGACCTGGTTGCCAAGGCGCTCCTGGCGTCGAAGGCTCCGAAAGTGATGATCGACCACCACCTCCACCCCTCCGACTTCCCCGACCTCGTAATCTCCCACCCCGAAGTGTCCTCGACCTCGATGCTCGTCTACCGGGTTCTCAGCCAGCTCCGCCGGGCCGACCTTATCGACCGGGAGGCGGCCGAATGTATCTTCACCGGGATGATGACCGACACCGGCAACTTCTCCTACAACTCCAACGACCCGGCCCTCTACGAGGCGGTGGCCGACCTGGTAAGCCGCGGAATCGACAAGGACGTGATTTACAGGCGCATCTATTTCAACAATTCGGTCAACCGCCTGCGCCTCAACGGCTACGCTATGGACCAGAAGCTCGCCTACTATCCCGAACACCGCGCCGCGATCATCACCCTGACCCGCGACGAGCTGAACCGCTACCATTATCAGAAGGGGGATACCGAGGACCTGGTCAACCGCCCGCTGACCAGCCCCGACGTGACGTATTCGCTCTTCCTGCGCGAAGAGACCGACTACATAAAGGTATCCGCCCGGAGCAAGGGTCCCTTCCCTGCTAACGTCCTGTGCGCCGAGCACTTCAACGGCGGAGGCCACGAGAACGCCGCCGGAGGGGAGTTCTACGGCTCCCTGGAAGAGTGCGTCGCCCGCTGCGAGGCGCTGATGCCCGAATACGACAAATATCTCCCCGACCATAAATAACCCCCCGAACCCACCCGTAAAAGACCCGCGGATGAAGACTATCAGACCTTTAATTATCGCGCTCGCGACCGCTGCCGCCGCCCTCCTTCTCCCCTCCTGCAACGACGGCAAAAGCTATTCCGAGCTTCTCAACGACGAGACCAAATCGGTAAACATATTTCTCGCCAAACAGCACGTGATCACCTCCGTGCCCGCCGACTCCGTGTTCGAGGTCGGGCCCGACGCCCCGTACTACCAGCTCGACGAGGAGGCATCGGTCTACATGCAGGTGCTCTCGACCGGAGACAACACCGAGCGGGTCCAGGACGACCAGCTCGTCTATTTCTACTTCACCCGCTACAACCTCCACGCCTTCGCGCAGACGGGTTCCCTCGAGGACGCGGGGGGCTGGGGCAACTCCGACGACCTGGCGGTAGGCTCCGCCTCGTTCCGCTTCAACAACTACTCGCTGTCGACCTCCTCGCAGTGGGGCTCGGCGTTGCAGATGCCGTTGCAGTTCCCGTCGCTCGGCCTCGGCTGCGAGGTGAACCTGGTAGTCAAGTCGCAGTACGGCCTGACCTCCGAAATCGCCCAGGTAATCCCGTTCATGTACAACGTGCGCTACTTCCGGGCGATGAGCAACTGATTCCGGCTGAACACTCTATCATTCATCATACACATCTATTCTATCCTTATCTATGGCACTTATAAAGTCGATTTCCGGCATCCGCGGGACAATCGGAGGCAGACCCGGCGAGGGCCTCAGCCCGGTTGACGTGGTGAAGTTCACCGCCGCCTATGCCTCCTTTATCCGCAAGACAGAAACCAAGGGCACGAACACTATCGTCGTGGGCCGCGACGCCCGTATTTCCGGCCCGATGGTCGACAGCCTCGTGACGGCCACCCTCTCGGCCATGGGCTTCGACGTCGTGAACATCGGCCCGGCCTCGACCCCGACAACCGAGGTAGCCGTGGTCGGCGAGAACGCCTGCGGCGGCATCATTATAACCGCCTCCCACAACCCCAAGCAGTGGAACGCCCTCAAGCTCCTCAACCAGGACGGCGAGTTCCTCAACGACGCGCAGGGTAAGGAAGTGCTCCGCATCGCCGAGGCCGACGATTTCACCTTCGCCCACATCGACGCTCTCGGAACCATCCTCTGCAACAACACCTGGAACCGCCGCCATATCGAGCAGGTGCTCGCCCTCGACCTCGTCGACCGCGAAGCGATCGCCAAGGCGGACTTCACCGTGGCCGTCGACGCCGTAAACTCCGTCGGCGGAGTGGTTATCCCGCAGCTCCTCAAGGCTCTCGGGGTCAAGAACATCATAGAGCTTAACTGCGAGCCTACCGGCCATTTCGCCCATACCCCCGAACCGATTCCCGAAAACCTCACCCAGATCGCGTCGCTCATGAAGGAAGGGCGCGCCGATGTCGGATTCGTAGTCGACCCCGACGTTGACCGCCTCGCGATCGTGATGGAAAACGGGGAGATGTTCGTCGAGGAATACACCCTCGTCGCTGTCGCCGACTACGTTCTGCGCCACACCCCCGGAGCCACCGTGTCGAACCTCAGCAGCTCCCGCGCCCTCCGCGACGTTACCGAGGCCCGCGGCTGCGCCTACAACGCCGCCGCCGTCGGAGAGGTCAACGTCGTCGCCGAGATGAAGCGCACCGGGGCCGTCATCGGCGGCGAGGGTAACGGCGGGGTAATCTATCCCGCCGCCCACTATGGCCGTGACGCGCTCGTAGGGGTTGCCCTCTTCCTGACCCTTATGGCGAAGGAGGGGAAGAAAGTCAGCGAGCTGAAGGCCGGCTATCCCCCCTACGCGATCGCCAAGAACAAAATCGAGCTTACCCCCGAAATCGACGTCGACGCGATTCTCGCCGAGATGAAGAAGATTTACGCCGACGAGAAGATTACCGACATCGACGGCGTGAAAATCGACTTCCCCCGGTCGTGGGTCCACCTGCGCAAGTCGAACACCGAGCCTATCATCCGCATCTACTCCGAGGCCCACACCATGGAGGAGGCCGAAGCGCTCGCCGACGACATAAAGAAGGTAATCACCTCAATCACCGCCAAATAAGCGGCCATAAACGAATAATGCGAAAGACATTACTGATTCTCAGCGCCCTGGCGGCACTTTTCAGTGCCCGGGGCGCTGATTTTTCCTACGCGCTCCCGACAGTGTCGGTAGCCTGCATGCGGGCCGAGCCGCGCCACGGGGCGGAACTGGTGTCGCAAGTCGTAATGGGTACCCCCCTGCGCGTCCTCGAGGAGGGGAGGGGCGACTGGTGGCGCGTCGAGACCCCCGAAGGGTACCAGGGATGGGTGATCGGCAACTCGCTCAGCCTCCTCGACGCCGCCGGATTCGCCGACTGGCAGAACACCCCGCGGCTCTACGTCAGCTCCCCGGAGCCGCAGTACGTCTGCTCCGACACCGTGGCCAGTGGCGCCCTCCTTCCCCGCGTCAGCGACCTCGCCAACGGCGCTATTCTCGCCGGCAGCCCCGCCCCCGGCGCCAGGTTCATCGCCGTGACCCTCCCCGACGGGCGGCAGGGCTACGTCAACTCGTATGCCGCGACCCCGCTCAGCGACTGGGCCAACCGCCGCTACGACGCCGCACGTATGCCGCTGACTGCTTCGCAGTATATGGGTACCCCCTATCTTTGGGGAGGCACCTCCGGCAAGTCGATGGACTGCTCCGGGCTTACCAAAATCTGCGCCTACGACATGGGCGTCATCCTTCCGCGCGACGCCTCGCAGCAGGCTAAGGAGGGGCGACAGGTAATCGCCCCCGCGGGAGGCCACCCCTCGGAAGAGGAAATCGCCCTGCTACAGCCCGGCGACCTCCTTTTCTTCGGCAACGCCCGCACCCGCAAAGTCAACCATGTCGGAATATATATGGGCGACGGCCGGTTCATCCACGCCTCCGGGCGGGTGAAGGTCAACTCGCTGCGCCCCGACGACCCCGACTACCACCGCGGCACCCTCCTCACCGCCCGCCGCCTCTCCCCTGCGGACGCCGCCCGCTTCTCGGCCGCCTCCAACCCCCTCTACTTCCCCAAGCCCTGATAATTGACAGGCGGCGATGTGTAGGGACGCGGCGTGCCGCGTCAGGCTCAGGGAAATCAATCGGTTCGTTAGCCGACTCGGGAAAATCTGTTGGTTAGGTGGTCGGGGCCAACGCAAACGCGGCACGCCGCGTCCCTACAAAGTTGGTGCCCACCCTGTCCACTCTGCCCACTCTGTCCACTCTGCCCACCCGTGTGGGCAGAGTGGGCAATAATACTCCCAAAACGTTAATTGGCCGGGGTTTTTACGCTTTGCGAGTAGCGGTTTACGTTTTTATGCTTATTTTTGCGGACAAGTGTCAACTTTAACCCGCTACCCGCTGCCATGAAAGACGTATCCCACAAAGAGCTGGTAAACCTGATTATCGACATCGGCACCTCCACGCAGGATACCGAGACGCTTGCGGCACGCAAACAACAGGCGCTGCGCCTTATCGACCTCGATATAGCGCGGGGGTCGACGGGGATGTATGTCGCCAAGGCCTTGCTCGCGTCGTCCGACGACTGGTCGACCTGCGAAATCACTGACTCGGACCGCTTCCGGGCTATCCTCGAAGAGGGCATAGCCAGCGGTTGTCTGCGCCCCGACAACCATATCGGATGGGACTGGATGGAGACCGCCGCCAAGAATAACGACCCGGCATGCTTTATGGAGGATATGGAGCGGTACTACGACATACTGGCCGACGCGGCAGAGCATGGAGTGGTCGAAGCGATGGATATCAGGGACACCATATGGGAGCCGGAAAACTGCCAGGAAGAAGATTAACCGCCAATGAATATCAACGAACTACGCACGAGAATCGGGGCGATAACCGCCGACACGTCGAAATCCGTAGAGCAACGAATCGAGGAGGCGTTCGTCATGCGGTCAAACCTGCGATGCGCCGACGAGACCGAGGAGGAACGCTGCGACGCGGCAATCTTTCAGGCATTGATTGAGATGGTCGGCAACGCCGATACCGGCCACCTTTATGATGTCGATATGTTCCAGCTATACACGCTGCTGGCCGAGACCTATGAAAGGCTTCTGGACTTCCGCCCGGTGAAAGGGGTCGCAGACGGCCTCATACGGCTTTTGGGCAATTGCGAGGTCTCAATCCAGGTAATCCAACAGGCCGTTCCCCGGGTGCTTGACGTAGTTCGGCAGTCGGCCTACCACCACGAGCGCTACCGCCTGCTCGGAGCGTTCCTCCATGCGGCTTACGCCGCGGCCTCCGCCGGAGAAATCTACGACGAGGAGCTCGTCAGGCGCCATATACGGGAGTTTCTCAATCTGCGGGGGCTGCTCGACACGGCTACCCGCCCCGACATCCTCGACGCGGACCTGCGGATATTCATCGCCTGGCATATTCCCGGCGAGGAGTTCGAGCGGATTATCGACCACCCGCAAGAGGGGCATCTCAGAAGGGACCCGGTAGAATACACACTCCGCTGGGAGGAGGTCTGCTACGACGTCGAGGATGAGCTTAAACGCCGCTTCGCCGACACCCCGCGGCATATGGGTTTCTGCTTCGGCTACTGGTCGGAAATGGCCCTGCTGCTCCGCGAGAAGTACGGCATCGAATGGAAGAACCCCCACCTTATGAACCCCGGCGTAATATTCGACTGACTATGGCTCAACGACCTGTCTACCTCGCGCTGTCAAAGCCATTCGGGAAGCTCGCCGCCGGGGCTTCCCGCTTCTGGGGGAATCCCGACCTGCCGGATGGGGTCCCCTACCCGACCTACGTTGACGACGACGGCGACGAGTGTCCTTACTTCTTTGTCTGCCAGATTAATCTCGCGGAACTGGCGGTCTTCGCGCCGGAGAATCCGCTGCCGAAGGGCGGGCTGCTGTCGTTCTTCGCCAAGATAGACCACTACCTCGGCCATATGGCGGCCACCGACTGCGTCATGAGCCATATCAGCGAGCCGGAGGACGTCAGGGTAATGTACTTCCCCTCTGCCGGAAACACCCGCGAGGTGGAAGTAGTCGACGACGGCGGAGAGCCTGTCGCCCCGGTAGAGCTGGCGGTCGGATTCTCCCGGAAGAGAGCGCCGTTAGGCGACGACCACGCCCTCTTCGCCCCCCCGACCCACCGCGAATGGGAAACCTGGGACCCACCTTTCGAGCAATGGGAGATTCTGTTGCAGGTTGACTCGTTCGACGGCATGGACTTCAGCCTCAACTTTATGGACTGCGGGGTACTCGACTTCCTGATCGCGCCCGAAGACCTCCGCCAGGGGCGCTTCGGCAACGTCCGGGCGATAGTCCTTTCTACCTGAATAAGCACTTATAAACCAATACCATATGAGAGACAACAACACATTTCTATGCGCCCTGCTGTTCGCGGTAATCCTCGGGCTGCTCGCCGCCGACGTAGCGACAACCGACAACCGGGCGAAGACCGACGGCCCGATGGTAGCCCTCGCCTCGCGGCAAAAGCTCCCGGTCGTGTTAAACGGCGACACGACCTTCGTCAGCCTCGCGAAAGGGGACAGCGTACGCGTAATCGGCATTACCCGCCTGTCGCGCCGACAGGACGTGCTGGTAGAAACCGCCCGTGGAGACCGCGGGGAACTCGACGCGTCGCAACTGCCCGTCCGCCAGCTCGTGATAAAGGGGAAGAACAAGGGGGACACCCTCGTCAGCCTCACTCCGAAATACCTCGGACGGAGCGTCTACGGCTACACCGGGCGCACAGCTTCCGGCGAGGACGTGGAGGTTGACGGCGAGGACATCATACCCCTCCTGGAGGGATGGGAAGACTACAACCTCCAAAACAACGCCTCGACCTCCGTCACCACCCAGGCCGCTTTCGAGAAAAGCCGGGGCAAGAGCCTCGCCGAGCTGGAAAAGATGTACGGGGCCGCTTATGACATCCTCGTAAACAGCGACGGGGGCAGGAAAGCAGGGTTCCGCGTCTACGCCTACGGCAGCGACGGGCGCCCTTACAGACCAACCGTTACCTTCACCCCCGAAGGTGGCGCCGACGGCTTCGAGTTCTTGCTTATAAAGAGCAAGGCCAACAACGGATGGCTGCTGCGCAACCTCCCCAGGGCGGCAACATTAATCTCCACGCCCGTCACCAAACTGCTGACCCGCAGCAGCATATACGGCATCCCGAGCGATTCCGGCAAACCGGTGCCCTGGTATATGTACGTCCTGTTGGTGGTCGAAATCATAGCGCTGCTGGCGTGGTACCTGCTCCCGCCGACCCTGCTCGTACTGCTGATGGGAGCGCTGCTGGGCGTTCCTATCGTGTTCCGGGTGTTCGGCAACGGCGCGCTGCGGGTGCTGTTCGTGGCGGTCGCCGCGGTGTCAGCCTACTGGTGGATGATAGCGCTGATGGCGTGGGGGATGCACTGGATTTTCACCCTCTTGGTGATACCCGCCGTATGGTACTTTACCCGCCTGTCGATGAGCGACATATCCGTGCGTTGCACCAAGTGCGGCCACCTCGAGACCGTCAAGTTCGACCACGAGGAGGTGACCGGCACCGAGTTCGTCACCAAGCCGTACTCCGAATTTAAGGGGAGCGTCGATTCCGGCACCTCCTACGACTCTTTCAGCCAGGGAATCACGACACTATGGAGCGACGGCTCGAAGAGCTACCGCACCGTACAGAAACAGGTGAAGCTCAAGCACGAGACCAGCTCCTACGACGACTACATGGTGACATTCCTCGTGACCCACAAGATCATCTACTTCAAGTGCGCCAACTGCGGCCACGTCGAATCCTACAAGGACGACCTGTGGGAGGAGGTAAGCCGCCAAAAGACCGGCTCCCACACCGAAACCACCACCGAGGTCGACAAAGTCTTCTGACCCGCTGCCCACGGGTGCCCACGGGTGTCCACCCTGTCCACGGAGTGGGCAGGGTGGACAGGGTGGACAGAGTGGACAACGTAAGTTTGTATATGGGTAAGCGGCGGAGCCGCGGATGTGTGTAGGGACGCGGCGTGCCGCGTCAGGCTCGGGAAAATCAATTGGTTAGTTGGTCTGAGGCAAGGTAAACGCGGCACGCCGCGTCCCTACAAAGTCGCTGCCCACCTTGCCCACCACGGTGGGCAGAGTGGACAGGGTGGACAACGTAAGTTTGTATAGGGGGAGCGGCGGAGCCGCGGTGTGATTGTAGCCCCGGGTCGAGCGACCGCAGGGAGCGAAGGCCTGGGGTTTGGTACGGGATTAGGGAAACGGCCTCGGAGAGGTCGTATAATACTGATTGTTGGTCGTTTACATTCGATTAACGGACATCTCCGATGCCCGGCCATACGTGCGCCTATACCCCAGGCCTTCGCTCCCTGCGGTCGCTCGACCCGGGGCTACAATCACCCCGCGGCTCCGCCGCTCGCTATGTCGGATTACCAGGCCGTTCCTAAGCGATTGTCGTCCTGTTGCTGTCCACGCTGCCCACGCTGCCACGCTGCCCACGCTGTCCACGCTGCCCACGCTGCCCACGGGGTGGGCAGCGTGGGCAGGATGGTCAGGCGGCATCTGGCGAGAGGCCCGGGCCGTTCTTCAGCATTATTTTAGCCACTAATGATTTCGATACCCCTACCTCCTCGGCGATCTGGCGCTGCGTCATCCCCAGCCGGGCCATCTCGGCGATGCGGCGGTCGCGGTCGGAGCGCTCGTCGTCCCCGGCCAGGAGCAGGTCCGCCTCCCGCCCGAAGCCGTTCTCCACGAATTTGAGCATCTCCCCCTCACGCTCCAGGCGGTAGCGGATCACGTGCTCGTCGCCGTAGAGGCACTCGGCGGAGCGCACCTTTATCTGCTTGACGTAGCGCCCCTGCGGCTGGCAGGTCATGTCCCTCCCTATGGCGAACATGGAGTCCATGAAGTTGGCTATGCGCTTCGACCCGGCCAGCGAGTTCTGCGTCAGCGGCGAGGTCGCGGCCCGCTTGGGGGTGTGCGCCAGGCAGAGAATCGACAGCCCCATGGAGCGCTTGAGCGTAACGAGCGCCTGCATCAGCTCCCCGGCGGCGTCACCCTGCTCGGAGTTGTTGCAAATCCACGTCAGGTTGTCGATGATGAGGATACGGCTGTCGGTCTCCCGGGCCGCCATCTCTATGCGCTCAACCATCCCGGCGACCGTCGGGGGCATCTTCGTGTCGCCGAACTCGACCCGCAGCAGGTTGGGGCTGAAGCGGTAGGCGCTCCCCGTGGCGGGGTCGGAGTAGCGCAACTGGAACTGCTTGGCGGCAAGCTCGAAGTCGAAGTAGAGCACCTTCATCCCCTTCCGGGCGACATGCTCGGCGATCTGCACGGCGTAAATCGACTTCCCCATGTTGGAGTCGGCGAAGAGGCAGGAGACCTCGTGCTCGTGCCACAGCGTCTTCCACAGCTCCACCGGGTCGGGCCGCTGCTTCTCCCGCTCGATCCACTCCCCCGCGGGGCGGCACACGAACAGGCCGTCGCATATGCTCGCCCTCTCGAGGTCGTCGAGATACTCCTGGCGGATTTTCTCCATGAGGTCTATTTCCTCCCGTACCGCCTTGAGGCTGGGCGTGTGTGTCAGAATCCGCCCGCTTTTCGATACTATGTATTCCATAGATAAAAAGGTTTAAAAGTTTAAAGGTTAAATTTTAAATACGCGCCCCCTGCCCGCGTTGCCGCGGGGTGTCGGACCACATCGCGAAGTTAGCGCGCCGGAGGGGGGAGCCGTATGCGTTAATGCAACTTCCGCACCCCTTGCCCACCGTGTCCACTTTGCCCACGTTGCCCACGTTGCCCACGGGGTGGGCAGAGTGGGCAGAGCCGTATAGGACGTGTAGGGTAAGCGGTAGCGGCTATGTGTAGGGACGCGGCGTGCCGCGTCAGGCTCAGGAAAATCAATTGGTTAGTTGGTCATAGGCAAGGTAAACGCGGCACGCCGCGTCCCTACAAAGGTGATGTCCACGCTGCCCACGCTGCCCACCTTGCCCACGGGGTGGGCAGCGTGGGCAAGGTGGGCAGAGGATGAACAAACCCCGCCAGCCGCCGGGGGTGCGGCGATGGCGGGGTTGCTGTGAGGCGGGGTCGGCGACCCTGCTGTAATGCGGGGTTGACCCTGCGGGGAGGCGGGGTAGGCCCTGGGGGCGGGGTCAGCGGACGGCGACCTTGCGGCCGTTGACGAGGTAGATGCCGGCGGGGAGGCCGTCGACAGAGCCGTCGGCGCGCACGAGGCGGCCGTCGATGGTGTAGACGGCGCCGGTAGCCGCAGCGGCTGCTTCCGCCTCGACATTCTCGATAGCGGAGACTGTCTCGCGGAGCGAAATCACGGGGTTGAGGATGTCGGTCGTTATGTAGGCTCCGGCGGCACGGGCTACCTTGCGGGGTTCGTCTGTGCGGGAGGCCGCTCCGGCGGTCTTTATCAGCCCGGCGGGGAGAAGCTCGCCGTCGCGGAGGACGCGGGAAGCGTAAGTGCCCTTGAAGTCTGTCCCGCCGACGGTAACCGTCCCGGCGACATGGTCGAAGGTCAGAGCCGAGAGGTCGGCGGCGCAGTCAGCCTCGGGGAGCAGGATGTAAGGAACGTTCGGCTGCAGTTCCGAAAGGGTCGGCACCTTGATGAACACCAGCGTGTTCCCCTCAACCGCCTCGAAGCGGTAGTATGTCCCGACTGGAGCGGCGTTGACGTCGGGGAGCGTGACGGCCTCGTAGACGCCCTGGTAGAGGTCGGCCTTGAGCGGGAGCATCGCTATGTCGAGGCTCCGCGCCATCCCTTCGGCGAAGGAAACCGCCGTTTCGGCTCCGGCAAACGCCTCGGCTTCGGCTGTCGTCGCGGTATAGTCGCGGCCGGTCTGCAGCACGTCGATTGAGTAAGCGCCCTCTGCGTCAGCGGTGCCGTAGTATTCCACATTGTCGCTGCGGAGCGTCACGGCGGCGCCCCCGACGGGCAGCTCGCCCTCCATCACATGGCCGGAAACGACGCCCGTCTCTACAACGAGGTTCAGCGCCGCGTAACCGAGATTCCAGTTATCGGTAGCGCCCAAAGAACCATCCTCGTTCAAGAACCAGCGGCGGTAACGCGCCCATTTGTCGCTGTCGCCCGAATTGTAGTTGGCGAACTGGATATTGTTTGCCTTTTCGCCGTCGGCGTTAATCGCGCGCATGAACACGATCAGGCTGCTCTGTCCGTCATAAACGAACGGCTCGGCAAAAGCGATATTCAACAGCCAGTCATCGTTAAACGAGGTCTTGGGGAAGAAATAGTCATCGTCGAAGACCTTTGTCATCTCGTCGGTCGAAAGAACGGGGGTCTTGTCGTCGTTCTGCTTGTCGCGGTCAGAGAGGGCTACCCATACCTCCAGGTGGGTGGTATATTCTGCGTTGGGGCTGCATCCCATGAACGAGATGCCATTGAGCTTCGTTCCGGCGGGAAGGTTTATGTAGTTCGCGGGATAAATCTGCTCCGAGGCCACCCTGGCGTTGCTCGCAATCGGGAGTACGTACCCGACACCCGAATAACCGTTCTTCTCCGGTGTTATGATGTGGGACGAGCTGACGCGCTCCTCGTCTACGGCCACGTTAACTTCGGGGGTAGAGAAGACAGCCTCATCGTCGAAGCGCACCTCCATACGGGCCGCGACCTCTCCGGCGGCATGCGGGGTAAACCCTACCGAAACGGTAGCGGTGCCCTGGGAGCCGGGGACTTCGGGAGCCTCCTCAGCGACATATTCCTTGCCGTCGGCAACCAGCACTACCCGGTAGCTGTCGGCAACCTCGGCGTCGCGCTTGTAGTTCTTTATGGTAAGCGAGGCGGTATAGACGTTGTTGACCATCCCCGCGGCGGGCAGCGCTACATCAACAAGCTCGAGGTCGTGGGCCACGGCAGCGTAGGGCAACCCGTAGATATTGTCGACGTAGACCTCGCGGCCCGAGATACGCAGGTAGTAGTCCCCCGCGGGCACTCCCGCAACCTCGAATGTCTGGAAATCGGAAGTCAGGGGATTGTCGGTGTAGGGCGTGAGGGTCATGTCGGGCAGCTCCGTCCAGTTCGTGCGGTCATCGGAGTAGGCGAATTTCAGGGCGCAGGAGGAGGTGCGGCTGTCGTAGCGGGCGTCGACTGTCAGCTTCTTGTCGTCGGAGAAAGTCAGCTTCGGAAGCACGAGGACCGCGTCGGAATATGAGGAGGTGGGCTTGATATAGTTGTTGCGCGAAGTACCGTAACCGCTATAATCGAGCTTCCAGAGGTTACTGGAATTGGCGTTAATCAGTTCCTCGGGGATGACGTTGTTGTCGGAGAAGGGGATGTAGATCAGCGCCGGGTCGATGAGTTCGACCTTCACGGGAAGGCTGGCGGGGTCGCCGTTTTCAACCGTCAGCACGATTTCCCCCTCGTGGGTTCCGGGTTCCAGCCCTTCGGGGTTGAAGGAAATCTTGATGTCGGTGCGCCCTGTGGTGGCGAGCGTCAGGGGAGCCTCTACCGAAACGGAGAATCCCGCGGGACAGGTAATCGCGGTAATCGTGGCCGGAGCGGTGCCCTTCTGCGCCGAGAGGTACATATCCTTGCTGACGGCGGCGTTGACCTTGCCGAGGTCAAGGACATAGTCGGCGGCGACATCGGAATACGAGGATTCGCGGAATGTCACGACCGGCTTGTATTCGCGAATCGTTATGTCGGCGGTCTCCTTGGCCGAGCCGGAGATGTTCTCCTTCACGGTGAAGCGGGCCGTCGCCCCGATTTCGCTGAAGGGCATCGGGTCGAGCTGGCACTCCACATTTTTCGAGGCGCCTTCCGCCAGCGCCCCGATTGGGAAAGTCTTCAGCGGCTCCTCGCCTGAGCCGAAGAACACGGAGAGCGTCAGGTTCTCGGCATCCTCCTCATAGGAGTAGTCGCCGACGTTGGCGAGAGAGACCGTCAGCTTGACGTTGGCCATGTTGTTTTCGTCGCAAATCAGCCCGGAGGCCAGGGCGTTGGTGGAAACCGACGTTATGCTCAGCTTGTGCTGCTTCTCGATTTCAGCCTTTTCCGCCGAGAAGTCGCAAAGGTAAGCGGTAGAGGCGTGGATACCGATATAGGGGTACTCGGCATCCTCGGCGACGGGGTCGAAGGTCACTTCCTGCCAGCCGGTCGTCAGGCGGTAAACAGCCTGCCCGGTCAGCTCGTCACCCTGCTCGTAGGAGCCGTCCGCGAGTTTCTTCATCGCGTAGAAGCGGGCGGAACCGCCCCCGGAATACGCCGTCGATTTAATCCAGAGGGAGACAGCGCCCGACACTTTCGGGGTACGATTATGTCGTTGACCTTCTTTTTCGACCAGGTGCTCCCGACCTCCTCGTTACCGATATTGAGAGCGCCCTTGGTCTTTCCCGAATAAGCGTTGACGGAGTAGGTCTGATAGTACGTAGTGCCGCTGTACTCATACGAGTCAACGACGTGCCCCCAGCCCGAAGCCACGGCGAACGCGGGGTCAGAGCTGTCGATTGGCTTTGTGAAATCGTAGAAGTAGTTTTCCACGACCTCGGCCCCGGCGGGGAGGGCGGATGCCAGGAACATGGCCGCCGCCCCGAGGAGCTTTGTGATTCTCATTTTCATAAGAGATTGATTATGATTGATATGACAATTATCGGATTACGGGGGCGGCGGCGGAACCGGCGGTGGTGGTCACGGCCACGAAATAGGCTCCGGCGGGAAGCGGCGAAATGTCGACGCGGACTTCCCCTTCGGCTCCCTCGGGTCCGAAGGCCACGGGGCAACCCTTCGCGTCGAACACCGTCAGCGCTTTCAGCGAGGCCCCGGCGGGGAGCTGGGCGGTAACGATGCCGTCGGCGCACGAAATCGCTATATCAGCCTTCGGAGCGGCCGCGGGGAGGCACCCGATACCCGACCGCTGGCCGCGGTCGGTGTTCTGCGTGTCCCAGGCGGGGTCCCAGACCACAGCCTCGTTCTTCGAGCCGTAGGTGGTTTCCAAGAGGTTATACTGCTGCGGGCCGATAGAGCCAGCCTGCTGGCAGTTCGTGCCGACGTGGTTGAACACGGCCAGGAACTCGTTCGACATGCTCCAGGAGTTAGGATAGTCGAAGGTGCCCATGACGTGCACGGTCTTGACCGTCCCGTTGCCGGGAATCACGACATCGTGGTCGCGCCCCTCGTACTGGTCGTTGGTCATCATCGTGTAGGGGTCGACCATCACCCAGAACATCTTCCCCTCGTAGAGACCACCCTCGTTGATGAGTTCGGCTTCGAGGATCATGCAGTTCCAGGGCACCTGGTAGTCCTTCGGTATGAACTTGATTTTCTTGGTGAGCGACAGCTCCGGCTCCGGCTCGCGTCCGTCAATCGAAAGCCCCTCCCGGGTGTAGAACGGCTTCTCGTCGCGGTTGTAGAAGGTAATAACGTAAGCGTCGCTGCGGTAGCAGTCGAGCACCTGCGAGAACTCCACCGTGCGGGTCTCTCCGGCGGGAATCGTAACGTCGACATGGGGGGAGTTGTACCAGTGGTGGGCAACGTTGTCCCCCTTGACCTTGAGCTGGAAGTAGAGGCATCCGTCGTACAGCTCACCCTCGTTGGTGACCGTCAGGCGGAAGGTAGAGCTTACCTCGCTGTCGAGATGGTCGGGGGTCCAGGTCAGCTCGTCGACACGCAGGTTGTACATCCCCGCGGGAGAGATAGTTGCGTTCCCTCCCGCTACGGACACGTTCAGGCGGGACACGGCCCCGACGGAGGTAGTGAAGTCGCGCGGAGCGGTCTCCCCGTCAATCAGGAAGTAGGGCTTGACGGTATATTCCCCGTCGGGAAGCTGCTGCGGAATCTTTATCGTCACAGGGTCGTCAAGCACGGGGCCGAAACGGAGCTCCCCGGCGTTCGTCTGGCCGAAGACGGCGATTTGCGAGCCGTTGGCGTCCGTCAGCCGCAGACCGTACTCCCTGGCGGGGGTCATCCGGTTGGAGATGTTGTAAGCCTCATAGAGGTAGACGGGGAGCTCGGAGCCGCAGGGGATGGTGACCGTCGCGAAATCGACAGGCTGCCCGGCGGCGTCAACCGCCATGAGCCCCTCGGTGAAGAACTCGTAGTCGCGCCACTGTGTAGAGCCGTCGCGGTCGGGGCGCATCCCGACGATCATGTCCTGATGGTAGTTGAAGCCGTCCTTCATGCTCTGGCCGGTAGTCATGTCGACATAGTCGTAGGCCAGGGCGTTGAGGGCGAAATAGCCGTTGCCGGAGCCGTTCCAGCCCCAGTTGATATGGTACAGCCCCTCCTCGTTGTAGCCGTCGCAGACGAACGAGTGGCCCATCCCCATGCCGGAGGTGGCGCCCCCGTAGACTACGGAGAACCCGTTGTCAAGCTCGCCGTGGAGCATCTCCAGCCACTGCTCGCCGGTATAGGTGTCGCGCTTGACGATATGGATTTGCTTGGAGTAGCTGAAATGGTTGGCGAGCGCCCCGGCGATTTTCTCGGAGTAGGCGCCGGAACCCCCGGTCTGGAAATCCATGTCGACCGAAACCGCGAAGTCGTAGAGCATCGAGGCTACGGCGTCGACGGTCTCCGCGGAGGAGGTGTTGTCGAGGGTGTTGGCCATCTTGTCCCACTGGTAGGTCGACTGGGAGAAATCCTGCGAGATGTTGAGCTTGTGGGTCGTAGAGACGTAGCTGTTGGAGCCGGTCCCGTGTTCGGGCCAGCGGTGGGAGTACATCACCTGGCCTACCGCCGTCGCGACGCACCCGATAGGGTACGAGGTCGAGGGGGCCTTGCGGTTGTAGTAGGGCTGCTGCCCCCAGTGTATGTCGCCGAGCAGGGGCCCGACAGACGAGGCGCGGGAAGCGACCTCGGCCTTTTTAACCCGGACACGGGGATGGGCGTTCAGGTAGTCGATCGCCCGTCCGGCCTGGTTGAGCCACGCCCGCATGTTGTCGGGCATGTCGGCGGGAGCGCCGTTGTCGGTGAAACCGAGTATGTCGGCGCCGAGAGCGTCGTCGCCGGCCACTACGACATAGCCGGGCATCCCGCCGCGGGTCATGAGGTAGCACGCCGTTGCGTCCCCCGCGGGGGTCAGCCGCTTGGCAGCGATCTTGAACGAGGGGGAGCCGCCGAGCGAGCGGAGCACTTTCTGCGATGCGGGTCCGTTGACGATTTCCAGCGCCTTTTCCGGGCTTACGGGAGCCGCCGAGGCCGAAACCGCTGCCGCGGCGCCGAGGGCCGCGAGAATATATCTGATATTCATATATCTGAGTTTCATCTGATTACTATTTTCTTTCCTTTGGCTACATAGATGCCGGGGGCGAGACCGGCCTCATCGGCCGAAACGACGCCGCGGCGCACGGCGACACCCTGCAGGTTGTAGATGTCAAACGGGGCGGCCGCGCTGTCGGAGGCGCTCAGGTCAAGCGAGGCCTCGGAGGCGAGGAACTCGACGGGGAGCGACTCGGAGCCGTCGCGGTAGACAGCCGTGACGGCGTACCTGGCGGCCTGCGGCTCCGCGTCGAGGTGGCTCATGCCGTCCGCCTTGCCGATCATCTCGCCGTCGGCATAAACGTTGTAGGCCACCGGGGTGCCTCCGGCGGTATAGGAGAAGTCATCGAGGCGGAGCATGCAGCCGTCACCCGCGGGAGTGGTGTGGTGGATGGCGAAGTAGCGGGCCCCCTGGGGAATAGCGAACTCTATCTTGACGTAATGCTCGTCGTCGACAACCTTCTTGTTGGAAATCGACCCGGCGTAGCAGTAGTCCTTGAAGTCCGCGGGGGCGTTGCCCGTCGTGGAATACATTATGTAGAAAGTCTCGTCGGTCTGGTCGAACCGCTCCCACCAGGAGTTCCAGGCCGGGGTGCTGGCGGCGTAGAAGCTACCGGTATGGGCCTCCCCGGAAAGCTCGGGGGAAATCAGCCAGGCGTCGGAGGCGGCGTAGGTAGCCCCCTCGTCGGGGTCGTCGAGCACGCCGAAGGGAGCGCCGAGGTAGGAGCGGCCGCTACGGGCGTTGTTCTCCTCGCCGATTTCCTCCGGGGTCATGATTTTGAAGGCGAACTGCTCCTGCTGGCCGGGATAGTCGCTGACGGGGAACACCCCGCCGTGGAACGCCTTGTCGTTGTCGACCGTCGTCCATTCACCGAACTCGGTTGCCCAGGGGGTGTAATCCTCGAAGCCGTCCTCTACCACCTTGCTGTTGAGCGCCGGAGCGGTCCATTCAAGGGAGATTCCGTTTTCGGGGGTGCGGAAGGCCCGGAGGGAGCCGACGGGGTTGCGCCAGGTCTGTTCGAGCGCCACGGCGACAGCGTCGCGGTTGTTGTCGGCGACCTCGTCACCGGCGACAGTCACTTCGGCGGTCACCGCCAGCTCCGCAGCGGTCGACAGCGAGCTTGTCGGGATTTCCAAAGGCAGCAGCCCGCGGCCGAGAGCCGGGAGCGTCCCCTCGAGCGTCCCGCTGATGACAGCGGTTCCGTTAACCGAGACATTGACGCTGAGCGCCGGAGTCGCGGTAAGGGAGTTGTTGGTCAGCAGCAGCTCGCCCGAAACGGTATGCCCCTTCAGCGCCTTGGCGGGAAGAAGCAGCTCGGCGGCGACATCGACCTTCTTGTTGTCGATTACCTGGATAGCGTCCAGGGCCACCAGCGCTCCCCCCGAGGGGAAGTTGTCAAGCGACACGTATTCAAACGAGAGGGTGCAGTAGCGGTAATCCTTGTAGGCCGAGAGGTCAACGACTTCCGACTTCCAGTAGGCAGCGGCGGTGCCGTTGTTGACGCTCTTGAACACCTGCTTCGTTGTTCCGTCGGGGAAGGAAGCCTTGACCGTCAGCTCGACGTTCTGCGTCGGGCGGTAATAGCGGTTAAACACCAGGAAGGGGTTCCCCGTCAGGGCGATTTTGCCGGTGTGGAGATTGATGTAGTCCCCCGTCTCAAACGCCATGAAGGCGAAGATACCGTTGTCGCCGTCGCTCGACGAGAGGCCCGAAGCGTCGGTCAGGAGCCCCCACTGCTGGTCGGAGGAGCGCTCGGTCCAGAAGAACTTGTCGGTCTGCCCGTTGCGGAAGCTCTCCTTCCAGGGGAGCGGGGCGATGGCGCCGGTTGTCAGCACCGGGGAGGCCGCGATCTGGCTCTCCTCGCCGCCGACCACGGCTGTCACGCCGAAGAGGGTGATGGCGCCGTCGCCGGTGTCGGTCTGTCGCTCGATTTCAAAGGAGGTGCCGGAGGTCGTCCCGAGCGTCTTTATGTCGCTGGAAGTAGCCCCCGCCTCGTAAACCTTGTAGGAGGTGGCGCCCGTCACGGCGTTCCAGCTTAGCGTCACTTTGTCGCCCCCGTCAACGTAACCGACATTCGCCGGAGCCGCCGCGGAAGCCTTTACCCCGGCCCGCGCCGGGGAGGCGACTCCCACAGAACGGTTGACGACCGATGCGGGCTTGACACCCTTCATCCCGGCGGCGACACGGGAGGCCGACGGAATCCGCGACACCTCGACCCCCTCGGACGGGATTCCGGCGTCGCATAACTGAATCTGATTCCCGGCAAGCGCCGAACCCCATATAAGGGCCGCTCCCGCCAGGGCAAGAATACGCGTATAATTATTCATAAGCAGAAATGTGAGACAATATTAATTTCTGAAACTGAATAAACAGAAACTTTTGGAATAAATCCCAAATATGCAAAGTTATATAAAAACTGACACCCGCTGTTTGCGCTAACGTTAAAATACGTTAAACGCATCCCTTCCAGAGAGGGTTTATGCTTATATTCGCGGCTGGACAAACCCCGGAATATATGGCTGAACACAATGATTTGGGAAAATGGGGCGAAGCGGTCGTAGCCGACTATCTCGCGGAGCGGGGCTACGCCATTGTCGAGCGCAACTGGAGGCTCGGGAAGATAGAGATTGACATTATCGCCTCGAAGGGCGCGGAGATTGTGTTTGTCGAAGTCAAGACGCGCCGGGAGCCGTCGGCAAACCCGTTCGAGGCGCTTACGCCCCGCAAAGAACAGATGCTCCTCAGGGGAGCCAACGCATATATGCAGACCTGTAACAGCGCCCTGTCGCCCCGCATCGATGTCGCCGCCGTCGAAGGTAACGAGCACGATTACCGAATCGAATACGCCGAGGACGCCGTCCGCCCCCGCCTCCGCACCTACCGCTGACCCGCACGAGCGGGTCAGCGGTAGGTGAAAGGTGAAGGGTGAAAACCGGGCTTCGCCCGGGTGAAGATAACGCTTAATATGAGTACCGCCTTAACCTTTCACCTTTCACCCCCGCGCTACGCGGGGCGCGGGTGACGCGCAGGAAGGTCGCGAGGAAGAGCCCCCCGGCGAGGAACAGGGAGACGGAGAACGACAGCTCGATGCCGTAGACCCCCAGACCGGCGGGAAACGCCAGGAGCCAGGTGCTCGGAAGCCCGACGAGGACGTAGCTGACGAAGGCTATCCACAGCATCGGCATCACGCGGGCCGTACCGCGCAGGGCGTTGGCGAACGTAATCTGCGTGGCGTCGCCGAGCTGGTAGAGCACAAGCGGGAACAGCAGCGAGACGGCCAGCGACAACACCCGCTCGTCCTCCGTGAACAGCCCCATCAGCGGCCTGGCGAACAGCACGAACGCGAGGCTCGACAGGCACATGAAGAACAGCATCACGAAGTACCCGTCGATAGCGGGGCGGCGGCACTCCGGGCCGAGTCCCCGCCCGGCCTCGTTGGCCGTCAGGACGGCTATGGCGGTCCCGACACTATAATAGATGCAGAAGCCGAGAGTACCTACGACGAGCACAATCTGGAAGGCGGCGAGCGGAATCGTGCCGAGCCATCCGGCAAAGACCGCGCAGAGCGAGAAGGCCCCCGTCTCGAACGTCATCTGCAACGCCACCGGCCAGGAAGTCCTGACGACCCTCCCCATCATACCCTCGGGGATAGCCCCTCCGCGCAGAAACGCCTCCCGGTATTCCCCGTAGGCGCGACGGCAGAAAAACACGGCGACAATCGCCAGGGGAGCCAGCACGCGGGCCGCCAGCGTCGACAGCCCCGCTCCCGTAAGGCCGAGTTCGGGGAAGCCCCAGTGGCCGTAGATGAGGGCGTAATTCCCGGCGATGTTCAAGGCGTTGCACCCCAGCAGAATCCACATCGGCATCGAAGTGTTCTTGATCGCATAGCTCCACTGAGTGAAGGCGTTGAAAACCGTCATCGGCACAAGGCCGACGAGGTAAATCAGGAAGAACGGCTTGATCAGCGGCAGAAGCTCCCCGGGCTGCCCCATCCTGTCGATGAAGAAATAGAGCGCCAGCATCACCGCCGAGAGTATCACCCCGACCACGACGTTGGCTATCAACCCCGCGCGGAGCGTCAGCCCGATCGCCCCCGAGCGCTTCTGGCCGAACAGGGCGCCGATAAGGGGCGTCAGGCCGTAGGAGAAGCCCATGGCGCAGAGAATAACCACGTTGAACAGGTTGACCACGAACGACGAGGCCGCAAGCGACTCGGTCGTGTAGCGCCCGACCATGATATTGTCGGCGAACGACACGAGGATAAAGCCCACCTGCGCCACCATCACCGGCAACGCCAGCTTAAATATCGAAAAACATCTTTTCAGCATACCTTCGGATTCCTCCCGCGAAGGTAGCAACTTTAAGCCAAACTCCCAACTATCCGCAAAGCGGCTTCTGTTTCTCGGATTTTTTTAGTAGTTTTGCCAAATCATAAGATTTTCGGAACCGAATATGTGTAGGGACGCGGCGTGCCGCGTCAGGCTCGGGGAAGCAGGCAGATAATTCGCAAGATATGACGCGGCACGCCGCGTCCCTACCCCCGGATATATGAGTCAGAGACAGCCATGTACCAGAACATCGAAGCAATCGCCCTGCGGATGGTGCGCTACAACGACCGCCATTCGATTCTTTCGGCCTACAGCCGGCAGGCGGGAAGGCTCGCCCTGCTCGTGCCCGCCGGGGCGTCGGCCTCCGCCAGGCGGCAGAGGGCGCTCCTGATGCCGATGGCCCATTTCGAGTGCGTCGTCTCCCTGTCCCCCGGGAGGGAGGTCTGCGGCTTCCGCGACCTGCGCCCCGTGGCACTCCCTCCCGAGGGGAACGTCGTCAGGGCCTCCCTCGCCCTTTTCGCCGCCGACCTCCTCAGCATCCTGCTGCGGGAACCGATGCCCGACGAGGCGCTGTTCGCCTATATCGCCGGGATAGCCCGAAGAATCTCCTCCCCCGCCCTGTCGCCCCGCGGAGCGGCCAACCTGCCCCTGGCGCTACTTATAGGCCTCACCCGCCATATGGGTATCGAGCCTGACTGGTCGACTTACATTCCCGGAAGCGTTTTCGACCTGGTGGACGGCATTTTCCGTCCCGCTCCACCCGCCCACGGCCGTTTCATCTCAACCGAAGAGGCCTCTGCTGCGTTTACATTCCGACGCATGACGCCCCGCACGGCGTTCCGCTTCCCCATGAACCGCGCCCAGCGCAACCGCGCCCTCGACACGGCCCTCAGCTATTACTCCCTCCACCTGCCGGGCTTCTCCACCCCGCAGTCGCTCGACATCCTCCGCCACACCTTCGACTTTTAAACAACTTATCAATATCTTAACGTGAGTTCGACGAAAATAATCAAAAGAGCGTCAACTGATTATCGTAAACT